>HF993132.1:95448-105310 GCA_000432435.1 Eubacterium sp. CAG:180
GCTCTTCCGAGAGTTCGTGACTTCAGAGGAATCAACGGCAACTCTTTCGATGGCAGAGGCAACTATGCTATGGGTATTAAAGAGCAGCTCATATTCCCCGAAATCGAGTACGATAAGATAGACGCAGTTCGCGGTATGGACATTTGCTTCGTAACGACTGCCGAAACCGACGAAGAAGCCAAAGAGCTGCTTACGCTCATGGGCGCTCCGTTCGCCAAATAAGGAGGGATAAACAGTGGCAAAGAAATCAATGAAGGTTAAGCAGGCTTCTCCTGCTAAGTATTCAACAAGACAGTACAACAGATGTAAAATCTGCGGTAGGCCGCATGCTTATCTCCGCAAGTACGGAGTATGCCGTATCTGCTTCCGTGAGTTAGCTCACAAGGGTCAGATACCCGGCGTCAAGAAGGCCAGCTGGTAATTACGAGCAATTGCAAAGGAGGTAAACAGTATGCAAATTACTGATTCCATCGGTGATATGCTTACAAGAATCCGCAACGCGAATTCTGCTAAGCATGAAACGGTGAGCGTTCCCGCATCTAACATGAAGAAGGCGATTGCTCAGATTCTTGTTGATGAGGGCTATATAAAGAGCTTTAAGGTTGTTGAAGACGGCAAGCAGGGCATCATTGAGATGGATCTCAAATACGGTCCCAACAAATCGTCTGTCATCACCGGTATTCGCAGAGTATCAAAGCCCGGTCTGCGTATATACACAAACTGTGAGGATATGCCTAAGGTCATGAAGGGCCTCGGCGTTGCTATCCTTTCAACTTCAAAGGGCGTTATGACTGACAGAGCAGCTCGCAAGGCCAATGTTGGCGGCGAGGTTCTCGCATTCATCTGGTAAGGAGGTTTCAGTATGTCAAGAATCGGCAAACATCCGATTGCCATTCCCGCTGGCGTTGACGTTACTATTGACGGCAGTACTGTTACCGTTAAGGGCCCCAAGGGTACTCTTACCAGAACCGTACACAGCAATATGAACGTCGCCATGGAAAACGGCGAAATCGTAGTTACTCGTCCCGACGAGTCAAACCTTAATAAATCACTTCACGGTCTTACCCGTACTCTTATCCACAATATGGTTGTCGGCGTTACCGACGGCTTCAAGAAGGAGCTTGAGATAAACGGTGTAGGTTACCGTGCAGCTAAGCAGGGAAGCGACCTTGTTATGAATATCGGTTATTCACATCAGGTAATCGTTCCCGAGGTTGACGGTATCACAATAGAGGTACCGGCACCCAATAAAATCGTAATTTCCGGTCCCGACAAGCAGCAGGTAGGTCAGTTCGCAGCCGAAGTTCGCGAAAAGCGTCCGCCGGAGCCTTATAAGGGCAAGGGCATCAAATACGCTGACGAGCATATCCGCCGCAAAGAAGGTAAAGCCGGTAAAGGCGGAAAATAAAAAGGAGTGTTTTAAATGGTTACAAGGCCTGACAGCAAAAAGGCAAGACTTAAACGCCACACAAGAGTCCGCTCAAAGATCTCCGGAACAGCTGAGTGTCCTCGCCTTGATGTTTTCCGTTCACTTCAGAACATCTACGCTCAGCTCATTGACGACGTAAACGGTGTTACACTCGTTTCTGCGTCAACGACCGAGAAGGATTTTAAGGATTACGGCGGAAACATTGACGCTGCGAAAGCAGTCGGCAAAAAGTTGGCAGAAAGAGCCGCAGAAAAGAACATCAAAGACGTTGTTTTTGACCGCGGCGGTTACGTATATCACGGCAGAGTTGCTGCTCTCGCCGAAGGCGCCCGTGAGGGCGGCCTCAACTTCTAAGAAAGGAGAACAAAGAAATGGCTTATAAAAACGATTCCGCAGAGCAGGAATTTCAGGAGAGAGTCGTTACTATCAACCGTGTATCCAAGACCGTTAAGGGCGGACGCATATACAAGTTCTCCGCTCTTGTGGTTGTTGGCGACGGTAAAGGCAGAGTCGGCTTCGGTATAGGCAAATCCGGCGAGGTTCCGGATGCTATCCGCAAGGGTATCGAGGACGCTAAAAAGAACATTATCAATGTTGCTCTCAAAGGAACGACAATTCCCCATGAGATCACCGGTAAATTCGGCGCAGGCGTAGTTCTTCTTAAACCCGCTGCTCCCGGTACCGGCGTTATCGCAGGCGGTCCCGTACGTGCCGTTGTTGAAACAGTCGGCATCAGAGACATCAGATCGAAGGCTCTTCGTTCTAACAACCCCTGCAACGTAGTAAGAGCTACTATCGACGGACTTTCAAAGCTTCGCAATGCTGATGAAGTTGCTGCCGTACGTGGCAAAACAGTTAAAGAAATATTAGATTAAGGGAGGGCTTACAATGGCAAATTTAGAAGTAAAGCTCGTTAAGAGCCTTATCGGAAGCAAAAAAGACCAGATTGCTACTGCTTCTTCCCTTGGTCTTCGTAAGATCGGGGACAAGGCAACACAGCCCGACAACCCGCAGACACAGGGTAAGATAAAGAAGATTTCTCATCTTATCGAGGTCACGAAAGCGTAAGGAGGTGCGAAAATGAAATTGCACGAACTTTCACCGGCAGAGGGCTCCAAGAAGGCTGTAAAGCGTATCGGCAGAGGTCCTGCATCCGGTCAGGGTAAGACAGCGGGCAAAGGCCATAAGGGTCAGAAGGCTCGCGCAGGCAGAGGTATGCGCCCCGGATTTGAAGGCGGCCAGATGCCTTTACAGAGACGTATTCCCAAGAGAGGATTCAACAATATCTTCGCTAAGGAAATCGCTGCTGTTAATGTATCAGCTCTTGACAAGGCGTTTGAAGACGGCGCAGTCGTTGATGTAAACGCATTGATCGAAAAGGGTCTTGTTAAAAAGGCTCTTGACGGTGTTAAAATTCTCGGAAACGGCGAAATCAGCAAAAAGCTTACTGTTAAGGTTAATGCTTATTCCGACTCGGCTAAGCAGAAGATCGAAGCAGCCGGCGGAAAGGCTGAGGTGATCTAAGGGTGTTTAAAACGATCATAAACGCGTGGAAGATTGCGGATCTTCGCAAAAAGATGCTCTTTACGGCACTTATCGTCTTTATATTCAGACTCGGTGCCGCGCTTCCCGTCCCGTTTGTCAATATCAGCGGTGGACTCATCTCTGATCAGAACGCAAACAACTTTATGACATACCTTAGTATGATGACAGGTGATGCTTTTAACTACGGTACACTGTTCGCAATGTCGATTACCCCGTACATCAATGCATCAATCATCATTGAATTGCTCACAGTAGCTATCCCGGCTCTTGAAAGACTCGCAAAAGAGGGCGAAGAGGGCCGCAAAAAGATTTCCACTATAACGAGGTATTCTTCGGTAGTTCTTGCACTTATGCAGAGCACGGCTTATTACTTCTATATCCGTTCTCAGAACTACCTCTCACTCGATGCAGACGGCAACAAAATTACCGGCTTCTTCGCAGTGCTTCAGGCTATAACGATTATTTTCTGCTACACTGCCGGTGCTTCACTCATTATGTGGCTCGGCGAGCAGATCAACGAAAAGGGTATCGGCAACGGTATTTCAATAATCCTTTTCGCAGGTATCGTTTCAAGAATGCCTACCACGTTATACAGCCTCTACTCCTATATGGATAAGGGCGGTGCTTACTATGCACTTGCTCCCATAGCGTTTGTATCACTCATACTTATGATAGGCTTCATAGTATGGATGGACAACGCCGAAAGAAGAATTCCCGTTCAGTACGCTAAGAGAGTCGTAGGACGCAAGATGTACGGCGGTCAGAGCACTCACATTCCGATTAAGGTAAATATGTGCGGCGTTCTTCCCATAATCTTCGCTTCGTCCATTCTTTCTCTTCCGCCTACAATTCAGATGTTTGTCACAGTTAAAGAGGGCGGCTTCTGGGCAGGCTTCTTCAAGATTTTTGAAACAACTCATTGGGCATACGGAATTATGTACTTTGTGTTGATTATATTCTTCGCATATTTCTATGCAGCCATTCAGTACAATCCCATCGAAATGGCGAACAACATCCGCAAGAACAGCGGTGCCATCCCCGGCATTCGTCCCGGCAAGCCCACGTCGGACTATATCACCAAGATATTGTCAAGACTTACATTGCTCGGTGCTCTTCTTCTGTCGGTAGTTGCGCTTTTCCCGCTTCTGTTCTCACAGATTACGGGTGCGTTCCATCATCAGGTAAACCTTTCACTCGGCGGTACTTCCATAATCATTATGGTCGGCGTTGCTCTTGAAACGGTTAAACAGCTTGAGTCTCAGATGATGATGCGTCATTATAAGGGATTCCTTGATTAAGATACGGAGGAAAAGTATGAATCTTATACTTCTCGGCGCCCCCGGCGCAGGTAAGGGCACACAGGCTGAAAAAATCTGTGCAAAGCTTTCGATTCCCGCCATTTCTACGGGCAATATCCTTCGTGAAGCGATGGCGGCTAAAACAGAAATGGGACTTAAAGCCAAGTCCTATATCGATGCCGGCAAGCTCGTCCCCGACGAGGTCGTTATCGGTATTATCGAAGACAGACTTAAGGCCGAGGACTGCAAAAACGGCTTCATCCTTGACGGCTTCCCGAGGACTATTCCTCAGGCCGAAGCTCTCGATAAGATGGGTGTCAGAATAGACCGCGTCCTCGAAATTTACGTACCGGACGAAAAGATAACCGCAAGACTTTCAGGCAGAAGAGTCTGCCTCAAGTGCGGTGCAACTTATCATACCGAGTACAAAAAGCCAAAGACGGAAGGCGTTTGCGACGTCTGCGGCGAAAAGCTCGTCCAGAGAAAGGACGATATGCCCGAGACGGTACTCGACAGGCTTAAAACCTATCATGAGCAAACCGAACCGTTGAAGGGTTACTACGAGAAGAAAGGCATTCTCCGCGTAGTGGAAGGTCAGGAAGATGTGGCAGATACCACAGCTCTCACCTTCAAAGCATTGGAGGATTAAGCATGATAGTGCTGAAAACCGCGAAAGAAATCGAGCTTATGAAAGAAGCTTGCCGTATTTCAGCGGAGGCATTAAAAGTGGCAGGCGAGGCGGTTAAACCGGGCGTTACTACCTGGGAGATTGACCACATCGCGTATGAGTATATAAAGAAACATGGCGCTGAGCCGAATTTCTTGCATCTGTACGGATTCCCTGCCACCGCATGCATTTCCATAAATGATGAGATCATTCACGGTATTCCTAGCAAAAAGCGTGTTATCCGTGAGGGCGACATAGTCAGCATTGACCTCGGCGCCAAAATTCACGGCTACAACGGCGATAATGCCGCTACTTTCGCTGCCGGAAAGGTTTCCGACGAAGCGAAGCGGCTGTGCGACACCACAAAAGAGAGCCTGTATAAGGGCATCGAAGCGGCTGTCGCTGGCGGCAGACTCGGTGATGTAGGCCACGCGGTGCAAAGCTATTGCGAGGACAGAGGCTACGGCGTCGTGAGAGAGTATACCGGTCACGGCGTAGGTACAAAACTCCATGAGGATCCCAGCGTACCGAATTTCGGCACTCCCGGCAGGGGTGTGCGCCTGTTGCCGGGCATGGTAATTGCCATTGAGCCTATGATAAATGAGGGCACGGCGGCAATCAAACAGATGCCCGACGGTTGGACCGTCAAAACAAAAGACGGAAAGCTATCAGCTCATTTCGAGCACACCGTGGCGATAACCGCAAACGGTCCGCTCATCTTAACACAAGCGTAACTGAGGTTTCCCGAATTCTCGGTTCAGGACTAAAAGCATTATTAAAGTTAGTGAGGCTTCTGCTATGTCAAAACAGGATATGATAGAAATTGAAGGTACAGTCGTCGAGGCTCTCCCGAATGCAACATTCCAGGTTGAGCTTGAAAACGGACACAAAATCTTAGCCCATATTTCCGGCAAGCTGCGTATGAATTATATCCGCATTCTTCCGGGCGATAAGGTGACGGTCGAAATGTCGCCATATGACCTCACTCGCGGGCGTATAACATGGCGTTCGAAATAAGCGAAATTTTCGCTTTGTAAGCAAGACAATAGAAGTTCTTTTTTAAGGAGGTATTCCAATGAAAGTCAGACCTTCTGTCAAGAAAATGTGCGAAAAGTGCAAGATAATCAAGCGCAAGGGTAAAGTCATGGTAATCTGTGAAAACCCGAAGCATAAGCAGCGCCAGGGCTGATTGCCCGTATCGTTGTTAAAGATCTAAACAACGATGCTTGCTCTTTTTGTAAAAGCTTTTTCAATGGCGGTCAGAGTTGCCGCCGCATCAAAAATGGAGGTGCAACTGTAAATGGCACGTATTTCAGGTGTTGATTTACCGAGAGATAAGAGAGTCGAAATCGGCCTCACATACATCTACGGTATCGGCAGAAAAACTGCAAGCGATATTATCGCAGCAACAGGTGTAAATCCCGACACTCGTGTAAAGGATTTGACCGAAGAAGATGTCGCTAAGCTTCGTGAGTATATCGACCATCACGTAAAGGTAGAGGGCGACCTTCGCCGCGATACAGCATTTGACATCAAGAGACTTATCGAAATAGGTTCATACCGCGGTATTCGTCACCGCAAGGGCTTGCCCGTAAGAGGTCAGACCTCTAAGAACAACGCCCGTACACGCAAGGGTCCGAAGAAGACTATTGCAAATAAGAAGAAATAAGGGAGGGATTAGTAAATGGCTACCAAAGCAACAGCAAAAGGCGCTGCTTCTCGCAAGCGTCGTGAACGCAAAAATATCGACAAAGGTGCAGCTCATATTCAATCCACCTTCAATAACACTATCGTGACCATCACCGACGTACAAGGTAATGCGGTTTCTTGGGCAAGCTCAGGCGAAATGGGCTTCAGAGGCTCTAAGAAATCAACTCCGTTCGCAGCTCAGACCGCTGCCGAGACCGCTGCTAAGGTTGCGGTTGACCACGGAATGAAGACCGTTGAAGTTTACGTCAAGGGTCCCGGTTCGGGACGTGAGGCAGCTATCCGTGCGCTTCAGACAGCAGGACTCGAAGTAACTATGATTAAAGACGTTACTCCTATTCCTCACAACGGATGCCGTCCGCCCAAGAGAAGAAGAGTTTAATTCGGAGGTGTAATTTTTATGGCAAAGAATACGGAACCCGTAGCAAAGCGCTGCAAGGCGCTCGGTATTTCACCGGCCGTTATGGGTTATACCAATAAGGAAACTACCAGAAATTCCTATACTAAAGGCCGCCGTAAAAAGAGTGAGTACGCTATGCAGCTTAACGAGAAGCAGAAGGTTAAGTTCATCTACGGTATTCTCGAAAAGCAGTTCCACTCATATTACGAAAAGGCTGCTAAGGCTCAGGGTCAGACCGGCGTTGTACTTCTTACAATGATTGAGACTCGCCTTGACAACGTAGCTTTCAGAACAGGTTTCTGCAAGACCCGCCGCGAGGCAAGACAGGCAGTTTCTCACGGCCATTTCACTGTAAACGGCAAGAGAGTAAACATCCCGTCATACCTTGTTAAAGCAGGCGACGTAATCGCAGTTGCAGAGACAAGCAAAGATAATGCAAGATTTAAAGCCGTTAAGGAAGAGGGCGTTTTCGGCGTTTCTCCGAAGTGGCTTGACGTCAACGCTGCCGAGCTTACGGCAAAGGTAGTGGCTCTCCCCGAGCGCGAGGATATCGACTATCCCGTTGAAGAGCATCTTATCGTTGAGTTCTACTCAAAATAATAGGCTCGCTGCATTACTTTTCATACGAATACAAACCACAGTCGGGCTTAGCCCGAACCCACAATTAGGAGGGTTTTGAATGATAGGAATTGATAAGCCCAGCATTGAAGCACTCGATTTGTCGGAAGACGGCACCTACGGCAAGTTCGTAATGGAGCCGCTCGAAAGAGGATACGGTACAACAATCGGAAACAGTCTCCGCAGAGTTTTACTGTCTTCTCTTCCGGGATACGCCATCACATCAGCAAAAATTGACGGCGTACTTCACGAATTTTCGACCATTCCCGGTGTTAAAGAGGATGTCACGGAGATTGTTCTTAATCTTAAGGGCGTTATCCTCAAGATACACGGCGACGGTCCTAAGACTATCTATATAGAAGCGAGTGGCAAATGCACTGTTACGGCAGGCGACATAAAAACCGATTCGGACGTTGAAATACTCAACCCCGATCATCTTATCGCTACACTGTCAGAGGGCGCAAATCTCAGCATGGAGATGACTTGCGACAGAGGCAGAGGTTATGTTTCCGCAGAGAGAAACAAGCAGATGATGAAGCCTGTTATCGGCGTTATTGCTATCGACTCTATCTACACACCCGTGTTGAAGGTTAATTATACGGTTGAAAACACCCGCGTAGGGCAGATCACCGACTATGATAAGCTTTCCATTGAAATTTGGACCAACGGTACTATTTCTGCAAAGGAAGCAGTTTCTCTCGCAGCTAAGATTCTCAATGAGCATCTCAATCTCTTTATTGAGCTGTCGGATGAAGCAGGCAATACTGAGGTTATGGTCGTTAAAGACGACAACGGCAAGGAAAAAGCTCTGGAGATGACCATTGAGGAGCTTGACCTTTCGGTACGTTCTTTCAACTGCCTGAAGAGAGCAGGAATCAACACGGTTGAAGATTTAATAAGCAAGTCAGAAGACGATATGATGAAGGTGAGAAACCTTGGCAGAAAGTCTCTTGAAGAGGTTATCGCCAAGCTTGAGTCGCTCAACTTCACTCTCCGCAAGGATGACGAATAATCAGAAGGAGTGTTATAGATGCCCGGAACAAGAAAACTCGGCAGGACTACCGATCACCGCAAGGCTATGCTTCGCGGAATGGTAACTTACCTGTTTGAAAACGGAAAAGTCGAAACGACCGTTACAAGGGCTAAGGAAGTTAGAGCAATGGCAGAGAAAATGATCACCATTGCTAAGGATAACTCCTTACACGCAAGAAGACAGGTTTTAGCTTACGTTACCAAAGAGGACGTTGTTAAAAATCTCTTCGACGTTATTGCGCCCAGATACGCAGATGTTAACGGCGGATATACAAGAATCACCAAGACCGGTGCACGCCGCGGCGACGCAGCCGAGATGTGCATTATAGAGCTTGTTGAGACTAAGGCTGAGCTTGAAGCTAAGGCTGCCGCAGCTAAAAAGGCTGCAAAGAAGCCCGCAGCTAAAAAGCCCGCAGCTAAAAAATCTGCTCCAAAGGCAGAGAAAAAAGAAGCCGAGACCGACGCTACGGCCGAAGCTAAAGAATAATATATAGCAATATAATTATTCGCAAAGGGGTTGTGAAAAACTTATGTTTTTTGCAATCCCTTTTGGATTTGAATGCGCCTGAAAAGCAAAGCCTTTTTTCTGCATTCAAATTATCGACTCCGAAACAGTAAAGCCCGTTTTTGATGGAAAACCGCGCTGATTTTTTTTGCGGTTTTTAAAATCGAGGGCTTTTTTTGGTTCGGTGAGGTTTAAACTTGATAATTCTATTGTAAAAACAGGCTTAGTTATGTTACAATATAATATATATAATTTATTGACGTTTACCGGAGAGTATTTTGATGGACGAAGCAAGAAATGACCAGAACGATTTAATTATAGGCAGAAACGCGGTATTTGAGGCAATCAAATCAGGCCGTGAGATTGACCGCCTGTTTGTTCAACGCGGCGAGCAAAACCCTGCTGTTAAAAGGTTAATCTCAATGGCGCGCGAAAAAGGCGCAGTCATTAAAGAGGTTGACTCAAAAAAGCTCGATTTTATGTGCGGCGGAGGAGTGCACCAGGGAGTGGCTCTCTCGGCGGCGGCGCATGAATACTCTACCGTTGAAGATATTTTAAATAAAGCGGCCGAAAAAAATGAGAAGCCGTTTATAATAATTTGTGACGGCGTAGAGGACACGCATAATCTCGGTGCAGTAATAAGAACCGCCGATGCGGCAGG
>HF993132.1:105338-130525 GCA_000432435.1 Eubacterium sp. CAG:180
CAGGCGCACACGGCGTGATTATACCGAAGCGCCGCAGTGCTTCTCTGAATTTTACCGTGGGTAAAACCTCGGCAGGCGCACTCGAATATGTGCCGGTTGCGAGGGTTGCAAATCTTGCGTCAACCATTGATGAGCTTAAGGAAAAAAATATTTGGATATACGGTGCCGATATGGACGGCAGCGATTACAGGTCTGTGGATTATTCAGGCGGAGTCGCTTTGGTCATCGGTTCCGAGGGCCGCGGTATGAGCCGTCTTGTCCGCGAAAAATGCGATTTTATCGTCTCGCTTCCCATGAAGGGAAAAATAAACTCATTGAATGCTTCTGTGGCGGCAGGCATCCTTATGTATGAGGCGGCGTCGCACAGATAAAAATGGGGGTGTGAAAAATGGCAGACCGTAATATGTCGTCAGGATTTTCTCTTGACGATATTCTCAGCGAAACCGAAAAAGATACAGAAAAAGTGCCGGGCAAGGTCTGGTCGCTTGCGGAGATTGATGCCCTTTTAGCTGATGAGGGGCTGTCCGAGTCTGAAAAGGTTCAAACGGAGAAGGCTCACGAGCCGAAAGAGCAGACGGAACACGCAGAGAAAAAATATGAGTCAGCCGAAGAAAAAAACGGCAAGACACCGGTTTCACACACATCAAAAAAAGAGCCCGACAAAAAGTCGGACGACAGTTTTTCCATAGACCCCGCTATTTTTGACGAGATCTTATCGGGCGGCAGCCGCAGAGAAAAAACCGAGGGCAGAAAAATCAATGCCGCGAAAATTGAAGAAGATAAGAAAGCTTTCGGCAAAGACGATGACTCGAAAAAAGCGGCCGGAGTAAATAATGCTTCTTCCGAGATTCTCCCCGAGAATCCGCTTTTCGGAGGGACAACCCCAAGCCTTACAAGCGATAATGAAAATTCGCCCGTGCAGTCGGAAAACGAATCGGTACCGGGGCAGATTTCGCTCGAAAAGACACGCGTTTTCAATGAGGTTGATGCAAGAGCCATACGCAGCGATAAAATCGAGCATCATATAGGCAAAAAAATAACCAGAACAACATCTTCGGAATTTACCGACAAAAAAACCGCTGTCAAAAAGGGAATGGAGACGGATAAATACCGCGAGAGATTTCTTAATAAACCGAAACTTGATATGGAAAAAACACGCGAGCACGAAAAGCTTATGTCGTCGCTCCCGCCCAAAACCATTGAAAAGTTCGGGGTTATAGTAAAAAAGCCCGACGGCGAAAAGACGAGCGAGGAGGGCTTGATGCCCGTTCCCACAATAATCTCGGCAGAGGATGAGCTGAGGGAACAAAAAAGCAACGCCGAAAAATACCGCACCGGCGAGCTTAAGTCCCTCGCCAAAAAGAATGCTGCGGACTGCGATACACAGCAGCTGCAAAATCAGATAAAGCTTGACGGCTTTGAGGAAGAGGTTAAGCCTGAAACAGTTGACGAATATGAGGCTGAAATAGAGCTTTTGGGCAGGCGAAGCAAAAAAGCAAAGAGCTTTAAATTGCAGCCTGCGTTCAGACAGACCGAAAAAGAGGAAGTTCACCGCAGCGAGCCTGAGGACGATGAGTCGGACGAAGAAAACAAAACTGCGGAAAAGATAAGAAAAAATATTCGCATTCTCGACGACCTCCCCGAGGAGGACGAAAACGGAGATGTCATAGACGAATCCGCCGAATGCGATGACGACGGCGTAGATCTTGAGCCGAAGAAAAAGCAGCGACGCAGCAAGCGCGAAAAATCAGATAACGGCGACGAGCCGATAAGGATAGCGCGCGAATATTACAGTAACAAGGATGCAAAGGCCGTCTATGATATAATGATGGGCAATAAACGAAAAGCGACCGCAAAGATAATTGTTTTTGTGATTTTTCTTGTGGTTCTCACGCTGTTTTCTTCGCTCAAAACCATGTTTGCCGATTTGTCGGCTTTCGGGAACAGCGAATATGCCTTCTTGGGCGTCAATCTTATGCTGCTTTTGATTGCGGCACTTATTGACGTCGGAGAAATCAAAAAGAGTTTTTCGCTTCTCGGGCGGAAAAAAATTACGCGTTCTATGTGTGTTACCGTAGCGTTGCTTGCAGGCATTTTGCAGTGCATTGCGGCTTTTTCGGGGCACGGGGAGCTGCCGGGCAATATCCACATTTATGCGCCGGCGGTGTTTGCTCCGCTTATATTTACGGCTGTCGCGGATAAAGTGCGAGCCAAAACCGACATTGCTGATTTTGAGTACATAGTGAAGCACCCAAATGAGCTTTACAGCGTAAGCAAAATCGAGGACGAGGGCGAGGCCTTTGAAATAGGCAGAGGGCTTTTGCTCGGTGACCCCGATATAAGATACAGCGCAAAAATCGGATTCCCGTCAAAATTTGTCGAGATGACGCTCCGCCGCGACCCGTCGGACGGCGTTTATGCTCTCTCTCTGCCTGCCGTGCTTACGGCGGCGGTGATTACAGCCGTTGTAGCCGGAGTTATTTCAAAAAATTTGGTTTACGCCGTGTCGGCATTTACCGCAGTCACTCTTATAGGGCTTCCGGCATCGTCGTGCCTGTCGGCGTCTGACATACTTAAAACGACTAATAAGCAGCTCAGACGCTCGGGCTCGTTAGTCTCCGGCTATTATGCCGCCGAGGACGCCTCAACAGCAAATGCGGTGGTTATAGATGCGTCCGACCTTTTCCTCTACGGCGGATGCAGCTTACACGGCTTCAAGCTCTACAATTCAATGCGTATAGACGACGCATTTCTCTATACGGCGGCTGTCGTTATTAAAAGCGGAGGCGCATTGTCGGACGTTTTTGACAGCGTCATACTTTCAAAGCGCGACATTTTGCCGCCTGTGGAATCGCTTGTCTATGAGGAAAAGCTCGGTTGCTCCTGCTGGATAAACAATCAGCGCGTGCTTGTGGGTAACCGTGATCTGCTCTCAAAGCACAATGTGACACCGCCAAGCGAGGATGAGGAAAAGAAATTCTTGAAATCCGGCAGGCAGGTTATTTATCTTGCAGTAGAGGGCAAAACAGCGGCAGGCTTTTCGGTTGAATACAAGCCGAACGGTGATATAGCAAGGTACTTGAATAAGCTTGAAAAATACGGTGTGAGCGTGCTTGTCAGAACGACTGATCCGAATATCACCGAGGAGCTTGTAGAACAGTATTTTGACCTGCCTCACGGCTTTGTCAAGGTCATAAGCCCTGTTGCCGGCAAGATGTTTAAGGAACTGTATGAGACTGTTAAGCCGTCTGGAGATTGCAAGGTGATACACGACGGCAGCGTCTATACGCTGTTGAAGTCGTTTGCCGCCGCATTCCTGATAACCGACAAATTCAGGCTTTCCTCCGTCCTTCAATATATCGGCGTGGGCATCGGAATACTTGCCGTCGCCGCTATGGCGTTCACCTCCGGGCTCAGTCAGGCGGGGGCGCTTCAGATAATAATGTTCGTCCTTATTTGGACGGCACTTGTGATTTTTATACCGCGGTTTAAAAAACCGTAATTTATACGGAAATGAGTTGATAATATTGGCATGGATAAGGGACGCAGCCGAGTGGCTGTGGGCGATAAGTCCTGTAAAATACACAATTATATCAATAGTGCGTTTGGGTCTTGCCGCATTACTCGGCGGTATAATAGGCTACGAGCGCGAGCATTCTCACCGCCCCGCGGGCTTCAGAACTCATATTCTTGTGGCAGTCGGCGCGGCTGTTGTTATGCTGACGGCTGTGTATATGACAGAGAGATACCCTGACAAGCTCGATATGTCAAGAATGCCTGCACAGGTAGTCAGCGGCATAGGCTTCCTCGGTGCCGGAACAATTCTCCGCGAGGGCTTTTCCGTTAAAGGCCTTACGACAGCCGCAAGTCTTTGGGCGGTATCGTGCGTCGGTCTTGCCGTAGGCTCAGGCTTCTTTGTAGGCGCACTTGTCGCAACCTTTGTAATATATCTCACCCTGAATTCTCTCAAAAAGGTCGTCGCAAGAGGCCACGCAGGAAAAGCACTTTATATAGAGGTTAAGGACCTTGCCGACGAAGTGCCGCAGCTCTCAAAAATAATCAGACGTTCGGGTGCTGTTATACATTCCATGGAAATACTCTACGACAGCGATTCAAAATTACGTAAGAAGAAAAACACTTCAACCATAAAGGCTTTGATTTTCCCGAAGAGCGATGAGTCTCTAAATATGATAATTTCCACCATACGCGCTGATGAAAATGTTGTCGACATCTATGTCGATTAACGTCTCGGAGGAGTGATTGAATGTCGCAGGTCACAAAAAGGGCGCTTGCAGCGTCTTTGATAAAGCTTCTTTCGCAAAAGCCGCTCGATAAGGTAACGGTAAAGGATATTATCGAGGATTGCGGCGTAAACCGTCAGACCTTTTACTATCATTTTAAAGATATTTATGACCTTGTGGATTGGATATTTTTGGAAATGGCTTCCGAATTTCTTGAGGGTAAGGAAACGTATGATACGTGGCAGCAGGGATTTACGCAGATACTTTACGGCGTGCTCCGAAACCGCAGGCTCATTATGAACGCATACAATTCCCTCAGTCGCGAGCAGGTAGAGCGGTTTTTATACGCTCTGACATACGACCTCTTGCTCGGTGTAGTCGAGGAGGAGGCGGTTGACGTTTCAATAAGAGAGGAAGACAAGAAGTTTATAATCGACTTTTATAAATACGCCTTTGTCGGCTTTATGATAGATTGGATAAAAAAGGGAATGAAGGAGCAGCCGGAGGCTTTTATAGAAAAACTTTCGGTTTTGATTAAGGGCGACATAAAACGTGCGCTTGACAGATTTCGCACAGACAAATAGTTTTCGCCTTTTATACACATAGGCTGTTTTGTCAAAAAATAATACACTTTAACCGCTGTGTCGGAATTTCCGACACAGCGGTTTTTTTGTCGATTGAAATAAAATTTGTATCATTTTACAATATGGTTACAAAATAAAAAAAGACCGAGCGACGCAAAAAAGCTTGCCGAGGCTCGGAGGAAAAACGGAGGAACCTTTTATGTATTATTCTGCAGGAACTTACGAATCGTTTGCACATCCCGAAAAGCCGAAGGACGTCGACAAAAAATCGGCATACATCATCGGTACGGGACTTGCCGGTCTGACTGCGGCATTTTACCTTGTCCGTGACGGTCAGATGAAGGGCGAACACATACATCTGCTTGAAAAGCTGGAGCTTGCCGGCGGAAGCTGCGACGGCCGCAAGGACGTGACGAAGGGCTTCTTTATGCGCGGCGGACGTGAGATGGATAACCACTTTGAGGTTATGTGGGATACCTTCCGCGACGTTCCGTCAATAGAAACTCCCGGTGTATCGGTGCTTGACGAATACTATTGGCTTAACAAGCACGACCCCAACTATTCGCTCTGCCGTGCCACGGTAAGATGCGGCGAGGACGCACACACCGACAAAAAATTTGAGCTTGACAAGGAGTCGGCAATGGCTCTTTCACAGCTTTTCCTCACACAGGAAAAAGACCTTGAGGACAAAAAGATTTCCGATATACTTCCCGACTCGTTCTGGAGCACAAACTTCTGGCTCTACTGGCAGACTATGTTTGCTTTTCAGCGTTGGTCAAGCGCACTTGAGATGAAGCGTTATCTTTGCCGCTACGTTCATCATATTGACGGACTTCCCGATTTCAGTGCACTTCGTTTTACAAAATATAATCAGTACGACAGTATGATTTTGCCGCTCGTAAAATATCTTGAGGCACACAATGTCAGAATCGAATACGGTATGGATGTTAAAAATGTAATAATCGAAACCGTCGGCGACAAGAAAATCGCAAAGCAGATAGTTTATGTTAAGGATGGCAAGGAGCAGACCATAGACCTTGTTGAGGATGACCTTGTGTTTATTACAAACGGATGCTGCACCGACACATCCTGCTATGGCGACCAGACTCACGCTCCCGACTTGTCGGGCGTTAAAAACGGCGCAGGCGAGTCGTGGGATATGTGGAAGAATATAGCAAAACAGGCGGCACACGGCGAATTCGGCAATCCCGATGCTTTCTGCAGCAATGTTGAAGCGACAAACTGGATGAGTGCCACGGTAGAGACGTCAAACGAAGAAGTTATCCGTCATATTATGAAAATCTGCAAGCGTGACCCCCGCGAAGGTAAGGTTACGACAGGCGGCATAGTCACCGTAAAGGACAGCACGGAGAACTGGTATCTCTCTTGGACCATTAACCGTCAGCCGCAGTTTAAATCGCAGGATAAAAACGCCGTACTCATTTGGCTCTATTCGCTGAGCACAAACAAAGAGGGCAACTTTGTTAAAAAGGCAATGCGTGACTGCACCGGCGAAGAGGTCTGCCGCGAGTGGCTCTATCATATCGGAGTTCCCACAGACGAGATAGAAGATTTGGCAAAGAATGCCTGCAACACAACAACGTGCTTTATGCCTTACATCAACGCATTCTTCCAGCCGAGGAAGAATGAGGACAGACCGAAGGTCGTGCCGGACGGTGCCGTGAATTTCGCTTTTATCGGTCAGTTCGCAGAGACTCCGCGCGATACCATATTCACTACGGAATACTCAATGCGTACAGGTATGGAATCCGTCTACACGCTTCTTAATGTTGACAGGGGCGTTCCCGAGGTTTGGGGCAGTAAATACGACGTGAGAGAGCTTCTGCGCGCCTGCTACTATGCGATAGATAAAAAGCCCATAACCGATATTAAGCTTTCCTTCAAAGAAAAAGAACTTCTTAAAATAGTTATGAAAAAGGTTAAGGGTACCGATATTGAACTGCTTCTTAAAGAGAGCGGACTCATAAAGTAAGGCTCCGTAATTCAAAAGGGACTGTAACAAAAGTTACAGTCCCTTTTTTGTGTGTGCCTATTCGGAAAAAACCTTGCTGAGCGTAAAATATGTGTCGAGCACGAGAGCCCCCGTATCGCGCACATAATGCACACCGCCGCTCTCACAGCTTGTGACCGTGTACAGCTTTTGCGAATACAGCATAGCCGTGACTATTCTGTCAAGTATTTTGTGCGTCTCGTATGAGCCGTAGCTGTACGGAGCGAATATTGATATTTTTAAGACCAAATCCGCCTGTCTGTTTGAGGTTACCGTAACTGACCCGTCTGCGGCAGTTTCGGTGAGATAGTCGCCGACGGTCATCTTTTCCACACCCAAGGCAACTATTGCTTTTTTCATGGGTGTGGGTTTGATTTCGTTTTCGTATGCGAGCGTTAATTCACAGTTTCGTGTAATTTCAGTCTGTGAGGACAGAAATCCGAGAATATCGCTCGGCGCAACAACCGCAAAAAACATTTATATTCCGTTCGTCTCCCTTACTATTGCCCATATATAAAACGGCGTATTTTTGTAGTACACCGTTTCACAGTGATCCACCGTAAAGCCTCTGCCGCTTGAGTCGATTATTCTTGAGTCTGCCGACAGACGGCTTATATCGTGGTCAGGCGGGCCTATATATAAAAAGTAATCATATTTTGCCTTCCCGATTTCGGTGTAAACTCCGCCGAGATACATCTTGTTTTTGTAGCGGAGCGGCTGTATTGCGGCACGAAATACGGGTGACTGCCAGCCGGTGCTGTTTGTTATGAATACGTCCTTGCCTATCCTTGCGGATACATCCGAAAACTTCATATCACACCCCCGTAAACACAAATCCGTCGTCAATAAGGAGCGGTGACGCAAGCTTTTCTGCCTCGTCCTTTAATTCGGCGGCTTTTTTAAGCGGCATTGATGCGTCCTCCTTTACGGTGACGTCGCCGGCCTTCACAGATTCCACAGAGCAGCCGCTGTCGGTGTTTTCGAGTATACTGTAATACAGGCAGTTTACCGCAGCAAGGTAAATTATCCTCTCGTCATTTGCAGCCTTTTTGTCCTTTAACCGTGAGAACAGTTCAAGGCAAAACAGATGACATACGCAATTAAGAGAGGCGAGTGCGGCGTTATCTAAGCCGAAAAGGCTTTTTGCCTTGTAAAGCACCATATTTTCGTTTATCATTTTGCTCCTTGCCCGAGAATGGCTGCTCGGGCTTCCTTTCTGTCGAATTTATCAGGCCTTTGTGGTGAGAATTTTTGAAGCGTCTGTAAATATTTTAGAAAAGCCTGCGGTCTGAGTAATTGCGGCGCGTTCTATTTGGCGGTCGATAAGCTTGTCGTATTCGGTGAGAATACCGCCTGCTTCAACCATTTCGAGGGCGCAGTTTTTATCAAGACCTATAAGCGTGCCTGCCTGCGCTGCGCTGCTTTTCAGCATATTAGCGCCGAGCGGCGTTACGGCTTTACCGGTCGCGTGGAAATTAAGGCCCGCCGCAGCGTCGCGCATTTCCGACATATTGAGTATGGCTGCTGCGATGTCGGGTGAGGCTATAACGGTGTTGAGTTCATACGGGTCAAAGCCGTTCCAGAACGAAACGAGGTCGGAATATGTGAGCTTGCCCGCAGTTGAAACCTTGAGGGTGGCAGCAGGGTTCTTGTTTCCGTCGCCGAGCGATAAAACGCTTACCGCGTCCTTAAAGAGCGCACGGGAAATATATGCGCCTATCTGCTTTAATGTGACGGTGAACAGGTCAAGCTTCTGGAAGCGTATAGCCTCGTATGACGCGCATAACATTCTGCCGCGCTTTTTGAGCTTTACGAGGTTCTCCTGAGTTTTAACCGAGGTTTCGGGTATGGCGGTACCCTCGGCTGTCTCCTTCAGAGCCTTGTCGTCGTCTGTGAGAACCGAGGTTATCGGGCGGTAGTCAAGGCCGTCGATAACGGTCTTTGCCGCAATGATTTCCGAGAGAACGTCAGCGCTTTCAAGTCCGGTTCTCACGGCTCTTGAAATATATTCGGGGAAGAGTGCGGCACTGTCGGTGGTTGCGAAGAATTTATCGACGGGGCTTGACATATTGCCGCTGACCTTTATGTCAAAGCGTTTAAGCTGACGCTCAAATGCGTCAAGGCCCTCAAGAGAGGTGCCCTTGTAGTTTTCTGAGGGGTCAATGCTCTCAAGCTCCGCGAGGAAGCCCTTTGATGTTCCGTAAAGTCCCTTGTCGAGCTTGATGTTTTCGTAAATTGCCATTTGTTTTATCCTTTCTTTTTACAGTCTGAACTGCGAATTTGAATTTGCTTCGGCTTTTTTAGCCGGTGTGAGCTGCGGAGAGCTCAAGGTAAAATTATTTTTACTCACGGCTTTTGCTGCGGCGCAAAGCTCATCCGTTTCAAGACATTCCGCCATTTTTTTACACAGCTTGTCATCGAGTGACGGAAACGCGGCGACAAACGCTTTTATAAGCTCCGTCTGCTTTTCGGTGCGGTACAGCTGTCCGGCTTTTGCAAGACCTTTCAGACGTTCGTTTTCACTTTTCAAGAACGTCAGCTGCCGATTTGCGTCGCCGTCTGCGGTGAAACCGAATTTTTTTGTTATACCGGCGTTTTTCTGTGCAGGTACGGCGACAAACGACCACTCGTATGCGTCCGTGGGATTTTGCAGCTCACCGTAACAGAGCCTACCGTCGTAAATGCCGCCTCTGACGTGTGAGCATTCACTCTTGCCGAGCTCTTTTCCGCAAACGGAGCAGATGCAGCTTTTAACTGCGCAGCCCACGCTCACTTCTTTTATAATGCCTGCCTTGATTTCCTCAATGAGCTCCTCGTTTTTCTTTATCCTCGGCATATAGCACCATGCCTTTAAATATACATAGTCCTCACCGAGAGAATTTTTGCGCGTGCTGTCCTTAATGACTTCGGTCTTATAGGTTCGCGCGCTCTGGTCGGAGCTTTTCATGCTGTGATCGCGTATTGCGGTTTTGCCTATAAAAAAGTCGGCAAGCTTATGAAGAGAGTCCTCCGTGAATCGCTCGTAATCACGGTCGATTTCGTTGTCGCAGAGTATTACGCAGAAAGAGAATATATCGTCCTTCGTCATTTCCTTTTGAGTGAATGTGTTTATGAGCGCCAAATCCTCTTTTGACAGCTCGTTTTCATCCGTCTGACTTTCAAATGATTTGTTCAATCGGTTTTTTCCTCCTTTTCAAGTGCTTTTGCCTGTGCCGAATACAGCCTTGCTCTGGCATTTTCCACCTCGTCCTGAAGCGTGATGTCGTCCCACACAACGTTCGGTTTTAAGGATGAGCCCGAATTACGAAGAAATGTTGAGCAAATCCTTTCTATTACAGGCGTCAAATGTCTCCTGTAATGCCACAGCTCCGTAGTCAAAACGTCCGTCTCCACCTTGGACATCGTCTCGGTGGTTGACCACGAGAGTCCGAGCAAAAACGGCGGTATACCAAGCTTTGCGACAATTTGCTCAAGCATCTCGCGCACGGGAATCTCGCTGTCGGGAATTTGATTATCGGCACCTATGACCTTTATATCAACGTCTCCGACGGCGACAAAGTCCTTGACGCTGCCGCTCTTCATAGCTTCGCTCCACTCGCTTGCTATAAGCTCGGCGCGCTCTTTAGCAAATGATTTCGACAACGCTTCTCCGTCCGGCTTATAGGTGACGGCAAATCGTACATTGCCGACTCTGTCCCAGTTGGATTTGGTGGCTTCGAATATTTTAAGCAGTACCGAGCTTACAAACGGCAGGCCGTAAAGCACCGAGGTACCGTAGAGCGAGCCGGGCTCTGCGTCAAGTGCCGTAAACAGTATTCTCTCCTGATGCTTTACCGGAGTCGGCACCGCGTCTGCGCGGCATACGAGAATCCTTGAAAAGTCGTTAGGATCTCTTAAAAGACTGACATCGTCCGGTCTTGCATTGTAGAGATAGCGTATGTTTCCGTATTCGTCCGTAAGCATTTCGCCGACTGCCGTGCCGTAAATCAAGAGCTGCTCAAAATAAGTATCCAAAAACGAATAAATGCTTCTTTCGCCCGAGTCGCATGGTATGTCGGACAAAAATTCGGCAAGAGCTTTATCGCAGGCGTCGCTTCCGGTCTCCACCGAGAAGCCGCCCGTCAATCGGATTATCTTGTGAACAGCCGCATTTATTATGGGAACCGCCTCCATAAGGCTTTTATAAAGCGTGTTCTGGCACAGCACAAGCGGCGTGTAGCTGTTGACGGCGGGAAAAAGCCCCGAGGCTGTGCCTTGGGCGGCGGCGGTAACCGGAGCCTCAATGCGCTTGCCTCTTCTGAATAGCTTCAAGCATAATTACCTCCCTTCATCGTTCCACCGAAACGGCAAAAAAGCCGTCGGCGGAGTTTTCGAGTGACATAACAAAATATCTTATGTCGTCCATGGCGTGGTCGTTTTCTTTGCGCGGGGCGTCGTATTTTGCACTCTCGTCCCAACGGTATAATGAAAACTCACGTATGGCATCGCGGCACGGCTTGCAGATTTTTATCCTGCCGGATTTCAGCGCGTCCGACGTTTTGCGTATGCCCTTTACAACGTCGTTGTCGGCACGCACCACGCGTATTTTGCCGTGCCTTTTTATACATTCAATGAAGCTTGCGGCCGAGGGGTCGACTACCGCGTATTCCACTTTTCTGTCACCGATAAGAGCTGTAAGCGAACAATAGTATTCCTCATCGGTCATCTGAAAGCCTTTTTGCTTTGAATCGTGGTAGAATTCATCCACTCTGAAAAAGGTGCCGTCTTTTTCGCCCCAAAGCCCCATGGATGTCGGATTTACCGTGCCGTAGTCGCAGGAAACAAAAAATTTCGTGATTCCCGCAGGTACGTCGTATATATATGAGCTGTCGAAAAAAGGGTAAACCGCGCCGTCACAGCTGACCCATTTACCTTCAATAAATCGCTCGTAAAATGAACCGCTGTAAAGATTTTTATAACGCTGTTTAATCTCCTCCGACAGCGAGGGGTTGTCGTCCATTGTGAAATGCAGGTATAGACAATTTTTATCTACTGCCTTTTTTATCCATTCCGTGTAAAACCAGTGCGCCGGATTTTCGGGGTTGCAGTTGAACCAAAGGCGCGAATTATCGACGGAGCAGCGAGCTATTGCCTGCTCGCAAAAGGAGCGCGGCATAAGAGCCGTCTCGTCGAGCATGACGCCCGAAAGAGTCATACCCTGTATCAGCGCCGCTGAGCCTTCATCCTTACCTCCGAAAATGTAAAAACGGTTTTCTCGCCCGTCTTTTTTTATGATTATCATATTTTTTGAAACAAGCTCCTCGTATGTGAAGCCGAGAGAACGCAGCATCGGGAGCATCGGCGTTATTATGTTGCGTCGCAGAGAGGTGATGGTTTTCCCGCAAACGGCAAAGCTGCTGTCTGAAAACATATAAAATGCCCAAAATATAAATGAGAGAAACATACATACCGTCTTACCGCTTCTGACAGAGCCGTCGCAGATTATCGCATCTCGGTTTTTATACGGCGAAGAGTCTGTCCACCAATTCAGGAGTATAAGCTGCTTTTTCGAGAAGCTTTTAAAGGCGTCAACAGTCATCGTCGTTCCCTCCGGCGGAAGCCTTTGCCGAATTTTCGATAGCCTTATAAAGTGAAACGGAATATTTGTCGCTTTCTGATAATGACAGCTGCTCGATTTTTTCAAGTGCCTTTAAACGGTCAAAAAACTTGATTTCCATTCCTCCGCCGCGCGGCTTTTTGATTTCCGCCACATTGAAAAGGTCAAGCTTTTCGGCGTCAAGCCTGTCACCGTCACTTTCGAGTATGAGCTTTACAGCGTCCGAAATGTTGCCGAACGCAATACGGCGGTAACCGCAAAGCGCCTCGGCTCTTGTAGCGGCAAGCTTGCCTTCAAGCTCGGCTATCTCATCTTTGATACGTTTCTCCGTTAGGAGTCGAATACCGCACATTTCCGGGAAGACGGTGTATCCGGCTCTTTGCGCCGCATCTTTCGGATTACCGCAGTAAACGTATTCGCGGCAAAAATCTTTTTCGCGTTTTTTAAGACTTTTTCTGTCCGTAATAATTCCTCCCTTGTGATTTTGTATAAGTTTTTTCATACATAACGGCAAAAAGGGAGCAATGTTCCGAAAACGTTGCGACACATTTCCGATATGTGTCTATTAACGGCTCAGAAGCGTTGATGCAGGCGGACTTTAATGATTCGAGATTTTTTTGAAATGTTATTGACAATAAAAAAAATCGGTATTACAATAAGTAAACCGATTAACAATTAACCGACTAACTATAAATCGGTTATCTTATATTTGAAAAGGAGGAAAAGGCTTTGGCTTCGGAACTTAAAGAATTGGTCTTTAAGATGAACAGGCTTGACTGCTATAAACGCTATGCCATGCATAAAATGCTTCGCGACAGCGGCGTGTATTTCGGCCAGCCGCCGGTGCTCGATTATCTAAGTGAGCACGGCGAATGCTCGCAAAAAGAACTTTCCGACGGCATAAATGTTTCGCCGGCATCGGTAGCGGTATCCGTAAAACGAATGCAAAAGAGCGGGCTTATCACAAAAATATCAGACGAAAACGACCTGCGCTGCAACCGGATAGCTCTTACCGAAAATGGCAAGCAGCGTACGGAATATATACACAGTCAGTTTGACAAGCTTGACAAAAGGATGTTCAAAGGCTTCACAAAAGAGGAGCTTTCACTTCTCAACAGCTTTTTGAATCGTCTTATTGACAATATTTCGGAGGACGCTCCGAGCGAAAAAGCAATTTTTGAAATGATGATGAAATCACACGAAAAAGGAGGCGACGACAATGCGTAAGCTTATGAAATACGTAAAGCAGTACACTTGGCAGTCGATAATCTGCCCTATACTTATGGTTGGCGAGGTAGTGCTTGAGCTTATGCTGCCGTATTATATGTCGTATATAATCGACGTGGGCATACCGAACGGCGACAGGAAGTACATTATCGAAATCGGCGTTAAAATGGTTGCTATGGCATTGGGCTCGCTTTTCTGCGGTGCCACCGCGGCAAGGCTTGCGTCTGTTGCGAGTATGGGCTTCGGCACAAATCTCCGCACAGCTATGTATGAGAGCATCCAGAATTTCTCATTCTCGAATATCGACAAGTTCAGCACGGCTTCTCTTGTAACGCGAATGACAACGGACGTAACTCAGATACAGAATATGTATATGATGATGCTGCGAATTTTCTTCAGAGCACCGCTTATGTTTGCAATAGCACTCACCATGAGCTTCAAGATAAGCAGAACGGTATCAAATACCTTTCTTGTGGTTATACCGATAATCCTGATATTCCTCGCGCTGTTCGGACCTATTGCCGTAAAGCGCTTTAAGAAGGTATTCAATATGTTTGACGGGCTCAATGCGTCCGTTCAGGAAAACCTTATCGCAATGCGCGTTGTAAAGGCGTTTGTCCGCGAGGATTACGAAAAGAAAAAGTTCAAAAAGGCAAATGACGACCTTATGGATGCGTCGGTAAGCGCGGAAAAAATGATGGTTATGGCACAGCCGCTGATGATGTTTTTGATGTTCGGCACCATACTCACTATTACCTATATCAGCTCAAAGCTCATTTTGAGGGGCGAAATGGAAATAGGCAAATTCAGCACACTTACGACCTACATTATGATGATACTTATGTCTGTCATAATGATAGCCATGATATTGGTACAGTATGTTATGTCGAGAGCCGCCGCTGCACGTATAGCCGAGGTCATTGAGGAAAAGCCCGACATAAACGACGATGACGCTCAGCCGGACCTCAAGGTTAAGGATGGCTCCGTAGAGTTTAAAAATGTCAGCTTTAAGTACAGCTCGGACGGCAAAAAGAATGTTATAGACGGAGCGAGCTTTAAAATAAATTCCGGCGAAACCATAGGCGTTATAGGCGGTACGGGAAGCGCAAAGACAACGCTCGTAAGCCTTATTCCGAGACTTTACGACGTGACCGGCGGCGAGGTTCTCGTCGGCGGCGAAAACGTCAAAAAATACAAGCTCTTTGAGCTTCGTGAAGCCGTAAGTATGGTGCTTCAGAAAAATGTGCTTTTCTCTGGCACAATTATTGATAACCTCCGCTGGGGCAACGAAAACGCCACCGAGCAGGAGGTAATAGACGCCTGTAAGGCAGCTCAGGCTCACGACTTTGTAATGAGCTTCCCCGACGGCTACAACACCGACCTCGGCCAGGGCGGCGTTAATGTTTCGGGTGGTCAGAAGCAGCGTCTTTGTATTGCGCGTGCTCTCTTGAAGAAGCCTAAAATACTCATTTTGGATGACTCCACAAGCGCTGTGGACACCTTTACCGATTCAAAAATTCGCGAGGCGTTCAAAAATGACATACCGAATACCACAAAAATCATAATCGCTCAGAGAATAAGCTCCGTTGAGGACGCCGACAAAATCATAGTTCTCGACGACGGTAAAATAACCGATATTGGTTCGCACTCGGAGCTTATGGAGAGAAGCGAAATATACCGTGAGGTCTATACCTCGCAGCAAAAGGGTAACAAAGACGAAGGAGGCGAAAACTGATGCCGAAACCTAAAAACGGACCGGACGGCCACGGCAGAGCACCGAGAGGCGGCTTCCAAAAGCCGAAAAATATGGGCAAAACCGTTTCAAAGCTTTTTTCTTATCTCGGTAAGTCAAAGGGCCTGTTGGTGCTTGTCATAATTTTCGTCCTTTTAAGCTCGGTCGGAATGATTGCGTCCTCGTACTTCATTAAAATTGTAATAGATAACTATCTTGTTCCCATGACAAACGGTACGATGACGCCGGATATAGGTGCTATTGCGTTATCTCTTTCCAAAATGGCTATGCTTTTCATATTCAGTGCAATATCGGCCTATGCGTATGCAAGAATTATGATAAAGGTGTCGCAGGGAACGGTAAATACGATAAGGCGCGACCTCTTTGACAAGATGCAGGATTTGCCTATAAGCTATTTTGACACGCATACTCACGGCGACCTTATGAGCCGCTATACAAACGACGTCGATACCGTCCGAAATTTTCTGAGCAACGGCTTTGTGCAGGTGATTTCCTCGGTTATCAGCGTTATCGCAACCTTTGCCATGATGCTGTATCTCAGCTGGCAGCTCACTCTTCTTGTAATTCTGATGCTTATAATTATGCTGATTGTAATTAAGGTTATAGGCGGCAAGAGCGCGCTGTACTTCAAGAAGCAGCAAAAGGACCTCGGAGCTGTAAACGGATATATCGAAGAGACCATAGAGGGACAAAAGGTCATAAAGGTATTCAATCACGAGGAAAATGTCAAGGAGGAGTTTGCCGCACTTAACGGTGCGCTTAAGCATTCCTCTACCAACGCCAATACCTTTGCAAGTGTTCTGATGCCGATAATGGGTAACCTCTCAAATATCAATTATGCCGTGATTGCCATGGCAGGCGGACTTCTCTGCATAGGCGGCTTTACCACAATCGGTACAATAAGCTCGTTTTTGCAGTATTCAAGATCATTTTCTCAGCCCATAGCAAATCTCTCTCAGCAGTTCAACAACATTCTTGCGGCCTTAGCCGGTGCCGAGCGTATATTTGACGTTATCGACAGAGAGCCGGAAGAGGACAACGGCTATGTAAAGCTCGTAAACGCAAAATATGACGAGAACGGAAATTTGACCGAGTGCAAGGAGCATACGGGCCTTTGGGCTTGGAAGCATCCGCACAGCGGCGACAATACCGTAACCTATCAAAAGCTTGAGGGCGACGTTGTGTTTGAAAACGTGTGCTTCAGCTATGACGGCAAAAAGACGGTTCTCGACGACATTTCGCTCTATGCAAAGCCGGGTCAGAAAATTGCGTTTGTCGGCTCAACGGGTGCAGGCAAAACCACGATAACCAATTTGCTCAACCGCTTTTATGAGATACAAAAGGGAAAAATCCGTTATGACGGAATAAATATACAAAAGATTTGCAAGGGCGACCTTCGCTCTTCGCTTTCGATGGTGCTTCAGGATACACACCTGTTTACGGGTACAATCGAAGACAATATACGCTACGGCAAGCTTGACGCAACTCACGAAGAGGTTGTAAAAGCCGCTAAGCTCGCCAATGCCGATTCGTTTATAACAAGACTTCCCGACGGTTACGACACGGTTATAACAGGCGACGGCGCAAACCTGAGTCAGGGGCAAAGACAGCTCATAGCGATTGCGAGAGCGGCTGTGGCAGACCCGCCCGTGCTCGTGCTTGACGAGGCTACAAGCTCCATAGATACACGCACCGAGCATCTTATAGAAAAGGGCATGGATAAGCTTATGAACGGCAGAACCACCTTTGTGATAGCTCACCGTTTGTCCACGGTACGCAATGCGGACGCCATAATGGTGCTTGAGCACGGTAAAATAATAGAGCGCGGCAGTCATGATGACCTTATTAAGCAGCACGGGAAATATTATCAGCTGTATACCGGTCAATTTGAATTGTCATAATAAAAATCCGCGGTTTTTACGGGGAAGCATCGCTTTGAGCCTTGCTTCCCCTGAATTTTTATAGGCTTGAGACAAAAAGGGAAGTTTTACACGGCAAACTTTGTTAATTTTCAAACTTTGCTTGAACTAACCCTTGAAATATTGTATATTTAATTGTAGTGTCGTCGAATTAGGCAGTTGTGAGGTGAAACAAGCTTGGCAAGGTCGTTAAAAAAACTTATTGCCGCTGTGTTTTGCCTTGTTTTACTGTTTGAGCTGTCTTCGTGCGCGGTAAACACAAAATCAGCGGAGCAGACGGGCTTTTCTATGGGGTCCCTTGTGGGCATTAAGCTTTACGGGAAAAACTCCGAGGCGTTGGAAAACGCAAACCTTTTGGCTGAAGTGGTTAAAACAGACGAGCGCATTTCAAAAAATTATGAGGGCAGCGATATATACAGGGTAAATTCCTCGGGCGAGCACGGAGAAACGGTGAGCTCTGAGACATATGATGAGCTTCGCACCGTTTGCGACGTGTATTCCGATTCCCACGGTAAGGCTGCCGTTTTGTCCGGAGCGCTGACTGAGCTTTGGGGCTTTGATACCGACGAGTTCCGCCTCCCGAGCGAGGATGAAATTTTATCCGCAAAAGAAAAATGCGGCGACGATAAATTGATTTTCGGCGACGGCAAAAAAGTTTATATCCCCGACGGTGCAAAGCTCAATCTCGGCTCCGCAGGCAAAGGAATAGCACTTGACGAGGCGGTTAAGAGAATAGACGAAATAAATTCGCAGGGCGGCAAAATAACGGGTGCCGTAATTTCCGTAGGCGGCAGCGTAGCGACATACGGCTTACCTAAAAAAGGCAAAAGCTGGAATGTAGGAATACGCGACCCGTACAAAACGGAAAACGATTATTTTGCGGTGCTGTCGCTTACAGATGCTTTTATATCAACCTCGGGCGATTATGAAAAGAGATTTACCGCCGAGGACGGAAAAACATATTTTCACATTTTGGATTTGACCACCGGCTATCCGGTGCAAACGGAGCTTACAAGTGTTACGATAAAGGCTCCTACGGGGCTTTTGAGCGACGCTCTATCAACGCTATGTTTTATTCTCGGAAAGGAAGAGTCTCTGCCGATACTCGAAAAGTACAATGCGGACGCGGTGTTTGTCTATAAGGACAGAACCGTCTTTGCGACGGACGGCATAAAGCCGTATTTAAAAATAACAAACGGCGATTACTCTCTTGTCTGATATGGAAAGAAAGCTTTTGGGAAAGCACGGAGCGGCGCTTATAATAATTACGGTTATGGTAATTGCGGTGCTTACGGCGTATAAATACACAAGGGCGAAAACATCACTCACTGCCGTTGTCACGTCGGACGGCGTGACCGTTTTGACGCTGTCTCTTGATGAGATTGCGGAAAAGCGAGAGTTTACGCTCGACAACGGTATTGTAATAGCCGCCGAAAACGGCGAAATATGGGTAGAAAGCTCTCCGTGTAAAGACAAGATATGTATGAGAACGGGTAAGCTGTGCCGCGCGGGGGAAAGTGCCGTGTGCGTGCCGCTTAAAACAGTCGTAAGCATAAAGGGCACTACCGAAAATATAGACGTGATTACATATTGATATGAAGATAACTAAGACAAAATCATATAAGGCCGCATTTACGGGTATAGCTGCGGCTGTGGCAATAACACTCTCGTTTCTTGAGGGGCTGATACCGACAGCTGCGTTTATGCCGCCCGGAGCCAAGGCAGGTTTTTCCAATATAGCGGTTATGTTTGCCGCCTCGGAATTCGGGCTTATACCGGCACTGTCGGTGACGCTTTTAAAGTCGCTGTTTGTTTTCCTTACGCGCGGTGCCACGGCATTTTTTATGTCACTCGCAGGCGGAGTGCTCAGCACCCTTGTGATGTATTTGTTATTTAGATTTTCAAAAAACGCAGGATATATAGAAATAGGTATTTTGTCGGCTTTGGCTCATAATGCAGGGCAGTTTTCGGTTGCCGCGATTATGGTTTCCGGAGAGTCGGTTATAGGCTATGCCCCGGTGCTTCTTTTGTCGGCTCTTGTTACGGGGGCAGTTACGGGAAGCATATTGAGGGCTGTTATGCCAAAGCTTCATAATATAGATAAAGCTGTAAAGGGAGGAAGATGAATGCGCTCTGAAATAATAAAACCTGTAAAAAAAGTCAGAGGCGGTATAAGTGTCTCGCACGAAAAGCACACCAAGGATATGCAGGTTAAACGCATTCCGGCTCCGGAAACGGTCACGCTTCCGATGAGCCAGCATATCGGCGCGCCGTGTACGCCAACGGTAAAGGTCGGCGACAGAGTTCTTGTAGGTCAGGTAGTAGGCGATACCGATAAGTACGTAAGCGCACCCGTGCACGCGTCCGTGTCGGGTAAGGTTACGGCGGTAAAGGAAATCAGAACCGCTCAAGGTATTGTGTCTCAAGCCGTCATTATCGAAAACGACGGGCTTATGGAGGAGGCGGAGTTTACACCGCCAAAGGTCGAAACTCACGATGACCTGATAAAGGCCGTCAGAGCTTCCGGCGCGGTAGGACTCGGCGGAGCGGGCTTTCCGACTCATGTAAAGCTCAATTTCCCGCAGGACGGCAGCGTTGACACACTTATAATAAACGCGGCGGAATGTGAGCCGTATATAACGGTTGACTACCGTGAATGTCTCGATAATTCGTGGGACGTAATGAGCGGAGTGCATCTTTTAAAGGATATGCTCAATTTCAAGAAGGTCATAATAGCGGTTGAGGACAACAAGCCCGACGCCATCAAAATTCTTGAGAGAATAGCCGAAAAGGACGACCCCGACGACGTAATTAAGGTTATGCCTCTTCGCTCAAAATACCCGCAGGGTGCAGAGAAAATGATGATACTCTCCGCAACGGGCAGACGCGTTCCCCCCGGAAAGCTTCCGTCGGACGTGGGCTGTGTTGTTATGAACGTGACCTCGGCGGCATTTATTTCACGCTATTTAAAATCGGGCAAGCCGCTTGTATCGCGATCTCTTACGGTTGACGGTTCTGCCATAACCGCTCCGCAGAATGTGCGCGTTCCGATAGGCACCGAGATAGATTACATCATCAAGGCGTGCGGCGGCTTCCGCGAGCCCCCGGTTAAAATAATTACCGGCGGACCCATGATGGGTACCTCGATAGTCGATACGCACCACCCGATATTAAAATGCAATAACGCAATTCTTGCCTTCACCGATGACGATATGAGCCTTAAGACGGAAACGGCTTGTATACATTGCGGTAGATGCGCTAAGGCCTGCCCCATGTATCTTCAGCCGACGGTAATACATAAGTACGCGGTGCAAAAGGATGTAAAGAATCTTTTAAAGGCGGGCGCAATGGTTTGTATGGAGTGCGGTTCGTGCGCGTATACGTGCCCTGCCGGCAAACCGCTTGTTCAGTTTATGCGTGACGCAAAATCTATTGTAAGATCGGAGGCGCAGAAAAAATGAGTGAAGAAAATATAAAGCTTACCGTATCTCCTTCGCCTCACAAGCGTTCAGTCGATACAACAAGAAGCATAATGCTCGACGTAATTATCGCCCTTATGCCGGCACTTATAATGTCGGTGGTGCTGTTCGGATTCCGTTCGCTGCTCGTTACGGCGGTGAGCGTCCTCTCATGTGTTTTGTTTGAATACATAGCGCGCAAGGTTATGAAAAGAGACAATACCATAGGCGATTTAAGTGCTGTGGTAACCGGTATCCTTTTAGCTTTCAATTTGCCGTCCACAATGCCGATCTGGATGGTAATAATCGGCGACGCAGTTGCAATTATCGTCGCAAAGCAGTTCTTCGGCGGCATAGGTCAGAACTTTGTAAACCCTGCGCTTGCAGGCAGAATCGTGCTTATGACGTCGTTTGCAAATGCGATGTCCGACTATCCGGCTCCGTTTGCTTGGAGAAATACCGCAGTTGACGCGGTCACGTCCGCAACGCCTCTTTCACAGATGACAAGCGTGTATAAAGCAGGCGATATAGATGCCGCGGTCAATGCCGCAGGGCTTCCCACGCTCACAAATATGTTCTTCGGCGTAAGGGAGGGCTGCCTCGGCGAAACGTGCGCCGTTGCGCTGCTGCTCGGATTTATCTATCTCTTAATACGCAAGGTAATATCTCCCGTAATTCCGCTCTGTTTTGTCGGCACAGTTGCCGTAATAATGCTGATAGCGGGCAAGGGCAGTCTTACCTTTACGGCATATCAGCTCTTGTCTGGCGGCCTTTTGCTCGGTGCTGTATTTATGGCTACCGATTACAGCACCTCGCCGATAAGCGCAAAGGGAAAAATAATATTTGCCGTGGGATGCGGAATTGTAACGTCTCTCATTAGAATATTCGGAAATTTGCCCGAGGGCGTTTCATTCTCAATAATTCTTATGAATATTCTCGTTCCGCATATTGAGCATCTCACAGCTCCAAAGCCCTTCGGAACTCTCAAGGAGAAAAAAGAGAAAAAGGAGGCGGCAGCGTGATGAAAAAGAAATTCACCGCAAAGGACATTTTGATTCCTACCGTTTCACTCTTTGTGATTTGCCTTGTGGTCACCGCTCTTCTGGCGGTCACAAATATGCTTACGGCCCCGCAGATACAAAAGCTGTCAAAAGAGACAGAGGATAAAACAAAGGCAGAGGTCTTAGCCTCGGCAGACGAGTTTTCGGACGCTCTTACGGTGAGTGCCGACGGCAAGGACTACACCTACTATGAGGGAACCGCCTCCGGCGACACAATAGGTTATGTGTTCAAAACTTCGGCAAAGGGCTACGGCGGCGACATTGACCTTATGGTAGGCATTGATACGAGCGGAAAGGTTACGGGCGTGTCAATACTCTCGATAAGCGAGACGGCAGGTCTCGGTATGAATGCCAAAAACGAGAGCTTTATAAATCAGTACATGGGAAAATCCGGTACGATAGGCGTTTCCAAAAACGGTGCGTCAGATACCGAAATTCAAGCTCTTACGGGAGCTACGATAACATCAAAGGCGGTCACGTCGGCGGTTAATACGGCGCTCAGTCTTTATTCACAGATAGGAGGCGAGAAGGTTGGCTGAAAAGAAAACGATATTTCAGGAGTTTTCCAAGGGACTTTTAAAGGAAAACCCGGTTTTAAGACTTGTTCTCGGAACGTGTCCCACACTCGCCACCACCACATCGCTTGAGAGTGCCATAGGTATGGGTCTTTCGGCTGCCATAGTTTTGGTTTGCTCAAACATAGTAATTTCGGCACTTCGCAAGGTAATTCCTTCAAAGGTAAGAATTCCCTGCTACATAGTTGTTATAGCCGGCTTTGTAACGATAGTGCAAATGCTTGTTAAGGCGTATTTGCCGGCGCTTAACGATATGCTCGGCGTGTATTTGCCCCTTATAGTCGTTAACTGCATAATTCTCGGCAGAGCCGAGGCGTTCGCAGGCAAAAACAGCGTTATACGTTCGGCTGCCGACGGTCTCGGTATGGGCATAGGCTTTACCTGCGCGCTCATAATAATGGGCGGCGTCAGAGAGCTTCTCGGTGCAGGCAAGCTTTTGGGCTTCCAAGTGCTTCCCGAATCCATACCGCCTATGACGATATTTGTATTGGCTCCCGGCGGCTTCTTTGTGTTCGGTTTGGTTATGGCATGTGCAAACCGCCTTGCCGAAAAGAAGGGTAAGCCGAAGGCGGAACTCCATTCGTGCGGCAGCTGCCCCATGGCGGCTTCGTGCAGTCTTAAAGACAGCGGCGACAAGTGCGAAAACGAGAAAAAGGAGGCGGCTGAATAATGAAAATATATTTGTCCATAATTTTGACCGCTATTCTTACAAACAACTACATACTCTCTAAATTCCTCGGTATATGCCCGTTTCTCGGCGTATCCAAAAAACTAAATACAGCCGTCGGTATGAGCCTTGCGGTAATTTTCGTAATGGTCATCTCTTCGGCGGTTACTTACCCGTTAAATACATTTCTTGATAATCACGGGCTCGGCTATCTTCAGACGATAGTGTTCATTCTTGTAATAGCCGCTTTGGTTCAGCTTATTGAGATAACCTTGAAAAAATATATTCCGTCGCTTTATAAGGCGCTCGGCATATATCTTCCGCTTATAACAACAAACTGCGCCGTGCTCGGTGTTACCATACTCAATATAACCGAGGGCTACACTTTCCTTGAGGGCCTTGTAAACTCCTTCGGTTCGGGCGTAGGCTTCCTTGTAGCTATGGTAATGTTCGCCGGAGTAAGAGAAAAGCTTGAAACGGCGGATATACCGAAATTTTTGCAGGGCTTGCCCATAACACTTGTTGCCGCAAGTCTTACTTCTCTTTCGTTCCTCGGCTTTTCCGGCCTTGTCGAAGGCATATTTGCATAAGGGGGGCTTTTAAATGAACACGATTTTATTGGCTGTTATCCTTGTTGCGGGCATAGGTCTTATATGCGGACTCGGTCTTGCCGTGGCGAGCATAGTTATGGCTGTTCCGAAGGATGAAACCGCCGAAAAAATAAGAGAATGTCTCCCCGGTGCAAACTGCGGCGCGTGCGGCTTTTCGGGCTGCGACGGTTATGCCGCGGCACTTTCGGAGGGCAAGACAAAAGAGACTAATCTCTGCGCTCCGGGCGGAGCCGATGCTGCCAAAGGTGTAGCTGCGGTGCTCGGCGTGGAGGCAGGCGACATAAAGCCGATGGCGGCGTTTGTTCACTGCAACGGAACCCACGAAAACAGTAAACTCAAGCTTAACTATGAGGGGCAGAGAAGCTGCAAAATGGCAAATCAGCTCTTCGGAGGACCCAAGGACTGCGTATACGGCTGCATAGGCTACGGCGATTGCGTAAACGTCTGCGAGTACGGCGCAATAAGCATTTGCGACGGCGTCGCGAGAGTTGATCCGCTTCTTTGCAGAGCTTGTAAAAAATGCATAAATACCTGCCCTAAGGGGCTTATCGAGCTTTTACCGCTGTACGAAAAAAAGGCTGCGGTAACCTGTAAAAATCACAACAAGGGCGCATTCACAAGAAAAGAATGCAAGGTCGGCTGCATAGGCTGTATGAAGTGCCAAAAGGTTTGCCCCGTAGGCGCGGTTACAGTTGAAAACAACACGGCGCACGTGGATTACGATAAGTGTGTCGGCTGCGGAAAGTGTGCCGCAGGCTGCCCGACAGGCGCAATACATATAGTTACGCTCGGAAAATCATAATCATCGGAAGGATATCTTAATGCAGGATTTTGAAAAAGCTGCCGGTATAGTCCCGGAGGAAAGACAGTTAAAGTGGCAAAAAACCGAATTTTACGCTTTTTGCCATTTCGGAATGAATACGTTTACTGGTAAAGAATGGGGCGACGGCAAAACGCCGCCCGAGGTTTTCAATCCCACCGATTTTGACGCCGAACAATGGGCAATGTCGGTAAAGAGCGCCGGGATGAAGGCGCTGATATTAACCTGCAAGCATCATGACGGTTTTTGCCTTTGGCCGTCCGAGTACACGGACTATTCCGTTAAGAACAGCCCGTTTAAAGACGGAAACGGCGACATTGTAAAGGAGGTCGCAGAGGCTTGCCGCAAGTATTCTCTCGGCTTCGGTGTGTATCTGTCCCCGTGGGACAGACACGAAAAAACCTACGGCAGCGGAGCCGCATATAATACTTATTACAAAAACCAGCTCCGTGAGCTTCTTACAAACTACGGCGACATCTTTTGCGTGTGGCTTGACGGCGCGTGCGGCGAGGGCCCTAACGGTAAGGTTCAGAAATACGATTGGAACGGTTACTATGCTCTTGTCCGAGAGCTTCAGCCGAATGCGGTTATCTGCGTCAGCGGACCCGATGTTCGCTGGATAGGCAACGAAGCGGGCGTGTGCCGCTCATCCGAGTGGAGCGTC
>HF993132.1:130559-163741 GCA_000432435.1 Eubacterium sp. CAG:180
GCCGGCATGGCTTTCCAAAAACGACTATATCGCCGAAAAATCGCAAAAGGTTGACGACGAGAAGTTCCGTAAAAAACACAACGAGATGACTTTGGACCTCGGTTCGCGCAAGGCGATAAAGGGCGAAACCGCTTTTATATGGTATCCCGCCGAAGTAGACGTCTCAATTCGTCCGGGCTGGTTTTACCACGAAAACGAGGACGCAAAGGTCAAATCCTTAAAGAAGCTCTATGATATTTATATAAAGTCGGTAGGCGGAAACGCCGCTTTGCTTCTTAACATTCCGCCCGATAAACGCGGTAAGATAGCAAAGACGGATGAGCTGACGCTCGACAGCTTCGGCAGACTTTTAAAACGCCGCTTTCCGAAAAATCTTGCTTCTGACGCTAAGGCGACCTCGTCAAGCGAAATTGACAACGAGCATCTCGCCAAAAACATAATAGAGGACGACGATTCGCTTTATTGGCAGGCCGCGTCTGACGATGAAGAGCCGGAAATCGTAGTGGATTTCGGAAAACCCGTAAACTTCGATAAGCTTGTGCTTCAGGAAAATATTGCAACGGGTCAGCAGATAGAGTCGTTTAAGATTTACTACGAGAAAAACGGCAGATGGAAAAAACTTTGTAAAGGCACGGTTATAGGTTACAAGAAAATTTGTCTTTTAAGGCGTGTGAAAACCGCACGCAGAATAAAAATCGTGATAACCTCATACAGAGTAAAGGCTACACTGCTGAAAGCCGAGGCGTATCTTTCCGAATAGAATAGTGCGTAAGGCCTCGGAGGTTAATTGAATAATCAAGCTTGTAAAACGGCACTGTCTGTGCCGTTTTATTTTATGCTTTGCGCCTTCGACAGCGAAAAACAGCTTTGCAAAGCAGCTTTTAAAAATGAGCCCGCGGCAATGAATAATCCGTAAAATACTGTTGATTTTAAAGATTATGATTTGACATATCCGATACTGTGAGTTATAATATGTTCGCACTTGAAGGGGTATTTAAGTGCTGAAAAAACAATCAATCAAATAATATAAAAACTCAAGGAGTGACTTTCAATGCCATTGGTAACAACGACAGAAATGTTCAAAAAGGCTTATGAGGGCGGCTATGCAATAGGCGCTTTCAACGTCAACAATATGGAGATTATCCAGGGTATCACAAGAGCTTGCAAAAAGCATAATGCGCCCGTAATTCTTCAGGTTTCCGCAGGCGCAAGAAAATATGCTTCTCACAATTATCTTGTAGCTATGGTTAAGGCTGCCGCAGAAGAGACCGGTCTTCCGATAGCCCTTCACCTTGATCACGGTCCCGATTTTGAGACCTGCAAGGCTTGCATAGACGGCGGATTTACTTCGGTTATGATAGACGGTTCCTCTCTTCCCTATGAAGAGAATATCGCTCTTACAAAGATGGTAGTTGAATATGCTCATGCTCACGGTGTAGTTGTTGAGGGCGAGCTTGGTACTCTTGCCGGTATCGAGGACGCGGTTAACGTAAACGCAGAGGACGCTTCCTTCACAAAGCCCGAGCAGGTGCTTGATTTCGTTACGAGAACAGGCGTTGATTCGCTTGCAATTGCTATCGGTACAAGCCACGGCGCATATAAGTTTAAGCCCGGTCAGAAGCCGCAGCTCCGCTTTGACATTCTTGAAGAAGTCGGCAAAAAGCTTCCCGGTTTCCCGATCGTTCTCCACGGCGCAAGCTCTGTAAATCAGGATCACATCAAGATGATCAATGAGTACGGCGGACAGATGCCCGATGCTATCGGTATCCCCGAGGATATGCTTCGTGAGGCTGCTAAAATGGCTGTCTGCAAAATAAACGTAGACTCCGATATCCGTATAGCTATGACGGCTGCTATCCGTAAGCACTTTATTGAGAAACCCGGCGATTTTGATCCCCGTAAGTATCTTGCTCCGGCAAGAGACCTTATCGAAGAGGTTGTTTCTCATAAAATCGAGACTGTTCTCGGCTGCGCAGACAAAGCGTAATTTAAGAGAAATCAAGAGCCGCCGTTTGGCGGCTCTTTTTTTGTCCGATTTTTCCTTTTTACGACATTTTTAATGCTGTAAAAGTAATATTAAATTTTAATGTCTATGTTGCACAAAAGAAAAAATATTTTTTGTGCAAAGAGCGGTTTTAGTTATAAACTATCACAATATATAGTTGTTGAAACTGAAAAATACTCAAAAAATTCATAGATATTGTGTTTTGCTCTTGCAAAAAGAACCTGTGTGTAGTAATATATATTTATAACGCGACAAAAACATATGACTGCGCGAAAAATTAATTGTATATAAATCAATCATAAAAGGGGCAGAAGTAATGAAAATCATCAAGAGGAACGGCGCCGAGGAGACATTTGACCGTCAAAAGATAAAGGACGCCATAGCTAAGGCGAATAACGAGACGGACGGCACGCCTGAGCTTACCGACAGGCAGATAGATTATATTTCTCTTGTTATAGAGGATCACTGTAACGAAATGAATCGCGCACTCTCCGTGGAAGAGATACAGGAGCTTGTCGAAACCCACATCATTTTGCAGGGTGCTCCCGAGACCGCCAAGAGATATATCCGCTATCGCTTCACCAGAAACCTTGCCCGTGCCTCAAACACCACCGACAATCAGATTTTATCTCTTATCGAGTGCAATAACGAAGAGGTTAAACAGGAAAACTCCAATAAGAACCCTACCGTAAACTCGGTTCAGCGTGACTATATGGCGGGCGAAGTCAGCAAGGATTTAACTAAGAGAATTCTTCTTCCCGAGGATATAGTAAAGGCTCACGAGGAAGGCCTTATTCACTTCCACGACGCCGACTATTTCGCTCAGCATATGCACAATTGCGACCTTGTAAATTTGGAGGATATGCTCCAAAACGGTACCGTTATTTCGGGTACCATGATAGAAAAGCCTCATTCGTTTTCTACTGCTTGCAATATAGCTACGCAGATAATAGCACAGGTTGCTTCAAATCAGTACGGCGGTCAGTCGATTTCACTTGCGCATTTGGCTCCGTTCGTTCAGATTTCGCGTGAAAAAATAACACGTCAGGTGAGAGCCGAGATGGAAGAATTCGGCATTGCTGCAGACGACGAGCAGGTTAAGAGCCTTGTCGAAAAGCGCGTCCGCGACGAGATCAAGCGCGGCGTTCAGACTATACAGTATCAGGTCGTAACTCTTCTCACCACAAACGGTCAGGCACCGTTTGTAACCGTCTTTATGTATCTCAACGAGGCTAAAAACGAGCAGGAGAAAAAGGACCTTGCGATAATAATCGAAGAGGTTTTAAAGCAGCGTATAAAGGGCACCAAAAATGAGGTGGGCGTATGGGTCACTCCCGCATTTCCTAAGCTTATTTACGTGCTTGAAGAGGACAATATAACCGAGGATTCGAGATTTTGGTATCTCACAAAGCTTGCCGCCGAGTGTACGGCAAAGAGAATGGTTCCCGATTATATTTCGGAAAAAATTATGTTGGAGCTTAAGATCGATAAGAACGGCAACGGTAACTGCTATACCTGCATGGGCTGCCGCAGCTTCTTAACTCCGTACGTCGATGAAAACGGTAAGCCGAAATATTACGGCAGATTCAATCAGGGTGTCGTAACCATAAATCTCGTAGATGTCGCCTGCACAGCCGCACGTGACGGCAACAAGAGCGAAGAAAAATTCTGGCAGGTTCTCGATGAAAGACTTGAGCTTTGCCACAGAGCTCTTCAGTGCCGCCATGAAAGACTTGAGGGCACACTCTCCGACGCAGCCCCCATACTCTGGCAGTACGGTGCGCTTGCAAGGCTCAAAAAGGGCGAGCCTATCGATAAGCTTCTTCACGGCGGTTATTCCACGCTCTCGCTCGGCTATGCCGGACTTTGGGAATGCGTTTATGAGATAACAGGCAAAAAATTAACCGAAAAAGAGGGCGAGGAGTTTGGTCTGCGCGTAATGCAAAGGCTTAACGATGCCTGCGCCGAGTGGAAGGCTGCCGAGAATATAGACTATTCTATTTACGGTACACCGCTTGAGTCCACAACGTATAAATTCGCAAAATGTCTTCAGAACCGTTTCGGTATCATAAAGGGAGTTACAGACAGAAATTACATCACAAACTCCTATCATATCCACGTCACCGAAAAGATAGACGCATTCAGCAAACTTGAGCTTGAATCCAAATTCCAAAAGCTCTCACCGGGCGGCGCCATTTCGTACGTCGAGGTGCCCAATATGCAGCAGAACATCCCTGCGGTACTTGAGGTAATGAAGTTTATCTACAACAATATTATGTACGCCGAGCTTAATACAAAGTCGGATTATTGCCAGGTGTGCGGCTATGACGGAGAAATACAGATAGTCGAGGAGGACGGCAAGCTTGTGTGGCGTTGCCCCAACTGCGGCAATGAGGATCAGTCTAAGATGAACGTTGCAAGACGTACCTGCGGCTATATCGGTTCTCAGTTCTGGAATCAGGGCAGAACTCAGGAAATAAAAGAAAGAGTGCTTCATCTGTAATGAATTACGGTGCTATTAAAAAATGTGACATCGCAAACGGAGTGGGCGTGCGCACGGTGCTTTTTGTATCGGGCTGCACACACCACTGCAAGGGCTGCTTCCAACCCGAAACGTGGAACTTCGATTACGGCGAAAGGTACACAAAGGAGACCGAGGATGAAATAATCGAGTCCTTAAGGCCGGACTATGTAGACGGCATAACTCTTCTCGGAGGAGAGCCGTTTGAGCCTGAAAATCAGCGTGAACTCGTAAAGCTGCTTCGGCGTATAAAAAAAGAACTGCCGCAAAAGACCGTGTGGAGCTTTTCGGGGTACACCTATGAAGAGTTGACGGGCGACAGCCGCGCCGTGTGCGAGGTTACAAAGGAGATGCTGTCTATGCTCGATGTGCTTGTTGACGGCGAATTCGTAGAGGCCAAAAGAAATATTTCATTGAGATTTCGCGGAAGTGAAAATCAGAGACTTATTGATATGAACAAAACGCGAAAAGAGGGCAAAATAGTCCTGTGGGACAAATAAAAGCTACGGGTGTAAAGGTTTCCTTTGCATCCGTTTTGTCTTTTCGGTATATCTGAAACAGTATGCGCCGCGCTTGTTATATTCGGCGCGTTGTGTTATAATCATTGTTGTACTTTATGTGTAAGGTCACTATCACCCAAGGAGATGCAAAATATTATGGAATATGTATTTTCGGACAGAATTTCGGCTCTTCAGCCGTCCGCAATCCGTGAAATATTAAAGGCTACGGCAGACCCTGCGATAATCCCGTTTGCCGCAGGCAATCCCGACGTCGCGGCGTTCCCCGTAGACGACGTAAGACGTATCAGCGCAAAAATTTTTGAGAACGAGCCTATAACGGCTCTTCAGTACGGCGTTACCGAGGGCTATGAGCCGCTCAGAAAAACCGTTGCCGATTATATGAAGAAAAAGAACAATATAGGAAGAGACTTCGATAAGCTTATCATAACCTCGGGAGCTACTCAGGTTATGGATTTGGCAACGAAATCACTCTGCAATTTCGGCGATATAATCGTATGCGAAAATCCGTCGTTTATCGGCTCGCTTAACTGCTTCCGCTCTTACGGCTGCAAGCTTAAGGGCGTTCCGGTTGAAGAGGACGGTATGGATATGAACGCTCTTGAAAAGGTTCTTAAAGAGAATAAGAACGTGCGTTTTATTTACACCATACCTAATTTCCAAAATCCGTCCGGCAGAACTATGTCGCTCGAAAAAAGAAAGACCTTGTATGCACTTGCCAAAAAATACGGCGTGTTAATTTTAGAGGACAACCCATACGGCGATTTGCGTGTATCGGGTGAAAATGTACCTACCGTCAAGAGCATGGATGAGGACGGTATCGTAATATATGCCGGCTCCTTCTCAAAGGTGTTGGCACCGGGTATCCGCGTTGCTTACGTAATAGCTCCGGAGCCGATTGTCGCAAAGATGACAGTCTGCAAGCAGGGGCAGGATGTTCACACGGCAATGTTTAATCAGATGCTTGTATACGAGTGGATGAGCACTACCGATTTTGAAGCGCATATAGGCAAAATCCGCGATATTTACCGCCGTAAGATGACTCTTATGTGTGACCTTATAGATGAAAAGCTCGGCGACCTTGTATCGTATGTACGCCCCGAGGGCGGAATGTTCGTCTGGTGCGAGCTTCCCGAAAAAATCGATATGCTTGACTTTGTAAAGCGAGCCATTAAGGAAAAGGTGGCTGTTGTTCCCGGTACTGCATTTATGGTGGAGGACGGCGACACCACTAATTGTTTCCGTATGAATTACACCACACCCTCAGATGAAAATATCGTACTCGGTATGGAAAGACTCGAAAAGGTTAAAAAAGATGTCTGTTGATTTAGCTGATATAAATATTGTAAAATCTGTTCTCGCACGGCATGGCTTTGCGTTTTCCAAATCTCTCGGGCAAAACTTTTTAATCGACAGCAGCGTTTGTCCGCGTATGGCAGACGCCGCGGCAACAGACAAGTCTTACGGAGTGCTTGAAGTTGGACCCGGCATAGGGGTGCTGACGAGCGAGCTTTCAAAGCGCGCTAAAAAGGTCGTTTCGGTAGAGCTTGACAAGCGGCTCTTGCCGGTGCTTCACGAAACGCTTTGTGACTGCAATAATGTGGAAATAGTAAACGACGATATTTTAAAGCTTGATTTAAAAAAGCTTATATCCGAGAAGCTTGACGATTGCAGCGAAGTGACGGTGTGTGCAAATTTGCCGTATTATATCACTTCACCCGTAATTATGAAGCTGCTGTCCGAGCAGCTGCCGCTTAAAAAAATAGTGGTTATGGTTCAAAAAGAGGCGGCAGACAGATTCTGTGCCGAAGTCGGCGGTAAAAATTCCGGCGCGGTAACGGTAGGCGTGAATTATTATGCCGATGCAAGGCTCTTGTTTCCCGTCCCGAGAGAGAGCTTTATACCGAGTCCGAAGGTTGACAGCGCGGTGATTGAATTGACGCTTCTTGACGGCAAAAGGGTGACTCCTAAGAGCGAAAAAGTGTTTTTCAATACGGTCAAAGCGGCATTTTCAATGCGTCGCAAAACAGCTGTAAACGGCTTGTCGGGCGGACTTTGCATATCAAAGGAGGCAGCGGCGGCGGCAATAGAGCGTGCAGGGCTGTCGCCTACGGTGAGAGCGGAAAAGCTCTCAATGGAGGAGCTTTCACGGCTCTCGGATGAAATAGGAAAGGAACTAAAATGATGTATAGCTATAAAACCAAGGGAACCTGCTCAAGGCAAATAGATGTGGAGCTTGACGGAGATGTTATCAAGGATGTTAAGTTCTACGGCGGATGTAACGGAAATCTTCAGGGTATTTCGGCGATAGTTCGCGGTAAAACCGTGGAAGAGGTCGAAAAGGCTTTCTCGGGAATCAAGTGTGGGTTTAAAAACACATCTTGTCCCGACCAGCTTGTCTGTGCGCTGAAGGAGGCTAAGGCTCACGAAGGCAAATAAGCCGCTGAAAAGCCGCAATGTATTAGCAATGTATTATAATAAAAAGGCGTCATCAAAATTTTGATGACGCCTTTACGTTTATGCTGCTGCGATTTTATTTTTTCTTTTTCTTAGCTTTTTTGCCTGCGGAAGCGGCTGTTTTTGCGGCTGCCTTTTTTTCTGTCGGCTTTTTTTCTGCCGGTTTATTTTCGGCTTTTTTTTCAGGGGCTTTCGCCTCTGCAGCTTTTTTCTCCGTGATTTGTTCGGCTGCCTCTTTTTTTACCTTTGCAGGCTCAGCTATCGGGTATGTCTCGCCGTTGAATGCGGATTTTGTATGCCAAATGTTATCGGCATATTCATGTATTGCCCTGTCTGCCGAGAAGATGCCTGCACCGGAGATGTTCATAAGCGACATCTGCTGCCACTTTTTCTTATCCGCCCAAACGGAAACGGCGTACTGCTGCATACGTCTGTAATCGGCAAAATCGGCAAGAACCATATACGGGTCATTGTTGATGATGTTGGCAATTTCGGGGAAACGCTTTCCTGCAATATCATTTTTCGCAATGAAGTCAATGACGTTATGCAGCTCTTGATTGTTGTTGTAGTAATTCATCGGGTTGTAGCCGCGGCGCTTGAGCTCGTTTACCTCCGGAGTTTTCATGCCGAAAATAAAGATGTTGTCGCTGCCTACGGCGTCATGGATTTCAATGTTTGCACCGTCCATTGTGCCGAGGGTTATGGCGCCGTTGAGCATAAGCTTCATATTGCCCGTACCGCTCGCCTCTGTGCCGGCAAGAGAAATCTGCTCCGAAATGTCGGCGGCCGGCATAAGCTTTTCGGCCATTGTTACGTTATAATCCTCAATGTAAACAACCTTGAGTCTGCCGTTTACGTCGGGGTCGTTGTTTATCATTTCGCCGAGAGCATATATAAAGCTGATTATTTTCTTCGCCATATAGTAGCCTGCGGCTGCCTTTGCGCCAAAGATGTAAGTGTGCGGAGTGTAATCAATACTCGGATTTGCCTTAATCATAAGGTAATCGGCAAGAATATTGAGCGCATTGAGATGCTGACGCTTGTACTCGTGAAGTCTCTTTACCTGCACGTCAAAAATTGAGGTCGGATCAAGCTCTATGCCGGTATTTTTCTTAACGAGTGCGGCAAAATGCTCCTTGTTGTGCGTCTTGATTTCACGCAGCTTTTCGAGAACCTTTTCATCGTCCTTGAATTCACGGAGCTTTAAAAGCTCGTTTGCGTCATACACAAAGCCGCCGCCGATAAGCTCGGTGAGAAGTGCGGTAAGCTCGGGGTTCGATTGGCAGAGCCAACGTCTGTGGGCAATACCGTTTGTGACATTTTTGAATTTGTCGGGCGTGAGAACGTAGAAATCGTGGAATACGGTTTCCTTAAGAATTTCGCTGTGGAGCGCCGAAACGCCGTTTACGCTGTGCGAAGATGCAACACAGAGATTAGCCATTCGTATAACGCCGTTTGAAACAACAGCCATTCTCTCAACCTGATCGGCATTGTTTGTTGCCTGCCATACAAAGGAGCGCAGACGATTGTCTATCTCTTTTGTTATCTGATAAATTCTCGGAAGCAGGCGGCTGTAAATATCCTCCGGCCAGCATTCGAGAGCCTCTTTCATAACGGTGTGGTTGGTGTAAGCCACGGATTTTGTGACTATCTTCCATGCATCGTCCCAGCCGTAGCCGCATTCGTCGAGGAGTATTCTCATAAGTTCGGGTATTGCGAGCGTCGGGTGCGTGTCGTTTATGTGGATGGCAACCTTTTCAGGGAAGTTATCCATTGTGCCGAATACGCGCAGATGTCTGTGAACTATATCCTGAATTGACGCCGATACAAGAAAATACTGCTGGCGAAGACGAAGACTCTTGCCCTCGGGGTGATTGTCGGCAGGGTAGAGAACCTTTGAAATGACTTCGGCCATGGCGTTTTGCTCCATAGCACGCATATAGTCGCCTTGATTAAAGAGGGTCATATCAAGAGCCGGTGCTTTAGCGGCCCAAAGGCGAAGCACGGAAATTCCCTTTCCGTCTTTACCCGCAACATACATATCATACGGAACCGCCTGTACGGGTTTGTAATTCTCAATGTCTACATGGTGGAAACCGCCGTCCCACGATTCGTTTACGTTGCCCTCAAAACGAACCTCAAGTGCGCTCTCTTCGTGGGGGACAAGCCAAACCTCGCCGCCGGGAAGCCAAAAGTCCGGAAGCTCGGTCTGCCAGCCGTCAACAAGCTTCTGCTTGAAAATTCCGCATTCATAAAGTATGGAATATCCTCTTGCAGGGTATCCGTCGGTTGCGAGCGCGTCAAGATAGCAGGCGGCAAGTCTGCCGAGGCCGCCGTTGCCGAGACCTGCGTCCGGTTCGCACTCATAAAGATTTTCAAGCTTAACTCCGTAGTCGGCGAGAACACTCGCGAAAACGTCTGTGAGATTTAAATTGTAAAGATTGTTTTTGAGAGAACGTCCCATGAGGAATTCCATGCAGAGATAGTAAACCTTTTTTGTTCCCGCCTTTGCGGCCTTTTCCGAAAATTCGGTTCTACCCTGACTCATCATGTCGCGGACGATAAGAGCAATAGCCTTATAGTATTGCTCGTCGGTAGCCTCCTCGGGAGAAACTCCCATAAAGTGAGAAAGTTTTGCTTCGACGAGCTCTTTTGCTTTCTTCTTGGAAAGTGAATAATTCATACAAAACCTCCAAATATATTGAGAAAAAATGCGTTTTTTAAACTTCTCTTTGTCTATACTATACTAATATTAAGCAAATTTCAACAGTAATAAGATAAGTAACGATTATTTCAGCGATATAGACAAAAAATCACGGATAACCCTTATTTTTAAGGATTTCTCCCGCCTTTATATAGCCCTCGTTGTAAAGATGATTTAATTCTCGTAGATTTCTTGTAAATGCGGTGACGGAATATCCGTCATCCGGAGCTATAATCGTGACCTTACCCTCCTTTGATAATTCAAGCGCTTTTTTGATTTCGTTATTATATGTTTCGTGGCGTATATTCAGCTTTTTGATAACGGCGGGATAATTTTTCAATACCTTTGTGTATGCGCTCTTGAACATTTCGGGCTTTTTGACGAAATCTATCGGCTTTGTCAATATGAGAAATACGTGGTCGCAGCCGTCCGCAAGTGCCTTTTCAACGGGAATCGGGTCGGAAACCCCACCGTCGAAGTAGTCGGTGCCGTCTATGCTTACGGGCTTGCAAACACCGGGTATCGCGCTCGAGGCCTTTAACGGCTCATAGAAGTCCTGACGGAAATCGTCCTTTGTAAAGTAATGCGGCTCTCCCGTTTCGCCGTTGGTGGCAACAGCCTTGTAGATTTGATTTGACTGTGAAAGAGTTTTGTAATCCAATGGGTCCTCACCGTCGGAATCGGATAGCACGGAATAGACATAGTCGAGGTCAAAAAACGAATGCTTTGTTACAAAATTGAATGCGCTCATATATTCGGGACGCAGTGAGTATTTGGTGTAGTATCTGTAATTTCTGCCGCGCTGCCTTGATACATAGGACGCTAAATTGGCACTCCCGGCGGATACGCCCAGGCAGTATTCAAAGGTTATATCGTTATCCAAAAGAAAATCGGTGACGCCGCAGCCGAAAACGCCGCGCATACCTCCGCCTACATCAACTATTCCCGTCATAATTCATTCCTCCGATTAAAAACGTTAACAGCGCTGCATCAATCCGCGTTGCGCACAGTAAATATTAAATCACATTACGGCGAAAAAATCAAAGAATACAGCGAAATTCGACGTTTTTGAGAGTGTTGTCGTTCGCCCCATTTTGTGCTGTTCGGTGAGCTTGAATTCACTTGAATGCTGCAAAAATGAATTTTACGAAAAATATTTAGTCAAATTATATAAAAAACGCAAAAATCAAAAACAGTGTTCTTGCAATCTGCTTTTTCTGTGTAATTGTTGAAAAACAAGGACTAATCCACTTGAAAAAAATTAAAATCCGATATAAAATATTTCCCATATTTATATCAAAGTGAAAGTTGCTGACGCAAAACTTTCATTTTGCGATTTGCAATAAATTAAAACCGGAGATGTTTTTATGCTCAAAAAAGAAGGCAAAGTACGTATACCGTCCGGCTGTGCCATCGCGGCGATAACCGACAGAACGGGCGAACGCTTTGACGGCACGGATATAATAGACTGCATTGCGCTGATGCATGACCGCTCAAACGGTCTCGGCGGCGGCTTTGCGGCTTACGGGATTTATCCCGACTATGAGGATTTGTTTGCTTTCCATATTTTCTATGACGACAGTGATGCACGAATTAAAACCGAGGAGTTTTTATTCAGACACTTTGACATAGAGAATTTTGAGCAGATACCTACGCGCAAGGTAAAGTCAATACACCACGCGCCGCTTATATGGCGTTATTTCGGAGCCGTACCGGCCAGTAAAATCAAAAAGAACGACTTTGACGAGGACGAGTACACGGCTCGCTGCGTTATCAAAATAAATAACGAGATAGACGGTGCGTTCGTTTTTTCAAGCGGAAAAAATATGGGCGCGTTTAAAGCCGTCGGCTACCCCGAGGATGTCGGCGAATATTATATGCTTGAAAACTACAAGGCTCACACGTGGACCGCTCACGGCAGATTTCCCACGAACACTCCCGGCTGGTGGGGCGGCGCGCACCCGTTTACGCTGCTTGACTGGTCAATAGTCCATAACGGCGAGATTTCAAGCTATGACGCAAATCGACGTTACGTTGAGCAATTCGGCTATCGCTGTAATTTACAGACCGATACCGAGGTTATAACCTATCTTTTTGATTTGCTTGTAAGGCGTCAGGGCTTAAGACTTGATACGGCGGCGCAGATATTGGCGGCACCCGAATGGGACGTTATAGACCGTATGCCCGAGGAAAAGCAGAAGGTATACACCGTTCTCAGGACTGCGTATTCAAGCGCGCTGATAAACGGTCCGTTCTCGATATTGGTAGGCTCAAAGCACGGCTTGCTCGCTCTTAATGACAGGCTTAAACTGCGTTCGCTTATCACTGCGGAAAAGGGTAACAAAACATATTTTGCGTCAGAGGAATCGGCTATACGCATAATTTGCCCCGATCCCGAAAAAATAGCCGCGGTTGACGGCGGCACTCCGATATTTATTCCGTTTGCAAGGGAGGGCGACAGATAATGGATTTTACCGTTCCCGAATTTGATATAGAGAGAAACCGCGACCGCTGTACGCTTTGCGGTGCATGCGTCAAGGAATGCTCGTACAAGGTGCATTTTTTCTCGAAGGATAAAAAAGCCGTTTTGGCTGATGAGAGAAAGTGTGTGGCGTGCCATCGCTGTGCCGTGATTTGCCCGTCGCACGCGATAAAAATCGTAAAATACGATATGGCGTATCGCGACCACGCTAACTGGACTCCGACAGCGCAGAAAGAAATTATAAAGCAGGCGACTACCGGCGGCGTTTTGCTCTCGGGTATGTCAAACAATAAGCCGTATCCGATTTATTGGGATAAAATGCTTTTAAACGCGAGTCAGGTAACAAACCCGTCCATAGACCCCTTGAGAGAGCCTATGGAGATAAGAACCTTCCTCGGCAGAAAGCCCGACAAGATAGAGTTCACCGAGGACGGAAGGCTCAAGACGGTTATGCCGCCGCAGGTAAAGCTCGAAACCCCGATTATGTTTTCGGCAATGTCCTTCGGTTCGATTTCGTTCAATGCTCAAAAAACGCTCGCTATGGCAGCCAAAGAGCTCGGAACGATTTTTAATACCGGTGAGGGCGGACTTCACCCGGGTCTTACCGATTTTACCGATTATGCCGCAGTACAGGTTGCATCGGGCAGATTCGGCGTTCACAAGCAGTATTTAAATAACTGTCGGTTTATCGAAATCAAGATAGGGCAGGGCGCAAAGCCCGGCATAGGCGGACATCTTCCGGGCGAAAAGGTTACCGTGGAGGTAAGCAATGCGCGTATGATACCGTCCGGTTCGGATGCCATATCTCCCGCTCCGCACCACGATATATATTCGATAGAGGATTTGCGCCAGCTCATTTGGTCTTTAAAGGAGGCCACCCAGTATAAAAAACCCGTTGCGGTGAAAATAGCCGCCGTACACAACTGCTCGGCGATAGTTTCAGGCGTTGCGCGCGCAGGTGCCGATATAATAGTTATGGACGGTTTCCGCGGCGGAACCGGAGCGGCTCCCACGAGGATAAGGGATAATGTCGGTATACCGATAGAACTCGCCTTGGCGGCGGTAGACCAAAGGCTCAGGGATGAGAGCATAAGAAATTCGGTTTCGCTTGTCGTATCGGGCTCTTTCAGAAATTCTGCTGATGTTGTCAAGGCCATAGCCCTCGGAGCGGACGCGGTATATGTCGCAACCGCACCTTTGATTGCCATGGGCTGCCATATGTGCCAGCAATGCCACACCGGCAAGTGTAATTGGGGTATCGCAACTCAGCGGCCCGAGCTTACGAAAAGACTTGACCCGGACGAAATGACTCCGCGCGTGGTAAATCTCGTGAATGCATGGAATCACGAGATAAAAGAGATGCTCGGCGGCATGGGGCTTAACTCGATAGATTCTTTAAGGGGCAACAGACTTATGTTGCGAGGTATCGGTCTTAATGACAAAGAACTTGAAATACTCGGAATTCGCCATGCGGGCGAATAAGCAAATCAGAAATTAACCGGAGGTGTCCGAAATGATAATAACAGCCGGAAAACGCAGCTTTCAGGAATTAAATAATGAAATACGCGGAATGCTTTTAAGTGAAGATATGATACGCGTCGAGGACGTAAACGGCCAAAGGTATATAGGCGCAGCACTCGATAAGGGCAAAACCATTGAAATACACGGAACGCCCGGCAACGATATGGGCGCGTATTTAAACGGCGGCAATATCGAGGTGTACGGAAACGGTCAGGAGGCTGTCGGCAATACCATGGGCGGCGGCTCAGTTACAATACACGGTCATGTCGGCGATACTCTCGGCTACGCCATGCGCGACGGCGATATTTTTGTCGAAAAACGCGCGGGCTCAAGAGCGGGAATTCATATGAAAGAGTTTCACGAGCTTTTGCCGGTGGTGGTCATAGGCGGCGTCGCAGGTGCATTCCTCGGCGAATATATGGCCGGCGGAATACTCATAGTCCTCGGACTCGACAATTCGGAAAAGCTGCCGATTGTCGGACCGCATTGTGCCACCGGTATGCACGGCGGCAGAATATTCATACGCGGTGAGGTGCCGCAGGAGAATATATCTGAGCATATAACCGCCGTAAAAGAGCTTGACAGCCGCGATACGGATGAGCTTCAAAGACATGTGCGCGCTTACTGTGAAAAGTTCGGCAAGAGCTTTGATGAAATTATGTCCGTGCCGTTCACAAAGCTTGTTCCCACTACTTCGCGTCCGTATGCAAATCTCTACACACCCAACTGATAAAACCTATGCAAAATTCATATCTGCGCCGCACAACGCTCAGCTTTGCGCGGCGCTTTTTTTGTCCGCTTGACATTACGGCTGAGTCGTGCTAATATAATATGTAATTAGTAGTAACTGATTACCGTAAATAGCCGGAAAACGTAAGTCGGTATTTACGGTTTTTTTATGTAAAGGAATGAGTAATTTGAAAACGGACGTATTGATCATCGGCGCAGGCCCATCGGGTATTTTTACCGCTCTTGAGATGCTGAAAAACGGTTCAAAGAAAAAAATAATGATCGTTGAAAAAGGCTTGCCCGTGGAAAAGAGGCATTGCCCCAAAGCCAAGACGGGTAAATGCGTAAACTGTAAGCCCGACTGCAATATCACTACGGGCTTTTCCGGTGCGGGTGCATTCTCAGACGGCAAGCTTTCGCTCAGCTGCGAGGTCGGCGGAAATTTGCCGGACCTTATCGGGCATGAGTTCGCTCAGCAGATGATAGAGTATACGGACGGAATATATCTTTCGTTCGGTGCAGATAAAAAGGTCGAGGGCGTAGGTCACGACGAAAAAATCAAGGCGATAAGACTGCGTGCGATACAGGCAGGATTGAAGCTTGTGGATTGTCCCATACGTCATCTCGGCACAGAAATGGCACAGGAGCTTTACGGGAAAATCGAAAAGCATCTTACCGACAACGGCGTTGAGATTATCTTTAAAACGGAATGCGTGGATTTGATTGTCGAGGACGGCAGAGCAAAAGGCGCGGTATTCCTTCCGTGCGGTAAGCCGGAGAGCGAAAAATTTTCCGTTTCCGCCGACAACGTAGTCATAGCAACGGGCAGAAAGGGTGCCGACTGGCTTGAGGATATGTGCAAAAAGCATAATATCGAGCATCTTCCCGGAACCGTTGACATCGGCGTCAGAGTCGAGGTCAGAAACGAGGTAATGGAGGACGTAAATGAGGCTCTGTATGAGTCAAAGCTTATAGGCTATCCCGAACCGTTCACAAATAAGGTGCGTACATTCTGCCAAAATCCCGGCGGCTTTGTCAGCCAGGAGAATTACGACAACAATTCGCTTGCCGTGGTAAACGGGCACAGCTATAAAAATACAAAGAGCGACAATACGAACCTCGCTATTCTTTGCAGCCACAATTTCCGTCCGCCGTTTGATGAGCCTATACCGTATGCAAAGAAAGTCGGCGAACTTGTGAATATGCTTGCCGACGGTCACATCCTCGTTCAGAGATACGGTGATATTTTGGCAGGTAAGCGCACATGGCAGGAGGATTTGACGCGCAGTAACGTTCGTCCGACCCTTCCGGACGCGGTGGCAGGTGACCTTACAGCCGCAATGCCGTACAGAACTCTTATGAATATAATCAAATTCATAGAGGCTGTAGATAAGGTGGTACCCGGCTTTGCAAGCGAGGAAACGCTGCTTTACGGCCCCGAAATCAAGTTCTATTCCAATAAGGTAAAGATGGATGAGAAGTTCAATACGAATATTGAGGGGCTTCATTGCCTCGGCGATTCAAGCGGTTGGACTCGCGGCCTTATGATGGCAAGCGTTATGGGCGTGCTTATGGGCAGAGAACTTATATAAAAATTTAAAAGCAATAAAAAAGGCTGTAAAAACTAGAGTTTTTACAGCCTTTACTTTTTGAAGTCTTATTTGCTTTCTCTGTAATCGAGAGCGGCGCCTATAAGTCCGCTGAAAAGGGGATGCGGTTTTGTCGGACGCGATTTAAATTCGGGATGTGCCTGGCTTGCGACAAACCACGGGTGATCCTTGAGCTCTACCATTTCAACAATATGCTTGTCGGGGGAGAGTCCGCATATGTGCATACCGTTTTTCTCAAGCAGGTCTCTGTAATCGTTGTTTACCTCGTAACGGTGACGGTGACGCTCGGAAATGAGCTGCTTGCCGTATGCTTTGTATGCTTTTGAGCCCTCGTCAAGCATACACGGGTATGCGCCGAGTCTCATGGTGCCGCCCATATCGGTTACGTTGTGCTGGTCGGGCATAAGATAAATTACGGGGTTTTCCGTATTGGGATCAATTTCCGTTGTGTTTGCATCCTTGAGACCGAGTACGTTTCTCGCGAATTCGATAATTGCTATCTGAAGTCCGAGGCAAATGCCGAGATACGGAACCTTGTTTTCGCGCGCATATTTTGCTGCGGCGATCTTTCCCTCTATTCCGCGTGTGCCGAAACCGCCGGGGACAAGTATGCCGTCGGCATTTTTAAGACGTTCCGCAACATTTTCTTCGGTTATTGATTCGGAATCGACCCAATCGATGTTGACGTGCGCGTCGTGGTCGAGTCCGCCGTGCTTTAATGCCTCGTTTACGCTGAGGTATGAGTCGTGAAGCTCAACATATTTGCCGACGAGCGCAATGTTGACCTCCTTTGACAAATGCGAATTTTTGTCTATCATATTCATCCAATCGGTGTGGTCGGGCTCTTTGCAGTCAAGCTTTAAGGTGTTTACAACTATTTTGTCAAGTCCCTCTTTTTCAAGTGCAAGCGGAATTTCATAAAGAGTGGGGAGATCGATATTTTCTATTACGTTTTCACATGGAACATTGCAGAAGAGAGCGATTTTTTCCTTTATGTCGCGGTCTATGTGATGCTCGGTGCGGAGGACTATAACATTCGGCCTTATGCCGATGCCGAGCAGTTCTTTTACCGAGTGCTGCGTGGGCTTTGTTTTAAGCTCCATTGATGCCCCGAGGAAGGGTACCAACGTCACGTGAATAAACATACATCTGCCGGCTCTTTCCTGAGCGAACTGACGTATGGCCTCAAGGAACGGAAGGCTTTCGATATCGCCTACGGTACCTCCGATTTCCACCATAACTATGTCGGTATTTTCTGTTTCGTTAAGAGCGATTCTTCTCTTGATTTCGTTTGTTATGTGAGGAATTATCTGAACGGTTTGCCCACCGTAAACACCCTTGCGCTCATTTGAAAGCACGTTAAAATAAACGCTGCCGGATGTGCATGAGCTGTTTTTGGTGAGGCTTTCGTCAATGAATCTCTCATAATGTCCGAGGTCAAGATCCGTTTCCGCTCCGTCATCCGTTACAAATACCTCGCCGTGTTGTATGGGATTCATTGTGCCGGGGTCAACATTGAGATACGGGTCAAGCTTCATTACGGTGACCTTAAGACCTCTGTCCTTTAAAAGTCTGCCGAGAGAAGCCGCGGTAATTCCCTTGCCGAGACCGGAAACAACGCCGCCTGTTACGAAAATATACTTTGCTGCCATAAAATTTCTCTCCTTATGAGAGCGGTTTCCCGCGTGATTTAGTTATATATAAAGACTGTGCTGCGGTATGCCGTGCGTCACGCCCGGTGCAGCACCGTGTTTTATCTGTTGAAAAGATTTCTTGTCTCGCGCTCGGGCTCACATGTGACGTTTATGCCGAGCTTTGAGAGTGTGTCGGAGTCTACCGAAGAGAGTATTACGGTAGAGTGGACCTCGCATCCGCGAAGATATTGTAAAGCGTCCATAGCTTTTTGTGCATTTTCGTCGGTTGCAGCGGAAATCGAAAGCGCCAAAAGCACCTCGTTCGTATGAAGCCTCGGATTTTTACTGCCGAAATGCTCTGTTTTAAGGTGCTGTATGGGACTTATGACGGATGGCGAGATGAGCTTTACCGAATCATCTATACCGGCTATTGTTTTCAACGCGTTTAAAAGCATTGCCGAGGTTGCGCCGAGAAGAGATGAGGTTTTGCCGGTTACAATCTGCCCGTCGGGAAGCAATGCCGCCGTTGCCGGAGCGTTAGTCTTTTTGCTCACTTCTATTGCAGGCTCTACGCATTTTCTGTCCGAAACCGAGACCTCAAGCTGCTTCATCAAAAGGTCGAGCTTGAAAATTTCGCCCGAAACCTTTTCGCCGTTTTTCTCTCTTACGAGGGCTTTGTAATAACGTCTTATAACCTCTTGCTTTGCGGCGTCGCATACGACCTTGTCGTCGGTTATACAAAAGCCTGCCATATTAACGCCCATATCGGTGGGTGAGCGGTAGGGCGAGCTTCCGTAAATACGCTCGAAAATAGTGTTGAGCACAGGGAATACCTCTATGTCGCGGTTGTAATTTACGGTGGTTTTCCCGTACGCTTCAAGATGAAACGGGTCTATCATGTTAACGTCGTTGAGATCGGTCGTTGCCGCCTCATATGCGAGGTTGACGGGGTGCTTTAACGGGAGATTCCAAATGGGAAAAGTCTCGAATTTTGCGTATCCTGCCTTAACGCCGTGCTTGTTCTCATGATATAGCTGAGACAGGCAAACAGCCATTTTACCGCTGCCCGGACCCGGCGCCGTTACCACGACGAGCGATTTTTCGGTCTTGATAAAATCATTTTTGCCGTAGCCGTCATCGCTGACTACGAGCTTTACGTCGGTAGGGTAGTTGTCAATGGCATAGTGACGATAAACGTCAATGCCGAGTGAGTTCAGCTTTTCGGAAAAAGCCTTTGCAAGCGGCTGAGAGTTGTACTGCGTTAAAACCACGCTTCTGACAACAAGCCCGAAGGACGAGTATATGTCGATAAGTCTCAGCACGTCGAGGTCGTAGGTTATACCTATATCACCGCGCACCTTGCTTTTTTCGATGTCGTTTGCGTTTATTGCGATTATCATTTCCGCTTCGTCTTTAAGCTCTATGAGCATTTTCATTTTGCTGTCCGGCAAAAATCCCGGCAGCACGCGCGAAGCGTGATAATCGTCAAAAATTTTTCCGCCGAATTCAAGATAGAGCTTACCTCCGAATTCATCGATGCGGCTTCTGATTTGCTCCGATTGGAGACTTAGATACTTGTCGTTGTCAAATCCTTTTTTCACTTTTTTCTCCTGTAAACGGCTGCGGATCAGCCTTTTTTGTTTTTCGCCTGCGGCGTTATTCAAACATAAAAAAACACACCTCAAACGGTCGGTATCACAACCGTCTTAAGTGTGACACAAATTATTATAATGTAGTTTTTTGAAAAATGCAATATCACACGGCAAAAAAACGACAAAAACCGATAAGTTTTTGTTGCGGATTATAATAAGTGCCGTTACACAATAAGTCTTCGCGGCTTGTTTTTTTTGTCGCCTCATAGTATAATATAAAACTGTATAAAAAGTGCAAACTATAATAAAGGTGGTATTCCGTTTATGGATAAAAACGAAAAGACCAAAAATGACGGCACTCCGGTTGAAAAAGAAATGCAAAAGCCTAATGCAGGCAATGACAAAAAAGCTCCGACAAAGGGTAAAACCGTTTTTACCGTAATAGTTGCGGTGCTTGCGCTCTTGATGCTCGGCGGCGCACTGTACCTTAAATCAACTGCTGACGGCTCTTCTCAGGGCTCGGCAAAGAGTGAAGAAAAGGCCGAGCTCTCCGCAATAACGCTCTCTCAAAAGGAAATTCAAATACCGTATATGAAAACGGATATTTCTTCCGTCGTTTATACCGTGGACACCGCCGGAACCGTTCAGTTCTATGAGTTCAAGGGCAAGAGTTATGACCCGATAGACCCCACCGGCACCATGGACGTTACGGTTTCTCTCAGCGGTCAGCAGATACCTGCAAAAATCTATTATGTTGAGCGCGACGGTGTTTTGACCGGCTACGGCGTGTACACGGCGCAGAGTGCGCAGACTCCCGTGTATATATACGATTTCGTTATGTTCAGGGTGGCAAATCTTCCATCGGCTTACGCTGCGGACGGTAAGTGCTTGCTCCTTCTTCATACAGACGCTCAAAAGGTGTATACCGACAATGTTGTCTGGGAGGAAGCGTATATTCTCAATCGTAACGACGGCACCTCAACGAGATTTCTCAATGAGAACAACCGTACCGTAAACATAAACGGAGCGGTTCGTCCGGACTTCTGTATGATAACCGATACGGAACTTAAATCTACTACCTCCGTAATACCGTTCTTCTCGTGCAGAAACTACGAGGAGCAGGAGGACGGCAGCACCCCGAAGGATATTTACATCAAAAACGGCAACAATAAAGATGTTGACGCGGTAACAGATGTGCTCGATACATATGCGAAGCCCACGTCGGACGGCGGCTTTGTGTATATTAAAGAAACCGACAACGGTTTTAATACTATGAAGTATCTTAACGGTCAGTCGAGTGTAATAAATATGTTCTACGGAACATACGGCAGCTCTTATGTCAGAAGCGGCGATTGGATTCTTTCGAAAGAGGACGGTAGACTGTTTAATACCGAGGATAACACGGTAATAGAGACGGTAGGCTATAAAATGAATCCGCTTCTTTTCACCGTAAGTCCCGACGGGAAATATGTTGTAATGCTCGGTACGGTGACAAATGCCATGGATTACCGTATGTATGTGTTCAATACCGAGACAAAGGGCTATAAGGTGTATACCGAGAGTAATTATGCCGCTCATTACAATCTCAGATTTTCTTCAAATGATACAGTTACCTTCTATACGATTGACGCAAACGGCGCTTATATAAATGTCGTTGCCGATGTATCAAAGGTGAAATAAGCGAGGATTTTATGAAACTTAACTTCGGCACAGTGCTTTTTGACTTCGACGGAACTCTTTTTGACTCGTCGGAGGGAATATTCAAAAGTCTTAAATATGCTTTTCGGGCGGATAATAAACCGGAGCCGACGGACGAGGAGCTTCGCCGTTTTATAGGACCGCCTATATATGACAGCTTTAAGAGCTTTTATTCCTACGACGATGAAAAAATAGATTTTATGGTGGAAAAGTACCGCGAGAGATACCGCGAAAAGGGCCTTTGGGAATCAAGGGCTTACGACGGTATACCTGAGCTTTTGAAAAAGCTGCGAGACTGCGGCGTGAAAACAGCCACCGCGTCGTCAAAGCCGGAGCAATTTATAATAAGCATTCTGAAGAAAAACAACCTATACGATTATTTCGACTATGTAGGAGGCGTCACTTTTGATGAAATACGCTCCGATAAGACGCAGATAATCGAAAATGCGCTGAAGAAGCTCGGCTCATCCAAAAACGACGCCGTTATGGTCGGCGACAGAAAATTTGACATCGACGGTGCAAAGGGAGCAGGCATACCGTGCATAGCGGTGCTTTACGGCTTCGGCAGTCTTGAGGAATTTCGTGAGCACAAAGCGGATTATATTGTTTCGACTCCCGCTGAAATCGAAAAGCTGATTATTTCCGGATAAAAACAAAAAATTTTAGTCGACGCGCGTCCTTTACGACTGCAACGGGGCGCGCCGCTTTATTCTTTATTATGGATATGCAGTCGGAAAGGCGGTAAAAATATGTCTTCACCGTTAGCTGACAGGCTACGCCCCGAAAAAATCGAAGATATGGTCGGTCAAAAGCACCTTTTGGCAGAGGGTATGCCGCTTCGCAATATCTTGAATTCTGGTACGCTTCCGAATCTGATATTTTACGGGCCGTCGGGCACAGGCAAAACGACGCTTGCCAAAATTATAGCAAAAACCACAAACCGCAAGCTGCATAAGCTCAACGGAACAAATGCGTCAACTGCGGATATTAAAGAAATAGTTTCGGAGCTTGACACCCTCGCGGCACCTAACGGGATATTGCTTTACCTTGACGAGATACAGTATTTCAATAAAAAACAGCAGCAATCGCTTTTGCAGTACATAGAAAACGGGGCTATAACTCTTATAGCTTCAACAACCGAAAATCCTTATTTTTATATATACAGCGCGGTTCTCAGCCGTTCAACGGTATTTGAATTTAAATCGGTTACAGCCGAGGATATGCTTCCGGCAATTGACCGCGGGTACAAATTTCTTGAGAACGAAAGCGGAACTTTGATAGAGGTTCCGCAAGAGGTTAAGGAGCATATAGCATACGCCGCAGGCGGCGATGTGCGCAAGGCTCTGAATTTTGTGGAGCTTTCGGTGCTGTCCGTAGCACCGAAGGACGGCAAACGGGTAATAACGCCGGAGAGCGTAATGTCGCTCACGCAAAAAAACACATTCAGATATGACAAAAAGGGCGACGAAAACTATGACGTTATGTCCGCGTTCCAAAAATCCATGCGCGGCAGCGACCCCAATGCCGCACTTCACTATCTTGCGAGGCTTCTTGAGGCAGGCGATCTCCCTTCGGCTACAAGGCGGCTTATGGTGTGCGCCTGCGAGGACGTGGGGCTTGCCTATCCGATGATAATTCCCATAGTAAAAGCAGCCGTGGATGCCGCCCTGCAGGTGGGACTGCCCGAGGCGCGCATACCTCTTGCCGACGCGGTGGTGCTCGTTTGCACCGCCCCGAAATCAAATTCGGCATACAATGGAATAAATGCTGCAATGGAGGACGTGCAAAACGGAAATTACGGAAGAATTCCGCGAACCCTTCAGAATAAGCATTTTGACGGGGAGGATAATCCCAATAAGGGGCAGTTCTATAAATACCCGCATGACTATAAAAATCACTATGTAAGTCAGCAATATTTGCCGGACGACATCAAAAGCAGGAAATATTACGTATTCGGCGATAATAAGATAGAACAGGCGGCTAAAGCGTACTGGGATCTTGTTAAAGGCAAAATATAAAAAATTCTTGCCGGGTGTCTGTTATTATGTTAAACTCTCCTTACTCGTAAGGGAGTAGTCAGCGCCTTTGTGCGCGGCAAGTCAACATACTGACCTTTTAGGTCCTGCTTACCTTAAAAGACAAGACTTACGTATGGCAAACGCCGTACGTAGGTCTTTTTTTGTTTACAAACGGAGGTTGTGTTATGGGTTTTTCCGAGCTTTTACTCATTGCCGTCGGGCTTTCAATGGATGCGTTTGCAGTAGCTGTTTGCAAGGGACTGAAAATGCGGCGACTTGATATCGGCAAAACAGCCGTTATTGCGCTTTTTTTCGGCGGATTTCAGGCATTGATGCCGCTACTTGGTTGGGCACTCGGTAAGCAGTTTGAGCACTACATAACGAGCATTGACCATTGGATTGCTTTTTTTCTGCTGTTGTTTATCGGCGGAAAAATGATAATAGAATCGTTTAAAAAGGATAAGGACACCGATGAAAAGCCCGAATACGAAGAAAAGCTCGACCTTAAGGAGCTAACTCTTATGGCGGTGGCAACGAGTATCGATGCACTCGCCGTCGGCGTTACTTTTGCTTTTTTGCAGGTGAATATCCTGACATCGATAACCGTAATAGGAAGTGTAACATTTATACTCTCCGCTCTCGGCGTGGGCGTAGGACACAAATTCGGAGCGAAGTATAAAAACAAAGCGGAGCTTTGCGGCGGAATAATACTCGTTTTAATCGGCATAAAGATTTTGCTTGAACATCTAGGAGTGTTAAGCTTTTAATTGTTTCATAAAAAAAGCGGCAAGACGATTTTTTCGCCTTGTCGCTTTTTATCTGTAATTTTTAAGCATCTGTTATTTGTCACGGAACAGCTTTTTTACGGCGTTAAAGGTTTCGTCGCTTATAACGTGCTCGATTTTGCAGGCGTCATTTGTTGCCGTTTCGGCGGAAACGCCTATCGACTCGAAAAATTGCGACAGCACCACGTGGCGCTCATATGTTTTGTGTGCAACTTTTTTGCCCTCATCGGTCAAAAACAAATAGCCGTTTTTATCGGTGTAGAGGTATCCGCCTTGCTTTAAAAGGCCAACGGCACGGCTTACGCTGGGCTTTGAGAAACCCATTTTCTCACACACATCTATCGAACGGACGCTGTCGCTGTTTTTTGACAGCAAATATATTGTTTCGAGATACATCTCGCCGGATTCCTGCAAATGCATTTATATTCATTCCTTTAAAAGTTTGAACAGCCTATCTTTTTAAAAGCTTTGACGGTACAAACAAATTTATAAAATATTTTAGCATAAATATATAATTTTTTCAAGTGACGCCGCGTTTAATCGCAAAAAGAGCGGAGCAACTCAATTTCTGCCTTGTAGCCGTCAAGGTCGTTCGGTGTTTCAAGATAAAACGGCAGGTGATTAAGAACGGGATGAGTGACTATTCTTTTCATGGCGTCAAGCCCAATATAGCCTTTACCTATGCATTCGTGTCTATCCTTATGACTGCCGAGCGGATTTTTACTGTCATTTATATGTATGGCTCGAAGCTTTTCAAGGCCTATTATTCTGTCAAAATCCGTAAGCACCTCGTCAAGAGAGTTTACAATATCGTAGCCGGCGTCAAAAACGTGGCACGTGTCAAGGCACACGCCGACTTTTTCACTCAATTCGATACGGTCGAGTATTTCTCGAAGCTCATCAAAGCTTTTGCCGACCTCTGTGCCCTTTCCTGCCATGGTTTCCAAAAGCACGGTGGTAGTCTGCCCCTTTGTCAATATCCTGTTAAGCTGACACGATATCAGCTCAATACCATTTTGGGTTCCGAGACCTGTATGGCTGCCGGGGTGAAAATTGTACATCTGATTCGGAGTGAATTCCATCCTCTTGAGGTCGTCGGCCATTGTATCAAGCGCAAATTGCCTCGTGTCTTCGTTTGCGGAGCACGGGTTCAAGGTGTAAGGAGCGTGTGCCAAAATAAAGGGAAAACGATTTTCCTCCATAAGCTCAAGAAGTTTTTTTGCGTCATTCGGGTCTATTTCCTTTGCTTTGCTTCCGCGCGGATTGCGCGTGAAAAACTGAAACGTGTCAGCACCTATTTTCAAAGCGGTTTCACCCATTTTGTAAAAGCCTCCCGATGATGAGAGGTGGCAGCCTATATGGAGCATAGCTTTGCACCGTCCTTAATTCTTTGTTGCATTTAATTTTATCATAAATTGCCCTATGACAGCAAGAACGAAACGAAGTGCGGCGGTGAAAGCCGCAATTTACTGTTCAATGCTCTCCGAAACGGTCAAAATCTTTGATTTGGTTTTTGTTTCGTGGGGTTATTTTAACATGAAATTGCACTGTAAGAATAAAAAAAGTCGAGCAGCCAAGACTTTGCCTTTACCGCTCGACTTTGCTTTTCGGTTCGCTTCTTGCCCGCTTATACAAGCACATACATATATACAGCGAGAAAGTGAAGAACAGAGCCTATTATTATAAAGAAATGAAAAACCGTGTGAAAATAGCGCTTTTTGCTGCCTATGCCGTAGAGAATGACTCCGAGTGTATATGCTATACCGCCTGAAATCAAGAATATAACTCCTGTTCTGCTGAAAACCTCCCACAGGGTTTTTATCGAGATTATTATCAGCCAGCCGAGTGCGAGATACATGACAACGTCTATTCCCTTTGTCTTTTCAAAAATCGTAAGAGTAAGCGGTATCATTGTCGCCACAACAACCCATGCGACAGCGAAAATCACCCAGCCGAGAACAGGCTTTACCGGCTTGATTACGAGCAGCGCAAACGGCGTTATTGTGCCGGCAATCATCGGATATATCATCGAGTGATCTATCATTCTCATTACCTTTTTGCCGTTGTTAGGGCGCAATGCGTGGTAAACCGAAGAGCACGAATACATAGCTATCATGGTGATGCCGTATATAAAGCTCAAAAGCAGATAATCCCATCTGCGAAGAATTATTGATTTTATGCAGCACATCAAAAGTGCCACTACCGACAGTCCGCCGCCTACCATATGTGATATTGAATTGAGCCAGTCCTCTTTTCTTGTGTAATCGGCAAGCTTGACCTTATCGAGATATGCCATATTTTTTCCTCCTTTAGCTCTCGTTCGTTTGTGTCTCCATTTTAGCTTATGAATTATTAACTTCAAGACATTCTGCTTTGCAAAACGAAAAAAGCGGAAAATATAGGTTGCGGAGCGGTAGCAAAAGCCGCAACTTAAAGTTGCGGCTTCAGTTTATCAACAAAATCCGATATTTTGTCGGTGTCGAGCGAAAACGTCTTGTAAACATCCTTTTCACGTTCGGCCTTTAAAATCATGTTTGCGGCAAATCGGTCTGTTCCGCGCAGCCTTTTAAAGTCAAGCTCGCCGCCTATTGCGGCGACGGCAACGGCTTCACTTAAAAGCTGAGAGGGGATATTGCGCTTAAAATAACCGTCGCCGTTTTCGGGAAAAATGCAGGTTAAAAAATATGCGCATTTTCTCTCGGAAAGCGGCTTTATGAACCGAAAGAGCAGCTTTGTTATCAGCTTGTCAACCGTTCCCATGCGTATGTCGCTGCCGATTATGACGAAATTATATTTAGACAGGTCAAAGCTATCCTCTGCGATGTTAAAAATATCGCATCCGCCGAGTTTTTCGGCAATCAACCCGGCAACCTTTTTTGCGGAGCCGTATTTGCTCGCATATATAATGCATACAGACATTTTCTACCTCTTAAACAGAATGTAAAATCATTATTTCAGTTCGGAAGAAATTTTGTCCTTTTCCTTAACGGCATCATACATACAGAAAAGAGTGGTGACGGCGGAAAAAATCAAAGCCGACCATTTGAACATTTTTTTTATAAATTCCATTTGATATTTGCGCCTTTCCGACTGTCCGCCGCGGCGGCAGTCTGTCATTGCTTGTTGTCACGTCTTGATTTTTTGCTTTTTATATACTATATATAATATATCCGGCGTATATAAAAAGTCAAACATATTTTTCCGTTTCCGTGAATCGCGAGGAGATAGGCTTCTTTCGCAGGACGGACGGAACAATTGACAAAAACCGCAAAATTCACGACTTGCCGGACACTGTCGCCGCAAATTGAATAAAAACTATTGACTTAAAGCCCATAGTGTGATATAGTAACTGTACCTCTGAAAGAGGGTTCTTTTTTTGTGCCCGCTTTTTTCGAGGTAGGCTAACATAAGCGGCCGTGAGCCGCCAATAACGGAGGTGCCGAAATAAATGAGAGTCAAAATCACATTAGCTTGCACTGAATGCAAACAGCGCAACTACAACACGATGAAGAACAAGAAAAATTCACCCGACAGGTTGGAGATGAATAAGTATTGCCCCTTCTGCAAGAAGCATACTCTCCACAGGGAAACTAAGTAAGCGGAGGTAAAAATATGGCTGACGAAAACAAAAAAGTTTCTGCCGAAAATACCAAACCCGCAAAGCAAGTGAAAGACAAAAAGGCTGAAAAGCCTGCGAAAACCGCAAAAGTAAAGGACAAGAAGCCTAACGTATTCGTACGTATGGGCAGGAGTATAAAGAAGTTCTTTAAGGAACTTCGCGGCGAGTCCAAAAAGGTCGTTTGGCCCGACAGAAAAACCGTACTCAAGTCCTCGCTTGTAGTTATAGTTTCGGTTGTTATTATCGGAGTCGTTATATGGCTTATTGACACCGGACTTTCCGAACTCGTTAAGCTTCTTATAAATCTCGCTTCCAAATCAGGCGGCGGAGCAGGGGCTGCGACGGCTGGTGCGATTACAGCAAACTTTTTCAGCTTATAACGGAGGTAGCATATGGCAGATATCTCCAAATGGTATGTAGTTCATACCTATTCGGGTTATGAAAACAAGGTTGCGTCAAACATTGAAACAGTTGTCGAGAACCGTAAAATTCATGACCAGATTCTTGAAGTAAAGGTTCCCACGGAAACCGTTACCGAAATACGTGACGACGGAACCAAAAAAGAAGTAGAACGCAAAATATTCCCGGGCTATGTGCTTGTTAAGGTCGCCGTCTATGAGGACGAGGACTCCGACGAGCTTCAGATGAACGACGACACCTGGTACGTAATACGCAATACGCGCGGCGTTACCGGCTTCGTGGGTCCTGAGGGAAAACCCGTTCCGCTCACCGACGATGAGATTTATGCTCTCGGCGTTGAGAAGAAGGTAGTTGAGGTCAACTACAAGAAGGGCGATATGGTTTCCATAATCGACGGCGCGTTCGAAGGCGTTATCGGCGTTGTTGACAATGTCGATACCGACAACAATTCTGTCAGAGTCGTTATTTCAATGCTCGGCAGAGAGACCCCGGTCGATCTTGAACTCGACCAGGTTGAAGCAATAAACAATTAAAACAGGTAATCAGCGGTATATCCGCTTTTTATGGCGTATCTTAAGGGTGCGCTGTGGGAGGGGTGAGTCGAGCGCTCATTCCGCCACTACCACGAATTTTGGAGGTGCAAACAATGGCTCAAAAGGTAATAGGCTTTATTAAGCTTCAGATCCCGGCCGGAAAAGCAACGCCGGCTCCGCCTGTTGGTCCGGCACTCGGTCAGCACGGTGTAAACATTATGGCGTTCACAAAGGAATTTAACGAACGCACAAAGAACGACGCAGGTCTTATAATCCCCGTCGTTATCACGGTCTATGCAGACCATTCATTCACATTCGTAACTAAGACTCCGCCCGCGGCAGTCCTTATCAAAAAGGCTTGCGGCATTGAGAGCGGTTCGGGTGTTCCGAATAAGACTAAGGTCGCATCGATAACAAAAGATCAGGTAAGAAAAATCGCTGAGCAGAAGATGCCCGATTTAAACGCAGCTACCGTTGAAACAGCTATGAGCATGATCGCCGGTACAGCTCGTTCCATGGGCATAACTGTCGTAGATTGATCTCCCCCGTGGGAGGAAAGATCCGATAACCACTTAATGGGAGGAAAATTAGATTATGAAACACGGTAAGAAATACGTCGAAAGCGCTAAGCTTATCGACAGAACAAAGCTTTATGACGCTCCGGAAGCACTTGAACTTTCAGTTAAGACAGCTACCGCGAAGTTTGATGAAACAATAGAAGCACACATTCGCCTCGGCGTTGACTCTCGTCATGCCGACCAGCAGGTAAGAGGCGCTGTCGTTCTTCCGAACGGAACCGGCAAAAAGGTAAGAGTTGCCGTTTTCGCTAAGGGCGACGCCGCTAAGGCTGCACAGGCTGCCGGTGCTGAGTTCGTCGGTGACGCCGACCTCGTTGCAGAGGTTCAGGGCGGTATGATGGACTTCGACGTCTGCATAGCTTCACCCGATATGATGGGTCTTGTAGGCCGCTTAGGTAAGGTTCTCGGTCCTCGCGGACTTATGCCGTCACCCAAGGCCGGCACAGTAACACCCGACGTTGCAAAGGCTGTTACCGAGGCTAAGGCAGGTAAAATCGAGTACAGACTCGATAAAAACAACATCATCCATTGCCCCATTGGCAAGGCTTCATTCGGCAAAGATAAGCTCTGTGAGAACTTCAACACTCTTATGGATGCTATTGTTAAGGCTAAGCCGGCCGCAATGAAGGGTCAGTATATTAAGTCCTGCGTTGTTGCTACAACAATGGGCCCCGGCGTTAAAATCAACGCCAACAAGTTCGGTACCGCAGTAGTTGCCGAATAATCAAAATACTTGACAGAGCCGCGGCTCTGTGTTAGTATAATATTCGCTTGCCGAAGACAGCGGGTGCAAAATGCGTAAAACCCAAGTGGTTGCCTGCCGAGGAAGATCAGCTTTTTAAAAGTTTACGGTCTTTTTCGTCTTTGTGCGGAAAAGACCTTTTCTTTATTCTCATAGCGCAAGCGTCAATAATCTTTAGGAGGTGAATTCGTTTGCCAAGTGAGAAAGTTCTCGAAGTCAAAAAACAGCAGGTAGCTGCTCTCAAGGAGAGAATACAGAATTCCTGCGCAGGTGTAATCGTTAATTACGAGGGTATCAGCGTTGCCGACGACACCAAGCTCCGTAAAGAGCTTCGTGAGGCGGGTGTTGAGTACACCGTTATTAAGAATACACTTATCCGTTTGGCTCTTGACGGTACAGGTCTTGAGGGTATGGACAGCGTACTTGAGGGTACCAGCGCAATCGCAACCAGTAAGGAAGATTACGTTGCAGCTGCAAGAATTCTCGGTAAATACGAGGAGCAAATCAAGACATTTAAGATGAAGAGCGGCTTCATTGATAAGGATGTTATCGGTGAGGAAAAACTCAGCGAGCTCTCAAAGCTTCCTTCAAGAGAAGTTTTGCTTGCTACTGTTCTCAGCGCATTCAACGCGCCTATCGCAGCCTTTGCTCGTGCTGTTCAGGCTATTGTTGATAAGAGCGGTGAAGCTCCGGCAGAAGAAGCTGCCGAGGAGGCTCCCGCAGCAGAGACCGCTGCTCCCGCAGAAGCAGAAGCACCGGCTGCTGAATAATTTTAAAATTTATTACTATAATTTATCGGAGGTTAATTACCATGGCATCAGAGAAAGTTACTGCTATGATCGAAGAGCTCAAAGCTCTTTCAGTTCTTGAGCTTTCAGAGCTCGTTAAAGCCGTTGAAGAAGAATTCGGCGTATCGGCAGCTGCAGCAGTTGCAGTTGCAGCACCTGCAGCAGGCGGAGCAGCCGCTGCTGAGGAGAAGACAGAGTTTGACGTTGTTCTTGCTGACGTAGGCGCAAACAAGATTAAGGTTATCAAGGTTGTTCGTGAGCTCACCGGTCTCGGACTCGGCGAAGCTAAGGCTCTTGTTGACGGTGCTCCCAAGGCTGTTAAGGAAGGCATCTCTAAGGACGAGGCTGAGGCAGCTAAGGCTAAGCTCGAAGAAGTCGGCGCTAAGGTTGAACTCAAGTAATTTTAATTACGTCCACAAGGAAGCACTCATTTTGAGTGCTTCTTTTTTTGTGCCCGAAAGTATTAAGACCTCGTAAACGCGGCATTTTCTATAGTTATGCACGTTAATTAAACATTTTTGCACTTTTTCTTGACACGGCAAAAAATAAATGCTAAAAAAATATGAGATATTTTGTTATGTAAATGCAAAATCGGATTGTTATATATAATAGGTGAAAATATGATAGCGATGTATATGTCATTCATAGACAGTGAGGATGACAGAGAAAAATTTGAAATAATATATCACGAATACAGAAAAAGAATGGTTTCGGTTGCTTATTCGATTCTTCATAACAGTGAAGACGCTGAGGATGCAGTGCATGAGACGTTTATCAGAATTGCTAAAAATATGAAAGCCATTGATGACCCGAGGTCTAAAAAGACATCGGCGTATGTTATTACGGCAGCCAAAAATAATGCAATAAATCTTTTTAATAAAAATAAACGAGCGTGCGAGCATATTTTTACAGGCGATATCGGAAATCTGACGGATGAACGTTTCTTTGAAAAAATGAGCCTTACAGAAAGCTACAAGGAAATTGTAAACGCTGTTGAGTTGCTCAATGAAACATACAGAGACGTTATGTATTATCATTTCGTCTGTGATATGAAGATAAAGGATATTGCCGATTTATTGGGGGAGAAGCCCTCTGCCGTTCAGCAAAAACTGATAAGAGGCAAGAAAAAATTGCTTGAAATATTAGACGATGATTTGAGGGATTAAATTGGATAATGTCAAGAAATTATTTGTGCAGGCGCTGATTGAAGCCGAAAACAAAGAAATTTCAAAGCTTAAAGGCGAGGATGAAATAGAATGGGAGTTTTCGGAAAAATTTGAAAACTCAATGAATAAGCTGATAAGAAAAAATAATCACATTCGGCTGTCAACACGCAGAACCGTCAGAAGAGGCTTGCTTGCCGCAATTATAGCTTTAATTGCGGTGTTTTCCGGTCTTATGAGCGTTTCGGCTACAAGAGAGCCGATTGTTAATTTTATAATGAACAAATTCGGAGAAACAACGGAAATAAAAGTAAGTGAAAGTTATATTCCAACCCATAAAACAATTGAAAAAAATTATATTATAACAGATATTCCGGAGGGATATGCTCTTTACTCATATGAGGAAAACGAACACGATAATATGACCGTTTGGAAAAATGCAAACGGCAGTATATTAGAATTCAGTCAAAATCTTTTGAGTTTGAGTTTCAGTATTGATAATAAGTTTAATTGCAAAAAGTTGGAAATAAACGGGTATGAGGCCTTTTATTACACAGGTGAGAATTTTGCGTGCCTTGTGTGGACAGACGGTGAATATTGGTTTAAAGTATACGGCACGGCAGATGCCGAAGATTACATAATGACTGCTCCTTACCATATTATTGAAAAAAATTGAAAATTTTGTAACATAACCCCAGTTTTGGATTGTTGTATATTATGTAAGCAACATTTAAAAGGAAAAGATTCGCAAGAAGAATATTTATATTATTCTTTGCGTTTTTAGCGCTTCTTATATTGCCGACCGTAGTATACACAAGCTTATCAGTTTCGGAGAATCAGAGCCGATGTGTAAGTCAAGCCGTTTTTTATTCGGTGTTCCAAAATGTTTGGGGTGATTCCGATGTTTTATTGATTGTTATTTCAAAAAGAATAATAAAACATAAAGAGAGGGAATGTTATGAAAATAAAAAAATTGATAGTCTTAATGATGCTTTTAACTTCAATAATATCTTCATTTGTGATTTCGGCAAGCGCAAAAAATAATAAAGATGTAGCGTTCAGTTA
>HF993133.1:0-5118 GCA_000432435.1 Eubacterium sp. CAG:180
CGTGTGCTTGACATACGGGTGTCTCAAATCGTGAATCCTGATCCGCTTGACCCCTGCCTCTTTCGCCCCCCTGTCCATCTCCCGGTGAAGATAGGATTTCGTTACCGCAAAAATGCGGTCTGTCGGCTCCACGGCGTATAGGCTCTTGATGTAGTCCTCCATTTCTTCACAGAGGAAAGCGGGCATTTGAATGACCCGGTTGCTCTTGGCCGTCTTGGGGTCGGTGATAACGTCCTGGCCCTTGATACGCTGGTAGGATTTCGAGATAGAAACCGTCTGCTTCTCAAAGTCGAAGTCCCCAGGGGTGAGGGCCAGCAGCTCCCCCTCCCGAATACCGCACCAGTAGAGCATTTCAAAGGCATAGTAGGAGAGGGGCTTGTCCATCATAGCGTCAGCGAATTTCAGATACTCCGCTTTTGTCCAGAACAGCATTTCCCGGCCCTTGGCCTTGCCCATGTTGCCCACCTGGGCGGCGGGGTTGACTTTCAGATTGTAGTGCTTCACCGCATGATTGAAAACGGCGCTCAACTGATTGTGAAGCGTTTTCAGATACACGGGGGAGTAGGGCTTGCCGTTCTTGTCCCGGTAGTTCAGCATTTCACTCTGCCACGCCATGACCTCTTTGGAGTGGATTTCGCTCATTTTCCGCTTTCCAAAGTAGGGCACCAGCTTCTTGTAGAGGATATGCTCTTTCGTTCCCCAGGTGTTCGCCTTGATACGGCCTTTCATGTCTGCGGCGTAGAGCGCCACGAAGCTCTCAAAGGTCATATCCAGGTCGGCGGTCTGCTGTTGCAGGAACGTCCGTTCCCACTCCAGCGCCTCCCGCTTGGTCTTGAAGCCCCGCTTCATCTTCTTTTCCTTTTTGCCCGTCCAGTTCTCAAAGTAAAAGGACGCATACCATGTTCCCTTGGCCTTGTCTTTGTACGCTGGCATTTTCTTCCCTCCTTACTGATTTTCCCGCAGTCCATAGAACTTTTCCTCGAAGTAGCGCCTGCTCACCCGTCCGGGGATGGTAAGGAAACCTTTCTGCTTCAGCTCCTCGTTCATCTCCCGCACCAGCTTGTAGGCGTAGGGCTTGGAGATACCCAGCGCCCCGGCTACTTCCTCGGCCCGTACAAACAGCTCTTTGCTCAAATACAACACCTCCTTATTGTTGGTTCGCAAAATTGTTAATGCCGACATCCTTATTATACATTCGCATGGTTGTTAATGTCAAGAGTTTATTTCGCAATTATGTTAATTTTCTTCTTGCATATTTCGCTTATTTGCGCTATACTATTTTCAAAGGCGGTGGAACATATGACAGTAGGAGAAAAAATCAAGAAAATCCGCACATTTCGGGGTATGACGCAAAAGGAATTGGGGCTGGCTATCGGCTTTGAGGAAAAGGGAGCGGATAACCGTATTGCCCAGTACGAAACGAATTACCGTGTGCCCAAGAGGGAGCTGCTGGACAAGATTGCCCAGGCCCTGCGGGTAGACCGCCAGAACTTCTATACGGTTCAACCTGGCTGTGCCGAGGACTTCATGCGGACGTTCTTCTGGCTGGACGAGGACAGCCCCGGCTCCATCCGTCTGTTTCAGCTTGTCTGCAATCCCGGCAAGATAGGGGCCTCCGATGATACCGCCGTCCGATACAACGACACGGACGACTGGCCCGCTCAACCTCCCGTGGGTATCTACTTCAACTATGGCCTTGTGGACGAGTTTATGAGGGAATGGCTTTTGCGCCAGCAGGAGCTACACGCCGGGGAGATTACCAGGGAAGAATACTTTGAATGGAAAATCAACTGGCCGCTTACTTGTGATGACAGCAAACGGTTTGACAATTATGTTCCTTGGAGAAAAGAAAAATAGGGCAAGCAAAACCGCCCTGCCGAATTTGTCGTTCAGCAGGGCGGTTTGCTTGCCCTTTGCAATCATTCTCTTGTGTGACCGGGTTGAAACGAATAGTATCAAACCAGTATCACAAGGCAAAGTGACAGGTCAAAAACCCTGTATTCATGCGGGTTTGCGCCGTTTTGACGCTCATTCCCACTCGACGGTGCCGGGGGGTTTGGAGGTTATATCGTAAACTACGCGGTTTACGTGTTTTACCTCGTTTGTGATACGATTTGAAACCTTGGCGAGAATATCGTACGGTATCTTCGCCCAATCGGCTGTCATAAAGTCATCGGTTGTTACGGCGCGGATTGCCACAAGGTTATCGTATGTGCGGTGATCTCCCATAACGCCTACCGTATTGACTCCCGGAAGCACACAGAAGAACTGTGCGAGGTTTTTTTCATAACCGTTCTTCGCCATTTCATCGCGCAGCACCCAATCGGCATTTTGGAGAACTTCAATCTTTTCCTTTGTTATCTCGCCGATAATTCTGACACCGAGACCGGGTCCCGGGAACGGCTGACGCCAGACAAGCTCGTGTGGAATTCCGAGCTTTTCGCCTACAGCTCTGACCTCATCCTTAAACAGGCTTGAAAGAGGCTCAATAACGTCGATGAATTCAACGTCGTCGGGCATTTTGACCTTATTGTGATGCGTCTTGATTTTATCGGCATCGCCCTTGCCGGACTCTATGCAGTCGGGGTATATGGTGCCCTGTGCAAAAAATCCCTTCTCGGCCTGTTTTCTTATCTCATCCCAGAACACCTTGTAAAATTCCGTGCCTATGATTTTTCTCTTCTGCTCCGGGTCGGATACTCCTTTAAGAGCATTTATAAAATGGTCCTGACAGTTTACGCGCACGAAATTCATATCGAACAGCGAAGTGAATGTCTTTTCGACGAAATCGCCCTCGTTCTTACGCATAAGTCCTTGGTCAACAAAAACGCAGGTGAGCTGTTTGCCGACGGCGCGAGAGAGAAGTCCCGCCGCGACCGAGGAATCGACACCGCCCGAAAGGCCGAGAATAACCTTTTTGTCTCCGATTTTTTCGCGAAGGCTCTTTACGGTATCGTCAATAAAGCTGTCCATCTTCCAGTCGCCGTGACAGCCGCAAACATTATACAGAAAATTGTGAAGAATTTTAAATCCGAACTGCGTGTGAGTTACCTCGGGGTGGAACTGCACGCCGTATATTTTCTTTTCTTCGTTTTCATAAGCTGCTATCGGGCAGGCTTCCGTTTTTGCGGTTATTTCAAAACCTGACGGCATCACTTTAACTCTGTCCGTATGGCTCATCCAAACTACGCTCGTTTCATCGACGTCGGCAAAAATTTCAGACTGTTTTTTTGTAACCGTAAGGTCGATTTTGCCGTATTCGGACTGTTCCGCGGTCTCAACATTGCCGCCGACCATCCACGAAATAAGCTGACAGCCGTAGCATATGCCGAGTACGGGTATTCCGAGCTCCAAAATCTCTTTTGTGTAGTGCGGCGAACTCATATCAAACACGGAGTTAGGTCCGCCGGTAAAAATAATACCTTTGTAATTGCCCTCTTTGATTTCGCTGAGCGGTGCGGTATACGGCAGTATTTCCGCATAGACATTGTTGTCGCGTACACGCCGCGCAATCAGCTGATTATACTGACCGCCGAAATCGAGTACAAGTATTTTCTCCATAATATCCTCTTAATTATCTGTAAATTATAGCTTCTCTCTCAGGTCCGTTAGATACCATATTTATCTTGTGGCCGAGTTCCTTTTCGATGAATTCAACGTATTCCTGTGCCTCACGCGGAAGCTCCGAGAAATTGCGAATGCCCTTTATATTGCAATGCCAGCCCTTTAATGTGGTAAATACCGGCTTTGCCTTTTTAAGAAGCGAGGTGTTCGGGAAATCCTTTGTGATGTCATCACCTATTTTATAAGCTGTGCAAACCTTGATTTCGTCAAGATACGAAAGACAGTCAAGAGCGGTCATGGCAATCTTTGTGGCACCCTGGCACTCAACGCCGTAACGTGTCGCAACGCAGTCAAACCAACCGATTCTTCTCGGTCTACCGGTGGTAGCGCCGAATTCGCCTTTATCGCCGCCGTGAATTCTGAGCTCCTGAGCCTCGTCCTCGTCAAGAATCTCCGAAACAAATTCACCTGCACCTACCGCAGAAGAATACGCCTTGGTAACGGCTACTACTTCGCTTATGAGATACGGAGGAATTCCGGCTCCGACAGCACCGTAGCCCGCCAAGGTTGAGGACGATGTAACCATGGGATATATACCGAAATCGGGATCCTTAAGCGTGCCGAGCTGACCCTCGAGGAGGATGTTTTTGCCCTGCTTTAAGGCGTCACGTATAAATGCGTGCGTATCGCAGATGTACGGAGCTATCTTTTTCTTATATTCCATACAGGTGTTGTAAAGCTCATCTTCATCGAGAAGCGGCTTATGATAAACGTGCTCAAGAATGAGATTTTTGAGAGTCACTATATTGTGAAGCTTTGCCTTTAACATTTCGTCGTCAAACAGCTCGTTGCACTGGATGCCTATTTTTGCGTACTTGTCGCTGAAGAACGGAGCAATACCGCTCTTTGTGGAGCCGAACGCGTTTTTGCCGAGTCTCTCCTCTTCATAGGTATCGAGAAGAATATGATACGGCATAAGTATCTGAGCACGGTCTGACACGAGAAGCTTCGGATTTACGCCTGCCTTTTTCACATCCTCAAGTTCCGAGCAGAACTTGTTTATATCAAGAGCGACGCCGTTGCCGATGACACAGGTAACATTGTCGTAGCAAATACCGCTGGGCATAAGATGCAATGCAAATCTGCCGTGTTCGTTTATAATGGTGTGCCCTGCATTTGCACCACCCTGAAAACGAACAACTATATCTGCTTCACTCGCAAACATATCCGTAATTTTACCTTTGCCCTCGTCGCCCCAGTTGGCGCCGACAATTGCTTTTACCATTAGAGTTTCCTCCTTAAAAATTACGTGCCCGAATATAAAAAATGCTAAACGGGCAACTTATTAAACATACAATAGATATTATATATTACACTGTGCATTATGTCAACGAAAAGCGGAATTTTAAGTGTGTTTTCGGACACATATCAAATCGCATAAAAAGGAGCTGTAAGCACATTGTTACAGCTCCGCTTTCATCATTGTTTTTTATTTTCTCTTGCGTTTTACCGTAATCGCAACAGCCGCCGCGGCAACGCACAAAACGGCAGCCT
>HF993133.1:5150-39059 GCA_000432435.1 Eubacterium sp. CAG:180
CCGCCGAACCTATCGCAGCATACTTTCCCGAGGTCTTAGGAATTTTTCCGGCCTTTACCGTTTTGCCCTCCGATGAGACGGTTTCATCGGTTGCCGCCGGCATCAAAGCTGCTTCGGATAAGTCAATCGAAGTGCTTACGGCCGACAAATCAATGTGCTGATTATTGGCATCGGTTGAGAAATCGACATTTATCGGGAAGTCGGTTTTGCCGGTCGCTCCGTCGTTCACCTTAAAGGTTATGGCGGCAACCTCGCCGCCGAGCGGTGCGGTGTTTTTCCAAACGGCGTTTATTTTAACCTCGCCTGCCGTGCTTGAATTTGTGGCACTGACGTCTCCGCTCGAATACTCGGCGGAAACATACGTGAGCAATTTTGTATCGTATTTAAGTGTAAACGAAAGCGTCCCGAGTTCCGTATTTTGCGGAAGGTAAATTTTTACGGTGACAACCGAATCCTTTGCTTCAGCCGAAGAAGTGAGCTTAAACGGATCCGCCGCAAGCACGGGAAATGCGGTAACAAGTAAAATAACAGCCGCAATCAGTACGGAAAGCACTTTTTTATTTAACGCCTTTTTCATTACAGTATACTCCCTTTCTATTCTCGCTTGCCGAAGCAGGCGAGAGCTTAACTCCATTGTTGAATTGTACCATTTTATACGCGCTATGTCAAATATTTTTAAGTAAAATGCGTATAAACGTACGTACAAGAAGCCGTTTAAAAGGGAATTTCACGCTCGAACAAGCAGCCGCATTCTCAAAGCCTTCAGGCGTTATCACCCGTGAAATTTTCAAGTACGGTGCCTACACAGCTTTCCTCTTCGAGAGCAGCCGAATATTCGGGGCAGACATTTCCCCACTTCACGCTTGTGTTGCGAAGCGTAACGTTATCGGCAAAGCGAAGATAAAAGCCGGCATTTTTATGCTTTTCAACCTCTTTATTAAGCCCCGGGCGCATATCGTAAAGACCGCAGTCCCACTTTGACGTTTTTGAGAGAGTTACGTCAACGTCCGAGAAAACTACGTTTTCAATTTTGTTTTCCGCCGTGCCGCATATCATAACTCCGTTTTCGCCGACGCAGGTTATGTTGCGGTAAGATATGTTTTTGATATGGCCTGCCCTTGTGTTTTCGTCGCGGTCAAACGCGGTTATGACTATCGGCTCGGCAGTCCCCCACCAATCGGGGCAAAAGCGGCGCGTACCTATTATAATGTCGGAATATTTGACATTTTCGACATTGCCGCCGTCGCGTATCTGAATTGAAAGGCCGCGGTTACTGCGCGAAATGACACAGTTTGAAACTATTATGTTTCTGAAATCGCCGACGCCCTCCGTGCCTATTTTTATCGCCGCCGAGGTTGAAATCAGCGTGCAGCCCGTTATCAGTATGTTTTCGCACGGTCCGTATTCGGAATTGCCTTTTGAAGTTTTAAGGCAGATGCAGTCGTCGGCGCACTCTACGTGGCAGTCGCAAATACGCACGTTGTTGCAGTGGTCGGGATCTATGCCGTCCGAATTTGCAACATCGAGGTCGTTTAATATGTGAATTTTTGATATTAAAACATCGTCACAGCCTGCCGGATGAAGCGTCCAAAACGGTGCATCGACCACAGTAAAATCCTCAAACACAATATGGTTGCAAGCCTCAAAATACATAACCGTGGGACGCGGATAAAAGTCGCCGGTGACATAGTATTTGTCTTTTCTCTTTACAAAGCTGTGGCCGTTTGCGTCGATTTTTCCGCCTCCGGTTATTGCGGCATTGTCCGCCTTATACGCATATATAAAGGCAAACGACGGCTTACCCGTAACGGGATTGCCTATAAGGGTATTTGTCTCATCGTTTATAAAATCGCAGGGACGAAAGTATCCGTTTATGTCTGAGGTTGCCTTTAAAACCGAGCCTTTTTGCAAATGCAACTCAACGTTTTTCTTCATTATGACCGAGCTTGAATAATACGTTTTTCCGCTCTCAAGCACAACCGTTCCGCCGCCGTTTTTTTCGGCCTCGTCAATAGCGGACTGTAAAGCGCGTGAATCGTCGTTTTTTCCGTCGCCGAGAGCGCCGTAGTTTTCCGGAAAGTAAAATTTCATTTTATCACCTTTAAAAATTCCGCACACGAGCTTTGCTGTCGTATGCGGAAAAATTTTTATTTTGCATATAAGGAAAGAGCCTTTTGCATAGTCTTATTGGCAACGGGAATTGCCACAGATGAGCCTCCGCCGCCGTTTTCGACAACAACCACTATCGCAAGCGGGAGATCCTCGCGCTGTGAATATCCGACAAACCAGGCGTGAGGCTTTGCACCGCCGGTTTCCGAGCTTACTTCCGCCGTTCCGGTCTTACCGCACATTTTAAGGTTGGGGAACTTACCGTCGCTGTAATAATTCTTGACATTTGAGCGAAGCATATCGTTCATCTTTGATGCGGTATCCGAGGAAATAAGCTGAGTTGCCGTGCCGGGCTTTGCTTCATAAATCGTTTTTCCGGTCTGCGAGGTTATTTTGCCGACAAGATATGGCGGCACGGATGAGCCGCCGTTAGCCACCGCGCCTGCAATAGTTAACATCTGGCACGGATTTATGCGAGTGGTGTACTGACCTATACCTGCCCAGCCCACGTCGAGGTCCGACGCACCGGTCACGTTGAACGAACTTTTTGCGAGTCTTATATTGCCTACATACATCTGATTGCCGAGCCCAAGCTCCTTTGCCGTGGCCATAAGCTTATCGGGTCCGAGTTCTATCGCAATCTGCGCAAATGCGCTGTTACAGGACACATTGAGAGCCTTTTCGAAATTCACGGTTCCGTGAACCCCGAGGCACTTAACCGAGCTGCCGCCGACCTTGTATTCGCCCGTGCATTTGAATTTTTGCGAATCTATATCCGGCAAATTTTCAATGGCACAAATCGAGGTTATCATTTTAAATGTCGAGCCGGGAGTATAAACGCCGGAGAAAAACCTGTTTAAATAAACACCCTCGTAAGCACCTGTCTTATCGTTATTTATACTTGAGACGGGCTTGTTTGCAATATCGTAAGACGGGCTTGATACAACGCATAAAAGCTGACCGGTTTTGTAATTATAAACGCCGACCGTGCCTTTGTTGCTTCCGAGGGCGCTGTATGCCGCCGCACAGAGCTGCGCGTTTATTGTGAGATTTACGTCGTTGCCCTTACCGTATTTTTTCAGGTTATATATGCCGTCAACGAAATTATAGCCGGTTATGACATCCTTATACGATGTCTGAACGCCCGTCGCTATATAGCCCTCAGAGTCGCCTACCGTGTGCATGGTTGCGGTTCTTACGGTTTTATCGCTGCTATAAACGCGCTTACCGTCCTTTGTTTCCGCAAGCACCGCTCCGGTTTCATCCTTAATGCTGCCCGCAACCGACAGCGTACCTGATGAATACAGGTGCCTGTTCGCCTTTTTCATAGCCCACGAATCGGCGTTCGTGTAAAATGTGTAAAACAACACAATGAGCCCTGCTAAAAATGCTGCTATAAACACATAGAGCACCCAGGCTCTTTTTGACATGGTTTTCATTGTTTCACACTCCCTTTCGGCAGATTTAATTTAAGACTTTGCCACCGCTACCTTATCGTACCGTTTGTACGTCTTGACATCAATGGCCTTTATAAATGCCACAAGTCCCCAGCAGCACATCATACTCGAGCCGCCTCGGCTGATAAACGGCAGCGTAACGCCCGTCCACGGAAGAAGATCGGTAACGCCGAACACGTGCAGAGCCGCTTGGAAAAGAAGAAGGCCCGACGCAGCGCACGCAGCAATAGCGTAAAAAGACGAGCGAGCCGCCACAGCATAGCGTATACTGTAAACCACGAGGGCGACAAAGGTCAAAAGCACAGCAAATGCGATAATAATTCCGAATTCCTCACATACCATTCCGAACGCCAAGTCCTCTGTGGCTGCGTATACATCTCTCAGCTTGCCGTTTCCTATTCCGAGTCCGAAAAGTCCGCCGCTGACGGAATATATGAGAAGTCTCGCCTGCTGATAGCCGCGGTCGTTTGCATACTCCCAAACATGGCGATATGTTTCAAAGCGTTTTGCGACATACGGCTTAAACGTAAGCACAAGACCGCCGCCGCCGAGAGCTGCCGCGCATACAAGAAATATGGTCTTTATATCTCCCGAGCGCAGGAATGCCATTATTAAGAATGTAAAGAAAAATATAAGAGCCGTACCGAAGTCCTTCATAAGGAACAGACAGCCTATACAGGAAAGCGCAAACACAAGATATTTTGTAAGGCTTCTCGTTGATTGCAGGTATTCGAGCGTAGCCGCACCTACAAAGACAAAGCCTATCTTCACTATTTCCGACGGCTGTATTGAAACGCCGCCTATCCTTATCCAGTTGTATGCACCGTTTATATTGTGCGCCAAAAGCCTTGTGGCAACAAGTACGATAACGGAAGCTATCGCCACCGGCATACGCAGCTTTACAACTCTTTCTATATCGCTGAGCACCCAAAGCATAACTATAAATACCGCAATACCCATAATCACCGCCGCAAGCTGAACAAACGCTTTGTCGGGATACACGCTTGTGGTGAGCGTAAGACCTATGCCGGTAAGAAAAAACGCTATAAGCTCTATTTCAAAGCTCTTGCGGTGTAAAAATCCGCCGAAAAATATAAAATACGCCCATTCGATAGCTATATATGCACCGAATACAATATATAATGTAGTCAGCGGTATGTCGGGACTGTTCATATTTATCTGAGCGGCGCAAACGAGCTGAAAAACAGTCATAATTATAAGCAGAATCAGCCAGTTTACAGGCTTTCTGTATTTTTTGGTTCTCGTCTTTTTTTGCTTTTTACGAGCATTTTCCTGAGCCAAAGATGCGTCCTCCGTTTCTTTGAATATGGCCTCTTCTCCGCTTTATTCGCGGAAGAGGAAGCTGTAATCGCCTATTGAAATAATGTCGCCGTCATACAGCGGGAATGCGCCGAAAACCTCTTCGCCGTTTAAAAGCGTGCCGTTTTTGGAGTTGAGGTCCGCAACATACCAGCCGTCCTTTGCGGGATAGACCTCGGCGTGCTCACCCGAGACGCTTTGCATCGGCAGGCATATATTACAGGTTCTGTCACGCCCTATAAGGCACGTGCCGTTTAAATAGAACGCGCTGTTGTCGGCAAGATTTACAAGCCTTGTGGCGTTTGTGAAGTCAACCTTTTTACCGTCCTCAGCCTCCTCACTCTCAACGCCGTAGCCGTTTGAGGTGAACTTCATAACCGCGTTTCCGAACGAGACGGTGTCGCCGTCGATTATCTTGGCTGATTTTTTTATCTGCTCGCCGTTTACGTAAACTCCGGTTTTCGACTCGGTATCAAAGACATACCAGCCGTCTTTTCTGAGAGCCAGAACGGCGTGAAAACGCGATACCGTGCCGTACTTTCTGAGCGATATATCGCACGAGCGCGAACGGCCTATCGAGGTTTCCCAATTTCGTATCTCGATTTCGCTGTCGTCGGCAAGATTTATCAGCGTTGCCATAATCTCGCGGCGCGGTCTGAGCCTGAAAAGGGAAAAAATGCACCGGAGAAGTATTATAAGCGCAAGAAAAGCCAAAGCATATCGCGACAGGAATTCAAACTGAGTTAAAAATTGCTCCAATCGGCACACTCCCTTCAAATACATAATATATGTTAAGAATACATTTAAAACGCCGAAAAGTCAATAAAAATACTTTTGTTTTCCGGTCAGCATTATTTTCGCTCTTGCAAGTTTTTTCGTCTTTCTTGACAACGGCGCGCACGGATATTATACTTATTAAAATGCTAAAAATGGGGTGGTAGCTTTGAAAATGACCAAATCTCTCTACGGCAAAACCGCCGACGGAAAAGAAGTCTTTTCATTCACAATAAAAAACGAAAGCGGAGCTGAAATCGAACTGCTGAATTACGGCGCTACGCTCAATAAAATATCGGTTCCCGACAGAAACGGAGACTTTGCCGATGTACTTGTCGGCTTTGACACCATGGAGGGTCAGCTGAGCTGTACGGATTCGCAGGGTCGCACCGTCGGAAGAGTCGCAAACCGAATTTCCGGAAACGGCATTACCATAGACGGCAAAAATTACCGGATAACAAAAAACATCGACGGTAAATTCACCCTTCACGGTAATCACGAATACGAAAACGCCGTTTGGAATTATGAAATACTCGGCGACGACAGCGTTAAATTTTCATATTTCAGCGCCGACGGCAACGAGGGCTTCCCGTCAAACCTTCAAAATGAAGTCACCTTCACGTTTACCGACAAAAACGAGGTCAAAATACACTATGACTGCAGACCCGACGGCAAGACTCCGATAAACGTCACAAACCACTCATACTTTAACCTCGGCGGATACGCTTCCGGCAACATCCTCTCTCACGAAATGCAGATTTTTGCAAAATACTTTACGCCGATGAACGAAGACAGCATCCCGACAGGCGAAATCAGAAGCGTTGAAAACACACCGTTTGACTTCAGAATACCGAAAAAGATAGGCAGAGACGTATCGTCTCCCGACGAGCAGCTTATAATAGGCAGGGGCTACGACCACAACTTCTGCCTCGAAAATTACACGGGTGCTCTGCGCGAATTCGCAATGGTTTACGACCCCGAAAGCGGCAGGAAAATGACGTGCTATACCGACCTTCCCGGAGTCCAGTTTTACATAGGCAACTATATGGACGGCTCGCAAATCGGTAAAGGTAAGTTTCCCCTCACTCACCGCTCCGGTTTCTGCCTTGAAACGCAGTACTACCCGAACGCTTTAAACAACCCCGATTTCATACAAAATCTGTTTGACGAAAACCATCCGTTCGTATCTGACACGGTGTATCGTTTTTCAGCCGAATAAGCCGCAAAGGAAAGGAAAACAAAAATGGCAGAAGAAAATAATGCAAACAGTCTTGAGAGAATATTCCTCTCGGCTCTCGTATATAACCGCACGGGCGTGCTTTTGCGCGTCGCAAGTCTTTTTGCGAGACGCGGCTACAACGTAATAAGCCTTACCGTAGCCGAAACGGAAAATCCCGTATATTCAAGAATAACAATAGTATCAGACGTTGAGCCGCACAAATTTTTGCAGGTTGAGCGTCAGCTCTCAAAGCTTGAGGACGTAATAAAGGTGGTAAAGCTCAATGAATCGCGCCTTGTATCCTCCGAGCTCTTGCTTATAAAGGTTCACGCCACAAACAGCCAGCGCACAGCCGTGCTTAAAACAATCAACGGCTTCGGCGCAAAGGTAAAGGATATAGGCCACACAACAATAACTGCCGAGCTTACGGGTCTGCCGTCGCTTATCGACAAATTCATAGGCAAAATGACAAAGCACGGAATAATCGAGCTTTCACGCTCCGGTCTTACCGCGCTTGAGAGCGGCGATACAAACATAAAAGGAATCGAGGAATAACAGAATGTCAATGACAATGACCCAAAAAATACTCGCGGCGCACGCCGGCCTTCAGTCGGTTACGGCAGGTCAGCTCATAGAAGCAAAGCTCGACCTCGTGCTCGGCAACGACGTAACCTCGCCCGTTGCCATAAACGAGATGGCAAAAAAGGGCTTTAAGGACGTATTTTCAACGGACAAAATAGCACTTGTTATGGACCATTTTACCCCCAACAAGGATATTAAATCCGCCGAAAATGTCAAACAGGTTCGTCTTTTCGCAAAGGAAAAGGGAATCAAAAATTTCTTTGACGTGGGAAAAATGGGTATAGAGCACGCGCTTCTTCCCGAGAGCGGTCTCGTTATTTCCGGCGATGCCGTTATAGGCGCCGACTCACACACCTGCACATACGGCGCACTCGGCGCGTTCTCTACGGGTGTGGGCTCAACCGATATGGCTGCCGGTATGATCTCCGGCAAGGCTTGGTTTAAGGTTCCGTCCGCAATTAAGGTTGTACTAAAAGGCACCTTGCCCGAATTTGTCAGCGGCAAGGATGTAATACTTCACCTTATCGGTAAAATAGGCGTTGACGGAGCAAGATACCGTTCGCTTGAATTCACGGGTGACGGTGTAGGCGCACTCTCAATGGACGACCGCTTCTGCATAGCGAATATGGCAATAGAATGCGGCGCCAAAAACGGAATTTTCCCGGTAGACGACAAGACGCTCAAATACATAAGCGGCAGGACCGACAGACAGCCTCGTATATTCGAGGCAGACGAGGACGCCGAGTATGACGAGACAATAGAGATAGACTTAAATAATCTGAAACCCACGGTTGCTTTTCCGCATCTTCCCGAAAACACTCACACCGTTGACGAAATTGAAAAAATCGACATAGATCAGGTAGTTATAGGCTCCTGCACAAACGGAAGAATAGAGGATATGCGCGCTGCCGCCTCCGTCTTAAAGGGCAGAAAGGTAAAGGACGGCGTTCGCGTTATAGTAATTCCGGCAACACAAAAGGTTTATCTGCAGTGCATTAAAGAGGGCCTTACCGAAATATTTGTAGAAGCGGGCGCGGTTGTATCAACCCCGACCTGCGGTCCGTGTCTCGGCGGTCATATGGGCATACTCGCAAAGGGTGAAAGAGCCGTTTCCACCACAAACCGCAACTTTGTGGGCCGAATGGGACACCCGGAGAGCGAGGTTTATCTCGCGAGCCCCTTCGTAGCGGCGGCAAGTGCCGTTACGGGCTATATATGCTCACCCTCGCAGCTCAGGTAAGAAAGGAACGATTTATATGAAGATACAGGGCAAAGTTCATAAATACGGCGACCATGTGGATACGGACGTCATAATTCCGGCAAGATATCTCAACTCCTCCGACCCTAAGGACCTTGCGGCTCATTGTATGGAGGATATAGACAAGGAATTTGTAAATAACGTAAAAGAGGGCGACATAATAGTTGCCGGCGTAAACTTCGGCTGTGGCTCCTCAAGAGAGCATGCTCCGCTTGCCATAAAGGCGGCGGGTGTTTCTTGCGTAATCGCCAAAAACTTCGCAAGAATTTTTTACAGAAATGCGCTCAACATAGGTCTGCCGATTCTCGAATGTCCGGAGGCAGGCGACGAAATCGAGCAGGGCGACGAGGTTTCGGTAGATTTTGACAGTGGCGTAATAACCGACAACACCACGGGCAAAAGCTACCGGGCAGAGCCGTTTCCGCCGTTCATACAGGATATAATCAAAAAAGGCGGACTTCTGTCGTCGCTTAAATAATCATAAAATCGGGCTATAAAGAAATTTGTTTTTTATAGTCCCTTTTATTTTAAATTTCTTACGAATTTGTTCACATATTATTTTTAAATGTACTTTATAATTTCTGATTATAAGAGGTTCGAAAGGGTGGTATTTTATGCCAAACGAAAAAATACTCGTCGTCGATGACGACACCAATATCTGCGAGCTTTTAAGGCTCTATCTCGAAAAAGAGGGCTACGTCGTAAAAATAGTTAACGACGGTGTGTCGGCAATAAATGCATTCAAGCAGGAAAATCCCGACCTCACGCTGCTCGACATAATGATACCGAAGCTTGACGGCTGGCAGGTATGCCGTGAAATCAGAAAATTCTCGGACAAGCCGATAATTATGCTCACCGCCAAGGGCGAGACCTTTGACAAGGTTCTGGGTCTTGAGCTCGGCGCGGACGACTATGTTACAAAGCCCTTTGACACAAAAGAGGTTGTGGCAAGAATAAAAGCCGTACTTCGCCGCACCGCTCCCGCTTCCGACACAAGCGACGTCAAAGAGGTAAATTACGACAAGCTCTCGATAAACCTTACAAATTACGAGATGAAGGTCAACGGAGTATCCGTAGACACTCCTCCGAAAGAGCTCGAGCTTATATATCATCTCGCCTCAAATCCCAACCGTGTATTTACACGCGACCAGCTTCTTGACGAGGTATGGGGGTTTGACTACTACGGCGACTCAAGAACGGTAGACGTTCACATAAAGCGTCTTCGCGAAAAGCTTGAGGGCGTTTCCGACAAATGGGAATTGAAAACCGTTTGGAGCGTAGGCTATAAATTTGAAACTAAGGACTGATAAGAATGCAGCAGAGCGTAAAGGCGCGTTTTAAAACGGTATTGCACCGCACCTACCGCAAATTCAGTCATCAGTCACTGTTCACTAAATTTCTGTCGGTATTTGTGGCAATGGTACTCATATGCTTTTTGCTTTTGGGAGTAACGCTCGGCGTGTTCCTCTCGAATTACTGGTCAAGTCAAAAAGAACAGCTTCTCTCCTCTAACGCAAAAAACATAGCGAACACTACCTCATCTGTTCTCTCATCAAGAATTCAAACCGATGCCTCCGGCTCGATAGCGATGATATGCAGTAACCTCTCGATGATTTCGGACGCTATCTCGGCTGATATTTACATAACCGATACCTCGGGCAACATAATATTGTGCAAGGACGTCATAACACAGAATTACAGTATCTCAAACAACGGCAGATGCAGTCTGCACGGCGGCTACACAATACCTCAGGAGGTAATCGACGAGGCGAAAAAGGGCGACTATTTTGCAAAGACCACCTTAAACGGCGTCTATATGAAAAAGCAGCTTGTCGCGGCGGAGCCGGTAAAGGTCGGCGAAGAAACCGCAGCAGTTGTTTTTGCCGTGGCGCCTATGACGGCGGGCTTCACAAACTATGCGATGAATATCCTTAAAATGTTCATTTTTGCCTGTCTTATGGCTTTCTCGGTAGGCTTTATCGCGGTATATTTTCTCACCGCTTCTCTTATAAAACCACTCCACGATATGTCGGAGGCGACAAAAGCTTACGCAGAGGGCGATTTTGGCCCGAGAGTCAAGGTAAAGGGTGACGACGAACTCGCCGAGCTTGTGCGCGCATTCAATAAGATGGCATCGGATCTGTCGCTTCTTGAAAGCTCGCGGCGAAGCTTTGTGGCAAACGTCTCGCACGAGCTTAAGACCCCTATGACAACCATAGGAGGCTTCATAGACGGAATCCTTGACGGCACCATTCCCGAAAGCCAGCAAAAACACTATTTGAGCATTGTTTCCGATGAGACCAAGCGTCTGTCAAGGCTTGTTACGGCAATGCTGAATATGTCCAAAATCGAAGCGGGCGAATTAAAGCTGAACCCGAAGGCGTTTGACATAAGCGCGGAAATATTCAACGTGCTGCTGTCGTTCGAGCAGATAATAGAGCGCAAGCACATTGAAATATCCGGGCTTGACAGGCTTCATTCCGTAACGGTCACCGCCGACGAGGATATGATACATCAGGTCATATACAATCTTGTGGACAACGCGGTCAAATTCACGGAAAACGGCACCATAAGCGTATTTGCAGACGATGACGAAAACGCAACACTTATAAAGGTCGTAAACACGGGCGCAGGTATTTCCTCGGAGGAGCGCGAAAAAATATTCGAGCGCTTCTACAAGGTTGATAAATCGCGCAGCTATGACGTCAAGGGTGCGGGACTCGGTCTTTATATATGCAAAACGATAGTCGAAATGCACGGCGGCTCCATAGGCTGCAACAGTGAAGAGGGCAAATACACCGAATTTTGGTTTACTATTCCGAAATATCTTCCGCCTAAGCAGCTGTAAAAGTATTCAGATTATTTAAACCGAGTTAACAGTTCTGTAATAACCGTCGGTTATGATTATGACAACGATAAGAGAAAAGCTCTTGTCTTCATCAGATAAATCAAGGAGATCTTTTTATGGACGATTTCAATAACAACACCCCTTCGGGAAACGAGCAGCAAAACACCCCGGAAAGCACGGGTAATTTCCAAAGTGCTCCCGAAGCCGGCAATGACGCTCAAAGAGCGAACAGCGGCAGTCCTTATAACGGCGGCTATCAGCCGAATAACGGCTACCCTTACTCGAACGGCGGCGGAAACACAAATAACGGCAGTTCAAATGCAAACGGCAGCAACAACGGCTATTCAAGCGGAAACAACGGTTACTACGGCTCAAACGGCGCATACCGTCCGAGCTCGACATACAGCGGAAATAACAGCTATGTCTATTACGGAAATTCAGGCCAACCGCCGAAAAAACCGGTTGACAATAAGCCGTCAAAGCATAAAAAAGGCGGCGTTATAGCCCTCATAATCGCAGTTGTGGTTTGTGTGGCACTCGGTGTTACGGGCATTGCGGTTTCTCTCAGCAATAAGGACGGTGCCAAAAAGCAGACAAGCGAAAAGGCTTCCGCAGACAGCTCAACCGTTACTATAAACGAAACTCCCACCGCTTCCTCTACCGATAAGAGCGGCAGTCTTACCGCGGCAGGCGTTTATGATAAAATAAAGGACAGCTCCGTCGGCATACTCGTATACTCCGACAGCCGTTCCTCCTCCGCATCGGGTCAGGGCTCGGGCGTAATAGTCGGCGAGGACAGCAGTAAGCAGTACACATATATTATGACCTGCGCTCACGTAATTTCGGGCGGCGGCTCCGTCAGAGTTCAGCTATCCGACGAAACACAGTACGAAGCTACCGTAGTGGGATATGACTCTAAAACCGACATCGGAGTTTTAAAAATCAAGGCTACCGGTCTTAAAGCCGCGGAATTCGGCGACAGCGACAAGCTCTCCGTAGGCGAGACGGTTTACGCGATAGGCAACCCCGGCGGAACGGCGTTTGCAGGCTCGTTCACAAACGGTATTGTATCCGCGATTTCTCGCCCCGTAAACAGCCAGATAGGCTATGAGATGATTTGTATTCAGCACACGGCAGCCATAAACCCCGGCAACTCCGGCGGCGCGCTCGTCAATGAATACGGTCAGGTAATAGGCATAAACTCATCTAAAATAGCAAGCACGGATTACGAGGGAATGGCATTCTCCGTACCGAGCGTTACAGCAAAGGAAGTTTACGACGAAATAGTTGCAAACGGCTATGTTACTAACAGACCTAAGCTCGGAATAACCTATTCGCCGGCGTCTTCAAGTCAGATGTACAGTATGATCGTAAGCCTTAAGGAGCTCCCGGCAGGTTCCTTGATAGTTCAGAGTGTTCAGTCCGATTCAAGCCTTGCGTCTCAGGACGTAAAGCAGGGCGACTTAATTACCAAGGTCAACGGCAAGGACCTTGACAGCGCAGACGATCTTCCGGACCTTATCGATAAATCTGCCGTGGGCGATACGCTTACGCTTACGATTTGCAGAATAGACAGCAATTACAACATCAATGAATTTGAAGTAAAGGCAACCCTCGTTGAGGATAAGGGCGATTCCTCTTCCGTAAAGACGGAGTCCACAACACGCAGCAACTCGTACAATCCGTTCAGCGCATACGGTTACGGCAACTGATAAGCTGCCGCAGCACAAACGCTCCGGTTTAAATAAAAAAGTGAAGCCACGGTTAGCGCTAACCGTGGCTTCGTCAATTTTATCTTGCCGCGTCCGACACAGCCTTGCTTGCGGCTTCGCCCGCACCTGTCGCCGCGTCGTTTACTATGTCGCCCGCACCCGTGATAACGTCGCCTGCTATATCGGCGGCTCCGGTAACAACATCACCGACAACATCTCCGGCGCCGGTGACTGCGTCACCTACGGCGTCGCCTGCGTTTGTAACCGCATTTTGCGCGGCGGAGCGAGTAGTATTTCCGTTTCCGGTAACGACTCCGTCCTCCTTTTTACCGCAGGATGAGAACACGGCGCAAACAAGAAGCACGGCGAGCAAAACAGCTGCAACAGCCTTTTTCATATCTATCACCACAATCTTTCTTTTGTCTCATTTCGGACAAAATTATTATTTCCGTATTTTTTCTTTTTATTATTTTGTCAGGATTCCGCCGTCGGAATACAAAAGCAGAAGTATATCGTCCTCATAGCCCGTTTTTGTATCAATATAGACGAGCACCTCATTACCGTCCTTATCGGCGCAATGAAATTCCCAGCAATCCTTTTCGCCCTTGCTCTTTGTCGGAATTACGGCTCTTTTTGAATCGAGCACCGTTAAAAGTCCGCTGACGGATTTTTGAGCGTCCGCCTGTGACAAAATATCGGAGCTTAAATTGCGCTCGGTATGATTCATAATATAGCCCTTTGCGTCAAATGACGCAATATCACCAGTTTCGAGATTTACGCCTACCTTTATGAGATCGGGATAATAAATAACACCGTCCTTTTTGTAGGCATAATTTACGGTGCAGACCCCGTCCGACGTGCTGTAATAGCTCTCCTTCATATCGGCATAACCGTGAGACGATAAAAATTCGGAAGCCTTTTTCAGCGCATCGGCTGTTTTCAGCTTCGCTTCGCCTACAAAAGACGAGTCGAGCATATATATAACATATCCGCCGTTTTTGGTTACGGCAACCGTCTTGTTATTATGAGAAAAACAATACGCAGGCACATTTCCCGACTCTTCGCTTAAAAACGATATTTCCTTTTTGTCGCAGCCGAGAAACGACGATGCAATATCGAGGGCGTTTTCCTTTGATATTTCTTTTGCTCCGCTCGTCATTTTCGGCTGAGCCGACATAATATGGTCGGAAAACGGGCCGTCATAAATAAGCGTGGGATAATCGCTCAGGGACTGCTGTGCGTCCTCCATATCGCCTGCAAGATATTCCGTCTTTTCACCCGTTAAGGCAAGCTCGCCGCTTTTTTGTGAAAAGCTGAAGCTTCCGTCGAACATATCGGCGCGTATATTTGAAACCTCTCCCGACAGCGCATCGCAAAACGTGATAAGGGAGCGGAGATTTTCACGTTCCTCGTCGGAGATGCTTTCGCCTGAGGCAACCTTGCGGTTTAAGGTCGCGGTGAAATCGCCGACCTGCGATAAAAATTTATATGTGTTTTCGAGATTTGTATTTTCAAGCGGAAGCACGGAAAGCGAGCTTTTTGCCGCAAGAGTCTCTCTTGACAGCTCCGACGCCATACCGCTCAGCATCGGCGGAGTGCTTGAATACACCCCTTTTTTGAGGCTTGTACCTATTTCACGCAGTCTTCCGTCAAGCTCTGTAAGAGCTCGCTGCTGCGACAAAGTAATCTGTCTTTTGTATTTTGACGCGCGCACATTGCCGCATATCGACGCTGTGACAAGCACCACCGCAAGTGCTGCGGCAAAGGATACAACGCGCACATAGGAGCGTCTTTTCATCTTCTTTTCCATAAATTTCACCTCTGCGATATTTTTCGCAAAAAAAACATAAATATACTTGAAAAAAGCCGCTTATTTATTTGCCAAACCGCACCTTATAGTGTATAATAATATACTGATTAAGTTTGAATTAAAGGAGCGGTCAAAATGGAATGTTATCTTGACAACAGCGCAACCACAAAGCCCTGTAAGGCCGCTGTGGACGCAGAAATTTCCGCACTGACCGAGCTTTACGGAAATCCGTCTTCGCTTCATCAAAAAGGCGTTGACGCATATATGCTTCTCGAAAAAAGCCGCGGTACGATTGCCGCAAGCTTAAAAGCGAGCCCCGATGAAATATATTTCACCCCCTGCGGCACCGTGTCAAACAACACCGCGATATTCGGTGCAGTCGGCGCAAAAAAGCGACTCGGCAAGAAAATAGTCACTACGGCTTTAGAGCATCCGAGCGTTGAAAAATGTATGGAACGCCTCGAGGAAAGCGGCTTTGAGGTAGTGAGAGTACAGCCGCAAAGCGACGGCAATATAAGCTTAAAGGACTTCGAAAACGCCATAGACGAAAATACGATTTTGGTATCTGTAATGGCCGTCAACAACGAAGTCGGCTCTGTGATGCCCACAGAAAATCTCAAAAAAATCATAAAGAGCAAAAATTCTCCCGCTCTTCTGCACGTTGACGATGTGCAGGGCTATATGAAAATTCCGCTCTGTCCCAAAAGCTGCGGAATAGACCTTATGAGCGTCAGTGCACACAAGGTTCACGGCCCCAAGGGCGTGGGAGCGCTTTATATAAATAAAAACGTGCGCATAAATCCGTATATTCTCGGCGGCGGTCAGGAGAACAATATGTGCTCGGGAACTCAGGGTATGCCGGCGATAGCAGGCTTTGCCGCCGCTGTTGAAAACGGCGGAAGCGTCGAAAAAAATCTTAAGTATACGGCAAAGCTCAATCTCCGTCTGAGAGAACGGATAAAAGAAATTCCCGGAGTACATATAAATTCCCCCGAAAACGCCCTGCCGTACATTATCAATATTTCCATAGACGAAATACCGTCTCAGGTATCGGTAAACTTCTTTTCGATGAACGGCGTATACATTTCGGCAGGCTCAGCTTGCTCCAAGGGGCACAGGAGCAATGTGCTGCAAAACATGGGGCTTCCGCCCGACAGAATAGATTCCGCCATACGGATAAGCCTTTCAAACGACACCTCGATTGATGAAATTGACCGCTGTGTCGATGTCATAAAAATCGCTGTCGAAAAACTCAGAAAACACAAAGGATAAAGAAACAGCAATATGAAAGAAATAATACTTATAAAAAACGGAGAGCTTGCGCTTAAGGGCCTTAACCGCTCGTCATTTGAGTCAACGCTCGCAAAAAATATCAAAAGGCGTCTTCAGTCGCTCGGAAAATTCAAGGTAATCCGCTCACAGTCAACAATAACCGTAGAGCCTTTTGACGAAAGCTTTGATATGGAAGAGGCAGAGGATCAAATTTCACGCATATTCGGCATTGCAGGCTATGAGCGCGCCGCCGCAGTCGAAAAGGATATGGATGTAATCCTCAAAACGACTCCCGTGTATTTAAGCGAGGCTCTTAAAAACGCTTCAACCTTTAAGGTGGAGGCAAAACGCGCAGACAAGACCTTCCCCTTAAAATCACCGGAAATATGCTGTGATGTCGGCGAGGCGGTTTTAAACGCTTTTCCGCACATCAGAGTCGATGTTAAAAATCCCGATTTAACCATAGTAATAGAAATCCGCGAAAACGCGGCTTACATTCACGGCGACCAGAAAAAGGGCGCAGGCGGTATGCCCGTCGGCACGGGCGGCAAAGCGGCGCTGCTTATCTCGGGAGGAATCGACAGCCCCGTTGCAGGCTGGATGATGGCAAAACGCGGAGTTGTTTTAAACGCCGTACATTTCGCCTCTCCCCCGTTCACATCGCCCATGTCCGAAATGAAGGTTCACGACCTTCTCGCTAAAGTAGCAAAGTACAGCGGCACAATCAAGCTTATAACCGTGCCGTTCACCGAGATACAGGAAAACATACGCGATAAATGTCCCGAGGAGCTTTTCACCCTCATTATGAGACGTTATATGATGCGCATATCAAATATCCTTGCCGAAAAAGAAGGTTGCGAGGCTATTGTCACGGGAGAGAGCGTAGGTCAGGTGGCAAGCCAAACTCTTACGGCGATGATGTCTACCGACAGCGTTTCGCGCTTACCGGTGCTTCGCCCGCTTGTAGGTATGGATAAGAACGAAATAGTCGTTATTTCAAGAAAGATAGACACATTTGATATTTCGATAAGACCGTTTGAGGATTGCTGCACGGTATTTACACCGAAGCATCCGCGTCTTCACCCGAAGCCCGAAGAAATCGAAAAAGCCGAATTATCGCTTGACAGCGACGCGCTTATAAGCCGTGCGGTCGAGGGCGTAAAGCAGGAGCTTATCACATTTTAAAGGAAAAAATTATGAGTATTGAAAAGCAGACGGTAGAACTTCTCAAAAGTAAAAAACTTAAGCTTGCCACGGCAGAGAGCTGTACCGGCGGACTCATTTCAAAACGCATTACCGACGTATCCGGCTCCTCCGAGGTATTTGAGGGCGGCGTTGTCTGTTATTCAAACCGTTTCAAAGAAAATGTACTCGGCGTTTCCCGGGAAACCCTAAAAAAATACGGTGCCGTAAGCCGCGAAACCGCGCGTGAAATGGTAAAGGGCGTTTTGTCTCTTACAAAGGCCGATATAGCAGTTGCCGTTACGGGTATAGCGGGACCGTCTTCGGACGATACAAATAAGCCCGTGGGCCTTGTTTATATAGCCGTTTCCGACGGTAAAAGCACAATAGTTAAAAAGCTTCTAAACAATTTTACCGGCGACGTCAGGGAGCAAAACCGCAACATCAGCGCGGATACCGCTCTCGAAATGATTATGGAGGCAATACGATGAACGACGATAATGTCATCACCGAAAACACCGTTCCGCAGAAAAAAGGCGGCAAAAAGAAACAAAAAAAGAAGCCGATGGGCAAGGGCAGCAAATTTATACTCTTTATATCAATAATTGTTTTGATAGTCTCAGGAACATTCTGTGTGAAATACGGCGTTGATATAATAAAGAGCAAAAAAGAGGCGGCGGAAATAGCAAGCCTTGCAAATCCGCAGTTTGACGTGCCCGAGTACGATTACGGAGACACGGTTTTTCCGGACGGCATTCAGGAAAAATACAAAAAGGCGTATTCCGTAAATCCAGACCTTGTCGGCTGGATAAAAATTCCCGGTACAACTGTAAATCATCCCGTTGTGCACGGCTCCGACAACAATTACTATTTAAGGCGCAGCTTCTACGGCAGCTACGAGCGTCGCGGAACTCCGTTTGTCGATTACCGCAACACGATAACCGACGGCGAATTTGACACAAACACCATTATTTACGGTCACAATTACCTCGATTCCACCATGTTCTCGGACGTTGAAAAATACAAGGACATCGAATTTTGGAAAGAAAATCCCGTAATTGAGTTTAACACTATCTATCACGATTACAAATGGAAAGTCATAGCGGTCTTTTTGACAAACGCGGACGAAAAGGACGACAACGGCTATGTTTTCAATTACATATACCCGTTTATGAGCGGCGAAAACTACGCGGAGTACTTTGACGAGATTGCGTCACGCTCGCTCTATTCGACGGGAATAGACGTAAATACCGACGACAAAATACTCACCCTCTCGACCTGCACGCGCGATATGGATATTTCAACGCGCCGCGGCGAGACAAACGCCCGTTGCGTACTGGTTGCAAGGCTCATACGAGACGGTGAAAGCGAAGAGGTTGACACCTCGCTTGCGACGGTAAACGAAAATCCGCGCTATCCGCAGATATGGTATGACAAATATAAAAAAGCAAATCCATATAAAAACGCCGAAAGATGGTATCCGAAAGGAGTGAGAGCTTAAATGAGCAAAAGCAAGGACAAGAAAAACAACGACAACGAGCTTTTATCATTTGAAGAGCTTAAAAATAAGGTAAACCACGAAACCGCAAAGGACGAAAAACCCGACAGCGAGATAAACGATTTACTCTCTGCCCTCGGTGACGAGCCGAAGGATAAGTCACAGCCTGAGCCGAATAACGCTCAGCCGGCCGAAACAGAGCAGTCTCGCACCGAAAAAGCGGAGCCGCAAAACTTAAATGCGAAGACGACGGACGAAAGCGAAAAGAAAAACGAGGTTATCGATAAAAACACCGACAGAATCTACAATGATATTTTGTCTGCCATAAACGACAACTCTCAAAATGAAACCGAGCAGACGTCGAGAAGAAACAAATATTCCGGCGACGATAACCACTTCATCGATATTACAAATCAATATCAGAAGCCTCGCGAGGAGGAAAAAGCTCCCGCAGAAAACATCGCAATAGTTCGCCCCTCCAAGGATAAAAAGCCGGAAGAAAAGCCGGAAGAAAAGCCCGAGGATGAGCAGAAGGAAGAAAAACCGGAAGAAGATGAGAAACCCGTCAAGACCTTCGGTGAGATGTTCAAGAGCGGTCTTGCGGCGTTCTTCCCGAATAAGCATGACAAGGTTTCCGAGATAATCAGAAAGGTAATAATGGACATCTCTGTTTTCACGCTTATCGGCTGCGCTGTTTGGTTCGGCGTGCTGATGGGTCAGAAAAACAGCGCCAACAAGCAAAACGCTAACATTAAAGGTCAGGTTATCGACGCCGATTCAAACCTTACCGACGAAGAGGCGTGGGCGGAATTTTTTGCCAAATATCCAAACGTCACTCTGCCTCAGGGTATGATGCCGAAATACGCTTATCTCTATGCCATAAACAACGACCTTGTCGGTTGGATTCGCGTTCCGAATACGGCAATTGACGTCCAGGTTGTGCAGGCCGAGGATAACGACGAATACCTAAAGCAGGATTTCTACGGCAATTACAGCCGTTACGGCTGCCCGTTCCTCGATTTCCGCTGTGACCCGAAATATCTCAGCCAGAACACTGTAATTTACGGTCATCACATGAGCGACGGCCTTGTTTTTGCCGAGCTTGACAAATACAAGAAGCCCGACGGCTTTAAGGAGTCGCCGATTATAGAATACGACACTCTGTTTAAGACCTATAAATTTAAAATCTATGCCGCCTTTATAGCAGGCAGCGCGCCCGAGCAGGATAACGGCTACCTCTTTTACTACAACACGCCCAAATTCCCGACAAAGGAAAACTTTGACGCATTTATAGCGGCAATAGACGAGAGAAAGCTTTATTCGACAGGCGTCAGCGTAGACTATACGGATAAGCTTATTACACTATCCACCTGCAGCTACGAATTTTCAAACGCAAGACTTGTTGTTGTCGGCAGACTTCTGCGCGACGGCGAAAGCGAAAATGTAGACACTTCGCTCGTCACGGTCAACGAAAATCCGCGCTATCCGCAGGTATGGTATGATAAAAAAGGTCAAAAGAACCCCTTTGCTTCGGCGGAAAAATGGCAGCCCGCCGAATAATCGGTTTTTAATACACATTTATAAACAAGGATGGACAAGGATATGAATTTGAAATTGTTTTCACTTATTTCGAGTGACGACATTCCGGCTACTAAGCTTCAAATCAAAATTTCCGGCAGTCTTAACGCCTTTACCGACGATGACGTGTCCTTCAAGAGATTTTCTTCTCTCAAGGAGATGTTCCCGTCGCTCGGCAAAGCTCTCGCGGACTCCGAGCTTATAGTTATTGCCGTTGACCCGAAGATATATGTCAGAACAAAGACGCTACTTACAAAGGCACTCTCTCTTGACATTGAGGAAAATCCGACGGTCAAAAAAGCACTCGGACGCGCCGCGGAAATTCCCGAGTCGCAAAAGCTGCTTCAATCGCAGATGCCGAAGGGTGCCGTCCCGTTTTTAACCCGCGACGGAGTAAATTCCGGCTTTGTCATTTCTAAGGGACATCAACAGATAATGTATCTGCCTCTTGACGATGTACGCCTTGACACGGTGCTTCGCAACGGCGTTATTCCGTATCTCACGAGCGGCGAGACCATAGCTGTCCGCGAAGAGGCTTACGCCCCGAAAAACGCAACGGTAAAGCCGTCTGTTCCGCCAAAAAGGCAAGAGGCGCCGGCTCCCGAAAAAGCCGCGCAGACGCCTCCCGCGCTTCCCGAGAGTGTAGGGGAAGTCACTTCCAAAACCGTAAATATTCTTCGCGAGAGCGGTAGCCGTGTTGCGGTGAACGGCAATCAAAATTCCGAATATGTAAAATCCTTCGGCTCTGTTTCACCCGACTTTTTCGAGTTCTTCACATTTACACCGCATGTCGAGGACAAGGGCGACTTCAATGTCACCGATTACACCGCACAGATGGCAAAATCGGCAAAGGAGCTTGCCTCTGCGGATTTCGGCGCGTGCATTTCGGATATTTGCAATACGGACGGCTGTTCGTACATATGCATTGCCGTCGCAGGCGAGAGCTCCGCAATAGTCAGAAAGCTCTACCGCGAGCCCGATGAAAAGGATGAAAGCTTCATAAGAGACGCCGCAGAGGAGCTTATAGAGCTTATCGGCGAAAAGGCCTCCGGGGAAAGCTCCGTCGGCATAGAGATTTCCGGCGAAGCCGCAGCAGAGCCCAAAGCCGAAAAAACTCCCGGCAAAGGGAAAAAAGTCCTTGTTTCAATACTTGTAATAATTCTCGCTCTTGCCGTTGCGGCAGGCACATTTTTCCTTGTGAAATATCAAAGAGACAAAAAAGCCGCCGAGGCACTCGCAAACACTGCGCCCGAAACGACTTCCGAGGAAACGACCGTTCCCCCGGAAATATCAAAGGATACAGTTCCGCTCTCTGTTTTTATGCGCAATGAAGCGGTTAACGGAATTGACAAGGACGACCTTGCGAGAGCGGCCGAGGACACCGCAAACGCCGCTTCTCAGGGTGACAATGCGGCAAACGCAAACGTAGTGCCCGAATACATTGTGCTCAACGGCGTAAAAACGGAGGCAAAAAAGGCACTCGCAAAAATTGTGGCCGCGGATGTGGACGACAGCTACAATTCCGAAGCCATAAAAGCCGATGCAGTTGCCGTTTATACATATTTGAAATACCGCAACACAAACTTTAACGTGAGCGGTCTTAATGCCGCAGAAACGGTGAGCGACAACATACTGAATGCCGTTTCGGAGGTATTCGGCGAATATGTCGTATATAACGGTCAACCGGCATTCACTCCCACATTTAAGCTGTCGGCAGGTAAAACCACCTCGGCAGACGTTGTTTTCGGTAATTCCTTCCCCTACCTTAAAACGGTAGACAGCGCATCCGATAAAAACGCAGACGGCTACAAAACGGAGATTACTCTGACATCCGGTGAATTAAAGGAGCTTGCAAATAAATTTGACAGCTCGATAAATCTCTCCGGCTCCGCCAAGGACTGGGTAAAAGTTACAAAGCACGACGGCGCCATAAGCACGGGAGTAGGATACGTCGAAACCGTAAACGTAGGCGGTAAGGAAATAAGCGGATATAAATTCGCCTGTGAACTTCTCGAAAACAAGATTCCGTCATACTGCTTTGCAGTATCCTACACCTCTTCCGGCGACACCTTTAAGATAACCTCATACGGCAACGGTTTCGGTGTCGGTATGAGCCTTTCCGGTGCAAACAAAATGGCGGCCGACGGCTCGACCTACGCGCAGATACTCGCAAAATACTATCCCGGAACAAATCTTTCATAACACTTTTTAATCCGTCATATTTTGTATATATTATCAAGGGGGACATTTTAAATGGCAATATTAGTAACCGGCGGTGCCGGATTTATAGGCACCCATACCTGCATAGAGCTTATTAACGCAGGATATGAACCGATAGTGGTTGATAACTACTACAACGCAAGCCCCAAGGCACTCGAGCGCGTTGAGGAAATAGTCGGAAAAAAGGTTAAGTTTTATGAGTGCGACGTTCGCGACAAAAAGAAGCTTGACTCCGTATTTAAGGAAAATAAAATAGACGCCGTCATACATTTTGCAGGCCTCAAGGCGGTAGGCGAATCCTGCCACAAGCCGCTTGAGTACTACGATAACAACATCGGCGGAACTCTTGCGCTCTGCGAGGTTATGAGAGACAACGGCTGCAAAAAGATTGTATTTTCCTCCTCCGCTACCGTCTACGGTATGAACAATGTTTCGCCGCTCACGGAGGATATGAAAACCGGCGGTACAACCAATCCATACGGTACCACAAAGTATATGATAGAGATAATCCTCGAGGATCTCTATAAAGCAGACAACAGCTGGGATGTTACGCTGCTTCGCTACTTTAACCCGATAGGTGCTCACAAGAGCGGCCTCATAGGTGAAAACCCCAACGGAATCCCGAACAATCTTATGCCGTATATAACACAGGTTGCAATAGGCAAGCTTGACTGCCTCTCGATTTACGGCAACGACTACCCCACCCGCGACGGAACGGGTGTTCGCGATTACATCCACGTGGTTGACCTGGCTCTCGGTCACGTAAAAGCCGTAGAGCAGCTGAAATCCTCAAACGGCGGCGTAAGAATTTATAATCTCGGCACAGGCAAGGGTTACAGCGTTTTAGATATAGTTAAAGCATTTGAAAAAGCCACAGGCGTTAAAATCAATTATAAAATCGCTCCTCGCCGTGACGGTGATATAGCTACCTGCTACTCAGACCCGTCAAAGGCTAAAAAAGAGCTCGGTTGGGAGGCAAAACGCGACCTCGAGGAAATGTGCGAGGATTCATGGCGTTGGCAAAAAAACAATCCGAACGGTTTTGACGACTGATATTTCTCCCCCGAAAAAGGAGGTAACACCATGAAAAACAAAAAGAGTCTTACAGTAGGAATCATTGTTGCCGTTATAGTCATTGCACTTATCGGCAGCATTGTCGGCAGCTACAACAATCTCGTAAAGCTGCGTGAAAACGTGACGAGCGCGCAGTCCGTGGTTGAAACACAGCTTCAGCGCCGCGCGGACCTTATACCAAACCTTGTAAACACCGTAAAGGGCTACGCTTCTCATGAGGAGGACGTTTTTACGGCAGTTGCGGACGCTCGCACGGCACTTTCGGGTGCCAAGACGGTTGATGAGCTGAACAGTGCTCAGAGTCAGCTTGACAGTGCCGTATCACGACTTTTGGCGATAGCCGAAAGCTATCCCGATCTCAAGGCAAATGAGAATTTTATAAATCTTCAGGATGAGCTTGCAGGCACCGAAAACCGTATTTCCGTTGCGCGTCAGGACTATAACGATGCCGCAAAGGAATACAATACAAAAATTCAATCGTTCCCCGCATCGATAATTGCGGGACTCTTCCATTTTGAAAAGGCGGATTATTTCACCGCCACAGCCGAAGCTGCAACTGTTCCCTCTGTGGATTTCGGTAAATAAGCCATGAAAAAGACGATAGGTGCAGGCGCACTGCTTGTTTCACTTTTGATTGTTTTGCTGACGGCTCTGCCGGCAGCTGCAATAAGCGAGCATCCGTTGCCGGCAAGCAGTTTTTTCGCCCCAAGCTTTACCGATGACAACAAAATGACCACACAATCTCAAGACGATTACCCGTCTCCCACAAGCGACTTTTTCGTCAACGATTTTGCCTCGTGTCTCACCGATGAGGACAAAAGCACCATTCAAGCTCTCGGCGAGGAGCTGTACAAAAAGACAAAGGCGCAGGTAGTAGTTGTCACGGTTCAAAGCCTCGGCGGCAGAGATATTGAAAGCTATTCGATAGGACTGGCGCGTGAATGGGGCATAGGCGATAAGGACGATGATTCCGGCGTATTGCTGCTGTTGTCCACGGGCGACAGACAGGTGCGGATTGAAGTCGGAAAGGGTCTTGAGGGCTCTCTCACCGACGGTAAATCTGGACGAATTCTCGATTCCTATGCAGTTCCGTACCTCAAAAACAGCGACTATTCCACAGGTCTTCGCGAGTGCTACAAAAAGCTCGTCGAGGAGGTTTATTCCGAATACGGAGTAGAGGGCTATACGAGCATTGACGACACGGACATCGGCGATTACTCCTCATCAGGTTTCGGGGACGAAAAAATCGACCTCGCCGTTATAATTATAATAACGGTTCTGGTACTGATTACCTTGATTTTACCCGGCCGCATAATTCGCAAAGCAATTTATCACGGCGGCGGCGATCATCACGGCGGCGATTATCACGGCGGCGGATTTTACGGAGGCGGCTTCGGCGGGCATTCATCCGGAGGGTTCTCGGGAGGCTCGTCCTCGGGAGGATTTTCGGGCGGAGGCGGCGGCTTCTCCGGCGGAGGAAGCTCACGCGGATTCTAATATTTCACACATAAAGCTGTCGGAGCAGGGCCTAATCCTTTTCGGCAGTTTTTATTTTTCCCTGCTTTTGCTTTTCTGCATTGCCGCAAGGTTTATAAGCAATTAAATTAAAAGAAAGGTCGTGGCGAAATGAGAATGTATGACATCATCGATAACAAGAAGCACGGGAAAGAGCTGTCCTTTGACGAAATCAAGTTCTTTGTCGACGGATTTACGGACGGCTCGGTACCGGACTATCAAGCTTCGGCGCTGCTTATGGCCATATGCCTTAAAGGTATGAGTGACAGCGAAATATCAAATCTCACCTTATGTATGGCGCAGTCGGGCGATATGAACGATATGAGCAAAATAGACGGCGTGTCCTGCGATAAGCACTCAACCGGCGGCGTCGGTGATAAAACCTCACTTATAGTCGCTCCCATTGCCGCAAGTTGCGGTCTGAAGGTTGCCAAAATGAGCGGCAGAGGTCTCGGCCACACGGGCGGTACGGTTGATAAGCTGGAGTCTATTCCCGGCTACAACACAGCAATGGCAAGCGACAGCTTTTTTAAACAGGTAAACAAAATCGGAATTTCTCTGATAGGTCAGACCGGAAATCTCGCACCTGCCGACAAAAAGCTTTACGCACTTAGAGATGTAACAGCCACCGTGGATGACAGGGCTCTTATCTCTGCGAGCATTATGAGCAAAAAGCTTGCGGCAGGCGACAAAAATATAGTTCTCGATGTGAAATGCGGAAGCGGCGCATTTATGAAAAACGAAAATGACGCCGCGGCTCTCGCAAAAACAATGGTAGGCATAGGCAAAAGCTGCGGCAGAAACATCATAGCCGTTATAACAAATATGGACGAGCCGCTCGGCAGAAATGTCGGAAATGCGCTTGAGGTTATCGAGGCAGTCGACGTTTTACGCGGTAACGGTGACAAGAGCCTTCGCGAATTATCTGTTTATCTCGCCGCAAATATGCTGTCACTCTCATTCCGAAGGGATATAGACGAGTGTATTATAGAAGCGACAAATGCGCTCGACAGCGGCAGAGCCTTTGATAAATTCCGTGAGCTTGTTGAGGCTCAGGGCGGAGACGTCGATTATATAAATGATACAAGCCTCTTCAAAAAAGACAAATGCGTTCGCGACATATTATCGCCGTGCGACGGATACATCTTTTCGGCGGACACCGGAAAGATAGGCGAAGCCGCCGTGATACTCGGCGCAGGCAGAGAGAAAAAGGACGACAAAATCGATATGGCCGCGGGAATTGTACTCCGCAAAAAGACCGGCGAAAGAGTTAATAAGGGCGACGCTCTGGCAACGCTTTACACCTCCTGCGAAGCAAGAGCCGACAGTGCCGAAAAGCTGTATTTAAATGCAATTAAAATAGCCGACAATCCGCCCGAAAAGAAAAAGCTTATATACGGTACAATTAAATAATACTTTCCCCTCCCGGTTTCGGATAAAACCGCAATTTCGCGGCAAACTCATTATGGCAGACGAAAACGGGGGGATTTTTATGCCGAAAAAATACAATACAATTATAATCGGCGGCGGAACGGCAGGTCTTACCGCGGCAATTTACACCGCTCGCCAAAATAAGAGTGTCGCGGTTTTTGAAAGCGGAATATTCGGCGGTCAGATAGTCGATTCGCCGAGAATAGAAAACTACCCGGGCTTTTGCGAAATCAGCGGTGACGAATTTTCTGACAGGCTGTTAAAGCAGGCGTTAAAGCTCGGCGCAGAGCTTATTAAAAAAAGAGCAGCCGCAATTAAGCTTGAGGGTAAGGACAAATATGTTATTTCTGCTGACGGCGAAAAAACTCAATGCGATAAAATTATAATTGCGGTCGGTACAAGACCGCGTCCGCTTTATCTTGAAAACGAACGTGAGCTTTTGGGCAGAGGCATTTCATACTGCGCGGTTTGCGACGGTGCATTTTTCAAAAGTAAAACGGTTGCCGCGGTCGGCGGCGGCAGCTCGGCTCTGCAAAGCGCAAGGCTGCTGGCAGAGCTTTGCAAAAAGGTATATGTGATTCACAGACGGAATGAATTTCGCGGCGAACAAAGGCTCTGTGAAGAGTTAAAGTCCTTTCATAACATCGAGTTTTTGTTAAACAGCGAAATAAAAAAGATAAACGGCAAGACGAGGCTCGAAAGCGTTTTAGTTAAAAATAATCTAAGTGGTGAAGAAACAGTTCTTCCGCTTGACGGGCTCTTTGTCGCAATAGGCAAGGAGCCGCAAAACGAAATATTTGCCGAGGTCACAGAGCTTGATGAAAACGGATACATCAAGGCGGACGAGAGCTGTAAAACAAGCACGGACGGAATTTACGCCGCAGGCGACTGCCGCACAAAGGCATTTCGTCAGCTTACGACTGCGGCGGCGGACGGAACAGTTGCGGCGTTGTCGCCGTAATTTCCCTGCCGATTTTCAAATTACGAAACACAGCGTAAAAAAACTAAAAATCTACACGCTTTAGCCGAGCGTTTATAAGGCAGTTTTGCTTCGCGGCTTCACAGCCGTACATTTTTTATGCGAAACCGATACTTCCTTATGAACGCTCAACCTTATTATTGATACACGGCGGTTTTTGTGTTATTATAGTCGCCGTAATTAAAATTAAGGTAAAGAGTGCCCGTCACTACGGCATTTCGTCGATTTCGGCGCGGCACGGTAACAAATAAGGTGAAAAAATGAAACTCATAGGCGCGGCAGTAAACTGCGGAGCTGTTTTTTTAGGCTCTCTTTTAGGTCTGCTGTTTAAAAAGGGTATTCCGGAACGCGTGCAAAAAAGTCTTAACTATGCGCTGTCGCTGTGCGTACTCTACATAGGAATCAAGGGTTCGCTTAAAGGAGAAAATACATTGATTGCCGCCCTGTCGCTCGCGATAGGAACAATAATAGGCGAGCTCATTGACATTGACAGGCATTTAAACAAATTCGGCGACTTTTTGCAAAAGAAGCTGAGCCGCAATACCGAAAATTCATCGTTCGGCGAGGGCTTTGTAAATGCCACGCTTTTCACCTGCGTCGGAGCTATGGCAATAGTCGGCGCGATTGAAGCCGGTATGCAGGGCAGCTTTTCAACATACTATGCAAAAGCTCTGCTCGACTGCTTTTTTGTGATGATAATGACTACCACATTCGGAATAGGCTGTTTCTTCTCCGGAATTATAGTTTTTGTCTATGAAGCGATTTTGACGCTCGGCGCCGGCTTTCTCTCGTCATTTCTCTCCGACAGTATGATAAACGAGATGTCGTGCGTCGGCTCCGTGCTTATAATAGCCATAGCTCTCAACACAATGAAGGTCACAAAAATAAAGGTTGCAAACCTGCTGCCGTCGGCGTTTATGCCGCTCTTACTGTGCCTTTTTATTCATTGACTTTTACTTTTTTTATGCTATATTATATGTGGTTATATATGATTTTTTGGGGGAATTGTAATTGAAGATTATTGTTGCAGGTGACGGTAAGGTTGGTGCCACGCTTACACGTCAGCTGACCGCAGAGGGATATGACATTACTCTTATCGACTCAAACAAGGATGTTTTGAGCTCAAGCATGGAGCAATTCGACATAATGACCGTACACGGCAACTGTGCCACCAAAGACACGCTGCTGAAGGCGGGAATTACGGACACCGACCTCATAATAGCCGCCACAAGCGCGGACGAGGTAAATCTTTTGTGCTGCATTACCGCTCACGGACTTAACAAGAACCTGCACACAATAGCGCGAATCCGCAATCCCGAATACAGCAGTCAAATCTATGATATGCGCGATATGTATGCGCTGTCCATGACCGTAAACCCCGAAAAGCAGGCGTCAAGTGCCATAGAAAAGCTTCTCAGATACCCGGGATTTTTAAAGCATGACACCTTTGCTAAGGGGCGCGTCGATATAGTTGAGCTGCGCGTCAAAAGCGACAGCAAGCTCTGCAACATTCCTCTGAGCTCCCTGCCCGCACAGACAAAGTGTAACGTACTTGTTTGTGCGGTAATCAGAAACGGTGAAGCACTCGCACCCAACGGCGATTTCGTCTTACAGGACGGCGACAGAATATTTGTCACGGCGTCTGTGGACAACCTCTCAATGCTTTTGAAGAGTCTCGGTATGACGCCGAAAAAAACCAAAAACATACTTATCTGCGGCGGCGGAAAAATCAGCTATTACCTTGCAAAGCGTCTTGAAAAAAGCAGCGTTTCGGTAACTCTTGTAGAGAAAGACGAAAAACGCTGTGTTGAGCTTGCCTCGCTTCTGCCGACAACTAATATAATCCACGGCGACGCGAGCGATCAAAATCTTCTCAACAGCGAGGGACTGGCCGACTGCGAGGCGGTTGTTACCGCCACCGGGCTTGACGAAATGAATATGATAATTTCGCTCTATGCCAACAATGTGGGTGTTCCGCAGACAATAACAAAGCTCAGCCGAATAGACAGCGGCAGTATTCCTTCAAACATTCCGCTCGGTAGCATCATCTGTCCCAAGGAGCTGTGCTGCAACTCAATAGTACGCTATGTCAGAGCCATACAAAATCAAAGCGGTGCGGCAATCGCCGTTCACTTTATCGCAGACGGTCAGGCGCAGGCCATAGAATTTCGAGTTGACGAGCAGACAAAGCATTGCGGAGAGGCTCTTAAGGATATAAAAATTCGCAAAAATGTCCTTATTGTCTGCATAACGCATAACGGTAAAATCGAAATACCCAACGGTAATTCTTCGTTTAAAAAAGGTGACGGCATCATTATTGTCACAAGCAGCGGAGATGTGGTGCGACAGCTTAACGACATATTTATTTAATGGGGTAAAAGTGCTTTATGAACTATAAAATGATGGGTCGTATTTTTGCGGAAATATTGGCGCTCGAAGCATTTTTTATGCTTCCGCCGCTGTTTATAAGCATATATGACGGAGTCGATGGTGCGGCAAAGGCCTTTTTATATACAATAGGCATACTGATAGCGGTATCCGCATTTTTGTGGCTTATCTGCCGCAAAGCAAAGCGCGGTTTTTACGCTCAGGAGGGCATAGTTTGCGTTGGCCTCGGCTGGATTTTTTTAAGTCTTTTCGGTGCATTGCCCTTTTTTATATCGGGCGAAATACCGTTTTACATCGACGCGTTTTTTGAGATGGTTTCGGGTTTTACAACGACCGGTGCCTCAATAGTGCCCGTTGTTGAGGACTTATCACGCGGAATTTTATATTGGCGAAGCTTCAGCCATTGGCTCGGCGGAATGGGTGTGCTTGTATTTTTGCTTGCCATTGTCCCGTCTAATTCAAAATCGGGCGGCTCGCGGCTGCACCTTTTAAAGGCGGAAAGTCCGGGCCCCGATGTCGGTAAGCTCGTACCAAAAATGCGCGATACCGCCATGATACTGTATGTACTGTATATAGCACTTACTCTTTTGAATATATTGTTTTTGCTCGCCGGAAAAATGCCTCTTTTTGACGCGCTGTGCACGGCATTCGGCACCGCAGGAACCGGCGGCTTCGGAATCAAAAATGACAGCATAGCGGGTTACAGCATTTATATACAGTGGGTTTGCACCGTGTTTATGATGCTCTTCGGCGTAAACTTCAACTGCTATTACTTGCTCATTATGCGCCAATTCAAGGCACTCTTTAAAAACGAGGAGGTTCGCTGTTACTTCGGAATTTCAATTATGAGTGCTGCGCTGATAGCCATTGACATCCGTAAAATATACCCGACAATTCACGAAACGATTCGCCACGCCTGCTTCCAGGTAGCAAGTATCATGACGACTACGGGCTTTGCGACTACGGATTTTGACACATGGCCGAGCTTCTCAAAAACCATTTTGCTCACACTTATGGTCATAGGCGCGTGCGCCGGCTCTACCGGCGGCGGTCTCAAGTGTGCAAGAGTTCTGTTGCTTTTCAAAAATTTACGCAGAAACATTCACAAGATACTTCACCCGAGAAGAGTTCAGGTTGTACACGTAGACGGCACACCCGTTGACGAAAAAATTATCAACGGCACAAGCGTTTATCTCGCCGCATATTTTATTTTGGTTGTTCTGAGTATACTGCTTATATCGGTTGACAACAAGCCGCTTGTAACAAATTTGTCCGCTGTGCTCTCTTGCTTCAACAACATCGGCCCCGGTCTTGAGATAGTCGGACCCACCGGAAACTTCAGCTCTTACAGCGCGTTTTCAAAGCTTGTGCTGATATTTGATATGCTCGCCGGCAGACTTGAGATATTCCCGATTTTGGCTCTTATTTCAAGGGGCGCATGGAAAAAAGCTTGACGCACCGTATACCGCACATTTATATTTTAAGCTCCCGATTTCGTTCGGGAGCTTTTTTGCGATTTGCTTCACTCTCCATCGGTGCACAGCCGATTGTCATTTAAATAAAAACGAGCGCGTAACCTTTGTCTCTTCTTTACCCTGCTTAAAGTCAAACCGGAAATGCATATATCTCGGCTTTGTAAAACCTTAAAATCAATAAAACAAGCTGCCCTCCCCGGTCGCTTCGTGCGATAAGGAGGGCAGCTTTATGCTTATTCGGTTTTATTTTGTTTGCCGATTATTATTTCTTGCCTTTTTTAGCGAGCTTTTCGGCTTTTTTCTGTGCCTTGTATGCGGCGTCCTCAGCCTTAAGTCTTTCAACCTCGGCGTCTCTTGCCTTTTTAGCCTCTGCCTCACGCTCTTTTGCCTCGTCATAGAGAGCCTCTATCTCACCGAAATGCTGATAGTACTTCTCCTGATTTATAAGGCGTTCGGCGTCAAGATACGGCTTTGCGGCACGGTTAAAGTATGCGTGCCTATCCATTTCCTTCTTAGACATATCGCGCGCCTGCTTGCGCTCGCTTGCAGTCTTTTTGATATCTGCACGAAGCATCTGAACCTTTTCGCTGTTGCCTGCCTTTTTGGCGTCGCTAAGCTCGGTATAAAGCGTCTTGAGTCTGTCGTCGCAAGCGTCCTCTTGGTCAAAGTACTTCTCAAGCACGGAGAAGTCAAGGCGCTCGAACTTAACTGACGGGTCGCCGTAATACTTCTGTATGGCCTTATAAGCTGACTTTTTCTTCTTGGCAACAGAAATCGCAAACTTGCGTATCTGCTTTTCTTCGCTGTCGGTCTTGGGAAGAGCCTTAGCCTCGGCAAGCTCCTTGTTTATATCGTCAAGAGTGATTTTGCGGAGACCTTCAAGTCCGCCGTCGTAAACCTTTTTATATGTCTTGAGCTGATACTTAACAAGATTAGACGAGAACTTATCAAGCTCCTCGCATACGAATTTGGCAATCTCAATGTCCTCATTCTTCTGAACAGCTGCCTTGTAAGCCTTTTTCTGAGCCTTCTTTTCGGCCTTGTCGCTGATGCCCTTGTACCACTTTTTGCTGACATCAACGGGCTTTTCGGCGGCGAGAGCTCTTGACTCTCTGATTATATCGACAGCCTCTACAAGCTCTTTATCCTCAATGGCGCCGTTGTTGTAGTCCTCAAACATAGCGCGTACCTTGAGCACCTTAACCACGGACTTCTGTTTTCTCTCGTTAAAGTCATACCAGAAATAAGGTACAACGTTGAGAAGAGCACCGAGAGCCGAGAAGAGTATGAGCACCTTCAATAAGTTTTCGAGAATATTCGGGTCGTAAAGTGCGGAATATGCGTTGCTGTAATTGTTCTGGCCGTTTGCCATCTGTTCGGAGAGGATTTCACCTACGGTTTTGCCGTCGCCGAGCATTCTGCCGAGAATGTCGGGATTTGATGTGACGGCGAGAGCGTTATCGGTTGTGATACCGCCTCTCTTGTATACTACGGGAAGAACGGCACTCGTAAGAAGTGCGATAACGGTACCGATTGTAGCAACTGCCGAGAACATACCGTCAATTCTCTCACCGCTCTTATACTGCTGATAATCACGAATGTCTGCCTGAATTGCGGGGTTTAAAATAAGCGCAAACGAACCCATAAACGCATTGAGGTAAAGGCAGCCCATAATAGCCCAAATGGTGGAGCCGTTCATCTGAGAGGTAAACGGAAGCATCATAAGAATGAATATGATATTCATAATATTCGTAACAACAAGCACGAATTTTTTGCCCCATTTTCTGATGCACATGGGAGCTAATATCATACCCCAAAGCGAAGCGTTGCCGTAAATGGTAACAACAAGTCCGTATACGTTACCGGAGCAAACTCCGCCGTAGTTATAAAGCCAATAGAGAACATTTGCGTACGATGCCTCAAGGAAGCCTATCCAGCCGGCAAAGGAGATTATCCAGAAGTACTTGTTGCCGGCAACCTCTCTGAGAGCGTCGGAGAACTTGATTTGAATTACGTGCGTTCTCGCCTGAACTATCTTTTCCTGAGTGTTCTTATAAACGAGTATGCAAAGAAGTATGCCGCCGATACCAATTATCGGATAAAGAAGTCTGTAAACACGGATGTCGGTCGAATTCGTGTGGAAAACATTCTGAGCTATAATCGGTGTAATAAGGTTTACTATGGTCGGAGCGAGTGAATAAACGACGC
>HF993133.1:39095-51472 GCA_000432435.1 Eubacterium sp. CAG:180
TTTATAGCCGCAACATCGGCTCTCTCCTGTGAATTCGGCGAGAGAACGTGTATAAGATTCTCATAGCTGTCATAGAAGAAATAATAGAAGAAATGCAAGAGCAGGTTGAAAATAAGTATCAAAGTACACTTTACAAAATATGCCCTTGTTACGCCGAAAAGCATTCCCTCACCGAACAAAGCACCGAACTTATCGTACGGGAACCACACCATCAGCACACAGATTATTGTGGTCGGAATACCCATTGACACTATGTAGGGTCTGTACTTACCCGCTTTATTTCTTGTGTTATCAATAATATTTGCCCTGATTCCCGTAAGCGGGATATTGGCAAGGACTGCAATAACATAAAGAACATACATATCCGTCGGATTTACGCCGAGTGTACTCGAAATAAGAGTGTTACCCGTCGCAAGAAGACAAGCGGTACCGAGAGTTATGATGAAATACGCACCGATGCCGCCGACAGAATACGCCGCTACCTCTTTAAAGGGCATATATTTGCCCTCGGGCGGCCTTCTCCAGTAGGTCTTAATGTTGTCAGCCAAAGTACTGAGCTGTTCCTTTAACTTCATTCGATTTCCTCCCATATTTTTATACAACATTGTTATTCTAACACAAAACGATAGGCTTTTCAATAAGCTTTTATATCTGTATTGTCAAAAAAACTATAAAAAAATTCACAATAACACACAAAACTCACATATATCCGAAAAATACCCGTTTTTCTTGAAAAATCAGCACAAAACGGATATTATATAACTATAATAATGTTTAAAAATTTGTTTAATTTTATTTTGCAAGGAGAGCTTTTGTATGTCGGATGTAATCATAATCGGAGCAGGCCCTGCCGGCATTTCGGCGGCGTTATATACAATTCGCAGCGGTCTTGAAACCACAGTAATAACCGCGGGAGACAGTGCGCTCGCAAAAGCCGAAAAAATCGAAAACTATTACGGCTTTGCCGAACCGATTAGCGGAAAAGAGCTTTTGACACGCGGAATTGACGGTGCCGAAAGGCTCGGAGTGAAATTCACAAACAAGCAGGCGGTGTCGATTGATTATGAGGACGGCGGATTCTCCGTCGTCACCTCGGACGACAAAAAGCACGGGTGCAAGGCGGTACTTTTGGCGACCGGCAGCAGACGGCTCGCACCGAGCATAGAGGGCTTGACCGAATTCGAAGGCAAAGGGGTCAGCTACTGCGCGGTCTGTGACGCATTTTTTTACAGAAACAAAAATGTCGGCGTTCTCGGCTCCGGCGAATACGCTCTGCACGAGGCCAAAATTCTCGCAAAAACATCAAAAAGCGTTACCGTGTTCACAAACGGCGAAGAGCCGACGGCAGTATTTCCCTCGGAATTTACAATTGTTAAAGAACCGTTGTCGAGTCTCACGGGTGAAGCAAAAATCGAAAAAGCCGTTTTGCGCGACGGTACCGAGGTCAAAATCGACGGCCTTTTCGTAGCCTACGGAGTGGCATCATCGGCAGCTCTCGCCCAAAAAGCAGGAGCGGTGACAATCGGCGGCAAAATCAGGGTCAACGATTCTATGATGACGAACGTAAACGGCCTTTTTGCGGCAGGCGACTGCACAGGCGGTCTTTTGCAGGTATCAAAAGCCGTCGGCGACGGCGCGGCGGCAGGTATGGCAATAATAAAATATGTCAAAAGGGAAAAATAGAGTCGCCGAAATTATCCGATATCAAAAAACGACCCTTGGCCGTCGGTTTTCGAGCCGGCTGTCAAGGGTCGTTCTTTTTTTATTTTTTGATTGTTATATTGTTTCGTGGAAGGTTCTCTTTATGACCTCACTCTGCTGTTCCCTTGAGAGCTTATGGAAATTGACCGCATAGCCCGAAACACGAATGGTGAGATTGGGATATTTAGTCGGGTCGTTATAAGCCTCAACAAGCATTTCGCGGTTCATAACATTGACGTTCAGGTGATGCGCACCGTTTTTAAAATAGCCGTCAAGAATCGACACAAGATTTGCCGTTCTCTCGTCTCTCGTTTTGCCGAGTGCTGCGGGAACGATTGAAAACGTATTTGAAATTCCGTCGCGGCACTGTGAATAGGGCATCTTGGCAACCGAGTTGAGCGATGCGAGCGCGCCGTTCTTTTCGCGATTATGCATGGGGTTGGCACCGGGAGCAAACGGCTCACCCTTCTTTCTCCCGTCGGGCGTGGAGCCTGTCTTTTTGCCGTACACGACATTGGAGGTTATTGTGAGTGCCGAAAGCGTATGCTCTGCGTTTCTGTAAGCCGGAGTCTTGCGAAGCTCGGCTATTGTGTCCTCAAGCAATGCTTTTGCGATATTGTCAACACGGTCGTCGTCGTTTCCGTACTTCGGGAAATCACCTGTCGTCTCAAAATCGACTATATATCCGTTCTCGTCACGTATTGGTTTAACGTTTGCGTACTTGATAGCCGAAAGAGAGTCTGCGGCAACCGAGAGTCCCGCTACGCCGAATGCCATAAAGCGGTGCACATCGGTATCGTGAAGTGCCATTTGGATTTTCTCATACGCATACTTATCGTGCATAAAATGGATTACATTCATAGTATTGACATAAAGCCTGCAAAGCCATTTAAGGTAAGTCTTGTATCTCTCAACCACCTCGTCGTAATCAAGCCTGTCGCCCTCAATCGGGTTAGTCTGCGGGCCTATTTTTTCGCAGTAAACATTGTCATATCCGCCGTTTAATGCGAGAAGTAAAAGCTTTGCAAGGTTGCAGCGCGCACCGAAAAACTGCATCTGCTTGCCTACCTGCATAGCGGAAACGCAGCAGGCTATGGCGTAATCGTCGCCGTAAATCGGGCGCATAACGTCGTCGTTTTCATATTGTATGGAGTCGGTGTCCTCCGAAACCTCGGCGCAAAAACGTTTAAAGTTTTCGGGCAAGCCCTGCGACCAGAGAACAGTCATATTGGGCTCCGGAGCCGAGCCGAGAGTGTAAAGCGTATTGAGCATTCTGTACGAATTTTTCGTGACGAGAGTTTTACCCTCGTTTGTCATACCGCCGATGCTCTCGGTTATCCACATAGGGTCGCCGCCGAACAGCTCATTGTATTCGGGAGTGCGAAGATGACGCGCCATGCGCAGTTTCATAACAAAATCGTCTATCAGCTCCTGAGCACCGCTCTCAGTGAGTACGCCCCTATTGATGTCGCGTTCAATATAGATGTCAATGAACGTGCTTGTCCTGCCGAGCGACATAGCCGCTCCGTTCTGCTCCTTGATTGCGGCAAGATATGCAAAGTAAAGCCACTGAATCGCTTCGCGCGCGTTGCTTGCCGGCGAAGATATGTCATAGCCGTACATCTGCGCCATTTGCTTGAGCATTTCCATAAAGTTAAGCTGCTTTTGCAGCTCCTCGCGCAGCCTTATGACCTCCTCTGTCATATCCTTATTTTCAAGCGCGATTTTATCTGCCTTTTTAAATTCGATAAGCGTATCCATACCGTAGAGGGCAACTCTGCGATAGTCTCCTATTATTCTGCCTCTTCCGTAGGCGTCGGGCAAACCGGTGAGCAGCGCAATATGGCGTGCCTTTCTCATCTCACTCGTATAGGCTCTGAATACTCCGTCGTTGTGAGTTGTCTTATATCTGAACTCGTCCTCGATTTTATCGGACAGCTCATAGCCGTAAGCCTTTGCCGCCTCACGTGCCATACGCATACCGCCGAAGGGATTTACACCTCGGCGCAGGGGGCTGTCGGTCTGAAGACCCACGATAAGCTCCTTTTCCTTGTCAAGATAACCGGGCGCATAGGTGACGAGAGATGAAACGGTTTCGGTATCGACAGAGAGTACTCCGCCGTTTTCACGTTCCTTGTCAAGAAGCTTTGAAAACTTTTCCATAAGCTCCTTTGTGCGCTCGGTGGCTCCGCTCAAAAAGGAGCTGTCGCCCGTATATTCCGTGTAATTCCTTTTGATGAAATCACTGACGTTTACTTTTTCGTTCCATTCGCCGGGATTAAAGCCTTCCCACGCTCTTGAAAACTCCATTTGCCATCTTCCTTTCACAGATGCCTCGAGGCATATATACATAAATAAATTACAATATAAAAGGGCAGCCTCCGAAAAAGAGGCTGCCCAGACGGTCGGCTTTTTATACGCCGCGTTCCCCGGCAGTTTAGCCTGCCTGCCCAAATGGGCTTTCCGTCAGTTGCACGGCGCCTATATATTGTGGTGCTATTATATCACCACACAATATATATGTCAACATATAAATTAAAAATGTTTATTCTGCGCTCTTCAGCGATTCAACCATATCTATCTTTTTAAGCCTGAAATACATAACGAAGTTGACTATCGCCGTAAACAGCACAGTAAGCAAAATACTTGCGAGATAGCTGAGAGCCGTCATTTCCTTACCGAACATAATATAGTCCGTCTCAATGGTGCTCATAACATACGCGTGAAGAATTATACCCAGAACTATACCGAATATCACACCGAAAATCGTCAGTACAATATTTTCGCGGTACACGTAAAAGGCAAGCTCCTTGTTGTAGAAACCGAGAACCTTGAGCGTTGCAAGCTCACGCCTGCGCTCGGTGATGTTGATGTTATTGAGGTTATAGAGAACCACAAACGCCAAAAGCCCCGCAGCAACTATCAGTATTACAACTATAAACAGTAGGCTGTTCATAACTGAGCTTATCTGTTTCTCGGTGGTGCTGTTCATGGTAACCGAATTTATCGCGCTCAAATCCATAAGCTGCTTTGACAGAGTCTCGTCGTCCACGGTACCGTCCGTTTTAATGAAGATGGTATTGAGCGAAGCCGTCTCGTTAAAAAGCTGCTTATATACATTCGGCGTCATATAAATGTAGTGGTACATATAGTTTTCGACTATTCCGGCAACCTTTACGGGTTCGGTTGCGGTACCTGTCTCGCTCGTCTTGAAGGTCACGGTGTCACCCACGGAAACACCGAGAGTCTTGGCGAGCTTTTCGGTTATGATAACACCGGAATCATCCATAACATAGGTGTTTTTGCCGTCGCGCGACGAAAGGTTAACGTAATCCGCCATTCGTGAGGTATCCTGCGGAACTATTACATACGCGGTTTTTTCTTCACCGTTTGCGTCGGTATAGAGCATTGAGCGATATGTCTGCAAATACTCTGTAACACCGTTCATGGTATTGACCTCGGCAAGCGACTGACGTTTTTCCGCGCGTGTAGCCTCGGAATTTATACCTGCGGTACCGGCAAAATGCCACACCTTTTCAAACTGGTTGCCCGTCATTGATTTTATGGAATCGTTGAGTCCGAAGCCGACAAGCAGCAGAGCCATACAGCCCGCAACGCCGGCTATTGTCATAAACAGGCGTTTTTTATATCTGAACAGATTTCTGCAAGCCGCCTTCTGTGCGAAGTTGAGGTGCTTCCAAATAAATCCGACTTTTTCGAGAAGTATGCGTTTGCCCGCCTTCGGTGCCTCGGGGCGCATCAGCAGTGCCGGCGATGAGCTCAGCACGCGATAGCACGCAGCCAGCGTCGCTCCGGTCGTACAAATAATCGCAAGAAGCGAAGCGAGCAATGCGTCAAATACGTCCGGCTTCACCACGGTATTATGAAGCCCTATATACACAAGCTTATACGTGTTAACCGTGAGCAGAGGTATTGTGCTCTCGCCGAGAAGCACGCCGAGCACGCTGCCGATTGCGGTAGCAAGCAGAGCATAAAGCACATATTTTGCCGCTATCGCGCCCTTCGTGTAGCCGAGAGCCTTTAATGTGCCTATCTGCGTTCTCTGCTCCTCGACCATTCGCGTCATGGTTGTGAGAGATACCAAAGCGGCAACAAGGAAGAATATCACAGGGAACACCGAGCCTATTGAGCCCATACCGTCCGTATCGCTCTTATATGCCGTGTAAGACGGAATGGTTTCGCGGTCAAGCACATACCATGTGGGCTTTTCCACGTTTAATATCTTATCCTCGGAGTCCTCAAGCTTTTGTTGCGCCGCTTCAAGCTCGTCGGCAAGGTCCTGCTTTGCCTGCTCGTACTCCTCATTTTTGCGGTCAAGCTCGATTTGAGCGTCCTGAATTTGCTTTTCGGCCTCTTCAAGAGCCGCCGGAGCCTCGTTGACCTTTTTCTGCGCGTCCTGAAGTGCCGTTCCGCCGTTATTTACGGCGGTTTGAGCGGCAGCTACCTGCTGCTTGGCATTATCTATTGTGTTTCGCGTATTGGCAAGCTGAGTTTTGTAGAACTGAAGCGTCGCCTTTGCGGCTATGAGATTATAGCTCTTTTGGAGATACTCATCAGAGGACATGGAGCCCTTGCCGTCATCAAGCTCCTTTTGCATTCTCTCAATCTCCGCCGCGGAATCCGAGACCTGCGATTCAAGCTCCTTATACTTTTTTTCCGCATCGACAAGCGAGGCCTTTGCGCTGTCTATCTGGCTTTGACTTACAACGAGAGTATTTGCGTTTGAATTGATAAGGTCCTGCGCATTCTGTATTTCAAGCTTTTTGCTTGCAAGATCCGCCTTACCGGTTTCTATTGCCGCCTGAGCGTCCAAAAGCTGCTGATACGCGTCGCCGAGCTGACCCATTGCGGTGTCCTTTTCCTCTTCGAACTTCAGCTTTGCATCGTTTATATATGTCGCCGTTTCGTTTTTATATTCGCTGTATCTTATGTCGCAGCGTCTGTCGGCTATGCCGTTTATTCTGTCTTTTACCTTTGAAATAAGCTCGGTGTAATCGCTTGAATAGCAGCCGAGTGCCATGGCATCCTTAACGGTTATATGAACGCTTGTATAGCAGGACATCGTAAAGGCCTGCTTCGGGACTATCAAAAATCCGTTTATTCTGCCCGTGCCTATCGCCGCGGAACCTCTGTCGCTGTCCATATACATTGACGTCGTACCGACGCCGACAATCGTAAATTCATCGGTGGCAAGATATTTGCTCACCTTTTCATCGGTGCCTGTGGTGAGCTTTACCGTGTCGCCTATTTTATATCCCGTAGCGTCAAGAAAGCTGCGGTCTGCTATACACTCGTTATAGCCCTGGGGAAAACGCCCCTCGCTGACTCTTACAAGGCTTATGCCGTCGTTTAGTGACATTACCTTTGTAACGGCCTCGGAGTTGCCGGTATCGCAGAGGAAATCCTGCTCGTATGTGCCCTCCGCGTCCTGCACGCCGTCAACCTTTTTAAGCGCGTCAACATCCTTATCGGTCATACCGAGAGTCCCCGCGACTCTTATATCCATAAGGTTTTCACTGTCGTATTGCTTATCCGCCGAGGCCTGCATGGCCGGCTTTGCGGCGCGCAGTCCCGAAAAGAACGCTACGCCCAAAACAACGATAAGAGTTATAGACAGGAACCTGCTGAAATTCAGCTTTATTTCCCGCTGAAAATCTTTTCTCATTCCTTTTGTCATTTAACGTGTACCTCTCTCTGTCAAATATAATATTCGGTATTTTACCACTCGATATACTCGACGGGAGTCGGGTGCTCGTTGAGAAGAAGCTTGTCAACTCTGCCGTTTTTGACCTTAATTACCTTGTCTGCCATGGGAGCTAGTGCTGAGTTGTGGGTGATTACAATAACCGTAACTCCTTTTTCACGGCAAGTGTCCTGCAAGAGCTTCAGTATTGATTTACCGGTTATATAGTCGAGCGCACCCGTAGGCTCGTCACATAAAAGCAGCTTGGGATTTTTTGCAAGTGCTCGCGCTATTGAGACTCTCTGCTGCTCGCCGCCGGAGAGCTGAGCCGGAAAATTATCAAGCCTGTTGCCGAGTCCGACATCCTTCAAAACATCCTTCGCACTGAGCGGGTTTTTTGATATTTGAAGCGCAAGCTCTACGTTTTCAATCGCTGTGAGGTTACCGACAAGGTTATAGAACTGAAATACAAAGCCGACGTCGTCGCGGCGGTATTTGGTAAGCTCGTTTTCGTTGAATTTGGTTATATCTACATTGTCAACGTAAATCGTGCCGGACGTAGCGGTGTCCATTCCGCCGAGAATGTTAAGTATCGTCGTTTTTCCGGCTCCGCTCGGACCTACTATTACAACAAATTCGCCCTTGTCTATGCCGAAGCCTATTTCATCGACGGCTTTTATCTCAACCTCGCCCATTTTGTAGGTCTTGGTTACGTCTCTGACCTCAATAAATGCCATATTTCAAATCCTCTTTTCCTTGTCTGTAACTTAATTATTCTATGCCCTTGAGAGCTTCTATTTCGGCCTTGTCCACCTGAATTTTCGCGTCCTTTAAAAGCTTCACCTCGTGGCGGTCAACCACAAGCGGAGCGGCGTCGGGACGGCGGTCGAGCCTTATCTTCAGGATTCCCGTTATAAGGTTGTTCTCTATAACGGTTCCTCTGCCCTCTCGCGTTTCCACAAATGCTCCGACCTTGGGGGTATGCCTTAAAAGATGCTCGTAGGCGTCCTGCTCGTATTTAAGACAGCACATCAGTCTGCCGCAGGTGCCGCTTATTTTTACTGGATTCAGCGACAAGCCCTGCTCCTTTGCCATTTTTATAGAAACAGGCTGAAAGTCGCCGAGAAAGGTCTTGCAGCAAAACGGTCTGCCGCAGATGCCGAAGCCGCCGAGCATTTTGGCTTCGTCTCTCACGCCTATCTGCCTTAGTTCTATTCTCGTCCTGAACACGGACGCAAGGTCCTTTACAAGCTCTCTGAAATCCACCCTGCCGTCGGCGGTGAAATAGAACAGTATCTTGCCGCCGTCAAAGGTGTATTCAACGTTTACAAGCTTCATATCAAGCTTGTGCTTGAGTATTTTTTCTTCGCAGACGGAAAATGCCTTCTTCTCTTTTTCGGCGTTTTCCCTGACTCTTTCGAGGTCGGCCTTTGTAGCGGCTCTTATAACCGATTTGAGCGGCTTTACTATTTCGCTGTCATCGACAACGGAGTTACCCATTGTGACCTCGCCGCACTCCACGCCGCGCGCGGTTTCAACTATTGCCCTGTCGCCCTTCTCAAACGTCTTGCCGTCAGGGTCGAAGTAGTATACCTTACCCACCTCTTTAAATCGTATTCCGACAACTTCTGCCATTTGTATGTCTTCCTTTCGGAGCTATTTTATATTATTTACCCACAGCCTCTCGCAGCTTATAGCAAAGCGAGGTAAGCAGCAGATTTTGATTCTGATTCATTGCCGCGCCGTCAAAAAGCTCATCGAGCACGCCGCAGCATCGGTATAATTTATCGGCCGTGAGCACTAAGGACAGCTCTCCTGCCGTTTCGGAAAATTCCGGAGTCGCCGCCGCATGCAGCTTGATTTTAACGGCGTCGAGGAAAATGCTTTTGAGACAGAGAACCGTATTTTTAAATCCCGTCCTGTCCTTTTCAAGAGGGCTCACCGCAGCCAAAAGAGACGTTTCCGCGGGGCTTAACAGCGCCTTAGCTATTTTTTGCGCCAAATCGGCGGTGTCCTCGTCAAAAAGAGCCGAGTCATTTTCAGACCCGAGCGAAAATACCGTCGCACGCGACAGCACCGTGTCAAGCATAGCCGAGCGGCTCGGACACGTCATAATAAAATACACGTATGAGGGCGGCTCCTCAAATATTTTGAGAAGTGCGTTCTCACCGCTGTCGTTCATATTTTGAACTTCTTTTAAAATGTACACCTTTTTGTCACCGTCATTCGGCAGGACAAAGCAATCGGAGCGCACGGCGCGGCAGGCGTCAACCTTAAAAGCCGCGTCGGAGCTTATGTCTCCGTATTCACGCATATCCGGGTGCGACAAAGCCTCACATTTCACGCAGGACGGACAAACACCGCACGGATGTGCGCCGCTGCTCACGCAAAGCAGGCTCTGCGCTATAAAACGCGCCGCCGAAAGCCGCAACTCGGCAGAGCCGCCCTCAATAAGCATTGTATTAGGGAACGATAAGGTGTTTATATACGGCAAAACCTCTTTTTTAAAGCTCTCGCCGAATGAAGAAATGTCTGCCGTCATATCTTATAGAACTGCTCGACATCAACCACAAAGACCGTGGCTCCGCCAACCGAAACCTCAACGGGAACGGTTAGCATGGAATCGCCTATATATGTTGAATTAACAGGAGTAATCTGCTTGCGCTGACTTGAAAACTCCTCTATTACGGCAAGCGCGTCACCGACCTTTTCGTCCTCCACACCCGTGAGCATGGTGACGTTACCCGCACGGAGAAATCCGCCGGAGGTGGCAAGCTTTGTTACCATAAAGCCCGCCTTGTTAAGCTCGGAGATGACCAAGGATGCATCCTCGTTGTTGACAATAGCTATTAAAAGTTTCATAATGTCCTCCTTTCAATTTAAAACGACATATGAATTTATATTTGCGAAAGTGCTATAAACAGCGGCATTGTTATTATCGACAGAAGGCTTGCCACGGCGACGACCTGTGAGGCCGCGGCACTGTCCTTGCCGTACTTTGCCGCAAACATAACGGTATTGTTTGCACTCGGTGCCGACGCGGAAATTATAAGCGCCGTCAAAAGTGTTCCCTTTACGCCCATTAGCTTTAGCACCGCCAAAATCACAGCCGGCAAAGCTATGAGCTTTAAAAACGATACGAGATAAGTGTCCTTTTTTAAAAACATCGTTTTCAGATTTGTTTTTGAAAGATATGTGCCGAACATTATCATGGCAAGCGGCGTATTAAGACCGGCAACGTAATTCACGGGAACCGAAATAAGAGACGGAAGCCTGATATTAAAGAAAAACAGCGGCAGTCCCAAAAGCACCGACACTACTCCGGGATTGAGTATCAGCCATTTCGGATTGAAGCCGGTTTTTTTCGCGCTTTCGCCCGACATAAGATAGATGCCGTGCGTAAATGCGAATATATTAAACGGAATCAACACACCCGAGCAAAAGAACACGCCCTCGGCTCCGAGCTCTGCCTCGGCGAGCGGCAATGCCATATAGCCGACATTTCCGTATATCGCCGCATACTTATATATGCACGACAGATTTTTGTCGGTCCTGCGCCAAAACGGAATACAAATCACTATTGCAACGACGTGCAAAATCGTTCCTCCCAGAAACGACATCAGCATACCGCGAACATTTTCACCGGACATTTCGACGGACGAAAATGACTGAATTATTATGGCAGGCGTAACTATATAAAAAAGCAGGTCGTTTGTGAGCCTTGCCGCTTTTTCCGTATAGATTTTAGTCCTGTCGCATATAAAGCCGAGAAGAACCAGTACATAGAGAATAAACACCTGCTTCGCGGCTGTTGCCACATCGGAAAGAAACATAATTATTTACACCGCCGATATGTCAGTTGATTTTGTCAGCCTTGGCTGCCGTTTCGTCCTCACTCGGCACATTGTCCTCGGACTCCGGTCTGCCGTGCTTCATCTGATGGCGTATATATACAATCGCAAAAAACGCAAATGCCGGATCGGTTAAGGAAAATCCGAGCTCGGACGGCAGGCGGTCTCTTTTTCCGCACAGCGTAATTACAAGACGGGAAACGCCTATCACCGCCGCCAGCATCGCAGCCGGCATACCGTATGAGACAAGCTTTTTAAACTCGCCCTTGTCGGCAACGTCGGAGGAAATCTTCGCAAATGACATAAAGAACAGCATCACAAGCGCAAGCTCAAGCATTTCGAGCATAAGCTCCGAAACGTTTATAAAGCTGATCTTGGTCATAAACCTTGTTATCATTTTGCACATAGCCCAGAAAAGCGGAGCCAGAGCGAGCACCTTATAAGATGTAAAATCGGCCTTGTCATTAAAATACGAAAGTGCAAAAACTATAAAATAAACACAGGCGATTATTCCGAATATGCTCTCAAAAAGCGACGCAAACATCCCGTTTGAGAAAAAATATCTCATAAACGACACGTCGAGGTTACTTGAAAAATCGCTGCAGGACGCGGAGAACGACAGCATCGAATCCGCAGAATCATATGCCGTACCGACAGCCATAACAACGGCCGCCGCTCCGAGAAGCTTGTTTTTACACATAGCGGGTCTTGAAGCTCTCGTATCATCGGAAAGCCTCGAAAACACGATAAGCAGTGCCGTAAACACAACAACTGCGACATACATAAAGTAAACGCTGAAATCGATTTTTTTGTAAAATCCCGTACTGCCCGTATCTATTATCGCAAACAGCTGATATATACGCACCGGCAACAGCACGGCCGCTCCTGCGGCAAGCGTTATGAGAATCTGTTTAAAATTAAAGCTTTTTTCGAAGCCCGTTTTTTTCATTTATAAGAGTCCTTCCGTTTTTATCTTTCCTCGGACGGAACGTAATCCGGCACTATGTGGTCAATATTGCGTTCGGCAATCGGAACAAACGCTCTCGGAAGAGCGACGCTCTTGTATGCGGGTCGCATTATGCGGCTGCCGGAGCACAGCTCCTCAAGACGGTGAGCGCACC
>HF993133.1:51521-51754 GCA_000432435.1 Eubacterium sp. CAG:180
CCGCCATAAACATCGGAGTGAAAAGCTCCGGCGGAATTCTGAGCATATCGTATATAAGCCCCGAATAAAGATCCACGTTTGCGCACATTTTTTTCTTTTCGCCCTTATACTTATAGAAAAGCTCGGGAGTGAGCTCTTCGACAAGAGAAATTATCTTGTAGTCATCGGCAAATCCGTATTTTTCCGCCTTTTGCGAGGCAAATTCCTTTAAGAGTACGGCGCGCGGGTCGGAA
>HF993133.1:51798-155264 GCA_000432435.1 Eubacterium sp. CAG:180
AGTGTATACTGCGTGACCCATACCGTAGATAAGGCCTGTTCTGTCGCCTGCCTCTTTATGAATGACCTTGGTGAGATAGTCCGCCACCTGACCCTCGTCTGTTGGGTTGCTGACGGTTTTTTTGAGGTCGGCTATCATATTGTGAACCTGAATATTCGCGCCGCCGTGCTTCGGCCCCTTGAGCGAGCCTATACCTGCGGCAATTGCGGAATAGGTATCCGTTCCCGTTGAGGTTATGCAGCGTGTTGTAAACGTGGAGTTGTTTCCGCCGCCGTGATCGGCGTGAATAATCATACACAGGTCAAGTATTTTGGCCTCTTCATCGGTAAACTTGCGGTCGCTCCTTATTGTATGGAGTATGGACTCCGCCGTGGAGAGCGCTTTATCGTTCTGGTGGATATACATACTCTTGTGGTCGTATGCTCTGCGCTTTACCTGATACGCATATGACATAATGGTGGGTATCTGCGCTATGAGCTTAATGGACTGACGCAGCACATTTTCTATTGAAAGATCGTCGGGATTGTTGTCATATGAATACAGCGCGAGAACGCTCCTTGCGACCTTATTCATAATATTCGGCGACGGAGCCTTCATTATCATATCCTCTATGAATTCGTCGGGGAGCTCTCTCGCCTCGGCGAGAACAGCTCTGAATTTATCAAGCTGGTCCTGCGTCGGCAAATCACCGAGAAGAAGCAGCCAAACCACCTCTTCGTAACCGAAACGGTTTTCCTTTTGGCAGTTTCTCACTATATCGGTCATATTTATACCGCGGTAAATAAGCTTGCCCTCCTTCGGCACTCTTTCACCGTCGTCTATGTAATAACCCTCAACAGAGCATATTCTCGAAAGCCCCGCCATAACACCGGTGCCGTCGGAATTACGCAAGCCGCGCTTCACGTCGTAACGATGATAATCATCAAGCTTTATCTGGTTATTGCGTATAAGCTCTTCCTTCAGGGACGAGAGCGAATCATCAAGTTTAGGAGAATGGTTGTAAGACAAATTTAAAACCTCCTGACTTACATTTAAACGGACATATTAACTCATTCTAAGCATATAATTATAGATATAATATTTTATATTAAAAATCGCAATAAGTCAATAAAATTAGGGAGGTCAATTATGAAAACATACGGTATTTTGTGCTTTGTTTTGGCACTTTTTATGATACTTACGCCGCTGTTATCGCTCGACTACTCCTCCTTTTCTCTCTCCAACGTCAAAAGCACCTTTCAAAAGGAGAACGACAGCAAGGACGAGGAAAAGCTGCTTGACGAAAAATCCGACAGCGTAAAAATAAAATCAGCCGCAAGCGGCAACGTGGCTACCGCCTCAACAAAGGAATACATAATAGGCTGCGTCGCCGCCGAAATGCCCGCAACATACAGCACGGAGGCCTTAAAAGCACAGGCGGTATGCGCCTATACAAACCTTGTAAGGCTTAAGAAAAATCCCGATTCCTCGCTTTCGGGTGCCGACATATCGGACGACCCCGGACGTCACCAGGGCTATTACGACATCGAAACACAAAAGGAAAAATGGGGCGATAAATACGACGAATACCGAGCCAAAACGGAGGAGGCGGTAACCGACGTTCTCGGCAAAACAATAGTGTTTAACGGCGAGCCGATTGTGGCGGCATACTGTGCAATTTCACCCGGCAGAACCGAGAGTGCCGAAAATATATGGGGCGGAAAAATCGAATATCTCGTCTCGGTCACAAGTCCCGGCGACAAGCTCTCGCCGGACTGCATAAAGGAAATATCTCTCTCCGCGGACGAGGTCAGAGAATACACAAAAAACGACCCCGAAATAGTCTTGGGAGACGACCAAAGCGGCTGGATAACCGATATAGTTTACACGGACAGCGGCTCGGGCGTGGTGAAAAGCCTGAAGGTCGGCGGCAAGAGCTTTACCGGAAACTCCTTCAGAGCACTTTTTTCGCTGAGAAGTCCGGCGTTTACGCTCGAGCAAAAGGATGGTGCGTTTTTCTTTAAGACATACGGCTACGGTCACAGCGTCGGTATGTCGCAGTACGGGGCGGATTATATGGCAAAACAGGGCAGCACTTACGAGGAAATTCTCGCGCACTACTATCCGAACACCGAAATTATTTGAAAGTTTATAAGTGCGGTTATTCATCTTTTTTGTCACGGTAATTATTTTTTTAAATGTCTTTTTACGCATTTTTGTTTGTTTTCACGTGTCTCAGCGAATACAAATTCACTTTATCGTTATAATACACAAAAGTATCGCCGGAGGCAAAATGAAATTTTACGCCGTGTTTCTTGCAAATATAAAGCACATAATATAAAATATATACCGTAATAAAAACGGTGCGGGGCTTTATTCGCTCGGTGCCGAAAAGGAGACTAAAAATGAGCTATATTGACGAAGTGCTTAACCGCACAACGACAAGGTACGACTATCAACCCGAATTTTGCCAAGCTGTCACCGAGGTTCTTAAATCCATAGAGCCTGCCGTAGAGAGAAATCCGCAGTATCAGAAAGCGGCTCTTCTTGAGAGGCTTGTGGCACCGGAAAAGGCAACCGTATTCAGAGTTCCGTGGGTTGACGACAACGGCACGGTTCACGTAAACCGCGGCTACCGTGTTCAGTTTAACAGCGCGATAGGTCCTTACAAGGGCGGCCTTCGCTTCCACCCGTCGGTCAATATGAGTATAATTAAATTCCTCGGCTTTGAGCAGACTTTCAAAAACTCGCTTACCGGTCTTCCCATAGGCGGCGGCAAGGGCGGTTCGGATTTTGACCCCAAGGGTAAGAGCGACTACGAAATAATGAGATTTTGCCAGTGCTTTATGACAGAGCTTTACAAGGTTATAGGCCCCAACTCCGACGTGCCTGCAGGCGATATAGGCGTAGGCGGCAGAGAGATAGGCTACCTCTTCGGTCAGTACAAAAAAATTACCGGCCGCCACGAGGGCGTGCTCACCGGTAAGGGTCTCTCCTACGGCGGCTCGCTCGCAAGAACAGAGGCTACCGGTTACGGCCTTATCTATCTCGTTGAGGAGATGTTAAAGAATCACGGCAATTCCATCGAGGGCAAAACGGTTGCCGTTTCGGGCTCGGGCAACGTTGCAATTTACGCCATAGAAAAAGCTCAAATGTTTGGCGCAAAGGTAGTTACCGCAAGCGACTCAAGCGGATATGTCTACGATAAGGACGGCATAGACATCGCGCTCTTAAAGCAGGTCAAGGAGCAGGAAAGAGCGAGAATAGTAAGGTACACCGAATTAAAGCCCACCGCAAAATTCGTTCCCGGCAAGAGAGTATGGGAGGTTCCCTGTGACGTAGCTCTGCCGTGCGCCACTCAGAACGAGCTGTCACTTGACGACGCAAAAGAGCTTATTAAAAACGGCTGCATAGCAGTAGGTGAGGGCGCAAATATGCCATCCACCATCGACGCGACAAACGCATTTTTACAGAGCAAGGTTCTCTTTGCTCCGGCGAAAGCGGCAAACGCAGGCGGCGTTGCAACCTCTGCGCTTGAAATGAGCCAGAACAGCGCACGTATGATTTGGACCTTTGATGAGGTTGATGAAAAACTCAAGGATATTATGGAGAGCATTTACGGCCACATGGCAAATGCCGCAAAGGAATACAGTACCCCCGACGACTTTGTTGCCGGCGCAAACATTGCAGGTTTCTTAAAGGTAGCCGACGCGATGATGGCACAGGGTATAGTATAATTTATACGCAAAAACCAACTGGAGCCGCAGTCTTGGCTGAGTGTTTATGAGGCAGTTTTGCTTCAAAATAACATCTTTTGCACAATAACAAATTAACCCCTCAGATGAGCCGGTCTCATCCGAGGGGTTATCTATTTTTTGTATCAAAAATACATCAATACATCATTTTGAAGTGCTCCGCAGTTTCGTAGCCGTAAAAATTTTTTATGCCGAAGTCAGGAAACGAAGCAAGGCTGTCGCCTTGCGAGGCTTTTTGACAAAAGCATAAGGAATTTTTATGCGAGAAACCGAACTTCCTTATGAACGCTCAGCCTTGAACTGCGGCTCCTTTTTTCTGCCCGAATTTACATTCGGCATAAATTAAATCGAATTTTAATTGTTGTTCTTTTTAAATGCCGTGCAAAGCTCGTATGTTACAATACCTGCCGTACCGACCGCAAAAATAATCACGGAAGCTGTGCCGCCGGCCGTCATGTGCGCGACCCCTGCCGCGTCAAAATCGGCGCCTGTGCCGAGAAAACCGGCGATCAAAAAAATCATCGGCATTGAAAATGCGGGTATAACATACGTCTTTGACGGCAAGTCACGCATTATGACCGCAAATGCGAATGTAACGACAAACAGCAAGACGAGCATCGATACTGCCGCCGGTAAATCATTTTCATTACAAAATATCTCTTTTCTCACAAGCATACGCAAAAAGCCGAAAATGCCGAGTGCCGCCTGAAAAAGCGCAGTCAGAGAAATAAGAGCCTTATCTCTTGTCTTTAACATTGTTATCATCTCCTGTTGTTATATTGCAATGCCTCATTTATCGGCTTTTTTAAGCACGTGACGAAGCTCAATTACTATCGTGCATACGGTAATGACCGCAAAAGCGATAATTGCAATTACGCCTGCCGCCGTAAAACGCACGTTCCAATCGGAATCGTATGCGGAACCCGCGAAACCGCATACCGCCGCCAGCTGAAACAGCAGAGGACAGCAAAGAGCCGGCAGGCTGTATATTTTAGCCGGCAAATTACGCATTATAACAGAGAAAATAACGGTTACGGCAAACAGTGCCGCAAGGCTTATTTCAAGCTCAAGCAGGTCGCTTTCGCCACCCGCGATAAGAGTTTTCCACGCAAACATACGGTAAATAAAAACCGCGCCGTACACCGCCTGCAAAACCGCAGTCAGAGAAATTAAAATTTTATCTCTCGTATTTAACATAAATACCAACTCCTTATTTTATATTGAAAGGGAGTAACGCTTTTTTTGATTCGCTTTCCGATCACCTCCCGAAAAACGCAAAAAGAGCTGTGGGCAAAGGGTCCACAGCTCTAAATCCTTGTTTACATTACACCGCACAGACCGCATTTGCCCCGACACACTCTTCCGCTTAAAGGCGTGTCATCTGTCTGTAATGTATCATATAAAATGTCAGTTGTCAATAACTTTTTTGTTAAATTTGCACATAAAGTGTTTTGCCGTCGGTTAAACCAACGAACCTATGCGAAAGAGAGTGCGCGCGTTTTTATCGGTCTCAAAAAGCAGCTCTTCTACCGCTTCGCCCCTCACCGCAGCTATTTTTTCCGCGGTATAAGGAATCAAGAGCGATGTGCATCGTTTACCCCTGTAAGGCACGGGCGACATATACGGCGCGTCGGTTTCAAGCAAAAGCCTGTCCTTCGGCACAAAAGCCGCGACCTCTGCCGGCTTTACCGCATTTTTAAATGTGACCGCTCCGCCGAGGCCTATATACATACCGAGCTTTATAATCTCCTTTGCCGTCTCCACGCTCCCCGAAAAGCAGTGCACGACTCCGCGCGGACGGTGCTTTTTAAGCAAATTCAGCGTGTCCTCATGCGCTTCGCGGTCGTGAACTATAACGGGCAGCGACAGCTCATTTGCAAGCACAAGCTGTTTTTCGAATACCTCGAGCTGTTTTTCGCGGCTGTCTCTTTCGTAGTGATAATCGAGCCCGATTTCACCGATTGCCACCACCTTTTTTTGCGCGGCAAGCTTTTTTATATCGCCGCACCAGTCGGCGGTCAACGAATCGAGATTCAGCGCGTGGAAACCGACGGCGGCATAGATAAACGGATATTTTTCCGCAAGAGCTATCGACTTCTCGCTCGTTATTATGTCCGTACCGCAGGTGACGACGCCCGATATACCGTTTTCGGGAAACGAAGACAGCAGCTCATCGCGGTCGCAGTCAAACTGCTCGTCCTCATAGTGCGCGTGCGTATCAAATATATTTTTATACATTATCTTATTTTTGAGCCGTTCGGCATACTCTTGTCAACGAACACAACTTTAACATCGTCCTCGGAGCAGTCTGCGGCAAGTATCATACCGTTTGATTCCACTCCGCACAGCACCGCAGGCTTTAAGTTTGCGACAACAACCACCTTTTTGCCTACAAGGTCCTCGGGCGCATACCATTTTGCGATACCGCTCGCCACGGTTCTGTCCTTGCCCGTGCCGTCATCGAGCGTGAGCTTTAACAGCTTTTTCGCTTTCGGAACCTTTTCGCACGACTTGACCTCGGCCACGCGAAGCTCAACCTTTGCGAAATCGTCAATGCCTATCTCGGCAACGCCCTCAAGCGAATTTATCATTTTCTTTTCGGCCTTCTGCTGCTCCTTCTGCTTGGCGGTCAGCTCCTCTATGAGCTTTTCACCGTCTATACGGTTAAACAGCGGCGTGGGAGTTCCCACTTTTTCACCAGACTTTAACGTGCCGAAGGCTTTGAGGCTCTCGTACGAGCGTTCGTTTGTGCCTATCTGCTCAAATATTTTTTCTGCCGTATCGGGCATAAACGGAGTTAAGAGCACCGCAAGGAAACGTATACCCTCAAGCAAATTGTAAAGCACCGTGCCGAGTCTGCCCTTTTTGCTCTCGTCCTTTGCGAGTGCCCAGGGCGTAGTCTCGTCGATATACTTATTAAGGCGGCGTGCAAGAGTGAGAATGTTCTCCGTAGCGTCGCTTATCTTGTATTCGTCAAAGCACCTGTCAACCTCAGCCACGGTCTTCAAAGCAAGCGATGATATTTCGTCGTCAAGCGGCTCTTTGTCGGCGGGAGCGGCAATTACGCCGTCAAAATATTTATTCTGCATGGCAACGGTTCTGTTAACAAGGTTGCCTATGGTGTTGGCAAGGTCGGAATTGTATCTCTCGATAAGTGATTCGTACGTTATGGAGCCGTCCTGCGCGTGTGGCATCTCGGAGAGAAGATAGTAACGCACCGCGTCAACGCCGAAATCCTTTACAAGGTCGTCGGCATAAATGACGTTTCCGCGGGATTTTGACATTTTATCCTCGCCGAAAAGCAGCCACGGGTGACCGTATACCTGCTTCGGAAGAGGCTCGCCGAGAGCCATAAGCATAATCGGCCAGTAAATGGTGTGGAATCTCACAATATCCTTGCCTATGATATGAACATCGGCAGGCCAATACTTTTTATACATATCGCTTGAGCCGTCGGGATCGTAGCCGAGCGCCGTGATATAGTTTGAAAGTGCGTCTATCCAAACATAGATGACGTGATTCGGGTCAAACGTCACGGGAATGCCCCATTTAAATGACGTTCTCGAAACGCACAAATCCTGAAGTCCGGGTTTAATAAAGTTGTTGAGCATCTCTTTTTTGCGAGCTTCGGGATAAATGAAATCGTCGTGGCTCTCGATGTAGTCCTCAAGCTGCTTCTGATATTTTGAAAGGCGCAGGAAATACGCCTCCTCTTTTGCCTTTTTAACCTCTCTGCCGCAGTCGGGGCACTTGCCGTCTACAAGCTGGCTCTCGGTCCAAAAGCTCTCGCACGGGGTGCAGTACATTCCCTCGTACTCGCTCTTGTATATATCGCCCTGTTCATAGAGCTTTTTGAAAATCTTTGCAACTATTTTTTCGTGGTACGGGTCGGTGGTTCTTATGAACTTATCATATGTGGTGTTAAGTACGTCGCAAATGGCGCGTATTTCGCCCGACACCTTATCGACATACTCCTTAGGAGACACACCGGCCTCTTTTGCATATTCTTCAATCTTCTGCCCGTGCTCGTCCGTTCCCGTAAGGAAAAACACATCGTAGCCCTGAAGTCTTTTGTATCTCGCTATTGCATCGGTCAAAACTATTTCATAGCTGTTGCCGATATGCGGCTTACGCGAAGTGTACGCAATAGCCGTAGTTATATAGAATTTAGGTTTTTCGCTCAAAGTACAAACCCCTTTCAAATAATATTTATATAAGACCGTTTTGCTGCTTTGCGGCGGTAACGGTGTTTTTAAGAAGTGTCGCTATTGTCATTGGGCCTACGCCGCCCGGAACGGGAGTTATGTAAGACGCCTTTTTGCTTACCTCGGCAAAATCCACGTCGCCGCAGAGCTTGCCCTCGCTGTTTCTGTCCATACCTACGTCTATAACCACCGCACCGTCCTTTACCATATCGGCGGTTACAAAGTACGGCTTACCGACGGCGGCAACAAGAATGTCGGCGCGACGTGTAACCTCTTTGAGATTTTTCGTCTTAGAGTGGCAAATCGTAACGGTGCCGTTCTGCTGAAGCAGCAGCATAGCCATCGGCTTACCCACAATATTGCTTCTGCCTACAACGACACATTCCTTGCCGCAGACATCGATATTGTAATATTTCAGCATTTCCATAATTCCGGCAGGCGTACACGGCAAAAACGTGTGGTCGCCTATCATAATATGCCCGACGTTTTCTGCGCTAAAGGCGTCAACGTCCTTTTTCGGCGAGATTGCCTTTATCACAAGCTCGTCAGAAAGTCCCTTCGGCAGCGGCAGCTGACAGAGTATGCCGTTTACCTCTCTGTCATTATTAAGCTCGTCTATAAGTGCGAGCAGCTCCGCCATAGACGTATCTGCCGGCAAAGCATATTCGCGCGAGATTATACCTACGGCCTCGCACGCCTTTTTCTTATTGTTTACGTATGTCCTTGAGGCGGGATCGTCGCCCACTATTATAACAGCAAGGCAAACGGAAACGCCTTTTTCCTTTAATTCAAGGCACTCCTTTTTTATACCGTCCTTCAAAAAGGCAGAAACGGCTTTACCGTCAATTATCGTCGCCATCGTTTTTGCGCTCCTTTTGTCTCATCATCTCGCGGCGTTTTTCCGCGCTGATTTTATTTTTCTTTTTATCCTCCTTGCCGTCCTTTAACGCGTCCGATTTTTCGGCATCCTCGCGCACCTCTACGGGTGAAAACGGCTTGGGATGTTTTTTCAGCGAAACAAGCTTTGCCGTAAGTATCGCAAAGCAAACGACAGCTATAACCATTGACAAAAGCTGTGAAACACGAAGATTTGACGAGCCTATATAAAGACTGTCCGTGCGAAGTCCCTCGACCACCGCTCTCTCCGCTCCGTATATAACGCCGTAGCAAAGTATGAGCTGCCCGCTGAATTTGTAGAATTTGCGACAAATGATATATATTACCAAAAAGCCCAAAAGGCACCATACGGATTCATACAGGAACGTCGGGTGAACGGGAACATTCGGAGACATCTCTATGCCCTTTGCCCTGAACAGAGCCTGATTTGACACTATGTAATCGACAACCTTGGAGCTTGTCATGCCCCACGGCATTGTCGTATTTGTACCGAACGCCTCTTGATTTGCATAATTGCCCCATCTGCCGATGCCCTGGCCTATCAAAAAGCTCATTCCGGCAAGGTCAAGCAGCTTTAAAAAGTCCATTTTATCAACCTTACAGGTTATGGCTGCGGCGATTATTCCGCCGATAAGTCCGCCGTAGATTGCAAGCCCGCCGTTCCAAATTTTCGGAATTTCCGAAAGATTTTGGCTGTAATAATCCCACTCAAAGGCTACATAGTAAAGCCTTGCGCCTATAATTCCGCCTATCGTTCCGTACAGCAGCACGTCAAGCATTTTGTTTAAATCCATCTTCCACTTGTAAGCCATTCTGCCGCCGAAAAGCACCGCGAGCAAAAAGCCGAACGCTATAATAAGCCCGTAGAATTTAATACTGAACACGGAAGAACCGATATTGAACTCTACAAAGGTCGAATACACATTGAACGTGTGGTCTATTCCGGTAAATTTTACCGCCGTGCCGTCGGTCAAAAAAGTCATATCTTCTTTTCTCCTTTAATTGCTCTTTATAACCGAGAGCACGCAGTTTTCGGTGTCAACGGAGCTTAAAAGTCTCTTTTCAACATCTTCCTTGGTGAGATTTTCAAGCACCTCCATTCCCGAGAAAACGGTCTCTCCGTTAAAGGTCGCCGATACCATCTCGTTGGCAATAGACTCTATATCGTTAAAATCGAACACCGCTCTGCCATACAGCTTGCGGCGTATGCGCTCGAAGTCCTTTTCGTCCACGCCGTCCCTTTTAAGCTCGTTTATCTTACCGGAGATCAGCTCTCTAACTTTTTCGGGATCGCGGCTCTCGCCGGAATATATCTGGCAGGCATAGCCGTAGCCCTCAAAAAATTCAAAGCCGAATGCGGTGTTTATAAGCCCGTCGGAGAGCATATCGGAATAAAGCTTTGACGTCTTGCCGACAACAAGCTCAAGAATTATATTACTGCATATAACGTCTTTAAGACTGCGCTCAGGGGTTTTAACATCCTCCTTGTAGCCGAGTGCAAAAACCGGCGTGGCTACGGGTAAATACTCCTCCACGTAGCTTTCGCAGACCTCTTTCGGCTCCTCGTGGAATTTTCTCTCAATCTTTTTTTCGGGCTGCTTTTTAAGCACCTTGTCAGCTACGGACAAAACCGTGTCAACATCAACATTGCCCGCGACGCAGAGCACCATATTCGAAAGATTGTAAAAGGTGCCGTAGCATTTGTAGAGCAGCTCCGCCGTTATGTGAGATATAGACTCCACGGTTCCGGCAATGTCTATTCTCACGGGATGCTTTTTGTACATTCCGCGGAGCATACCGAAGAGCACCTCCCAGGAGGGCTCGTCCTGACACATTTTAATTTCCTGACCGATTATGCCCTGTTCTTTTTCAACTGTTTCGGGCGTAAAATACGGATGGGTTACAAAGTCGAGTAAAATTTCGAGAGAGCCCTTAAAGTCGCCCGAGCATGAAAACAGATAACAGGTCTTATCAAAGCTCGTATATGCGTTTGCGCTTGCACCCGTTGCGGCGTAACGCTGAAATGCGTCGAGATCCTCGCTCTCAAAAAGCTTGTGCTCAAGAAAATGCGCTATACCCTCAGGTACTTCGGTAAACTCTTTTTCGCCCGAAAGCTTAAACTGCGTATCTATGGAGCCGTAGCGCGTACCGAACATGGCATATGACGACGCATAGTTCTTTTTTGGATACACAAGAATTTTAAGCCCCGACTGATGTTTTATTTCGTAATAGCTCTCACCGAGCTTTTCGTTTTTGATTTCTGTGACGTTATTCATCTGCGCCGTCCTCCTTATCCGTTCCCGCAAGCATATAAACGGTATCGAGCGAGAGCGCGCAAGCCGTTTTCTTGACGTCGTCCCTTGTGACAGCAAGGAAGTTTTCTATTGCCTCATCCGGTGTTACTATATCGCCCGTCAGCTGCGTGCCGTAATATATGTCAAGCGCATCGGGAGTATCGTTGAAGCTGCGGTATGCGTCGCATATGGCTTTTTTGGAGGCTTCAAAATCCTCGTCCGAAAATTCGCCGTTCTTCATAATGTCAAGCTGCCTGTTTATTTCATCAAGCACCTTTTGCCTGTTTTCTTTTTCGATTCCGCTCTGTATAACGATTATGCCCTTGCCTCTTATAAGCCTTGCCGAGCAATAATAGCAAAGGCTGAGCTTTTCGCGTACATTCATAAAAAGTCTCGAATACGGGCCGCCGCCGAAAACGTCCGTCATAATGCGGCGCGAATAAAAGTCGTCGTTTTCATCGGTCATACCGCCTCTGAAGCCGAGAACAAGCTTGCTCTGATTCATGGTAAGCTCCTCGGTAAGCTCGGTTAAATCCTCCGCCTCTTCGACAAAAACGGTCTCCGGCTCATACGGCGTTCTCTCGCCGACGTCCGAAAAAGCCTCGCGTAATTTCTTTTTACAATCGTCCTCCGAAATATTGCCTATGGCGTTCAGCTGAATTATGCCGTTTTTCAGCATAAATTTCCACGCGGCAAGCAGCGATTGCGGAGTGACCTTTTTCACGTTTTCGAGAATTTCGTTTTTGGTAAGTCCGTAGATTTCGTCGGCACACATCGTCTCGAGCATACGAGTCATCGCATATGAACGTTTATCGTTGATTTCACTCTCAATGTCCTCTGCGGTAAGACGTATTTCCGTTGACAGCTGCTCCGGTGAAAATCCGTTTTCGTCCGCCGACGGTTTTGTAAGAAGCGACAAAAGCAACTCCAGCGACGCGCCCGTGACGCTCTTGCCGTCAAAGGTGAGACTGTCGTCTATGCAGGTTATCGAAAGCTGTATACGATAATTCTCGCCGTGTCTTGAAATGCTGCCCGACAAAAGTGCGCCGTAAAGCTCCTCCAAGCGTGAGTTCAGCTTTATAAGCGAATCGTATTTTTTTGACGAATGCACCAAATACGATGACAGCACGGCATATTCGGCCGCATATTCACCCATCGGCACCAACACGTTAAGCGTAAGGCACGCCGTTTTGAACATATCGGTTTTTACGGTCAAAAGCCTTATTTTATCTTCGGTAACAGAAAGCTTTGGAGTAATTTCCATATTGCGAGAACGCCTCCGAAATAGTTTTTTGAAAGCACCTCGCCCCGAGTGCTGTTTTTCTCGCGGCAAGGCACGGCTTTTAAAGCCTATAATTATTTATTATTGTATCATATAAGCGTCAAAAATTCCACAGCTTTATAAAAAATTTAATTACCGCAATTCCAAAAATCCGCAGTATTTTTATTTTTTTCGCGACGGCAAACAAAATCAGCTTTTTGAAGTTAATAATCACATTGAACACGTGCGGCTTATGATGTTCAAGCAGACATTGTTAAAAAATAAACAAATGCGTGATAAAGTGTATTAAATCGGCGAAACAGGCTTAGTTCGGTTTACAAAAAAATATATTTATGCTATAATTACGGCACAAAATGCGGCAAAATAATATTAACTATACCGCATTCCACGGAGGACTTACGAATTATGTCAGATTCACACAAGCTGCAAAGAGCAGCGGTTAAAGTAACGCTTGACAAGGTAATGAAATACATTGACAAGAATCCGCAGGAAAACATCTGCAAAATGCTGTCGGTGGCGGAAAAGCTAACCAAAAACATATTCCCCGCAGGCAATCTTAAAAAGATGAGGGAAGTCGTCCGGGATGATAATAATGTATGGACCAAGTACGCCCTCGGCATTTTAAACGACATTGACCGCGATGTAATCAAAAAAATGATTATGGCGTTCGGCTTTGACGCAGGATACTACGGCACAAAGACCGTTCGCAGAAATCGCGAAAAGCTTCACTGCAACGTGCCGTTCATAATCCTTTTTGACCCCACGAGCGCGTGTAACCTCCACTGCAAGGGCTGTTGGGCTGCGGAATACGGCCACAAGCAAAGCCTTACGAACGAAGAAATGCAGAGCATAGTCTCTCAGGGCAAGGCACTCGGCACCCATGTATATATGCTCACCGGCGGCGAGCCGCTCATACGCAAAAACGACATAATAGAGCTTGCCGCAAACAATCAGGATTGCGTATTTTTAATATACACAAACGCAACGCTTGTAGACCAAAAATTCTGTGATGACCTTAAAAGAGTCGGCAACGTCGCCCTTGCCATGAGCATTGAGGGCACGGAGGAGTCAAACGACTGGCGCCGCGGCGAGGGAGCTTACAATGCCACGCTCAAGGCGATGGAGCTTCTTAAAAAGAACAAATGCCTCTTCGGCATTTCGGTCTGCTACACGCGCAAAAACGACGAATACGTAACGAGCGACGATTTCATCGACAAGATGATAGAAAACGGCTCGAAATTCGCATTTTATTTCAACTATATGCCCGTGGGTCACGGTGCCGACAAGGAGCTTATCCCGACTCCCGACCAAAGGGAATATATGTACCGCTGGCTTCGCAAAATGCGTAACGGCAAAACGGGTAAGCCGATGTTCGTTATGGATTTCCAGGACGACGGCGAATATGTCGGCGGCTGCATAGCGGCAGGCAGAAACTATTTCCACATAAATTCCGCAGGTGACATAGAGCCGTGCGTATTTATACACTATTCCGATACAAATATACGCACTCACACGCTTCTCGAGGCACTCAAGAGTCCGCTCTTTACCGCATATTACAAGGGTCAGCCGTTTAACGACAATCATTTAAGGCCCTGTCCGATGCTTGAAAATCCCGAGCTTTTACGCAAAATAGTAAAGGAGAGCGGAGCGCATTCCTCGGACCTTTTAAATAAAGAGGATGTCGATGAGCTTTGCGATAAATGCGTAGACTTTGCAAAGGAATGGGCACCGCGCGCCGAAAAGCTTTGGAATTCCACAAAGCACCGCGATACGCACACACAGTACTACCGCGACACCGAAGAGGGCAAACGCGAATTCGGCTGCTCCGGCAACTGTGCCCTCTGTGCTTCGCACGCCGCAGAAGCTTCCGACTCGGAAAAGAAAACGGACTGAAAACAATAGCTTTAAAAAGCATAAAGACCGGCTGCAGCATTTTGTTACAGCCGGTCTTTCAATTAAGCACCTTTCTGTGCAAATCCGTATATCAAAAAAATCGCCCCGCAATCCTGTGAATAACGAAAATGCCCCGCAAAAGGCAGGCGAAGAGTTTGGGCCTCTCTGCCTTTTCAATATACAGAAAAAAGGTACCGGGAAAAACCCGATACCTTTGTTGTCTGTGGGGTACAGAAAAGATGTTTTTATGTTTTTTGTGGATAGAGTTGAACTCTCGGAATTTTTAATGAAATCGTTCGCGTTGCTCACGATGAAATCAAAACCTACGGTTTTGATGAAATTTTCGGCTACGCAGAAAATGAAATTAAATCCACCCATCGCCGCAGCGATTTCATACGCTGAAAGCGTATTTCATATTGCGAAGCAATATTTCACCCACCCGCAAGGGTGGATTTAGTTGAAAAGGACAGATTTCTAACGAAATCTGTCCTTTTCTGTCTGTTGGGTACGAAAAAGATGTTTTTCCGTTTTTACAGGAGAGAGTTGAACTCTCGAGCGACTTGCATTTACAAATGATATTTTCAGTTATGATCTAAAGCACATTTTATACAAAATCCATTACCGCCATCATTTTCAATATCAAGTGGAGTTCCACACGCTGGGCAGTAACCTAGCTCCCCAGGCGGTTCTGGTCTATCATTAAAATAGGTTTGCTCTAACTTTCCTTCACTTATAACTGCGGTTTCATAACTATTATCATCTTCGAAATCATAAAAAACTTCTGCTCCTCGCTCTACTTGCACAATAATCTGTCCTTCAAACACATGGTCTCTTCCATCAGAACGAATAATTTCTCTTGTGTCTTCATCTCTTCCCCAGTATTCATAAGATGTTCCTTCTACAGTTACTTTATAGACAAACTCATAGATGGCCGTACTATCATCACGAGCAATTCTTTCTGCTCTAACAAACTCACTCTCAGTAATTTCAAACTCGTCAATTCCTTCGGAACCGATATTTGCTGATTCTTCATCAATATACTCAGTAGCGTTATATATTAGTTCTTCTTCAACTGATTCAAAAACACTATTTGCAATCTTTACGCAATAATCATTATCTGTCATTCGAAGAGCAATTTCAACTGCATCATTTTTTTCAATATCATAAGCCTCAGAAACATCTGAAAAAAAGTCTTTCGATGTCATAGGAACAATCTGTTGACCGGTTTTTTCAAATTCCTCGATAAGTTTTGTATGGAATTGTCTGTTTCCATCTATAACCTCCCACCAATCCGCCTTGACATCATCAGTAATAAAAATCAAATTGGTTGATTCTTTTTTTGCATACCTTAAAGTTTCCTGCCAAAGTATCAAATCGCTATACATTCGAACGCCATCTTTATTCTTAGCATCTTTGAAGCCAGGCGGAATTTCGTTTTTATATCTTTTTTGACCTTCTTCACACCAACGATATATATCCTCTTGTGATGGTGCAATCATAACTTGTCCGTTAGTATCTATTGCTTCAATGAACTTTTCAAGAAAATCATTTCCAGCCCACGAATGTTGAATAAGTCCAAGAGCTGCATGGTCTTCGAAATAATTATCAAGTACAGATTTAACTGCATCTATTTTTTCTGATAGGTTAATCTTCAAGTCGTCAACATCTTGATACTGTAATCTTTCAAGGCTATGGCACGAATTAATTATCTTCGATTTTGCGGTTTCTATTTGCTTGGCCGTTTCTTTGCTCGCCTCTTCAATGCGTTTTTCCATTTTGGAAAACTCTCCGCGTTTGTGTTTTTCATACTCCAATCTCACGGTTGCAGGTAGAATTATATAATTTTTACAGCTTTTAAGCATTCAAGTGCAAACTCAGAGAATTCAGGAGAATACCTATAAATATTTAAAAGTACATTGGTATCTAAAATCACACGATATCCATTTTCAATCAACTCTTTTATAGTCATTGTTTTCTTTCCTTTATATGTTCATTTACTTTTTTGTAAAATGCATAAAACAACTGAATTTTATTTTTTATATAAAATATATGTTGATATAATATCACAAAATTCTATTTTTTTCAATTAGTTCAGCATCTGCTCAACTTTCAACCCGCCTACAAATACTACCTTTATTTTTTCTTTGGATTCCACCACTACGCATTCGAGAATTTGGCGAATGATTTGATCGTCATAGGTTAGCGGATGATTTTTGAGTCCGTCAAGTATTGTGTATATTTCATCAAGACGGGATTTTGCGTTTTCTCTTTTCTGCTGTACCTCCGCATACTGAGCAAGCTGCTGTTCCAATCGGCTTTTTTCATTCATCAGTTCCGTTGCCTTGGTTTCGTCAAAGCTTTCTACCGTATCGGCGGATATGGCTTTGAGCATTTTATGAAATTCCGCGTCTATTTCTGCTATGCGAATCTGTATATCAAGGCTTTTATCCTCTGTATCGTTTTGGTCTAGTCCCATACCGATGTGAAGTTTCAGCGTTTTAAGAATATCGGCATTGAGTTTTGCTGTATCTATAACGGCTGACATAATCGCATTTTGCAGTATGCTTTCTTCAATACTCGGCGAATGGTGGCAGTACTTTTTTCCGTAATCAAGACGGTTGATGCATCGCCATACGATTTTCTTTTTGCCTTTAGCAGTCCATGTACATCTGCGATACGGTGTTCCGCATTCTCCGCAGACAAGCAGTTCGGTTAAAGCGTATTTACCTGAATATTTGCCTTGCTCGGTTTTAGTACCAACTTGTTTGACTTTACGCTTGCCAGAACGCCGTGCCATTTCTTCCTGAACTCTGCCGAAAGTAGCGGAGTCTATAATCGCAGGATGATTGTTTTCTACATAATATTTCGGTCGCTCACCGTTATTGATTTTTACTTTTTTAGTAAGACAGTCCGATATATATGTTTTGTTAAGCACGGCATCGCCTTTATATTTTTCATTGGTGAGGATAGATTGTATTGTACCTCGAAGCCATGAGCCTTTGTCGGACGGTGTCGGCACACCGTCCGTATTTAAATCCTCTGCGATTTTTGCAAGGCTGTCGCCTGCGAGAAATCTTTCATATATTCGTTTAACGGTTTCAGCCTGTTCGGGATCAATTTCAGGTTTGCCGTCTGCACCTTTTCTATAGCCTAAAAACCGTTTGTATTGGAACGGTACATTGCCTTCTTTGGCGCTTTGTGCCTTACCCCATTTAACATTGGCGCTGATATTTTCCGATTCGCTCTGTGCGATACTGCCGTAGATGGTGATATAAAACTCTGCACCGGGATCGGTACTGTGGATGCCCTGTTCCTCGAAAAATACATCTACGCCTAATTCTTTTAGCAATCTTGTGCTTTCAAGGCAGTCGACAGTATTTCGGGCAAAGCGTGATATGGATTTCGTAATAATCATATCAATCTTGCCACGTTTACACATTTTAATCATGCGTTTAAACTCATCACGTTTCTTAAGACTGGTGCCGGAGATTCCTTTATCAGCGAATATTTCTACCAAAGACCATTTTGGCTCACTGTTAATTTTTTCGATGTAGTATTTTGTCTGCACTTCGTAACTATTCAGCTGTTCTTCCTCTTTGGTAGATACACGGCAGTAAGCAGCCACCCGAAGCTGTCTGTATGCAGATTTGATTTCATCCTGAATATTAACCTGTGCAGGAATCACATGTACTGATTTCTGTGGTATTACTGCTGTTTGTGTCATCGCTCTGCTCCTTTCCGATCTGCTGATCATTTAATAAAATTATGCTTACCGCACCGCCGGTGCTGAATTTAATTGCTTTAACGGTACGGTTGAATAAATCCATAGAAAATGCTGAAAGCGGACTCGCATTTGCAAAGTCCGCTTTTAATATTTTTGATGTATATTTTTGCGAATCTATATCCTTATATTTTAAAGATACACATTCGAGTATCTTTTTCCGCAGGATATTTTTATCAAAGCTGTGACTGTCAAGCACCCTGCTGATTTCATTTTCAAATCTGCGAACATCCAAACTTGGGTCTTTATCAATATCTGTAATCATTTCAATTGCATCAGAATTGCTGATAACTGTATTTAAACATTGGGTAATACCATATATCAAATCGTTGTCTGATATGCTGATAATATTTTTACAGTTATCATTTTGACACAGCCACCAATCCTGACATTTTCGATTGCTGTCATGCCGCCTGCACATCTTACTGCAGCATTTTGGACATAGTATCGGCACACCGAGATTAAATATATCTGATTTTCTGTCGATGTGCTTCTGCGTATTCTTTTCCGATTTTATCAGCATTAAGGTTTTATGCATATCTTCGTCTATAATCGGAGGATAGCTACTCGTACCGAGATAACGCTCATCCTCAATGATTCTTTTAATTCTTGATTTATTCCAACCACATACGCCGAGCATATATTCAATCTGTTCATTGTTCAGATGTTCTGCAATTTTCAGCAGTGATAATCCGTTGAGGTATTCCGTAAAAATACGTTTGACGGTTTCAGTTTCTTTTTCTTGGATTGCTATACTGCCATTCTTGTATTGATAGCCGTATGGAATATTACGAATTTTCACGCCTGCGACACCGTCCTTTCAGTGGAATTTCTTCTGTAAGTTCAATATCACCGATGAGTTTAAATGTAAGATCTGCGTTGCTGTTCACAGTAATGCCGACTACAATTTTTTCGAACAGCTCTTCATCAAAATTGTTGCTCGGATCATAAGCTTCGAGGATCTCATTAAGACTGTTCAGCGTATCAAACCACGCATCATTTTCATCATCCGATAACTTTTTCCGTCTTTTTGTTCTGAGCGTGCTGATTTTATTATTTATCTCAGATGACTGTGCAGAGAATTCCGCAGAATTTATCACTCCGTTGGTATGAAGCCTTGCGATTACAAGATTTTGTGCGGCAAGGTCGGCAATTTTTTTGTCAATTCTGCGTATTACATCTATATTGTCTGATGTTCTGTTTTGCATTGCTTCAACTTGCCTGATTAAATCACCGAGTAAGGTTTTTCGATTATCCGTTAACTTTTGAACCAGCATTGTAAAGGTTTCATATACGGCAGTTTCTTTCAGCCTGAGTGGTCTGCAGTCCGTCATGCTTGCAGCTTTATTGCTGCATAACCAATATGCTGTACCTTTTACAATCTGCCGTCTGAAGGTCATTCCGCAGTCGGGACATCGCATAACTTTTGACAGCAAGTATTTGCCTTTGCTGTTACTGTAAACATTTTTTCTTGAATTTTGCAATGTCTGAACCGCTTGGTATATTTCGCGGCTTACAATCGGCGGATTGCTGTTTTCCACATAGTATTTCGGCAGTTCGCCATGATTCATCTTTCTTTTGAACGGTAAAGTTTCAGTTGTATAGCTCTTTTGGAGCAGAGCATCACCCATATACCGTTCGTTATTTAAGATATAGTGTACTGTGGACTCATACCATTTGTCTTTACCATATCTTCTGCTCACGCCTTCGTCATTGAGAATATTCGCAATACTTTGCTTTCCGACTCCACTGAGATATAAATCGAATATGCGTCGGATGATGGCAGCTTGCGGTTCGTTAATCATCAATTGTCCGTCTTTTAAAATATATCCGTATGCAGGATTGCAACAATTGAATTCACCTGATTCCATCCGCTTTTTATAGCTCCAACGCATATTCCCCGATATGGACTCGCTCTCTTGCTGAGCCGCCATACCGGGGAATGTAACGATCATTTCCATATTCAGTTTATCAGTATCAATGCCTTGTTCCTCAAAATACACGCTGATACCGAGTTCCTTCAGCAGTCTGATACATACCAATAGCTCCTGCGTATTTCTTGCAAATCGGGATACTGATTTTACAACGATACGATCGATTTTGCCTTTTTTGCAATCACGAATTAACCGATTCAGTTCATCGCGCTTTTCCATTGAAGTGCCTGTCAGACCTTCATCTGCATATATATCCACCAATTTGTATTCGGGATGCTTTTGCTCATAATCCTTGTAGTATCTGATTTGTGCGGCGAAGGAGTGCAACTGATCCGCAGAATCGCTTGACACACGGCAATAGGCTGCCAAACGAATGATTTTATTTTCTTCCTTACTCTTAGCCGTTATTTCTGTTACATTCATAAGCATTTTCCTTTCCGCAGATTCTATCTGCTGTTGTCACCTTATCTTCGGTGCAACACCAACAATACCACAAGAGTTCACATACTTCCAGCGAAATTGAGCAGATTTAAAAATTTAGACACAATAAATTTTTGTGCTGTAGTATTCCGAACTTATACGCACGATTCTGTTATATTCATCTTCTGTAATCAGATTCATTTTCAGCAAATGCCTTAACATATTTACACTGTAATAAAATGCCGAATTATTTATATCTTCTTTATTTTTCATTTTGTAACCTCTCTAAATAGTCAAGACCTAAACTGATTAAGATTGCTTTATCAATCCGTTTCATCTGCCTATCATCCATTTCACCGACAAATCTGCCGAGACGGGATTTGTCGATTGTTCTTATCTGTTCAAGTAGAACCATGGATTCTTTTTTCATGCAGTCTGATTTAAAAATAACATGTGTCGGAAGGTACGGCTTATCCAGTTCCCCTGTGATCGGTGCTACAATTGTAGTTGTGCTATGAAGATTTCCTTTATCGTTCTGCAGGATAACCACAGGGCGGATACCGCCTTGCTCAGAACCCATAACCGGGCATAAATTGGCGTAATATATTTCTCCTCGTTTTATTTGTTCCATTTTCCTTGCCTCCGTTAATAAGTAAAAGGCGATCGCTTATCAAAATTGGTAAACGACCGCCTGTAATTTTGTATCAATCGTTTTGTTATCCGATATTTGAACCACGCCACCCCTCGAATACACGGGAACGCACTTTCCGACCATGCATTTGGCCTCATTGGAATTTCACCACTCCGAGGATCTCTCCGAGCCGCTCTCCTTTGTTGCGACGGTCTTATCACGCTCGACTTTAGGACTGAACGGAAGTATCATTATTGCCTCTGCCTGTCATCGCCTTCGTGCAGATTGCCTGTATCGTCTGAGTCCTGAAGGCACTGAAAATCAATGCGTTCGCTCATGTGGCTCGCCGGTTTTAGCCGACAGCAGAGGGAATGTAAAAAATGCGCTGTGATATTTACTTTTCAAGGAACAACAGAGGCAAAAGAAATGCCCCTCACTTTCCATGCCGAAAAGTAAGGGGGTTGATAACCAAAAATTTTAAATTTTCATCATTTTTTTAAGTTTTTCAAGAATTTTGACTTTTCTCTTATGTATTGCAACCTGCGAAATTCCGTATTTTTCTGCAAGCGTGCGTTCGGATAATTCTTCATAAAATATTTCACGAATAAGTTTTTGCTCATCTTCTGCAAGTAGAGGCAAAGCAGATTTTAGCTTGTCCGTCATTATTTTTCGAATAACTTGTTCGTCAAGAGGTTCGCTCTCATCCGCAAGAATATCCTCACCATTGAAATCATCGGTTGTGAGCATATCATAAGAGAAATCGTTGTTTTCTGCTGAACGTTCATCTATGTATTTTTGACGGCGTTTGGATTTATAGAAATTTCTATAAGTTTCTTCTGTTACTTCCATAAGCATTCCGTGCAGAGGGATAAATAACTTGTCCGCATAAGAAATATCGTTTTCTTTAAACGAGCAAAAATCCTCATAACTTAATTCTTTGTAATTACCGTTTTCTAAAATAAATACTTTTTTCGGTGTATTTTTCACCGTTATTTCCTCCTATCAATCTAAATTTTTAGGTTTAGATTGGTTTGGAGGACTGCGGCAACCTACGCTATAATAATTGATACAGCTATAGGCACAATAAAAAAGGCCAAATTTGCCCCTCGTTATGCAAAGGGTAAATTTGGCTTTATAGTTGGTATTTAAATTTTGAATTTTTACATTTTTAATAGTCTATATTTACATAATAATATATTATCTCAATGAATAAAGTTTTTTCTTTTTATACTGTATTTTCATTTTTTAATTTTCTGAATTTACCGGGAGAAACGCCTACATTTTTCGTAAAAACATAAATAAAATTAGCCTCGCTATTGAAACCTGTTTCATAGGCCACGGCAGTTATGGTTAATTCCGTACTTCTGAGCAGGTATTTTGCTTTTTTTATCCGCATTGCCATAACATAAGCGTACGGTGAATCGCCCGTATATTTTTGGAAAACCCTATTAAAATGAGAAACGCTCATTGGCATTTTGTCGGCAAGCTTTCTAACGCTAAGATTCTCATTCAGATTATCGGCAATATAATTTATAATCTTTTGAACACTGTCATTATAGTTGTTTTCACGGTCGTTTTTACTGTTGCTGAAACAGAATAATTTTTGCAATAATTTTTCTATATCTGTGCTTATACTTAGTTTAGAAAAAGGCTTTGTGCTATTGCAAATACTGTCATATATATGCAAAAACAGCTTTTTTTCGGAAGCGGTATTCTTGCACTTTGTAATACCTTTGTTTTTTTGAATCAGTTCAAAATAATCTACTCCGCCGATTTGCATCCAAATAAGTTCCCCGCGGCTGTTCATGTCCGATTGAAGAGCTGACGGATTGTCACAATACAGCATATCACCTACGTGTGCGGAAATTTGCATACCGTTTTTTACAAATGTAAACGCACCATCCACAATATACATAATTAAAAAACTGTTGCTATTCGTATGAAACAGCGGTTGATTTTCTGCACAGCAAAAGCGCCCCGCACCGACAGGATAATACCTGTCGGTGCTTTTTATTGATTCCGTTTTCATTGGTTATGTGAGATTCATCTCCTTGTTTGAGATATACTGTTTGTCATTCTGTAAAGTTTTAAATACTCATTATACTTATTTTCATAAAACTGTGTAAATGTTTTATCCGGGATTATAGTTTCTTTTATACTGTAAAAATTATCCGATACATTATTTCCGTTGCCCTTTGCGGCGAGCAGGCAGGCGCCCAGTGCACCTGCATCTTCAAAAGACGGTATTTCAAGCTGAACATTAAGAATAGTTGCAATCAGTTTCAGCCACAGTCTGTTTTTTGTACCGCCGCCGCAGATTTTTGCTTTTGAAATATTTACGCCCTGTGATTTAATAATTTCAATATTTTCTTTCAGAGAAAAGGCAACTCCCTCAAGCACTGCAAGGCTCATTTCCTCTCTCTTTGTGTGCATTGAAAGACCGGTAAACATTCCTCTTGCGTTTGTGTCATTCACAGGCGAGCGTTCGCCCATAAGGTAGGGCAGAAAAAGCACATCGCTTTTGCCCATATATTTTTCCGCATCTTTTTCGTAATCATAGGAGCTTTTCAGAATATCCTCTATCCACCATTTCTGACTGCTTGCCGCCGTTAAGGTACAGGCAAGGTAATGGTATTTTCCGTTTGCAGAGCAAAAGGAGTGAATTGCATTTTTTCTGTCACAGTTATATTTTTCCGTGCAGGCAAAAATTGTTCCCGATGTGCCGAGAGAAATGTTGCAGTCGCCGTCATTCACCGTTCCTGTTCCGATTGCAGATGCGGCATTGTCCCCTGCACCGATGATAATTTTAGTATCTGGACAAAGCTCAAGCTCATCTGCAAGCTTTTCTTTTATACAGCCAACTGATTGACTGCTTTCATAAACAGCAGGCAAAAAACTTTCGTCAATATGCAGTAATTGAAGCATTGGCTTTGACCAGCAGCGATGCTCAGTATCAAAATACAATGTGCCTGCGGCGTCGGAAACATCGGTTGCAAACACGCCTGAAAGCATAAAAGCAACATAATCCTTCGGAAGCAGTATTTTTGAAATGCGTTTGAAATTGTCAGGCTCGTGATTATAAACCCAAAGGAGCTTCGGAGCGGTAAAGCCTGCAAAGGCGATATTCCCTGTGTTGTCGAGCAGAAAATCTTTGCCGATTTTGTTGTTCAGGTAATCGACCTCTTTTTCACTTCTGCCGTCGTTCCAAAGTATGGCAGGGCGAATAACCTCGTCCTTTTCGTCCAGCAGAACAAGACCGTGCATCTGACCGCAAAAGCCAATGGCTTTTACCTCGCTCTTGTCAACATCACGCAAAAGTTCTTTCATTGCAAGCATGCTCTGCCTGTACCAATCCTCGGGATTCTGCTCTGCATAATTGCCGTTTGAAAGGTAAATCGGATAATCCTTAGATATTGTATTTTGGATTTCATTTTCATTTATCAGCATCGCCTTAACAGACGAAGTGCCGATATCTATACCGATATAATAACTCATAATTCTCTGCCTGCCGAAATGATATATTGATTGACAAGTGCTTCTAAATATTCCTGTTTTCCGCTTTCTGCTGTCGGCTCTCCGTTTGTAAGTGTGTACTGCTCAAGCTCTGCAAGGGAGGTTTGCTTATCAGCAATTTTTTTGCCGATGCCCTCGGTATATGAGCTGTATCTGTTTTCAACGAACTTATCCATAACGCCGTCTGAAATGATTTTGTCGGCAACGATAAGACCGTAAGCGAAAGCGTCCATACCTGCAATATAGGAAAGGAAAACATCCTCATATGTATTGCTTGCACGTCTTGCTTTTGCATCAAAATTAAGTCCTCCGTTTGTAAAGCCGCCCTGCTTAAGCACTTCGTACATACACATGGTTGTGCTATATAAATCCGTGGGGAACTGGTCGGTGTCCCAACCTAAAAGCATATCGCCCTGGTTGGCGTCTATGGAACCGAAAACGCCATTATCCCTTGCAACTCTCAGCTCGTGCTGGAAAGTATGCCCTGCAAGCGTTGCGTGATTGGCTTCAATATTCATTTTAAAATCTTTATCTAAATCGTATTTTCTCAAAAATGCAAGAACGGTTGACACATCAAAATCATATTGATGCTTTGTTGGCTCCTTCGGCTTTGGTTCTATATAAAAATCACCCGTAAATCCGATGCTCCTGCCGTAATCCACAGCCATACGCATAAGATATGCCATATTATCCTGCTCTTTTGCCATATCGGTATTCAGGATCGTATCATAGCCCTCTCTGCCACCCCAGAACACATAGCCCTGACCACCAAGTTCTACGGTGATTTCAATGGCTTTTTTAATTTGCGCCGCCGCATAAGCAAACACATCGGCACTCGGAGCAGTGCCTGCGCCACACATATATCTCGGATGGTTAAAACAGTTTGCCGTTCCCCAAAGAAGCTTTATGCCTGTTCTTTTCATTTCCGACTTGATAATCGGAACGATTCTCTCAAGATTCTCGTTTGTTTCTTTTAAGGTTGCGCCCTCGGGAGCAATATCACGATCGTGAAAACAAAAGTATTGCATACCCAACTTTTCCATAAGCTCAAATGCGGCATATACCTTGTGCTCATAAATCTCTATAGCCGTTTTTCCGCCGAAGGATTTGTTGATTGTTCCTCTGCCGAACATATCTGTTCCGTCGGCACACATTGTGTGCCAGTAGCTCATAGCAAATTTTAAATGCTCGCTCATTTTTTTACCTGCTATAATTCTATCTGCATCGTAGTACTTGAAAGCAAGAGGATTTTTTGAATTTACGCCCTCAAATTTGATTTTTTCGATATTATTGAAATACATTTTTTCTTACCTCTGTTTATTTTCTGCCGATTTCATTAAAAGGAATTTCTTTGAAATCGGAACATTCTTTTGAAATTTTACTGTCTGCCTTGATTCTGTAATCGCCGTTTTCATAATCCTCAAAGGAGCTTTTTGCACCGTTTAAGGTAAAGGTCTGATTGTTTTCAACGACAGAATATTTTTTGACTGTCTTTGCGATTTCACCGACCTTGTTTTGCTTTGAAATAATGATGTTATTTTGAACAGATGAGCCTGACGGATTAACTGCAAAGCCCTCGTCCTCTTCTCTTTCATAATCCTGATGCATACGCTCAATGCCGTCATACTTATTGCCGATTGAAGCGTTAAACTCCTTTGCCTCATTCATAAGCTGCCATAAACGGCTGTCAGGCGTTTTACAATTTTTTGCATACCAGCCGTCATTGTGATAACCGTCATATGCTCGGTCATCATAGAGTATCTGCTTTCCTGCATTGATTACTAAATTGTTTTCAATCATATTATCTCTGCCGCCGCCGACAAGGAAAGCGTAACCCGGGATATTGATAAGCACATTTCCGTATGCCGTCTGCCCTGAAGAATTATCGTCAAAGTAAATGCCGCTTGGTGTAAAAGTGCCCGAGCCGATATTGCTGATACAGTTATAGCGGACAACATTGCCGTAGGTGCTGTAGCTGTATCCCGTATAAATCGCACCTGCATCTGAGGATTGTAAAACTACATCGTGAATGTAATTGTATTCCACTACATTTTCATTGCCTGTATAGTAAACACCCATATGCGGTGCATTATAGATTTCGTTGTGAGAAACAACGTTGCCGATACCGCTTAAATTAACACCTGCTATATATGTTTTCTGAATTTCGCCGTAATCGTGCAGGCTGTTGTTGGTGACGGTGTTACTGCCATAGACAAAGCCCTCTGCACTGCCGCCCGAAAGCACAACCGCATCTTTTCCGATAAAAGCGACCTCGCAGTTTTCCACAAGATTATTTTTGCCGCTGACATTGATTCCGCAATCCGCCGCATTTTTAACCGTGCAGTTCACGATTTTGCAGTTTTCGCCTGCAACGTTAAGGGCATCGGCTCTTGTGCCCTGCAAGGTAAGACCATCAACGGTAATATTGGACGCTTTTTCTGTGATACTGATTATATTTTCATTGCTTGTTGAAAGCATAATTTTGCTGTTCTCATTTTCATCAGGAGGGTAAAAATACAATATACCGCTATCACGGTCTATGTAATATTCGCCCGGTGCATCAAGTTCCTCAAGAACATTGAAAAAATAATAATATCCGCCCTCCTTAAAGCCGTATTTACTGCAATATTCAGTAGTGATTGTCTTATCGTCATTTATACTTTTTATCGGTGTGGACATATCTGCCCAATCCCAGTAAAAGTAACCGAACGCCCACAAATCATTGGTATTTTGCCAGCTTTTTACTCTTGAATAAGTATCCTCGTCAAGGGCAAATGTGCCGCCTCTTTGATTGCGTCTTTCGAGCCACGATTCATCAACAGGTGCGGGAGCATTCGGCTCATAGCAGTCGCCGATGTCGCTTACTTTACCTACGGTTATATACGAATCGTTGGGATAGCGTGCAATTGTCATTCTTTTATCATTAAAGAACAATTCACAAGGATTTTCAGTTGCCGCATTGTCATAATACTCTTCCGTATTAAATCCGCCTGTCGCCTTGATTTTACCGTAATCCGATTTTGTAAGACCGTATTTTTTCAAATCAAGCATCTTAACCTTATCCGCTGCCTGACTGCTGAGCCTTTTTGCGGTTTCACCGTTGACAGAGGAAAAATCGGCAGGAGTTAAAATTTTGCCGCCGCAGAGGATAACCTCACCATCACCGTAGGAAGTGTAGGTAACGGATGTGCTTTTTGAAGAATCTCTTTCGTCAAACGCGATACCCGTTTCATAATATGTGCCCGCCATTATTGCAACGGTAAGGGATGCTTTATTTTCTTCAGAATTTGCAATAGCTTCACGCACAGCCTGCTGTGCTCTTTTGATTGTCTGAAACGGCTTTTCAAGTGTGCCGTCGCCATTGTCATCACCGTTTACGGATACATAGAAATCCGCATTTTTAACAAGCGCTTTCTGTCTGTCCGATTTTGTGTAAGCAAGTGCCGTTGGGGAAGCTATCGGTTCATATTTATTTATGTACGACATATATGTACCTACCGATGCTCCGATTACGGCAAGAGCCAAACCGACAGACACTGCTGAAATTATGATTTTCTTTTTCATAGAACTTCCTCTGTTTTAACTGTAATAAAGATATTTACTTCACCGTAAATTCTGTCGTTAAATATTCATCGCTGACCTTATTAAACGAATTTACTGCATACACATGCAAAAAGTATTTACCTTTCTCCAAGCCTCTTATTTTATTCTGTTCGGTATACATTATATCATTTCCCAGAATATAATTCTTTCCGAAAAAACGCACATAAGTTTTTTGACCGATTTCATTTCCAATTTCATAAATATAATACTTTATCGGGACATTTTGACAAGCACAATCAAAGCTTACTACAGCACCGTCTGATGTGCTTTCAGCAGAAATTTCAGCGTCACCAAAGGTCGGAGTAACGCCACTCCCTAATTTTTCGGCAGTTCTTGTAAATGAACTTTTCTCAAAAGAACGCATTATAAATTCTTCGCCGAATTCAATTCCGGTATTTAAGTTTACTTTTTTCAATGTGAACGAATTGCTTTGCGTATCTACATACATCAAATATCCGTTATTCACATTATTTCTGTCAGGTACATCTTCGAGTTTGTAAATACCGATAAGCTGAGGATTTACCATATAATCCTTTTTATCAAGTAGTCCCTGACTTTGAAAGACAAGATTTTTTTGTGAAATATCCGCCGGAAAGTCGTTTGCTTCATTTTCATCTTCATTATCAAGCCAGTCAAAATCGAAATAGCTTGTTGTTCCCGTATTGATAACGGTAAAATCTTTTTGCATAATTGCTCTTTCATCGCTCATGCAATAATGAGAATGTCCTGTAAATACAACCGCCTGCGGATATTCTTTTAAAATACTATATATTTCTTCATATTGCGGTGTTGCCCAATGTCCGCCATTCACAATATTGCTGATGGGCATATGGATAAAAACAAAAATAGGCTTGTTTGGATCTTCTGTATTTGCGGCAGCAAGTTGTTCTTTTAAAAATTCTATTCTTTTCTCATTATATGTTCCATCTGCAAGTGTATCGTTGCTTTCGGCAAGTTCTTCATCTCCTTTTTCAAGTTTTGAATTAGAAATGGAGATAAAGCTATAGCCGTTAACAATCGTTCTTGTGTTGAGAGGAAGACCGGTTGACTTGTAAAAATTGTGTTCCTGGTTGCCGCCGTAAAATTCATGATTACCCATAGGATAAATAATGTGCGGTGCTTCTGCTCTGTCCTCACCGTAAACATAGTCTAAAATTTTGTTATATGCGCTGTATGCAGCATAATCGCCGGTAGCGTTGACCATATCTCCGTTAAATACTATCATATCGACATTTTGACTTTTATAGTATTTTAATGCTTTTATAAGATGATCTGCACCATTCATAACAGTAGCATAATCCCAACCGTAAAGATTTTTTTCTTCCTGTGGAAGCTGTGCGTCTGAAATAATGCCGACTTTTATATAGCCTTTTGAATTTGCTTCTATGGTTTCAACAACATATTTCTTACTTTTAGGAACGGTGAGAGCCTTATAAGTAATTACTGTTGCCGTAATTATTATTGCCGATGTCAAAAATAAAGACAATATAATTAAATGTGTTTTCTTCATTGTTTTTCTATATCCTTTTTAATATTTAGTATTACTGAAATTGTTTCTAAAACAATTTTCATTATTTTTTCTTAATTTTCAACATATATATGCTCCACTGTTATTTTATCACCCATTGTTATAAGTGTACCGCCATTCTGACCGGGTGTCTGATTGCATCTGTCGCCGGTTTTCATTGCATAAGTCAGTCTTACTCCCTCATACATCACACTATAATTATTCAAATGGTCATGACCGGCAAATACATATTTTGTACTGTCAAACTCCTTGATTGCATTGAACATACCTGTATTTATATATGACGGGCATTCCTCTTCACCTTTAATGCCGAAGTTTTCACCTTCTGCACCACCTTCTTGCTGCCATAAATCATAGGCTGTTTTAAATTCAGGAATAGGAATATGCATAAATATCATAGAATCTGTTTTGGAATTGTTATATTCATTAATTCCGTTTATTGCCCATTTATACCACTCAATCTGACTGTCAAAAATAAAATCATAATGCATATTTTCATCGTCCTTATCGTAGTAACGGCTTGCATGCGTATCCATCATAATGAGACTCTGCACGATTTTATCATTTTCTCTGATATTTATTATGTAATTTCCGATTCCACCGATATTATCGGGGCCTTGCTTAAACAAACAATTTTCTGCTTCTTCGTATTTATTTGCTATCCATGCCAAATCAACATTTCCCTCACCGTCGTGATTGCCGTTAATCGGTGCCCATGGAATACCGTAGCTGTCTATTTTATTAATTGCTTTAATCACAGAAAATTTAGTGAATTTTGCCCAAACCAAATCTCCTGTGATAACTATTAAATCGGGCTTTTGCTTTGTAACAAGCGTATCAACCGTTTCATATACATTATCGGCTTTTCCGCACAAATCTAAAGCATCGTTAAATTGCAAATCGGTAATAATAAGAATTTTGAAATCCTTATTTTCTTCCTTTTCAAGAACAATCGTATCATTTATATCATAAGGTTTGTCTCTGTACCAATAGTCGTAATCGTATGTTTTTCCTTTCAAAGGAAACATCAATATTGATACGGTTATTAAAACGATAACTAAAAATACGCTTATACCTATAATCAGACCTTTAATTGTTTTACTCATTTTTCTTTTTCTCCGTTTCTATATATGAATTTAATAAAGCACAAGCAAGCGACAAGCCGCCTGCGGTATACAGTATGGGCTCATAGCTGATAAGTGCGGGCATAAATCTGCTTAAAGCAAAAATTCCCACAGCAAAAAGTACAAGCAATATATAATGAATCACACCGTTTTTTACTGTTGCACCAAACGACAGACCGATAAACAGTCCCGTTAAACCGCCCATAATTCTTGCTATCCACATAACGGCTAAGGTTATTGAATTAGTTTTCATTAAGGGCATAAGCATTTGCAGATGATAAATATTTAAGTATGTAAGCAGTATTATAAAAATGCCCGAAAACAAAAGTCCTAATGTAAGAAGCTTTTGCCTGTCAAATTTTTTCGGCAGTAAAACAGAAAGCAAAGTACCAACTGCAAAAAGAGGTGCAAATAAGGCTATCAAAATCGTAAATATTTCGTGTTCCTTCATTGCAGAATCATACACATAATCCTTAATCAAAAAAATGACCGAAGACAAGGAAATGCCTATGCTTGCAGATGTTAAAAACTTTGTAAGCTTTTTCATTTTGTTACCTCCTGTAAGTAATCAGATATTGCCTTTGTCAGCGAGCGTTCATCGTCTGACGGCAAATCGCAGTACTGACTGAATATCATAACGCCGCCGTAGCCTTTTAAGTAAGCGTAGGCTGTTTTGTCACGGATAATTGCCTGCGAATTGAAATATGTGTATCTGTCTTCCTTTGTGTCGCTTTTCTTCATTGTATAAAAATTATTGAACGGAGATATTTCTTCACTTATTGCGTTATACGCATATTGCTCCATTCTACCGCCCTCCCATGTTCCGTAGAACGGGAAACCGATGTTTATCTGCTCTTTTGAAAAGCCTTGAATTTCAATGTAATCCGCCGCCTGAACACAGCTGCTGAAAAATGAAGAATGCTGTCCGTCCTGATCAAGAATGTCATAGCCCATAACATTCACATAATCAATACATTCGATTGTTTCCGGCGTGTATTTTAATGCCCATGTGGCAAGGGCTAATGAAAGCGTTGCGTCCTCTTTATTCCACATTTCAGTTTTCATTCTTGCTTTCAGTTCCTGCAAAAAGCTGTTGTATGCGTCAAATTCGTCCTGCGACAATGGGAATTCCCAGTCAAGGTCAATGCCGTCAAATTCATATTTGTTGGCAAAAGCAATCATATTAGTAATTAGGGTATCCCTGTTTTCCGTAATGGATTTCATAACCCTCTGATTACCGTTTTCGCCCGATGGATTAAGAATAGTAATAACAAGATTTACACCCTTTTCGTCGAGTACCTCGTGGAGATTTCTCATCATTACGGCATAGTATTTGTCCTCGTCACGCTCTATACCGTCCCAACCGTCTGTATGAATTATTCCTTCCTCATCCCAACGAACATTGCCGATGTCAATATAATCGGTTACGGTATCGTAATAATCTGCATCTATAAGCTCCTTGATTTTTGCGTCTTTTTCAGCATCGGACAGCGTTGTGTCATCAATGATTCCGAATACGGAACCACCCAAGGTACTGTATGTTGAAACACGAAAATCATTCTTCTTTTCGGGAACGGCATTATATATTTCCATTTCACGGATTTTTGGCAGGTTGTCGCTTTTCTCCACCGTCAGCTTTACATAACGAGCCTTGACCGTATCAAAGGTGCAAAGGCGGTGAAACTCAATTTTATCGTTAGCATAAATTTGCGTAAAGTTTTCGTTATCGTCCGATACCGATATAGAGAATTTCTGCACATTAAGTCCTTTTTCTTTTAGAATAACAGAGTTAAAATCACAGCTTTCGCCAAGGTCAATAATCGATTCGCCACCGTTTCTTGTCTTAAAGCGGCAAACAGAGCTGTCTTTTCCGTCAGTCATTTTATTGCTTTTATCTCTGAGTGCAAGGTTTTCACTTTGTATGTAGTCCTGATTGGACGCATATTTTGAGCTTGTGCCCATAGCCTCGCCGACCGCCGAAAGCGAGATCAGCAGCACCATAAACAGGCTTATTACAGTAATTGTAAATTTTTTCATTATCGTTTTACCTCCAATGTTTTAATTTCAAACGGCTTGAATGTCATTGCATCTAAATCAACATCATTCGGATTTTCAAAAAGCATATCCGTTTGCTTTACGCTGTTAAAGTTAATATTTGCTTTGACCCTTGCAACCGTTTTTATACCGGCTGTTTCATACATTCTTACCGCAATATTTCCTTTATCGTTCACAAATACCGTTTCAATAATTATGTTTGAATTATCGCAGTTAAATATAGGCTTAATATCCAAACTGCCCTTGTAAATTCTTAACGGATTATTCAGCTCGTAGCCGATTTTTACAAGTTCGCTTTCCATAGGCTTTTTGCTGTGAGGATAAATTGCGTAGGTAAAGAAGTGCTCTCCTCTGTCGGCAGTTTTGTCGGGATAAACCGGACTTCTCAAACAGTTAAGACTGATTAAACCGTCCTTTACCCTGTGTCCGTATTTGCAGTCGTTGAGTATTGCAACGCCGTACTTGCCATCGTAAACATCGACCCATTTATGAGCAGGAATTTCAAACTGTGCATAGTCAATTTTGTTGTCGGTTTTTGTACTGCGTTCAATGTTACCGAACTGAATGTCGCACAAAACCTTGTCGCTGAAATTTTTCGGATAAGCGTCAATACGAAGCATTTTATGTGTTTCGTGCCAGCTCACCTCATTTTCAACCTTTATGTACGGACTGTTTTGAGTCAAAATAATTTTTTGTTTTAATGAGGACTTGTTGTATGAAAATTCATTTTCACGGATAACGCTGTTGCCGTCAATATATGCACGGCTTTTTACAAGCTGCATATCCTTTGGCTTATGCTTTGTATAATTTATATCAATATCCCATGCGTTATATGGGCGGACATTTCTGTCCTTATAAATTCTGACTGCGTTGAAGCTTGATGAAACGCAGTTGTAATCATTGTGCGTATCAAGTAATTTTTCTATCTGTCCCTTGTTATTAAACACAACCTTTAAGTTTTCGTTTTCAAGCGTATTTTCGGAAAAATGCAACGAAACAGGCGACTTTGCTTTTTCCAATTTACACGATGAATAGGGCGCAAGGGAATATCTGTACCATTCGCCATTATGTTTTGTGTAGCCTGAACGTTCAAAATCAATGGGATTTACCGCAAAATAAGCATTTTCGTCATTGCTCAAATAAGAAACGGCTTCATCAATAATGCTGTTCAGATTTGTCTTTAAGATTTCATACCGTGCGTTACATTCCTCATAAACCCTGTGGATGGATGAGCCGGGAAGAATATCGTGAAACTGATAGAGCAAAACCTCTTTCCAAATTTCCTCTAATTCTTTATGCGGATATGCCTCACCTTGCATATATGCCATAGTACAAATCCACTCGGCAAAATGAAGCAGACGCTCGCACTCTCTGTTGTTCTTTTTTACTTTGCCCTGTGTGGTATATGTGCCTTGATGCTTTTCTAAATAAAGCTCGCCCTTGTATTCGGGATAATTTGATACATCTTTTTTGAGTTTATCAAAAAAGCTTTCGGATGAGGACATTTTGACATTAGGAATATAACGCAAATTCTCGCACCTTTTTACCATATTGATATGGTATTCGCCCGGTCCTCCTCCGCCGTCTCCGATACCAAATGACATAAGCGCAATATCACTAACTTGCTTTTCCTTATACTTCTGATATGTTTTTTCAAAAGCATAAGGTGTGGCATTTGAATTATAGTCGCCCTCCGGTGGCATATGAACAAGCACCTTACTGTCGTCAAGTCCGTTCCAAATAAATGTGTGGTGTGGAAAATCATTTATGTTGTTCCAGCTAAGCTTAATTGTCATAAATGTATCCATACCGCATTTTTTGATTATTTGCGGTAAAGCTGCCGTGTATCCGAAAACATCGGGAAGCCAAAGTGTTTTAACATCCTTTTGAAATTCTTCTCTGAAATATTTTTTACCATAAAAGCACTGACGGATAAGGCTTTCTCCGCAAGGCAGATTTGTATCGGATTCAGCCCACATACCGCCCTGTGGCTCTATATTTCCTCGTTGAACAGACTGCTTTATTCTTTCAAAAAACTCGGGAGATATTTCTTTTATGAATTCATATTGCTGTGGCTGACTGCCGTTGAAAACATAACTTGGACATTGTTCGCTTTCATAAACTGCATTTGAGAATGTTCTTATCGCTTTTCTTTTTGTTTCACGAACAGGCCACAGCCAAGCAAGGTCAAGGTGACCGTGTCCGACAGCATAAACGGTAAAATTTTGTTTATATTTACCGTCAAACATTTTTGATAAAGCATTTCTTGCATTCAAAACACTTTGTGAATCTGTATTGTGTGCAAGTGATATTGCCTTGTTTATATGAGCCTTAATTTCTCTTTTCTGTGCATTATCATTTACTGCACTGAGGAGCTGATAGCAGGCTAAAATATCGTAATACAAATCTAATATATCCTGTCTAAAGACACAAATATCAGCTCTTTTAAAGCGTGCCTGACCGCTGCTTTTTCCACCTCTGCCGTTATTGCCACAGTCGGCATAAAATAATACTTTACCGTCCTTAAATGTATCTATTCGGTCTAAAGGAATTACCGCTTTGCCTTTGACAGTCTGAAAATTATCCACCATTCCAAGCACATTTGTTATGCCTTGGATAACTTCACCGTCCTTATTATAGATACAACCCTCGCCGCCGACATCAATTACAGCAACAAGATTTTTCTGCATATTCTCTATATCCGCCGTGAATTTGAACCATGCACAGTCAAAAAATCCGCCCCAACTGTCGCCGATTTTTATATTATCGAAACGCTCGTTTTTCATATCTTCAAAGCATAACGGTTCGGTTGATTTATGCACAAACGCATTTAACTGAGCAATAGGAGTGTAAATGCTCTGCTTTAATTTTTTCAAAAAAAGCGAATATTTCATATTACTGTGATGCTGTAAAAATGTTCGTAAATTCTCGTCCATAATGTTCTCCGTTCTCGTGCACGATAATATGTAAAAATAAAATGCAATGGCGTTGCATTTTATTAAAGTGATTTATCAACCTTTATATACAGTTGTGAATACTGATACTCGGGCACGGCTGTTTTTGCAACAACCGTTTCAAACACGCTTTTCACTGCGTTATATCCCTGCTCAAAGGGCTGCTGATAAACGGTTGCCAATATATCTCCGTTTAGCATAGCTTTTCTTGTTGTTTCGGTATCGTCAAATGAGCAGACCTTTATATTCCGTTCGCTTTCTTTAATTGCTTTCAGCGTTCCTGTAACGCCGCCTGCGGTTATGCACACAAAATCAATGTTTTTGTTTTTTCCCAGCACGATTTTCATTGCCGTGTAGGCTTTTTCGTTATCATCGTTATTCTCTATTACATCTGCAATTTGAATATTTTTGTATTCTTTAATAACATTGGAAACGCCCTCAACTCTCTGCTTGTGTCCTTTGTGCGCCAGGCTACCCGTAACAATACAAAGATTTGCTTTTCCGCCCGAGAGCAGACCGACAAGACGACCTGCCGTTTCGCCACTTTTCAGATAGTCACAGCCCACATATGTAAGACGCTTTGAGTCGGATATATCGCTTGAAAGCGTGATTACATTTATGCCGCTGTCAGTCATTTCGTCAATCTTTTTGCAAAGTGCATCGTCCTCAACAGGAGTCAGAATTACATTTTTTGTGTCCTCGGGCAAATCGGAAACAGCCTGAATAATATCACAAGCGTTATATCCTTTTATTTCCTTTATATTCAGTTTTATACCGTAATCCGAATATTCACGCTCGGCGGCAAGCATTCCCTTTTTTACATCGTCAAAAAAGGAATTGCCGATACTGTTCATAATAACCGCAACAGGCACAGAGCGGTTGGAATATACCAATGCCTTTCCGATAAGATTCGGCTTATAGTTGTTCTCCTCTGCGATTTTTAGTATTCTTTCCTTGGTTTTGGGATTTACGCCTTCTCTCCCCTTCAAAGCACGGTCAACCGTACCTCTGCTGACCCCTGCAAGCTCTGCAATTTCTTTTGAGGTTATTGCCATAAATTCCTCCGCTTGACATTTTATTTCAAATATTATATAGTAAATATTGTTATGCTCGTGCTCGTGCACGGCTATAATGATTGTAATTCATTAAGTTAAGAAAGTCAAGAGGTATTTCTATGACAGAAGGAAATTACATACATCATAAAGAAAAAGGAAAGCATATTGCAGGGCAGATGACTCTGACAGAATTAGCGTCACAGATGCGCAATTCATCAAAAGCAATAGAGCGACTGAATATTAAACAGTACAACTGGTGGAACGAAGGTTTACACGGTGTTGCAAGAGCCGGTGTTGCAACCGTATTTCCCCAAGCTATATGCATGGCTTCAACCTTTGATGAAAAGGCTGTAAAAAAATGTGCAGATATTATTGCAACAGAGGTAAGGGCAAAATTCAATGAGAGTCAAAAGAACGAGGATTACAGTATATACAAAGGACTTACGCTTTGGTCTCCTAATATAAATATTTTTAGGGATCCACGCTGGGGCAGAGGTCACGAAACCTATGGCGAAGACCCGTATTTAACCTCCATTCTCGGCTGTGCCTTTATTGAGGGAATACAGGGTGATGACGAAAAATATATGAAAGCCTCTGCATGTGCAAAGCACTTTTGCGTGCACAGCGGTCCCGAGGGATTAAGGCACACTTTTAATGCCGAAGTGTCCAAAAAGGATTTTTATGAAACTTATATTCCTGCGTTTGAAGCCGCCATTAAAAAAGCAAAGGTCAGCGGTGTTATGGGAGCATATAACATGGTGAACGGTGAAAGCTGTTGTGCCTCTAACAAGCTTATTGATAAGCTATTAAGAAAAGAATGGGGCTTTGACGGTTACTATGTTTCGGATTGCTCTGCAATATTAGATGTTATATATAAACACAAGAAAACATTAAATCCAGCAAAAGGCGCCGCGATGGCAGTAAATGCAGGTTGCGACCTTGAATGCGGAGTAGTATATTCATTATTGCCTGTATCCGTTAAGTTGGGATATACAAATAAAGAAGCCTTAAAAAAGTCTGTATCGAGGCTGATGGCAATTCGCAGTGCTCTCGGAATGTTTGATAAGGATTGCCCTTATAACGAAATAAGTATTAGTGATAATGCAACACCCGAGCACGAAAGCGAAGCAGTTAGAATGGCAGAAAAAGGAATTGTACTTTTAGAAAATGACGGTATACTTCCCCTTAAAGAAAACGCACAGAAAATCTTGATCACAGGATTTAATGCTGATAACAAGTTGGCTTACCTCGGAAATTATTTTGGAGATCCGTCGCATTTTGTTATGGTTACAGAAGCTATTTCACAATATAACATTGATACTGAATTTATAAGAGGCATACATCTTTATAATCAAAGCACAAAACATGACAAGGAAACAGCATTAAAATCTGCAGCAGAATCGGATATTATCATTATGTGCACAGGGCAGACATAAAAAGCAGAGCGGCGGACACGGTCAGTTCGGCGATGTATTTATTGAATTTGAACCTTGCCAAAGCGAAGAACTTGAGTTTGCAGAAAGAGTTGTCGGCGGCTCCGTTCCCAAAAACTTCTTCCCTGCCGTTGAAAAAGGCTTGAGAGAGTCTATACAAAAAGGTGTAGTTGCAGGCTATCCTATGGTTGGAATAAAAGCAACTCTTTACGACGGCTCATATCACCCTGTTGACTCATCGGAAATGAGTTTTAAAATTGCGGCAAGTCTTGCTTATAAAAACGGTATTCCTCAGGCAAATCCTGTTTTACTTGAGCCTGTCGGCACACTTAAAGCACTTTGCAATGACGAAGCAATGGGCGATATTATCGGCGACATCAACAAAAGACGAGGCAGAGTTCTCGGTATGACTCCTCAAGGCAACGGAATGCAGGAAATTTTGGCTGAAGTTCCTATCGGAGAAATGGCGTCGTTCCCGACTTCCATGCGTCAGATTACTCAAGGCAGAGGCAGTTTTGAAATTGAATTTGCACGCTACGAAAAAGTGCCTGAACACATTGCTCAAAAAATTATTGAAGACTCAAAAGAAGAATAAAATCGTCAAAAAAAATATTTTCTTGCTTGATTTTTTCATTGTAAGCCTTCTTTTAAAAAACAACAGACCTTTGTTTAAACAAAGGTCTGTTGTTTTATTTTTTGTAATTTATTTTTTATAGTTATATCAATTCAAAATGTATCAACATCAAAAATTCGTTTCAATCACTTTGCTTGCAACAGCGCTTGTCGCATAGTCAAAAATCAGCCGGCCGAAATACTTGTCTTCAAGTTCCGACTGCAAAAATCTTTCATTCATTTTCTTTGCAAAAAAGTACGAGTGTCCGACGGGAAGCGAGCCTTTCGTACTTGCGAAATTGATGAAAACATCATTTTTATTTGCAACTGTTTCGGCATCTTCAAGCGACTTTTCAATAGCATTTTGTTTATCTGCAAGTCCGTACTCAAATCTGTCCTGAACAAAAAGAGAACCGTCGCTGACTTTCAATTCTGCTTTTGTATGGCATAACAAATAAAATAATTACAAGGGGTATATGTGTTATGCCATAGCAATTTATAATACATTGCAAAGCAATGTCATTATACTGAAACAAACTATGATTCTAAAATTTATGCTTTTGCCTCTGCCTGTGCCTTAATTTTTTTGTTGCTCGGGTAAATCAATGCGCCGACAACTGTCAACACACCTGCAAGACACATCATACTTGTAGCGTTTTGCATGCCCATATTTTTCTGCAAAGCATTGAATACAAACGGCATTGCAAGAGAAAGCGCATTGCCGAGAAGAGTCCAGCAACCGTTTGCCGCTGCGAAAACTTTTGAAGTCATACCTGCAGCTGTCATAATGCTGATATTTACAACAGGAACAAATACCGAAAATGATACGCCTACCAAAATTACCATTATTTTGAGCAAGAGTTCAGATTTAACATTGATTGCTCCGAAGCAAGCAAGAGGTAAAATTACCATAAGTGCAATATAAACAATTTTGTAGTTTTTGATTTTTCCGATGAAAAGTCCTGAAACAACACACGAAATCAAACCTGCCAAACTGATGAGACCTGTAATTTGGCTTGATTCCTGAGGTTCCATTTGGTGAACTTTCTGCAAAATTGTAGGAAGATATGTTTGGAACATCATGTAGAGCCATGTTGCACCTGCAAAGCAAATCATTGCGCTCCAAACAGAACGAAATTTCAACGCTTTAAGAATACTGTTACCGGATTTTTCTTCAGCTTGAGCACCGACATTATTTTGTGCATTTTGAGAATTATATTCAATAAAGAATTTGTTTGGTTTGTAATCGGCAATTGCCCAAACAATGCCGATAGCTAAACAGGAAGCGCCCCATATCATAAACATCTTGTTCCAACTTTGACCTAAAGAAGTGTACATAGGAATAGTGATACTGAACGCCGCCGTAGTCGTCAATGAGTTTGTTGCCTGTACCAAACTTGAACACATACCTCTTGCATTGTTGCTTGTAAAACGCTCCGAAACAAGAGTGGTAATACAAACTATTACAAAACCGTTGCAAAGGCCTGTAATTAAACGCGCAATGAGCATAGGTGTGAAAGACTGTGCTGTGTATCCCAGGATACCTGCAATGAAGTAACCTACCATACCTATTGTCATTGACTTACTTGTACCGATACGGTCAATAAACAAACTAACTAAAAGACTGCCTACGCCCATCATAAGAGTTGCAGATGTCTGCAATGTTCCGCCGAGACCCAAGTCTATGCCCAAATCGCTTGTGATTGGCTGCATAAGGGGCGGTACCATAAAGGAAATTTGTGAACGGAAGAAAGAAATTATGACCTGAAATATCATAAAAACTACCGCTAAAGTGAACGCTTTTTTAGCTAAAGGATTTTCCTTTTTCATAGTAGGAGATTTGTCCAAAAAATTCGCCTGCTTTCTATTTAGATTTTGCACGGGCAGTTTTTTCAACTGCCCTTTTGCAATGATAATTAAAATTGATAATCAAAATAATAGTATTTATAAAACAGATAAAAGTAAAATATTCGGTCAATTATTCCAAAATTTCACGAATTGCTTTTTTAATACCCTCAGGGTCATAGCCCAAATGAGCGTACAATTCATAGCTGTCGCCAAGCGGAGGGAACTCGTCGTTCGGAATACCCAAACGCTTAAATTTAGCCTGTAACCCCTCGTCTGCCATAAGGTCTGAAACTGCACTTCCGAGACCATTGATTACAAAAGCGTCTTCTGCCGTAATGATTTTTCCCGTATCTTTGATTGCGTCGCGAATTGCCTGCTTGTCAAGAGGACGAACTGTGTGCATATCTAAAACACGAACACCTATACCCTCTTTTTCAAGAGCGTTTGCCGCAGATACTGCAAAAGCAACAGTACAACCACACGCTACAACTGTAACATCATTGCCTTCGTGTGCAATTATCGCTTTGCCTATTTCATAGTCATAGTCTTCTGTATAAACAAGCGGTTCTGCACCACGTGCAATTCTTATACACATCGGACCCGGGTAGTCAACACTTTTACTGATCAACTTCACGCACTGATTTGCGTCTGCGGGAATAACATAGGTCATATTCGGTAAAGTACGCATTATAGCGATGTCCATAATATTATAGTGGGTAGGGCCGCTTGCCGAAGTCAAACCTGAGTGAGTATTTACAATACGAACAGGCAAGTTCGGATAGCACACATTTGTATGTACCTGGTCAAGTGTACGCAAAGCAAGGAAAGGTCCAAAACCGTTAATGTACGGAATTTTTCCGCAAAGAGCAAGTCCCGAAGCAATACCTACCTGGTCCATCTCTGCAATACCTACGGGCAGCATACGGTCGGGGTGTTTTAAACGAAACTCATTTTCTTTGCCTGCATATCCGCCGTCCGCCGTAACGAACACTATACGCTCATCTGTTTCTGCCAATTCCTGCAATTCTTCTACCCACATATCACGGGCAGAAGCTGCAACCAACATATCTAAATGTCCGAGTTCAAGTTCGCCTTCAAATGTTTTAACTGTCTTGTTCATATTATTCAGCTCCTTTCAATTTCCTGTTCAATTTCGTCCAAACGGGCAAGGCACTTCTCGAGAAGTTGAGGCGGCATGGGACGAAGATGACAGTTAGGTGTGTTTTCAAGGTCCGGAATAGTTTCCGCTTTTCTTGTATTTGAAATGATAGCAATCGGTTTACGGCGAATTTGAGAGTCTGACGCCGGTAACGAGTGCAATGTCTTCAATATTTCTTCCATATTGTGTCCGTCAATGCTGATGACATCCCAACCGAATGCTTCTAACTTCTTGTCCAACGGGTCAATATTCATAATATCTTTTGTCCAGCCTGTTGCTTCAATTTGGTTCTTGTCAGTAATCATAACGATATTGCCGAGTTGATAATGACCTGCCGCCATAATTGCTTCCCAGTTTGAACCTTCCTGCAATTCGCCGTCGCCTGTCATACAGAAAACTCTATAATCTTTTTTGTCAATTCTGCCTGCAAGAGCCATACCTACTGCAAGAGCCATACCCTGACCGAGAGAACCTGTTGAAGCGTCGATACCCGGCAAATACAGATAGTTCGGGTGCATACCGAAACGACCGTGAATTTGGTTGTACTCCGACCACAATTCTTCTTTCGTATAGAGCCCCAAATCTACCAAAACATTGTAAAGCACATGAGCGCAGTGTCCTTTTGAAAGAACAAATCTGTCTCGGTCGGGGTTACGAGGGTCTTTCGGGTCAAAGTTCAACACATCGTAATACAACGCCGTAACCATATCTGTCATTGACATACCTCCGCCTAAATGTGCGTAAGGCAGTTTGGATGTTGTGATACAAATATCTCTGCGTATTTGATTTGCTTTGAGTCTGAGTTCTTTTACAAGCTCAGGACTTAATTCTTTCATAATAAAAACCTCCTGTATTTATTGAAATTTATATAATTAAAAGTCTTTTAATTTATTGACTATAATTACCGAAAATTTATTTAATTTAATCGACAATATACTCTCCGCGTTCTTTTAAATCATCTATGATTTTAGCGTGAAGTTTGTCGTCCAATTTATAGAAAAAGAAAATCACAAAACTCAAAAGAGCAAGACCTGCAGGAATTAAATTCATTGTGATATTGATAGCGTTCAACGCTCCGTCTGTCTGAGTCTGAGCGCCTGCTGCATAGCCATTCACTTCCAACAGCGAAAGCAACATTGTCGGGGCAATAGCTCCGCCGAGTTTCATCATAAAACTTGTACCCGAAGAACTCAGTCCGTCCGCTCTTGCACCTGTTTTCCACTGACCATACTCTACCGTATCGCCTATCATTCCGTACAGAATTGATGTACAAAATCCATTCATGACACCTGCACAGAAAAGCAAAGCAATGACAACCGAAGGAGATGAGTTTGACGGATTTAAGAAAAATAAAATACTGTTCAGGACAAAACTTGTGCCGTAGCAAAACAGCAACGCACCTCTTTTGCCTCTGCAAAGTTTAATAATGTATCCGCTGAAGAAAGCCGAAACTGCACAAATGATGCCGTTAATCGGAGCATATATTGAAAACAGTCCTGTATCGCCCCAAAAATATGTGAAGTAGTACATACCCGCCGTCATTCTGCCGTAGTTTAAGAATCCATAAACTAAAAATGCTGTGCAAACTATCAGCAACGGCGGATTTTTAAAGAAATTGCCCAAAACTTGTTTTGTGCCCATCTTTTGAGACGGTGGCGCTTTCACAACCTCTTTCGTCCCCAAAATACTTGTAAATATGAACGGCACTGTTAAAAGACAAATTGTGAGAGCCGCCATTGAATAGCCCTGTGTTTTGCCTCCCTGTTCTGAAAAACGATTTACAAGCGGAAGAAACATTGCATTTGTTGCTGCACAGGCTATTGAAGAAACAAAAATGCGGTGGCTTGAAAACGAAGCTCTTTCATTCGGATACGGAGAAATGACTCCGTTGAGTGCCGAGAAAGGAATATTCCACGCAGTCGCCGCAATGACTGCCAAAGCGTAAAGCACACAAGCGTATGTCGTGCGCGCTCCTACACTCCAAGACGGGTGCGCCGTAAAAAGCAGTACCACTATCGGCATCAAACAAACAGCTCCGCCGAGCATCCACGGACGGTATCGTCCCATCTTGCTTTTTGTTCGGTCCGCCATTGAACCAATCATAGGGTCGTTTACTGCGTCCCAAATTCGACAAACCAAAAACAAAATCGCTACCGTCTGAGCAGGAATCAGTGCAATGTCTGTCATAAAAAACGCCAAAAACGAACTTATGAGCATCCAAGGCAGGTTGTAAACAAGTTCGCCCGACGCAAACGCCCATTTTCTGACTTCCGCGGTTTTTCCTTTGTAATAAGTCTGTTCTTTTATTGAATTTGCAATAGGTTTATTTTCATTGCTCATTGCAATTTCCTCTCATTTTTTATATGCTATGTACAATTCGTGAATTATCTGTTAGAATAAATAAAAGCGAAAATCAATTTCTGTTTTTATTTAATTGGTTTTTTATTATTAACATTAAATTAAGTTCATAATAAATTCTAAATTGTAAATATTGAGCATAATAGATAAAATTGTTTTAATTTTTCTTTCGTTTTCATTCTTATTATATAATGCAAAATTGATTTAATCAAATATCAATACTTGATACTGAGGATATTCATAAAATGAATATTTGTCAAAAATTCCAATTTAATACGCAATTTTTTATATATTTTTCACAAAGAAAAAAGGTGTTTTAAGATGCAGTTAAAAGAACTCGAATATTTACTGAAAACTGTTGAATGCGGTTCTATCACAAAAGCCGCAGAACAGATGTTTATCAGTCAGCCGACGCTGACTAAAAACATACAAAGTTTAGAAAACGAATATAATATAAAGATTTTTCAGCGTGTAGCGTCGGGTGTAGAGTTAACCGAGCAAGGAAAAGACTTTGTATATTACGCGCGCGAAGTAGTGGCGGCAGCAGAATCGCTGAACAACAACTTTTTCGGTGGAAATGCAAAACCCTCTGCTCGTCTTTATGTTGCATCTCAATGTTTTGACTTTACCCATGATATTTTTTTGAAAATCTATAAACAAAACGAAGGCAAAAACATAAGCGGCAGTTTGACTGAGACCGACAGGGACAATGTTGTTTCTATGGTAATTCAAAACGCCGCCGATTTGGGACTTTTCATTCGTACAAACTCTGACGGAAAAAGTTTTTTGTGGAAAACTCAGGCAAACCTGATTGATATTCATCACATTGCAACGGACCAAATTTTCATTTGCGTAGGTCCTGATTCTCCTCTATATGACAAAAAAGAAGTAACGATTGAAGATGCAAAAAAGTACTCGTCTTTTGCTCTTGACATGAAAAACGCGTACAAACAAAACACCTATGTTGACAGCGGATTAAAACGCAAAAAGCAACAAAAAGTTTTCTTTTTCAATTCAATAGACGCCTGCAAGCACTTTTTGCTCAACACCGACATGGTTTTGTATATCAACAAATGGACTGCGGGATGTTTTGACAACTCTCAAATTCATGTTATCCCCATAGTTGACAACAATTCAAACCCGTATAACAACGAGCTTGTTTGGTGCAAACGCGTTGGCGAACCGCTTTCTGCCGTTGACAGACAATTTTTGACAAATCTTTACAATCACTTCGGAATTATCTGCCGAGATTTTTAACTACACATAAAAAACCTCTTGATGAATAAACATCAAGAGGTTTTTATTGTATGTCTGTACGACAAAAAATTATTTAGTTATATAGTACAATAATTTGCATTATTTCATATATAGATACTGCATTTAGTTCAATCCCAAACGCTTTCTAAAAAAATATTTTTTCAAAAATTTGCCGTCATTTTCGGCTTTTTATTCTTTTATTCTCAAACTTCATCAAGATTGCTTCCTTTAGTGATTGCAAGTGCTTCAATAACTCCAATAATATATGCAAGTTCATCTATACTGTTATCCGCTAAATATTCTTTTGTTTCTTCTTTTAATTCTTCATTTAAAGCAGATACATATTTTAAGTCGTCAAGTTCCCTAAACTTAGACTTTTGATTGTTTGAAATACATATATCGGGGATATTGTCCCTGACAAGTCTGTTGTATATATTTTCCACTTCAATTGCCTGATTTTAAATTTATTAAGTCGCACAATCATTATTCATCCGCAGATATTTTTATTAAAAAAATATGAATTTAACTTTGAGTTTTGATAAAACAACAATATCAAAATCTTTTTCTTTGCTTGGCGTTCGCTCCCATCAGTGCGTTCGAATCCACTTTTTAAAATTGCACATATAAAAGAAAAAAGACACTGCAAAAAGCAATGTCTTTTTTGGTGGACCTGAAGAGATTCGAACTCTCGACTTCTACAATGCGAATGTAGCACTCTCCCAGCTGAGCTACAGGCCCGTGAACCTAATTATTATAACACGCGGCGGGTAGTAGAGCAAGAGCTTTTTGAAATTTCTCGCATTAAAAATGCTGTTTTAAATTTTACGCCGCAAAGCAGACTCCTTTATCGGCGGTTTGTCAAGCCGACAAAGTCCCGTGCAAAGTGATTTTGCACGGGACAGCTTTTTTATTTCTGCTTTTTCTTAATCTTGTTAAGGCTTGCGTTGATTTCAAGGATTTGTTCCTTTGTAAACAAGCCGCCTGCCATCATACATACGCGCTTGACGCTGAAGCCCTTGCCCATTTCTATCATACTCTTGTTGATTTTCATACCCTTTGCCATATCCGCCATACCGCCTGTGGACTTGCCCTTGTTCTTTTTCATATTGGCACGAACCATTTTGAGAATTTTCAAAGCGAGCAATTTGCCCTTTGCGGTAGCCAAAATATCGCCTATGGTGTCGTTTACGCTCATATATCCCGGCGGAGTCTCGATTTCAAACCAGTTGATAACCGCGCCCTCCTCCTGCAATACATAGTCGGGATTCGCCTTATCGACCTTGCGTATGCGGCTCTCGTCGGTACAGTCGCCCGCCTTTGCCGTAAGCACGGTTTCGCCCTCGTTCGGTACCGAGAAGTAAAAGAACGGAAATTCCCCGCGCTTTTGCACGCCGATGCTCTTGCCGTTTGCAAAAAGCTCAACGGACGGCTCGTTTGTATAAACCGTGACGCTCGTCACGCTTTCGGGGCGGTCAATATAGCGTTTACCGCAGATGTGCACAAACGGTTCATCCGACAACCACGCCTTATATGCATAAAAAGAGTCCTTTTTATATTTCCTGTCGAACGTAACAAGGCCCTTGTGATTCATTCCGTTCTCGCCGCCCTCGCTGCGTGCGTCTGCGGCAAAGTCAAACATATTCCAGACGTGAGTTGACCAAAGCCACGGGCGAACGGCAATCTGACGAATTACATCCTCGTGATATTTTGCCTGGTATTCTTCGGTGTAATCGCCCTGCTGCGGGTCGGAGGTATGCCAATTAAGAGCCTCACAGCCGTATTCGCTCATACCGACGGCACGGTCGGGATATTTTTTATGGAACTTATCGAACCACGGCCCGTACATATCGGTCTTGCCGCCGTACCAACCGAAATAGTGATTGTAAGACAAAACGTCGGGAATCCTGACATACTCCTCGCCCGGGTCGCACATACTGAGCACCGCTATTGTGGTGGGGCGCGTCGGGTCGATTTTATGCACCAAATCATTGAGCATACGGTGATTTTCGATAAGCGACGAATCAGACGCACCGTTCATGGTAATTTCATTTGACAAGCCCCAAACTATTATGCTCGGATGATTTATATTCTGATAAATCAGCTCCTTCATCTGGCTTACGGTATTTTCTCTGCCGCCCGGCATATGCCGCGAAATGTACGGTATCTCGGCCCAAACCGCCATACCGCGCTCATCGCATAGGTCATAAAAGACTCTACTGTGCTGATAATGTGCAAGCCGTATGGTATTAGCACCCAATTCGCATATCAAATCCATATCCTCACGGTGTTCTTTTTCGGTGAGCGCGTTGCCTATGCCTGGTCTGTCCTGATGCCTCGAAACACCGCGCAGAGGGCAAGGCTTACCGTTGAGGATAAATCCCTTTTGCGGGTCTATGGAAAAGCTGCGGCAGCCGAACCTTACCGAAATTTCGTCTGTTTTTTCTCCGTCCTTCAAAAGCTCCGCTGTAAGAGAGTAAAGATACGGGTCCTGAGTGCCGTTCCACAGATGCGCGTTTTCGATTTCTATAACCGTCTTTCCGTCGGACGCATCGACGCTCTTTTCGCCCACGGGCTTTTTATCCGCGTCCGTCACGACAAAACGAACGGAGCAGTCCTGCGGATTTGTGACCCTCGCGGTTATATTGACAGCTGCGGACAAGCCGGTTACCTTCGGGGTTATCATAATTCCCGACGAGCCGTAAAACTCAAGGTCAAAGTGGCTTTCATCGACTCCGATAACCGTTACGTCGCGGTAAATTCCGCCGTAAAACGTAAAGTCGGCAACCTGCGGATACACCGTGTCGTTCGGGCTGTTATCGGCGTAAACCGTGAGTATGTTTTCATCCGAAATTTCCGGAATCCTTACACGGAATGCAGAATATCCGCCGTCGTGTGAACCTATTTTTTCGCCGTTCCACCAGACCTCGGCACTGCTGTTTACACCGTCAAACTGAATGTAGTGCACGGGCTTTTCGCCCAATTCCGCTTTTTTAAGCAGCTTTACATAGCAGCATTTGCCCCTGTAATAATCGTTTCCGCCGTCCTGACCGTCGGTGCCGTTCCAGGTGTGCGGCAGGTTGACGCTTTCCCAATCCTCCGGCAGAGTTTTAGGCACAGGCTGCTCTTTTTTTGAAAAAAGCCAATTTTTGTTTATATTTATTACTTCTCGCATAGCTTTCCTCCGTGGAAATTATAAAATCACTCTTGTGTTTTTTCTTTTTTATCTTTACCGTCTTTGCCGTTTTCCTGTGCGTTATCGTCAAGAGTATACAAAAACAGCATACTTAAAAAGCTGATAATCGCACCGATAAAAGGAAGAAATGCGGTTACGAAATATATTTTTTCTGGAACGCCCGGTGCCTGCTCAAGCGCGCCGAGGTTCTGATTGTAGCCGGTTGCGCCTATTGCGTAGCTTACTACCGCGGCTCCTACGCCCTGCGCGATTTTACGGAAAAGAGAATAGGTTGCATATATGGAGCTTTCCTCACGACGCCCCGTTTTTTGCTCCTGATAGTCAATGCAATCCGCAACGAGTGCCCACATAAGTGTGAGGTAAAACGCCGCGCCGAACATTGAAACGGCTACGAGGGCTATCCAGACATAGGGATTTTTTATTCTTACAAACGCCGCAATCCCTGCCGAAAGAGCCGACAGTAAAAACGGGTATGTGCAAAGCTGCTTTTTGCTGAATTTTTTAAGCATGGGCTTTGCAAGGACTATTCCGAGTGCTATGGGGCAGCCCGCAAGCATGGAGGCAATCGTTATAAGCTTCGTGTTTTGAAAATAGCACATAAACACGTACGGCATTGATGTGGTTACGGTCATCATAAGTGCTAAGTAAGCGACGGTGCTTATGGTGGCGCCCATCATCGGCTTATTCTTAAAGAATGACTTCAAAGTGGCAAAATAGTTGAATTTCTGCTTTTCCGAAGCGACGGCAGGTGCCAAGCGCTCGGTTGTCATACGTCTGAGCAGCCAGAATGAAACAAGCCCTATGGCTCCCATAACGCCTACAAAAACGATAAACAGCTCACCTCTGGGGTTATCGTTTTTATCATAGACCAAGAGGGGCAGTAATATCATAATCGGAATCTGAGCACACATAGCGCCGATACTGCGCCACGTTGACAGCGCGGAACGACCGTCGGGGTCGTTTGTGATACAGCTCTGCATAGAGCCGTAAGGCACGTTTACGCTTGTGTAGGCAACGCTCCAAAGGCAGTATATACCGAGGCACATAGCAACTTTTACTCCGTACGGGGCATTCGGAGCATAGATAAACAAAGCTATGCTTGAAAGAAGTAGTACGGGGCTTGCCCATTTTATCCACGGCTTAAATTTACCGTCTTTTCCCGGCTTTGTCGCATCGCAAAGACCGCCTATAATGGGGTCGTTTATCGCGTCGAAAATTTTACCGAGCAAAATGAGAATCGCAAAATGCTTCGGGTTTATCTTCATACAAGTAACATAGAACAGCATAAGATAGCTGTTTATGAACGCAAAGCTCATATTACAGCCGAAGTCACCGAAAGCATAGCCGATTTTGTCGCGCATGCCGAACGGGCGCAGGGTTTTGCCGTTGTCCATAAGGGACACCTCCGAATTCTCTGTGTCTTTCGGACAATGTGACTTGCGCCGAGTCTTTTATGAATTACCGTCCTTCGGTGCAAAACGATTTTGTCCTTATTTTATATAACACTATTATATATGATATCCAAAAAAAATCAATATAAAGCAGAGACGTTAGGCTAATTTGTCAGCTTTTAAGGCGAAAAAAGGAACCGTTTTGGGTAAAAGCCCATTGCGGTTCCGTTTATTTATGAATGTGCTTCAAAAAACGCGAGCATTTCATCGATTGTTTCCGCGCTTTCGGGAAGATCGGGATAGGCGACGCTCGTTATATGCCCCGACGAACGGTTCACGGTAAGCTGCCAATCGTGATACATATGTTCCTTGCCCTTTTCCGTCAAAAGCTTATCGAGGTCATCCGAAGCAGAGTGCAAAAAGTCCTTGACGCTCGTCACAATATATGCCGGCGGAATGTCGGATTTATCAATTATCTCCTCGGGCTGCAAATACGGATAATACGGCGAATTTTTATAATCGTAGCCGAGATAGCACGACAAAAGCGCGCTGTTAACGCCGTTTTTCATATCAAACATTCCGGAAATCAACCCTATCGCTTTTATGTTGAGTCCGGTGTCCGAAACGCCGTAAAGCGATTTTAATTCGTCGCTCGTATTTACCGCCGCGGTGTAAAATGCAAGCTGACCACCGGCAGAATCACCTGCAACAAAGACTCTGTCAAGGTCAAAGCCATAAGCCTCGCCGTTTTCCGCCACCCAGCGGTACGACGCCATAACATCGCTCACCTGCGTCGGATATGTTACGTCGGGACACAGAGAATAATTTATACACACAACTATATATCCTCTTTTCGCAAGACGTGACGCATAGACGCGATTAACCTCTTTTTCCGCATACATAAGTCCGCCGCCGTGTATGTCGATTATCACCGGCAGCTTTTCTGCGGCATTTTCGGGATAATAAATATCAAGAAGATGATATTTGTTGCCGTCCGAAATATAAGGTATATCCTTTTTCACCGTCACGCCTGCGGATTCCGTCTGTTTTTTCAGCCTGTTTGTGTCGTAATAATCCATATAATTCCACAGCACCTCGGCGGCAGACGCCACAAAGCCGTCGTTTTTAAGCACGCCGTCGGCGGTTGGGTCGGTTTTTACGGTATCCGCATCCAATTTAAACAGCCCGTCAAATATATTTTTAAATCTGACTTCAAGCTCGCCCGTGTCAACATCGTTTCCCGACAAAACGTCCCCCACAAGGCCGTAAAGGTCGGTAAACAGCGCGGTAAGTTCATTTTTGACATCTATACCGGCATTTTCGGAAGCGTTGATTTTATTGTCAACGGCAGCCTTCGGCGACTCCACGCTTTCGCGAAAAAATCCGTCTGGAGGCATTTTATTGCACGAAGAGGAAGCGTCGGCACGTAAAAGTGCTGCCGCTTCCTCTTTTTTTGCTATTGAGCCGCACTGCAAAGCGACAAGCAAGGTTGCCGCCGCCAGCAGTATAACGGCCGTAATTCTTTTTAAACTGTCCTTCATATAAGCATTTGTCATTTACCGAGCGCCGAAAACAGCGAACCTATAAACATAAAGAAGTCCGCAATGCGCGCGCTTTTGTATTTTTGTGACAGCTTATCCGCAAAAATCGAAAAACGATATATCATTATTTAGCGACAATATTGACAAGCTTGCCCTTTACATAGATTTCCTTGATGATATTTTTACCCTCAAGAGCGGCAGCTATGCCTTCGTCCTTCTTTGCGAGAGCTATTGCCTTATCACTTTCAATGTCGGTGGGAACAGAGAGTCTCGCTCTTATCTTACCGTTTATCTGGACTACTATTTCAACGGTGCTGTCAACACATTTAGCCTCGTCAAAGCTCGGCCACTTTGCATCCTTTGCAAGCATTTCGCCGTAACCGCAATTCGCCCACATCTCCTCTGTGACGTGCGGTGCAAACGGGTTCACGAGAATAATAAGCGTTTTGAGCTCGGCACGGTTGATTTTACCGTTTTCGTAAATTTTGTTGAGCAGCGTCATAAGAGCGGCTATTGCCGTGTTATACTTCATCTGCTCTATGTCCTCGGAAACCTTTTTGACGGTCTTGTGCATAGCGCTCATAAGCTCTTTTGAATACTCGTCGCCGTCCGTCAGGATTTCCTGAAGATTAAATACTCTGTCGATAAATCTCTTGCAGCCCTTAACGCTCGATTCGCTCCACGGAGCAGCCTGCTCATAGTCGCCCATAAACAGAACGTAGGTGCGCAGTACATCGGCGCCGTATACATCAACTACCTCGTTGGGGTCTATTACGTTGCCGCGCGATTTACTCATTTTAACTCCGTCCGGTCCTAAGATAAGACCCTGAGCTGTGCGCTTTTGATACGGCTCCTCATACGGCACTACGCCGAGGTCATAGAGGAATTTATACCAGAATCTTGAATATATCAGGTGGCGTGTAACGTGCTCCATACCGCCGTTGTACCAGTCTACCGGCATCCAGTATTTAAGCTTGTCATAGTCGGCAAAGGTCTTATCGTTGTGCGGGTCAACATATCTTAAGAAGTACCACGAGGAGCCTGCCCACTGAGGCATGGTGTCCGTCTCGCGCTTTGCGTCGCCGCCGCAGACGGGGCACTTGCAGTTTACAAACGAGTCAATCTTTGCAAGCGGACTCTCGCCGTCCTGACCGGGTTCAAAGTTTTCAACATTCGGAAGCTTCAGCGGAAGCTCGTCATACGGAACGGGAACCATTCCGCACTTCGGACAGTAGATAATCGGAATAGGCTCGCCCCAGTAGCGCTGACGGTTAAATGCCCAATCCTTCATCTTATACTGAACTCCGCCCTCACCGATGCCTTTTTCGGTGAGATAATCTATCATCTTTTTGATGGAATCCTTTTTATTGTCCATACCGTTAAGGAAGCCGGAATTTACCATTTCGCCGTCGCCGGTATATGCCGCCTCATCGATATTTCCGCCCTTTATGACTTCGATAATGTCTATACCGAATTTCTTGGCGAAATCGTAGTCGCGGTCATCGTGAGCCGGCACAGCCATTATTGCGCCCGTGCCGTAGCCCATCATTACGTAGTCGGAAATATAAACCGGTATTTCCCTGCCGTTTACGGGGTTTATCGCGGTAAGACCGTCAATTTTGACGCCCGTCTTATCCTTGACGAGCTGAGTGCGCTCAAACTCTGTCTTTTTACTGCATTCTGTGCGGTAATCGACTATCGCATCCATATTGCGGATTTTATCCTTATACTTGTCGATTATCGGGTGCTCCGGAGCAATTACCATAAATGTAACGCCGAAGAGAGTGTCGGGCCTAGTTGTGTATATCCTAAGCTTTTCGGGAATATCTTTAAGAGAGAAATTGACGAACGCGCCGCGGCTCTTGCCTATCCAATGCTCCTGCTGAGCCTTGATGTTTGGGAGATAGTCAACGTGCTTGAGGCCCTCCAAGAGCTTATCGGCATACTCGGTAATGCGAAGATACCAAACGTCCTTTGACTTTTGTACGACTTCGCTGTGGCAGATATCGCACTTGCCGCCCTGAGAATCCTCATTTGACAAAACGACCTTGCAGGAGGGGCAATAGTTTACGAGAGTCTTGTCGCGGAACGCAAGACCGTTTTCAAACATCTTGAGGAATATCCACTGGGTCCACTTGTAGTAGCCCTCTTCGGTTGTGTCTATAACTCTTGTCCAGTCGAACGAAAATCCCACGCGCTTTAACTGACTTGTAAACTTCTTTATATTCATATCGGTGACCTTGCGCGGATGTATGCCCGTTTTAATGGCATAGTTTTCCGTCGGCAGACCGTATGCGTCAAAGCCTATCGGGAAAAGCACGTTGTAGCCCTGAAGTCTTCTCTTGCGAGATACCACCTCAAGACCCGAATATGCCTTGATGTGACCTACGTGCATACCGGCTCCGCTCGGATAGGGAAATTCCACAAGTCCGTAAAATTTAGGCTTATCGGAATTGTCAACGGCGTGGAAAACGCCCTCCTCTTCCCATTTTTCCTGCCACTTGCTTTCAATATGCTTAAAATCGTATTCCATTTATTTCACCCTTTTGCAGTATAGTCAATTTTTAACTAAGGATATTATTCGCTTATCCACTCGGAAACGTCAACCTCCTCGGCGTCGCCCCAGAGCTTTTCGAGATTAAAGTTTTCACGGCTTTCCTTTGTAAATACGTGAACTATAACCGTGCCGTAATCAAGAAGTATCCAACCCGTAGCCTTACCCTCAACGCTCTTTGCGTTTTTGCCCTTTTCGGCGAGCTTGTCCTCAAGATCGTCCGAAAGAGCCTTTATATGAGTCGGCGACGTGCCGGTGACTATCACGAAATAGTCGGCAATAACGGTAAGGTCCGTTACCTTGAGAGCCTTTATATCCATACCCTTTTTTCTGTCGAGAGTTTCGACCGTCAATTTGAGTAATTCCTCTGTCGTCATAACTTTTTCCTTTCGTAAGAAATTGCGATAAAATTATATGCTTTAACGCTGTCCTCATGAATGGGGAAGCCTTTTTTTACATTTTCGATAACGGTGAACTGAAGCCCCTCAAGCATTGCCTCGTCAAGACTTCGGTATGCTTTTTCACGCATACGCTCTACTCCCGGATATTTTCTGTCCGCCGAGATATAGTCTGCTATGTAGACCACCTTTTCGAGAAGAGTCATATTTTCTCTGCCCGTGGTGTGATACCGCACCGCCGAAATTATATCCTCATCTTTTACGCCGAGATATTTTTTTATGTATACGGCGCCCGATAACTGATGCCACGTCTTTGTGCTGCTTTTCTCCGTAGGCGTTAGAATTATACCATCATCGGTGATTATTTTCAACTGCTCCTGCTTCGGAGTGTCCTTCATAATATCATGCAAAAGCCCTGCCGTAAACGCCTTTTCCCTGTCGGCTTTGTAAATTCCGGCAAGACGATACGCCTCATACGCAACATTCAGCGAATGGTAAAAACGCGAGGGCGTAAGATGCTTTTTAATTTCATAAAAGAACTCTTCATTTCTTTGCGTATCCATACATACCTCTTTCCTTTATGAATTCATACGCCTCTTTCGTCAGAACGTCGGACACATCCTCACCCGCGGATATTTTTTGCCTTATTTCGGTAGACGAAATTTCGAGAGGGCTGCTCGGAGAAATTATAATACCGTTCGCCTCATTCGACGGCATATATATGTGCAAGGTCGAAAAAGCATATGAGCGCAGTGCCTTTACGGTGTCTTCGTCCTCGCGCGACATAACGCACAGGGTACACTTTTTCATTATTTCACGGTATTTATACCACTTATGAAACGACAAAAACATATCCGAGCCTATTATCAAAAACAGCTGCGCGTCCTTGTATTTGCTCAAAATCTCGTTCACCGTGAATATCATATAGCTGTCGGTGTCACGGTCGATCTCCATGGTGCTGACCTCGTAATTTTTGCCCGTAAACGTGCGGCGGCAAAGCTCCGCCCTGTCGGAGTCAAGTGCCAGGTCCTCACAAATCTTGTGAACCGGCCGCTTATCGGGAATTACGAGCACCTTGTCAAGCTCCAATTTATCGGCAAAGGTCTCGATTAATCTCAAATGCCCATTGTGCGGCGGATTGAATGTACCGCCGAAAATTCCGATTTTCATTTCTTCTTCTTTTTATTTTCGTGAAGCTTTTTGCTGTAACGGTAAAATATCATACTTCCGCCGATAACCGCCACAACCTCGCTGCCCGTTGCCTCGGCTATCCTGTTCGCCGCCTCGCGCGGAGTAAGCGGAGAAGTGTCGCGAAGCACCTTGACCTTTATAAGCTCTCTTGCGGTCAGCGCGTCGTCAACCTGCTTTATCAGCGCGTCGGACATACCGCCCTTACCGAGCTGGAATAACGGCTCCATATTGTTTGCCTGAGCTCTTTTTTCGGCTCTTTCTTTACTTGTCATATTGTATATCAATGCCTTTCGGTTATTTTAAATATTCGGGAAGCTCCTTTGCGAGCTTGCGCAGAGCATTTCCTCGGTGGCTCACGGCGTCCTTTTCTTCGGGTGAAAATTCCGCAAACGAGCGGTCGCCCACATAGAAGAGAGGGTCATACCCGAAACCGCCGTCGCCGCGCTTTTCATAGCCTATTACTCCGTGACATTCGCCGCGGACAGTAAAATGCCTGCCGTCCGGGAAAACACAGCACACCGCCGAAACGAACGATGCAGTACGCTTTTCGGGCGGAACGTCCCGGAGCTTTTCAAGAAGCTTTCGGTTGTTTTTATCGTCATTGCCATGCTCTCCGGCATACCTTGCCGAATATACACCCGGTTCGCCGCCGAGCGCGTCCACGGACAGTCCCGAATCGTCGGCTATACACGGCATACCGCTCTCACGGCAGCCCGAATCCGCCTTTAAAAATGCGTTTTCTTCAAACGTTGTTCCCGTCTCTTCAACATCGGTAAGAACTATACCCGCTTCATCGGCGGTCAGTACGTTAACTCCGAGCGGCGAGAGTATTCTCTGAAGCTCGGCGCGTTTTTTCATATTATGAGTGGCGATTAAAAAATCCAAAGCGCTTTTTCTCCTTTTTCTTTTTGGGCTCCTCTGCGTCGGACGGAGCGTCTTCTATATCTTTCTCACTCTGTTCCAGTCCATGAACTCCGCTTTCATCTGCTGCGTCGGCGTCAGCTTTGACTTTGCCCTCTTCTTTTTTATCTTCGTCTTTGCCGCTTTGTTCATCCTTATCAGTATGTCCGATCTGTTGTGATCCATCAGCTTGAATAATTTGCCCGTCAGGCGCCACATCTTCTTGCGAAATTCCATCTTTTTCGTCCTCCTCGTTGTAATCTATTTTTTCAAACAGACCATCGGCAAAAGCCCTGGGGTTAAACGGCTGCAAATCATCAATCTGCTCGCCCACGCCTATAAATTTAACGGGAATCCCAAGCTCGTTTTTAATAGTGAGAACAACTCCGCCTCGAGCCGTACCGTCAAGCTTTGTTAAAACTATGCCGGTGATTTCGGCGGCGTTCATAAATTCGCGCGCCTGATTTACGGCATTCTGTCCCGTTGTGGCGTCAAGCACCAACAGCACCTCGCGGTCCGAATACGGAAGCTCGCGGTCTATAATGCGGTACATTTTGGCGAGCTCATCCATAAGGTTCTTTTTATTGTGAAGTCTTCCCGCGGTGTCAATTATGACAATGTCGCAGTTTCTTGCCTTTGCGGCATTTATCGTGTCAAAAACAACAGCCGCCGGGTCTGCTCCCTCGGAGTGCTTTACTATATCAACACCGGCTCTGTCCGCCCAAATCTGAAGCTGGTCGATTGCCGCGGCACGGAATGTGTCGGCCGCTCCTAAAATGACCTTTTTGCCCTCGGACTTGTACATAGCCGCCAATTTGCCTATGGTCGTGGTTTTACCTACGCCGTTGACGCCTATTACAAATATGATGGACGGTATTGTTATAAGCCCCATATCCTCGCCGCCGTATAGCTTTTCGGCGACAATCTCCTTGATTTCATCCTTAACCATTGTCGGATTTTTGATTTTTTTCTCCGGCACGCGCTTGCGAAGCTCCTCGATTATCTCAAGCGAGGTCTGCACTCCGACATCGTGCATAACGAGCAGCTCTTCAAGCTCGGTGTAAAGGTCGTCGTTTATCTCGCCGACGCTGTCGAGCAAATCATCAATCGCTCCCGCCATTTTATTTCGGGTCTTTGTAAGGCCGAAATTTATTTTGCTGAAAATTCCCATTTGTTTATTCCTTTCGGATAAGAAATTTTTGATTTCAATCAAATAGATTATGCGAATATTTTAAGCACAGCCACAGTATCGCCGCGTTTTTCGCCGCAAATAAAGCTCCGAGCGGCGTGTAGTTAATTTTTGTCTATCCTGAGTTCGGGTGAACAAAAGCCGCATCGTGCGCAAGATTTACGCCGTAATTTTTGGTTTTATATATCAATGCCGTTTAGCTTAAAGATTGTGTACAAGGTGGTTTTTGCGAACCCCGACGCGTACTACGGTACGCGAGTTTGGGTGAACAAAAGCCGCATTGTGCGCAAGATTTATGCTAAACCGAGTTTCTTCGCCATTTCGGCTGTCTTTAACTCAAGTAATTTGGATACACCCTTTTCCTGCATGGTCACACCGTACAGTACGTCGGCTTCTTCCATGGTGCCGCGACGATGGGTAATTAAGATGAACTGGGTGTTTTTAGTCATACGGCGAACATACTGAGCGTAACGCGAAACGTTGACGTCGTCAAGTGCCGCTTCAACCTCGTCGAAAATACAGAACGGCGCAGGGGTTACCTTGAGTATCGCAAAAAGAAGCGCAATGGCGGAAAGTCCCTTTTCACCGCCGGAGAGCAAGTTGATGTTCTGAACGTTTTTGCCGGGCGGCTGAACCTTGATTTCAATGTCGCTGCCAAGCACGTCGCGCTCGTCCTCGAGTCGAAGCTCCGCCTTACCTCCGCCAAACAGCTCAATAAAGGTCTGCCCGAAGCATGAGTTAATGCGATTAAACTGCTCGCGAAACTGCTCTGCCATTTTACCGGTCAAATCATCTATCATCTTATTAAGCTCCGCGCGCGAGGTTTCGACATCATTTATCTGCCCCGATAAGAATTCGTAACGCTCGGATACCTCTTTGTATTCCTCTATTGCGGAGACGTTTACGGAGCCGAGAGCGCGGATTTGCGATTTAAGCTCTGCGAGACGCTTTGCCGCAAGGGAGTAATCGTCAATTTCTATTTCGAGAGCCGCAGCCTCGCGACGGGTGAGCTGATACTCGTCGTAAAGCTTGCTCGTCAGATTGTCATATTCGTTGCGCATTGCTATTTTGCGCTCTTCAAGACGTGCTATGTCGCCGCTGAGACGTTCGCGCTCCTCGGATTTTGCGCGCTCGTGAAGCCTTAAGTCATTCGCCTGCTTTTCAAGCTCGTCACGCTGTGAAATCAGCTCGTTTATCTGATTTTGCGCGTCGCCGTGATTTGCTTTAAGAGCCTTTTCATCAGCCGAAAGCCGCTCGGTCAAGGCTCTGAGCTCGTCGTTTTTCTCTTCGATTTCGCGTATTTCTTCGTCAAGCTCCGAGAGACGGTCAAGGTGACCGGTCTTACGATTTTTAAGCCTTGTAATCTCGTCCGTGTTCGCCTCAACATCCTTTTGGAGTGAAACTATGCGAAGTCTTATTTCAGCCGCTTTTGACGCGACCTCTTCGCGATTCTTTTGAAGAGTTTTGCTGTCGCCGGTTATACTCTCAAGCTCTTTTTCCTTGTTTTCCAGCGTTTCTTTAAGCTCGTCGATTTGCGAACGAGCCGCCTCGGCACCCGAGCTTACGGACTCGATTCTCTTTTCGAGAGTCTCCTTTTCCTCCAAAAGCTCTTTAACGCCCGAGGAAACGGACGCGAGCTTGTCGCTTGCAAGCTTCAATTCGCCCTCGCGGCGGATATTTTCTTCTTTAGCTCTTAAAAGGTCGCCCTCGGCGCCCTCAAGCTCCGCCTTTGCGGCAGAGGCGTCCTCCAACAAAAGCTTGTAATCCGAGAGCATCCCGTCAAGCTCTTTTTGCATTGAAGCAAGAGAACCTTTAAGTCTTTCAATCTCATTGCCTCGGCTGAGTATGCCTGCATTTTGAACGCGAGAGCCGCCCGTCATGGAGCCGCCGGCATTTATAACCTGACCGTCAAGCGTGACTATGCGGAAGCGATACGAATATTTTTTTGCGATAGCTATGGCGGAATCTATGTCCTCGGCAACTGCCGTGCGCCCCAAAAGCCAGCGGATTATCTCCGAATATTTGTTGTCATACGACACAAGGTCGGAGGCAATGCTTACAAAGCCGTATTGGTCGTCGAGCCCCTGCTCTGAGAGAACTCTGCCCTTAATTGCGGTTATCGGCAAAAATGTGGCTCTGCCTGCGCGGTGCTCCTTTAAGAAGCCCATGGCGCGCTTTGCGTCGGTTTCATTATCTACAACAATGTTCTGCACAGCCGCTCCGAGAGCCGTCTCGATAGCAGCCGAATACTTATCCTTAACCGTTATGAGCTGAGATACGGGACCGTATATGCCCCTGAGCGCACCTCTGCCCGACTCCTTCATAACGGCTTTTACCGCGCCGAAGTAGCCCTCCATATTTTTTTCGAGATCCTCAAGAAGGCGGACCCTGTCCTGCCCCTTGTGAAGCTCGCGCTGTTTTTCGTCTATGGCAAGTTTTACGCTGTCTGCCTTTTTGCCGCGGTTTTCAAATCGCAGAGTATAGCCGTCTATCGCGTTTTTGACGGAAACTATCTCGTCCTGTATTTCCTTGAGTGATGCTTCCGCGTCGGCTTTGCGTTTTAAAAGCGCGTCGTAATCGTCCTTGCGCGTTCCCATGGACTCGTCTATCGCGGAAATTCTCGACCTTATCTCCTCTATGGAGGAATTTGCGGTTTCCGCCGTAACTCGGCAATCCGCAAGCCTTACGGAAAGTGCCGATATTTCACCCGAAAGAGCTGCCGCCATATCGGAAAACTCGGAGCTGCTCAGGCGATAAGTCTCCTCCTGCTTTGAGAGCTCGTCCATCTGCCTTGTTGCGTCGGCTATTTGCTCCTCTGCCTTTTGTATGCATTCTATCGCAGCGGAAACGGCGGCGTCAATATTTTGCTCCGTCTCATTCTCCGCAGCCTTGTCACGGTTTATACGCTCTATTGTCTCGTTGTTATGTAAAATCGAGTTTTCGGCAACCTTTATCTGCGAATCTATATCCGAAAGCTTTTCCTCAAAGCCCGAAGCCGAATTTCTGATTTCCTCCAATTTAATGTTTATGTCTCTTGTGCCGTCCGCCGCCTTGTCAATCATCTCGCCGATTTTTGAAAGCTCATCCTGAGCCTCCTTGTGCGACGCCTCGGCAATTTCTATTTTATGCTCCTGATCGCGCATTTTTTCGCCGGTCTTGTCTATCGTGTTGAGCCAAATACCTATTTCGAGATTTTTTCGCTCACCGGCAAGCACTATGAATTTCTGTGCCTTTTCGCTCTGCGCCTTTAAAGGACCTACTCTGCTCTCAAGCTCCGAGAGTATGTCGCGAAGCCTTACGAGATTTTCCTCCGCCTGCGCGAGTCTTTTAATCGCGTCACCGCGTCTGTAACGAAAATGCGAAATTCCCGCCGCTTCCTCAAGCATATCGCGGCGCTCGCTCGCCTTGGGCGACACCATATCGGCGATTTTGCCCTGACCGACAATGGAGTAACCGTCCCTGCCGAGGCCCGTATCCATAAACAGCTCGTTTACGTCGCGAAGACGCGCAGATTCGCCGTTCACGAGATATTCGCTGTCGCCCGAACGGTAATAACGCCTTGTAACCGACACCTCGTCGCTGTCTTTATTAAGCGAACGGTCGGTGTTGTCAAGGCGCAGCGTTACCTCCGCAAAGCCCTTTGCCTTGCGGACGTTCGTTCCCGAAAAAATAACGTCCTCCATTTTTGAGCCGCGAAGCGTTTTTGTGGACTGCTCGCCGAGAACCCAGCGCACGGCGTCGGAGATGTTGCTCTTTCCGCTTCCGTTGGGTCCTACTACGGCTGTAATGCCCTTATTAAATTCAAGTACCGTTTTATCGGGGAAGGATTTAAACCCCTGCATTTCCAGCGCTTTTAAAATCATTCTTTAAATTCCTTTAAATATCTTCTGTTATCTTTATATCGTAATCGTTTAAAAATTCGTTACCCTTTATTTTACACTGAAATCCGTTGTTTAGCAATGCTTTTTCATTTCTTTTGTTCTGTCCCTTTGCTTTCCCGATCGATTTTTCGGGGACTTCTATAACATACGGCATATCCTTAGGCAGCTTTGACAGCTCGGAGAGCATTTTTTCAAGGTAAATCTTGCCCTCGCAAAGCTCGCGGAATGCCGGATGGTATGCGCCGGCAAGGTAACCCTCATCTACATTTCCGCCGCTGTGAAGACCGAGACGGATTACCTTTATGTTGTTTTCTCGGAACATTAAAAGCAGCCTTGCGCAGAGACTCACAGCCTCATTCAGGGTTTCGGCTCTGTAGCTGCCGTCGCGAAGATAATCCGCCAAAGGTGTGTTTTCAAGAACTATCGTCGGGTAGATTCTGACCGTGTCGGGCGAGAGGGCTATCAGCCTTTCGGCGGTTTTAATACATTTCTCGTCGGTGTCGCCCATAAGCCCTGTCATCATCTGAAGTCCGAGCGAAAAGCCGTAGCTTTTTATAAGGCGCGAGGCGTTTTCGACGTCCTTTGCCGTGTGGCCGCGTCGGTTTATTTTAAGCACATCGTCGTCCATACTCTGCGCGCCGAGCTCGATTGACGTCACGTGATAATTCTTTAATATCTCAAGTCTTTCGTCGTCAATTGCGTCGGGACGCGTGGAAATTCTTATTCCGCCGAAATATCCTCCGTCGATATACGGCTTTGCCGCCTCTAAAAGAGACACCATATAATCTCTGTCAACCGCGGTAAACGAGCCGCCGAAAAACGCTATTTCCGAGGTTTCCCTTGTTACACCGCCGTTTTTGGCAATATCACAAGCCGCTGTCACATCCTCCGGTGTCAGCGGCTTTATACTGCCCGATATTGTTTTTTGATTGCAGAAGCTGCACTGATGAGGGCAGCCCGCGTGAGGCACAAAAAGAGCCACGTTTATGTGTTTCAAATTCCCATCAGCTCCAACGCTTCTTTTGCCGCCGCCTGCTCGGCCTTTTTCTTGCTGCTGCCGACGCCCGCTCCTATAACATTGCTGTTTAAATGCACCTCAACCTTAAAGTGCTTATCGTGGTCGGGGCCGCTCTCGCTGACAAGAACATACTTTAAGCTCTCGCCTTGATTTTTTTGAACGACCTCCTGAAGTATGGTCTTGTAATCCTTAAAGGACGGCTTTGCCTCAACATACGGCTCGACGAAGCGCAAAACGAATTTTTTTGCCTCGCCTATGCCACCGTCGATATAAATTGCGGCAATTACAGCCTCAAATGCGTCCGACACAACCGACGGCCTTGTTCTGCCGCCCGTCATCTCCTCACCCTTACCGAGCAAGAGCCTGTCGCCGAGGTCTATTTCCTTGGCATACTCAAAAAGCGATTTTTCGCACACGGCATAAGAACGCAGGCGCGTCAGCTCGCCCTCGGGAAAATTTCTGTGGTGCGAAAAAAGATATTCAGCCGTTATAAAGCCGAGAACCGAGTCGCCCAGAAACTCAAGTCGCTCATTGTCGCCCGTAGTAAGATGCTTTTCGTTTGCATACGACGAATGTGTGACCGCTCTTTCCAAAAGCGATATATTTTTAAATCTATATTGTATTTTTTCCTGTAATTCGTTAAGTCCGTTATCCATTTTAAAGTCCTTTCACTCTCACAGCCCGAGACTTTTAAGATATTCCTCGAGATCTCTCATGCCTCTTTCGGCGATTGCCGTATAACGCTCGCTCTTGTCCCTTATCTTTTCGGGGAGCGGCGGAAGCATACCGAAATTGGCCCCCATAGGCTGAAAATTCGTCACGGTTTCATCGCTTATATATCTCGCGAGAGCACCTGTGACGGTGGTATTCGGAAGCACAAGCGGCTCTTTTCCCAAAAGGTACCTTGCGGCGTTCAGCCCCGCCATAATTCCGGAGGAGGCCGATTCCATATAGCCCTCTACTCCGGTTATCTGACCGGCAAAAAATATTCTTTTGTCCGAGCGCAGAGAATATGAGGCGTTTAAAAGCCGCGGTGAATTTATAAACGTGTTTCTGTGCATAACTCCGTAGCGGAGAAATTCCGCATCGTGAAGTGCCGGAAACATGGAAAACACTCTTTTTTGCTCGCCGAATTTGAGATTTGTTTGAAATCCGACAAGATTATACATCGTACCGCCGCTGTTTTCACGGCGAAGCTGAAGATTTGCCCACGGTCTGTGTCCCGTTCTCGGGTCGCGAAGCCCTACGGGCTTTAACGGTCCGAAGCGCATGGTGTCTTTTCCGCGCGACGCCAAAACCTCAATAGGCATACAGCCCTCATACACATCGTGCCGCTTGTCAAAGGAGTGCGTTTCGGCACTCTCGGCATTTATAATTGCTTCGTAAAACGCTTCATACTGCTCTTTATTCATTGGGCAGTTAATGTAATCGTCGCTGCCGCCGCGGTCATATCTCGACTGTGTAAAGGCATATTCCATATCGACGCTGTCCGCCGAAACTATCGGTGCCGCCGCATCGTAGAATGATAATCCGTCGCCGCAGAGAGCGTGTATTGTACCTGTCAGCGCGTCGCTCGCGAGCGGCCCTGCCGCCACTATAACAACATCGGCATCGGGTAAGACGGAAACCTCCTCGTTTATGACAGTTATGTTCTTATCGCTTTTTATATTTTCCGTTATAAGAGCCGAAAATCTGTCTCTGTCAACCGAAAGTGCGCCTCCTGCCGGAACTCTTGTCCTTTTGGCAGCCCCGACGCACACGGAAGAAAGCATCTCCATCTCCGCCTTTAAAAGCCCTGCCGCGGAATTGAGCCGCTCCGCCTTCAGTGAATTTGAGCATACAAGCTCCGCAAAATTTTCGTTTTTATGCGCCGGAGAAAATTTCTTCGGCTTCATTTCATAGAGATATGTGGGTATTCCCGCCCTCGACAGCTGCTTTGCCGCCTCACATCCGGCGAGACCCGCACCGATTACCGCTGCTTTCATCAGTCGTCCTCTTGAGTCTTTGTGCTTTTCTTTTTGCGCTCCGCTTTTTTCTCAAAGCCGCAGTTTTCGTCAAGGCAAGCTAAGATTCCGCCTTTTTTCTTGAAGAGCGACTTGCCGCACTTGGGACATTTTTCGTCCGTCGGCTTATCCCACGTCATAAAGTTGCATTCGGGATAATTTTCGCAGCCGAAGAACGTATATCCTTTTTTGCTCTTTTTCTGAATCACCTTGCCTCCGCACACCGGGCAGGTGGCGGTTGTCTCTATTACGTACGGCTTTGTGTTTTTGCACTCCGGATAACCCGGGCACGCGAGGAATTTACCGAATCTGCCGGTTTTTATAACCATCATTCTTCCGCACTTTTCGCACGGAATATTTGTCTCGTCCTCCTTAAGCTTTATCTTAACGCCCTCCATATCGGCTTTTGCCTTTTCAAGCGTTTTGTCAAAGCCGTCATAAAACGTATGAAGCATTGCTATATAATCTATTTCGTGATGCTCCACCTTATCGAGATCGCTCTCCATGGAGGCCGTAAATTTTACGTTAACTATATTCGGGAAATGCTCCTTTAAGAGCTTGACGACCGCTTCTCCGAGCTCCGTGGGCTTAAGCTGCTTCTGCTCGCGGACAACATATTCGCGCGAGGTAATGGTTGACACTATTGATGCGTACGTACTCGGTCTGCCGACGCCCGTTTCCTCAAGCATCTTAATGAGCGAGCCCTCGGTATAGCGCGCAGGCGGCTGTGTGAAGTGCTGATTTCCGAGCATTTCCTTGAGCTTTAATGCATCGCCCGCCTTGATTTCGGGTAGCTTGCCCTCGTCCTCGTCCTCATCTGTTGCGGCTTCGTAAAGGCGTGTATAACCGTCAAAACGAACCGTATAACCGCTCGCATTAAACGTGCAATATCTGTCGGTGTTTTTGTCACTCTCGCCGACTGCCTTTATTTCTATCTTTACCGTATCCTGTATACAATTTGACATAAGACTTGCCATAAAGCGCTTCCAAATAAGGCTGTAAAGCTTGAACTGCTCCGGAGTAAGACTCTTTTTGGCAATTTCGGGTGTGATTGCCGGAACAGTGGGGCGAATTGCCTCGTGGCCGTCCTGTGCGCTCGCCTTAGTTTTAAAATAGCGCGGCTTTTCGGGCAAATACTGCTTGCCGTAATTCTCCTCGATAAAGGCGTTGCCCTCCTGCCTTGCCTCTTCCGATATACGGAGCGAGTCGGTTCTCATATATGTTATAAGACCTGTTGCGCCGAAGCCCTCTACCTCCATACCTTCATAAAGCTCCTGCGCTATTTTCATAGTGCGCTTAGCCTGGAATCCGAGCTTTCTGGAGGCGTCCTGCTGCATTGTGGAGGTTGTAAACGGCGGCGCCGGAGAACGTCTGCGCGTTCCTTTTTTGACCGACGACACGGAGTATTCCGCATCCTGAAGTCTCGCTAAAATCGCGTCGGTCTCCTCTTTTGTCTTGAGCTTTATCTTGCCGGTTTCGTCGCCCGTAAACGCTGCCTTAAACGCTTTTTTTGAGGACGGCGCGGTGAATTTTGCGTCAAGTGACCAATATTCTTCGGGAACGAATTTGCGGATTTCCTCTTCGCGGTCAACGACGAGCCTTACGGCAACGGACTGAACTCTGCCTGCCGAAAGTCCTCTGTGTATCTTTTGCGATACGAACGGGCTGAGCTTATAGCCGACAAGTCTGTCGAGAATTCTTCTCGCCTGTTGAGCGTCAACAAGGTCCATATCGATTTTTTCGGGGCTTGCTATGCCCTTTCTGACCGCGTTTTCATTTATCTCGTTAAATTTAACTCTGTTCTTTTCATCAAGCGGCAGCCCGAGAACCGTGGCAAGATGCCAGGAAATAGCCTCTCCCTCTCGGTCGGGGTCGGTTGCGAGCAGAACCTCATCTGCATTTGCTGCTTTTTCCTTTAATTCCTTGACAAGCTTCTCCTTGCCCTTAACTATTGCGTATTTCGGTGCAAAGTCGTTTTTGATGTCAACCGAGAGCTTTGCCGCCGGCAAATCCCTTATATGCCCTACGGACGCGGTTACATCGTAACTTTTTCCGAGATATTTTTTAATCATTGTCGCCTTGTGCGGCGACTCCACTATAACAAGCTTTGACATAAACAAACTCCTGTTTCTCGATAATAACGGCTTTTGCCGTATCAGACCTTATAATAATGCTTTCCCTCAGAGAGGGCGACGAGCGAATACAGCTCGAGTTCGGTAAGAGCGGCAAGTGTATCGGCGGAGGAGAGCTTCGCTTCCTCGCTCAAATCATCAATATGCCGCGGCTCGGTTGTTAAGACCGAATACAGCTTTTTCGCGTTTTCCGTAAGCGAGTCGGGCAACTCCCTCGGCGCGCTCTTCTGCGGAGTCTTATTCTCCGCCGCTTTTCTCTGTGCCGTCTTTGATTTTTGCCTTACGGCACGATGAGCGGCTTCCGGAACGGAGACTTCCTCAATCGGCATATTTTTAAGAGCCTCGCCGAGCGGCTTATCCGCTCCGCTTAAATCAATCTTATCCGGGTAAGTATAATAATATTCTTCCAAAACGTCAAGTGCCGTAAATACGGGCTTTGCTCCGTCGTGTATCAGGCGGTTGGTTCCGGTGAACGCAGAGGTTATGACTTCGCCCGGGACGGCAAACACGTCTCTGCCCTCCGAGAGAGCAAGCCTTGCCGTAATAAGCGAGCCGCTCCTCTCGCCGGCCTCAACCACTATTGTGCCGAGGCTCATCCCCGAAATTATCCTGTTTCTCATCGGGAATGTTGTTCTCGACGCAGGAGTAAACGGAAAATACTCCGTTATAACCGCACCGTTTTTTGATATTTCACGCCTTAGAGCGGCATTGTCGCGCAAATAGTCGGTTCCGAGCCCGCAGCCCAGAACGGCTATCGTTCTTCCGCCCTCCATAGCGCCGGTATGCGCCGCGCTGTCAACGCCGAGCGCACCGCCCGAAACTATGACGGCGCCCGCCTTTGCAAGCTTTGACGACAGCAGCCTTGTGACGCGCATGCTGTAATTCGACGCCTTTCTCGTGCCGACTACCGAAAGCATAACCTCGCTGTTTAAAATCGTTTCATCGCCCCAAACAAAGAGCACCGACGGAGGGTCTGCGATTACTCTGAGTCTTTTCGGATAATATTCGCTGTCGGGCGTTATTATGCGCCAGCCGTTATCGACGCAAACACGAAGCGTCTCGGCGAATTGCGACGGGCTGAAAAGTGACAGCTTGTTTATCTGTGACGCCGTAAGTATACCCGAAAGCCGCCATTCGCGACTGCCCTTTTCATAGAGCATTCGCGCGCTTCCGAAGTAATTTATAATATCCGCAGTTTTGGCCCCCGCTCCGAGAGTTTTTGCGAGCCAGAGCCAGTAAACACTCTCATTGTTCATTTCATCATTTCCCACATTGTTATCGTAGCGGCAGCGGAAGCATTAAGCGACTCCGCCTTGCCGCCCATCGGTATTGTTATAAACCTGTCGGAAAAAGCCTTTACTTCATTTGACACGCCGTTTCCCTCGTTCCCTATAACGGTGACCGCTCCGCGCGAAAAATCGACAGTCGTTATATCCTCTGCCGCGGAATCCGGCACCGTTGACAACACGGGTAAGCCGTTTTCCCTCGCCTTTTGCAGCACCGGCAAAACAGACGGCACGCTTATGACGGGAAGTCTCAAAAGTGCGCCCATTGACGCTCTGAGGGCTTTGGGATTATATATATCGCAGCCGCCGCCGACTATCAGCGCATCAACCCCGAGTGCCTCTGCGGTACGTGATATCGCACCGAGATTGTCGGGATTCTGAATACCGTCAAGCGCAACGTATTTTTTCGGTGAAGACGGGCATATCTCCGCCGTTTCTTTCATTTTTACCGTACAAAACACGCCCTGTGAATTCACGGTATCCGCAAGCTTTTGCGCCACCTCGTCCGCTGCTTCAAAAGCCGCAACGCTGTTTTCTATAAGCGCAGTCACCCTTTCAGCGTAACGCGAAAGTGCCGTCTCGGTATAAAAAAGCTCCTGCACATTGTATCCGCTCTCAAGAGCGTCAAAGCAAAGCCTTGCTCCCTCAAGGACAAAAAGCCCCTCTGTATTTCGCGCTCTCGCACTGTCGCGCAGCTTTACGAAGGCTTTGATTTTTTCGTTATTTCTGCTCGTTATCCGCATAAAATTCTCCTGTGATGCGAGCATCGGTTTTTCCTTAGATCGCGCGCCTTTGAAACCTTGTGCAAAAAAGTCCCGAATGCACGTGATTTAAAGCAAAACCGAAGTGCCGTAATTAAAAGGAAAAACACGCCTGAGGGAAACTCTCAGGCGTGGCAATAACTTATTTAAGCGCTTCTTTAGCTTTTTCGGTAAGCGTGGTAAACGCCGCCGGATCCGAAATTGCAATCTCCGAAAGCATCTTGCGGTTTAAGTCGATACCGGCTTTTTTAAGGCCGTTTATGAAGGTTGAATAATTCATACCGTTCATCTTGCAGGCAGCCGAGGTTCTTGTTATCCAAAGCTGTCTGAAATCTCTCTTCTTCTGCTTTCTGCCGATATAAGCATACTGGCCGGACTTCATAACCGCTTCCTTTGCGGTCTTGAAAAGTCTGCTCTTTGAGCCGTAGTAGCCCTTAGCAAGCTTTAATGTTTTATTTCTTCTTTTGCGAGTCATCATCGCACCTTTAACACGTGCCATTAGTTAGTTACCTCCGAATGTTTAAGTATGGCGGTATATAAACCGCTCCGATTATTTATAAGGAATGAGACGTTTAATCTGCTTAACATTAGTTGTATCGGCAACGGATGTCTTGCGAAGATTTCTCTTTCTCTTTGTGTTCTTTTTGGTAAGGATATGAGACTTGTTGGCATGTGCTCTTATCGGCTTGCCGTTCTTTGATAATTTGAAGCGTTTTTTAGCTCCGCTGTGTGTTTTGATCTTAGGCATTGCAAAATTCCTCCTGATATTTTTTACGGTCACGCCTTGGGCGCAAGGAACATCAGCATCTGACGCCCCTCGAGCTTCGCCGGTTTTTCGACTGTTGCAAACTCTTCGCAAGCTTCGGCAAAGCGTTTCATAGAAACCTCACCTATCTGCGGATGAGCCATTTCACGGCCTCTGAAACGGATGGAAACCTTGACCTTATTTCCGGCCTTTAAGAATTTGTGAGCGTGATTGACCTTCGTCTCAAAGTCGTGAGTATCAATGTTGAGCGAAAGACGAATCTCCTTGATTTCAATAACGCGCTGGTTTTTTCTGTTTTCCTTTTCGCGCTTTGACTGCTCAAAACGGTATTTGCCGTAATCCATGATTTTACAAACGGGCGGCTTTGCGTTGGGGGATATTTTAACAAGGTCGAGGTTTCTCTCCTCTGCCTTTTTAAGAGCCTCCTTAGCCGACATTATGCCGAGCTGCTCTCCGCCGTCGGTTACTACGCGTACTTCCCTGTCACGGATGTCTTCATTGATCTGCATTTCTTTGGTACCGATAGGTAATCACTCCGTTCTTAAAATAAAATAACAAAAGTGCGAACAGATAACCGCTCGCACTCAACACACTTAATAAGGGATAACCCCGATGTATTGACCCGTTTCATCTTAAAATCACGGGTGAGAACGAACTGCTCTACTTTGTTGTAACGGTATTATATGACTTCTTTTGCGCTTTGTCAAGGACTTTTTGCGGCCTTTGAAATTAAATTTAAACAAAGATTGATTATGCCGCCGTAATATGTTATCATTTATTAGTATATGTATAATTATATCTCAGCTCAATTTATTTTCTGAAATTTTCACGGGGTGATAAATTATGAAGAAGGTTCTCGTTCTTTTCGGCGGAGTATCAAGCGAGCACGACGTTTCGTGCGTATCGGCTTCATACGTTGTAAGCAACATTCCGCGCGATAAATACGAGGTTTGCCCGCTCGGTATAACCAAGGAGGGCGAATGGTTTCTCTTTGAGGGCGACGTTTCTCTTTTGCCGGAGGATAAATGGATAAAAAGCGGCAAATGCACAAAGGCTTTGCTCTCGCCCGACAGAAAAGACCACGGCATCACGGTTTTCAGGGAGTCCGGTCCCGAAAAGATACATATTGACGTCTGCTTTCCCGTAATGCACGGCAAAAACGGTGAGGACGGCACAATACAAGGGCTTTTGGAGCTGTCGGGTATACCGTATGTCGGCTGCGGCGTTCTTGCGTCGTCTGTGTGCATGGATAAGGCGGTCACAAACACGCTTGCCGACCAAGCCGGAATAGCTCAGGCAAAATGGCTCGCGACCGACGTAAACGAATACCGCGAAAACCGCACCGAATTCATAAAAAAAGCCGAAGCAACACTCGGCTATCCGATATTCGTAAAACCGGCCAACGCAGGCTCCTCAGTAGGCATCACAAAGGCTCACGACGAAAGCGAGCTGCGAGAGGCTCTCGAAAAGGCGTTCTCGTGCGACAGAAAAGCGGTTCTCGAAGAATTTGTGGACGGCTTTGAGGTTGAGTGTGCCGTAATAGGAAATTACAGGCCGATGGCGTCCTGCATAGGCCAGATAATCTCCTGCAACGAATTCTACGACTACACCGCGAAATATGTGAGCGACAGCCGCTTGCTCATTCCCGCAGAGCTTCCCGAGGATAAGCAAAACGAGGTTCGCAAGGAAGCCGTAAGGGCATTTAAAACTCTCGGCTGTACGGGGCTGTCAAGAGTCGATTTCTTTGTGAGAAAATCAGACGGCAGGGTGATGTTCAACGAGATAAATACAATTCCCGGCTTTACCTCAATCAGTATGTATCCGAAGCTTATGGAGCAAAGCGGCGTCCCCTACCCGAAGCTTTTGGATAAGCTCTTTAAGCTTGCCGCGGAGATAAAAGAAGATAAGTGATAAGATAATATGAAAAAAGATGTTCTGATAGAGGTGGAAAACACCCAGACGCTCGGCGGCCGCGACGAAAAATACACCGTCAGCGTAAACGGCACGCTCGAATACGGTGACGGACGATACACTCTCGCCTACACCGAATACGACGGAGAGCTGAAGGGCTGCAAGACCCTTGTTACCGTTGAGGGCGGCGACAGCGTCAGCGTAGCGCGAGAGGGCGGATACAGCACGGAGCTGAAGCTTAAAAACGGCGAGCGCCGCACAAGCGTATATTCAACGCCCTACGGCGAATTTTCGCTCGGACTTTTTACGAACCGTGTTTTCACGGATATGTCGGAAAACGGCGGCACGCTCGAAACCGAGTACACAATAGAATTTGCCCCCGATTCAAGGGCTCTCAACTCAATGAAAATAACTGTTTCTGAAGGGAAAATAGAAGATGTCTAAAATAGTTAAAGATACCGAAAACCGGCTTCACTCTCTCGTAACCGAGGCTCTCGGAAAAGCGATTGCCGACGGAGTTTTACCCGCCGAGCCTATACCGGGCTTCAAGGTAGAGGTCCCGGCCGACAGAGCCAACGGCGACTACTCGGTAAACGCGGCGTTTGCCTGCGCGAGAGCATTTCGCACCGCTCCGAAAAAAATTGCCGATGCCGTTTCGAAATATATTGACCTCGGCGACTCATATTTCGAGTCCTGCAGCGTTGCGGGTCCCGGATTTATAAACTTCACGCTCGGCGACAGATATTACGCCGATATACTGCTCGACATCAAGGAGTGCGGCGAAAAATACGGCAGCAGCGACTTCGGCAAGAATAAAAAAGTGAACGTCGAATTCGTCTCGGCAAATCCCACGGGTCCCATGCATATGGGCAACGCGCGCGGCGGTGCTCTCGGCGACTGTCTCGCCTCGGTACTGTCAATGGCAGGCTACGACGTCTCGCGTGAATTCTATATCAACGATGCAGGCAATCAGATAGATAAATTTGCACTCTCCTTGGATATTCGTTATCAACAGCTGTTTTCGGGCGATAAAGCGCCCTCTCTTCCGGAGGACAGCTATCACGGTGCGGACATAAAGGAGCGTGCCGAGGAATTTGCAAAGCAGTACGGCGACAGCTATATGGAAAAGAGCGAGGAGCAGAGGAGAAAAGCACTCGTAGACTTCGCTTTGCCTAAAAACATACAGAATATGAAGGACAATCTCGCCAAATACCGAATTAAATACGACACATGGTTCCACGAGAGCGTGCTTCATAAAGGTGCTGTCGACGATGTGATAAAAATCCTCACCGACAACGGTATGACATATGAAAAAGACGGTGCTCTCTGGTATAAAAACATCGAAATGCAGACAAAGCTGCTTAAAAAGGCGGGCAAAACGAAGGAGCAGATAGACCGCCTTGAATTAAAGGACGACGTGCTCATTCGTCAAAACGGCAATCCCACATACTTTGCCGCCGACATAGCCTATCACCGCAACAAGCTTGTTGACCGCGGCTTTGACAAAGCGATAGATGTCTGGGGTGCCGACCACCACGGCCACGTAGCAAGGCTAAAGGGCGCACTTGAAGCCATAGGCATTGATTCGTCAAGGCTCGACGTTGTTTTAATGCAGCTTGTAAACCTTATGAAGGACGGCGAACCCGTAAGAATGTCAAAGCGTACGGGAAACGCCGTAACGCTTGTCGATTTGCTTGACGAAGTACCGATTGACGCCGCAAGATTTTTCTTCAATATGCGCGAGCCCGGCTCAACAATAGACTTTGATTTGGGACTTGCCGTAAAAGAGGATTCGCAAAACCCCGTTTATTACTGCCAGTACGCAAACGCGAGAATATGCAGCATACTCCGCAAGATGAAAGAGGAGGGCATTGAACCGCGCGACTGCACCGAAGAGGAGCTTATGCTCTTAAATGCGCCTGAGGAGCGCGAGCTTATACGCCACCTCTCGGCTCTGACGGACGAGATAATCACCGCCGCTAAGGACTATGACCCGGCAAGAATAACACGCTATGCCGTAACGCTTGCCACACTCTTCCACAAGTTCTACAACGCCTGCAGAGTGGGCGTTGACGACGAGAAGCTCCGTGCGGCAAGACTTTATCTGTGCTGCAGGGTCAAGGATGTTATGGGCATAATACTTACGGAATTTAAAATCACGGTTCCCGAAAGTATGTAATCAAAAACACAAAAGCATAATAAAGCCGGAAAGCTGAGCGTTCATAAGCTCTCGCTTTCCGGTTTTTTATACGTATTTTCAATTCCGTCGGAAATCAAAATTCGTGATTTGCAAGCTCCGATTTAACATTCGGCTGTTTTTATCTGCCGAGTAATTTTTCGACATCCTTCACGTTTATTCTTTTTGAAATAATATACGTTCTGCGCTTTTTCCTGCCCTTATCGGTAGAGTAAACACCGTTCTTTTTTTCCTCAACGGAAAAGATACCGTAAGAACAGATAACCGCAGTACCGTCGGGCAAAATGACGTTTCCGCAGTAGCCCGTGTCAGCATTTGCCGCAACGCAAGGCTCAGACTGCGAGTCAAGATATGTATGCGCAACCTTGATGCGGTAATCTCCCTCGCCGCCGTTTTTCAGGTCGTTGTAATCCGCCACGAGCGCAACCCAACCCTCGGAATACCATCCGCGGAGCTTATTTTCGCTGTGTTTCAGATTTTTACGCAAATCACGCTCTATCGAGCGGAAGGTTATAAACAGTCTGCCGTCCGGCAGATACTCCGCCTTGTGTCTTTCGCCGTTTAATGACGCGGGAGCCGCCACGGGTCTTGACCACGTTTTTCCCTCGTCACGGGAAAAGCTCAAAAGCGAATTTATTCTTTTTGAATTGCTGCGCGTTATGAGCATAAGCTCGTCGCCCCTGCCCATATCGCTGCGGACACACTCGACCTCGCACATCTGCGACTTTTTCTCAATGTCCCTATACGCGGAAAAATACGGTTCGGGCTTTGTCCACATCATTTTTCCGTCCTTTGAAAAAGACAGTACGGTTTTATAATTTACAAAATCGCGCTCATGGAAAAGGCCCATCCATTTATCGACGAATTTTCCGTTTTCTCGAAGTCTTGTCAGCGAGCTGAGTGCCACTATCGGATAGTGCGTAACCTCGTCCTTTTCCGTAAAGAAGCTCTCATATTCGCTCCACGTTTTGCCCTCGTCCGAGGAGAGCGAACAGTCAAAGCCGCCGCGCGACTTTTCGCGCCCCCATATGGGGTTTCCGCTTATCATTATCAGCTTGTCGGGTGTGTCGCTCTCGGAGAACTCAAGACGATAAACCGTCGGAGTCTCGCGCGAATTTTCCCAGCTTTTCGGCGGATTTTTGATTTCCTCGGTATAGCTTCTGCCGCCGTCGCGACTAATTTTTGAAAGAGTTTTTCCCTTGCCGTGACCCTCCGGGAAAAAGACGAGTATGCCACCGTCCTTTAAAAGCACGGAATCGGGGTGCCCGAGATAACCGCCCTTTTTCTCAACGGTGACATTTTCGTAAAGATATTTAAATTCCTCTTTTGTGTTTTTCGGTTCAACACTTAAATCTATCTGCGGTATGGTGTAATTTTCACCGCGCCGTTTTATTTTTTCCATAATCGCCCTCATTAAAATACACATTTGTGCTTCGGCTACAATATTTCATCCTTCAGAACCTTCAACGGGTTTTTGTAAACCAATCTCTTTATGTCCTCCGAAGTTATTCTCTCATCAAAACGCTCCGCGCATTTTATAATATCATTGGGTCTTGATACCGCCGAATGCGCATCCGTGGCAACAAAATCGGCAAGCCTTGAAAGCACGAGCTCCGTCGCATAACCCTTTATTTCGTCGCCGCCTCTGCCCGCAAGGCTCGAAGCGTTGACCTGTAAAAGAGCACCCATATCGCAAAGCTCCTTTGCAACCCACTTCTCCGTGTGGAAACATATGTACCTTTCCGGATGCGCTATTATCGGTACAAGTCCCATGGATAAAACACGCTCGGCGTATATGACGGCGTATTTTGGGTCAAAGGGACGCAGCGTATATTCGCACAGCAAATAGCGACTGCCGTTTATGCAGAGCGGCGATAAATCGCAGTCCGAAAAAACATCGTTTTGCAAAAAGACCTCCGCGCCGGCTCCGAGGCCTATATCAAGCCCTTTTTCGCCTATAAATTCACGCAGGAATTTTACTCTTTCGTCTCGTTTTGCGACAAACTCGTCCACCGCCGAATAATCGTTAAAATGCGGCGTTGCTATTATCGCTTTTATTTCGTTTTGTACCGCCGTGTGAAGCAGCGCGGCGGAATCCTCTTTTGTTTTTGCGCCGTCGTCGATGTCATATAGGATATGACAGTGCAAATCAATCATCTTCATATCGGGTTCTCGGTTACTTCTTCTTTCCTGTTTTGATTTTCCTGATGCCTTCGCGCTTTTTAGCTTTCCTCTCGGCGTCCGTTTTCTCATCCTTGTCCTTGGCAGCCTTAAATTCCGCCGCCTCCTCGGGCGGAACCTTGAATATGTGAATTACGCCGTCGTCATTGAGCACCTTAAGGAGCATAACCGTCATCGGAAGCAGGAACAGTCCGATAAATCCGAACAGCTGCGAACCTATATACATCGCCATAAGAGTGACAAATGCGGGAAGCCCGAGCTGCGACGCCACAAGCTTCGGCTCGATTATCTGGCGTACAACGGTTATAACGCCGTAAATCACAAGAAGCCCTATGCCCATGGCAACATCGCCGGAGAAGAACATCCAAATTGCCCACGGTATCAGCACCGTGCCGGTTCCGAGAACGGGAACAATGTCTATCACGGCGGTTATCAGCGCTATCGCAAAAATATAGCCGTTTTCATATATTCCGAACAGCTTTAATATAGAAAGGCCGAGCACCATTTCAAGGAAGGTTATGCACATGATAAGGCCGTATGCCCTTATCATCTTTCCGAGCGTCGAAAATATTATTTGCTTTGTTCTTATAAAGGCGTCTGCGCGCTTGCCCGCCTGAGTCATAATAAGCGAGCGAAGGGTGTGATAATCGGAAGTCATAAAGCAGCAGCAAACTATGCCGACTATGGTGCCAACGAGTATAGACGGTATTTGCTTAGCCGTTCCCCAAAGAGCGCTCAGCGGTGATGAGAATGACGAGAAGTCGAAGCCCTTTGCCGCCGTATCGCTTGACGCTACGGCTGCCGCCGCGGAAGAAGAGCTGCCCGTATCCACGCCCTGTATTTTATCTATAAGATTCGCCACGGTCGAGATGATATTCTGCCTTATAGAGTCCGGCAGCAACGTAAAGTGAGTGTTGACCCAATCCTTGAGCTGCGACGCAAACAGCGGCGCATTGTCAAGCTGCAGCATAATATAATTAAAAAAGGACTTCAGCTCGGAAAATATTTTGGAAAGTATAAGTCCTATTATTGTTCCGAAAACAAACACGACGAGCAAAACCGCCACGGTCGAAACTATACCGCGAGGTATTTTCGTCTTTTCAATCACGTAATTTACGGGCCTTTGAAGCAGCATGGCTATAAACATGGCTATTATGAACGGGGACAGAACCCCGAAGGCATACTTCATAAACAAATAAAAAAGCCCTGCGATTATTATTATATAAACTATGTTGATTATAAAATTACGGCGTTTTGCAATATTATCCACAGCTTCACATCCTTTAGCATAAAAGCCGACGCTTTGCCGGCCGATAACATATATACATATTATACTATTTTTCAAAAACTTACAATCAATAATCTCAAACTTTTATAGAAATTTAAACAAACGCAAAAATTTTTGAGCTTTTTCCTTTATAACGTCGGGAATTTATGGTATTATGCTAAATGTATATTCATATTATTTAGGATGTGAGAAAAAATGTATATAGCCGTTATGGGCTACGGAACCGTCGGTTCGGGCGTTGTGGAAGTGCTTCACAAAAACCACGACAGTATCGTAAGCAAAAGCACCCAGAAAGACCTTGAGCTCAAATATATCCTCGACCTCCGTGATTTTCCCGGAGACCCGAACGAAGATAAATTTATTAAGGACTTCAATATTATTTTAAACGACGACTCCGTCAAAATAGTTGTCGAGACTATGGGCGGACTTCATCCGGCATTTGAATTTGTCTCTTCGCTTTTAAAGGCGGGCAAGAGCGTTGTAACGTCAAACAAGGAGCTTGTCGCGCAAAAGGGCTACGAGCTTTTGACCCTCGCCGACGAAAACAACGTAAACTTCCTGTTTGAGGCGTCGGTAGGCGGCGGTATTCCGATTATTCGCCCCATTTCGCAGTGCCTCGCGGCAAACGAGATAGACGAAATAGCCGGCATCTTAAACGGCACTACAAACTTTATACTCACTATGATGATAGAGCAGAACATGAGCTTTGAGGAGGCTCTCAAGCTCGCCCAGGATAACGGCTACGCGGAAAAGGACCCGACGGCCGACGTTGAGGGAATAGACGCATGCCGCAAAATTTGCATTCTCGCATCTCTCTGCTTCGGCAAGCACGTTTACCCCGACAGCGTTCACACCGAGGGCATCTCAAAAATAACCTTGGAGGATGTCGCCTATGTCAACGATTTCGGCGGCGTTATTAAGCTCCTCGGCAAGGCAAGACGCGAAAACGGCGGCAAAATTTCCGCCATGGTTTGCCCTTGCATAGTTAAAAATCACAGCCAGCTCGCCTCGGTAAGCGATGTATTCAACGCCATTCTCGTTCGCGGCGACGCGATAGGCGATGTTGTATTTTACGGCAGAGGCGCAGGTAAATTGCCCACAGCCAGCGCCGTTGTTGCCGACGTAATAGACTGCGCAAAGCATGAAAAGCGCAAAAAGCTGTTCGGCTGGGGCGCTCCCGAGGAAAATTACGTAATTGATTACAGAACCCTCGAAACGGCTCTTTACATACGCGCAAAGGTCACCGGAAACAAGGACGATGTTCTTAAAAAGATAGGCGAAAACTTCGGCAAAGTAAAATATCTTACTCGAAACGGCGCCCCCGAGGACGAAATTGCATTCGTTACCGATAAGGGCATCGAAAAGGTACTCACCGACAAGCTCGCTAAGACAGAGGGCATAGATGTCCTCTCAACAATAAGAGTTACAGATTATTGATTTTTTTAACGGAGGAAAAATATGGGACTCATAGTTCAGAAGTTCGGCGGCTCATCGGTAGCCAACGCCGAAAGAGTTATGAACGTGGCGAAAATAGTCACCGATACGTACCGTGAGGGCAACGACGTAGTAGTTGTGGTTTCCGCTCAGGGCGACACCACCGACGATCTTATCGACAAGGCTCACGAAATAAACGAGCATCCCTCTAAAAGAGAGATGGATATGCTCCTGACTTCCGGCGAGCAGATTTCAATCGCGCTTCTTTCAATGGCTATTGAAAAGCTCGGCTGCCCCTCGGTTTCGCTTCTCGGCTGGCAGGCAGGCTTCAGAACAAGCTCGGCTTACGGCTCGGCAAGAATCAAATCAATTAAAGCCGATCGCTTACGTGCCGAGGTTGACCGCCACAACATAGTTGTTGTCGCAGGCTTCCAGGGTATAAACAAATACGACGACCTCACAACGCTCGGCAGAGGCGGCTCGGATACGAGTGCCGTTGCCATAGCAGCCGCCATGCACGCGGATCGTTGTCAGATATTCACCGATGTTGAGGGCGTATTCACCGCCGACCCGAGAAAGATACCCGAGGCGAGAAAGCTCAAGGAAATTACTTACGACGAAATGCTTGAGCTTGCAACGCTCGGCGCGCAGGTTCTCAATAACCGTTCCGTGGAAATGGCAAAAAAATACAATGTTGAAATAGAGGTACTCTCAAGCCTTAAACGTGTACCCGGCACAATAGTCAAGGAGGTCGCTAAAATGGAAAAAATGCTCGTAAGAGGCGTCACAAAGGATACCGACGTCGCAAGAATTTCGGTTACAAATATAGACAATACCCCCGGTATTGCATTCAAGCTTTTCTCAAAGCTTGCACAGAAAGGCATAAACGTCGATATAATTCTTCAGTCCGTAGGTCGCGACGGCACAAAGGACATCACCTTTACCGTTGCCAAGGATAATGCGGTTGACGCAATAGCAGCCGTTCACGAGACCTTTGATATTGACGATAAAAACATCACTTGTGCCACAAATGTTGCAAAGATTTCCGTTGTCGGTGCCGGTATGGAGTCTCACCCCGGAACCGCTTCAAAGATGTTCGAGGCACTCTATGAGCACGACATAAATATTGATATGATTTCAACAAGCGAAATCAAAATCTCCGTTCTTATAGACGCACAGGACGCCGACAGAGCCGTTGCGGCAGTTCACAAGGCATTTTATCCCGAATTAAACTAAATTCCCTATAACTATAAAAATAACCTCTGCATATGAAATGCGGAGGTTATTTTTTTAAGTAAAAAGCCTTATTAAGAATTTTTATTTTTTTTGAAAACAAACAGCTTACTTATAACAAAATTCAGTATCACGACTACGACCTGCGCTATGAGCTTAATCAAAACGGCATTGATTTGAAGCTTTGTTACAAATACAAAGAGCATAAGCTCCTCAACGCCCAAGGTAAACAGCCTGCCGCCGTAAAACTTTGCCATCTGAAAAATAAAAGCCGCAAAGCCTTTAGTCTTTGTCGGGAAAACCCATATGCGGTTTGTCACAAACGCAAACAGTACCGCAGTCAGCCAAGATATGACGTTTGAAATATGCTCGTTTAGCCCGAAGTGACTCTCAAACAGTGCAAATACGCCTACGCTTACAAGCGTTGTAAGTCCGCCGAACAGCAGATACATCAGCACTTCCTTATATTTTGTGTAAAACGGGTTTGCCCATTTAAATATTTTGAGCGACATTATTCTGTCAAAAATATCGGGCTTGTCTGTTATCATAAAAAACTCCTCCGCCGTTATAGGTTTTCGCGGTACACCGTGCGCCTCCAATGGAACAAATACTGTTGAGCTATGCCCTCGCTGCCCTTTGTACAGGCAGGAAGACCGTCCGGGTACATCTCCGCCATTATGCGCTTTACCCACACGTCCTCGGGGAACGCCTCGTATTTTCCGAATCCGTACAGAAGCGTACATTCGGCAACCTTTTTGCCCACGCCCTTTATTTTTTGCAGCTCCTGCCTGCCGAATTCTATGGGCGAAGCGGCAATCTTGTCAAAGTCGATTTCACCCGACGAAACCTTATTTGCGGCGTCAATTATGTATTTTGCCCTGAAACCGGCGCGAAGCGAAGCCAAGTCCTCGGGTGCCTTGCCGGACAGCACTTCGGGGGAGGGGAAGGTAAACATTCCGCTCTCAAGCTCTTCGCCAAAGCTCTCACAGAGCCTTTTTATTATACCCTTTATACGCGGAATATTGTTGTTTTGCGAAATTATAAACGAGCAGAGTGCCTCCCACGGCTCCTGACGCAAAATTCTGATACCGGGGCAAGCTCTTACGGCCTCCGACAGATATTTATCGCCATTGTAGCGATCGGTAATTTCACGGTAATCGCGGCCGAGGTCAAGGTATCTGTAAAAAACGCCATGAACGTCATCTTTTTTCATCCCGTAAAAAAGCAGGCTGTCGCCCTCCTCCTTTACGCGCATAACCTTGCCGTAAGCAACGCCCGAAAAAATTCCGCTCTCGTCACTTTCCCATCGAAAAGCCTGACCGCAGTCAAGTGTTCTTTCGAGAGAAAACATATCGGGCTTTTTAAGTCGGATTATATTTTCATCATTAACCATTTTCAGTTCTCCCGTTTTTCACAAAATACCACATTAAATTATATCTAATTTGAACAGCGTAAAATTGCACAAAAACATTTCTTAAAAACTGTCTAAGAGAGTTTCCTAACTGTATAATTTGTAAAGATTTTATAACACAGCGTATTTACGCGGAAACCCTTGAACTTTTGCACATTGATGTTCAAAACTCGAAAATCGGTATGTTTTTACCTGTTTTTAGGTGACTTTTTAACATTTTGAACATAGTTTTGAACAGTTTTAGACATCAAAAAATAATACTCTCTGTATAATTTCGTGCTTTTCAAATTTGTGTAAAATCCCATATTGACAAAAATCTCCCCGATTTTTTCTCCGCCTTTTCCGCATAAAAATCGCTCTTTAAAACAATAATAAATACATAAATTACCGGAGGAAAAATTATGATAAAAGGCGTAAACAGACAGGTGCTTGAAATAAAAGATACGGGCTGCGAATATTTTACTCAGGCACTTTTTTTCGTTGACCCGAAATTCAGCACATTACCCGAAAAGACCCTGCGCGAAAAAGCCGAGGCGTCCCTCAAGGACCCGCCTGGAGTGCCCGTAAGCAAAAAGCAAAAAGCGCTCAAAATAATCCTTAAAATAACAAATATCGCGGCAGCGGCAGGCGCCGGCGCCGCAATATGCGCTTTTATCAAGTAGTTTCTTTTTTCAGTATAACCGCCGATAGCCCCGGCACAAGAACCGAGCTGCCGACACTCTCGCCTAAAAGCACTTCGCTTGTGTTTTGCCAGCGCGGCGGAAGATAATATGTTATATCCTGCTCATTTCTGTTGGCTATCAGCAGACACGAGTCATTTTTACCGCGACGCTCGAAGCAGACGCAGGAGAGCACCGAGGAAACAGGTATAAACTCGCCTTCCTTTAAGCAGTCGGTGCTTCTTCTCACCTTGCCGAGCCTTATATAGTAATTTTGAAGCTCGCGGTTTTCTCTGCCCCACGGGAAGAAAGCGCGATTAAACGGGTCCTTGTAACCCTGCATGCCGGCTTCGTCGCCGTAGTAGACGCACGGCACTCCGGGGAGGGTATACTGAATCGCCGCGCAGAGCTTTAATAGCTTTACTCCGCGCTTATATTCCTCCTCGGACAGGGAATGCTCCGACTGCCACTGCCTGTCGCGATAATCGCTCTTTTCGCCGGCTATCTTTGTTATCGCTCTCTCCGTGTCGTGAGTACCTATGTGGTTCATCAAAACGTCGAGTGCTTCCTTAGGATAGTTTTCAATAATCGTCATAACCGACGATTCAAAGCTCTCTGCAACGCCGTTTCTCGCAAAGTCCGTAACGGCTTCCGCAAACGGATAATTCATAACGCTGTCGAGCTGAACCCCCAAAAGGTATCTGCGCCGTGTGCCGTATGAAAACTTTGTGGTGGCGTCCTCCCAAACCTCGCCGAGCAATATGCCTTCGGGTTTTTCCGTCTTTACCGCCACGCGCAAATCGTCTATAAAGCAGTCGGGCAGCTCGTCGGCAACGTCAAGCCGCCAGCCGGACGCGCCGAGCCGCAGCCATTTCCGTATAACTCCGTTTTTGCCGCAGATAAATTCGTCGTAGTCGGGGCACTCCTCGGTAACCTCCGGGAGCGTTTTAAAGCCCCACCAGCTCTTATATTCGTCGGGATAGCGGTCAAATTTATACCACTTAAAATACGGCGACGATTTTGAATTATACGCGCCTACGGTATCATATCGCGAATAGCGGTTAAAGTAACGGCTGTCATCGCCGGTATGTGAAAAAACACCGTCGAGAATTATTTTTATTCCCACTCTGCCGGCACTTTCGCACAGCTTTTTAAAATCCTCCTCCGTGCCGAGAAGCGGGTCTGTTTTCATATAATCCGCCGTGTTGTAGCGGTGATTCGAATGTGCCTCAAATATCGGGTTTAAATATATGCAGGTGACTCCGAGCTCAAAAAGATATGAGAGCTTTTCGGTAATTCCGCGAAGGTCGCCGCCGAAATAGTCGTTATTGAGCACCTCGCCCTTTTCGTTCGGTCGCCAATTCGGTTCGCCGTCGAAATCGTCGCGCAAAATTCTGTCGGACGGTACGTTTTCTTTCTTCTCGCCCGAACGAAAAAATCGGTCGGGGAATATCTGATACATAATTCCGCCCTTGAGCCATGACGGCGTTTTGTAGTTTTTATCGTATACGGTAAGCTGCCATTGAAGACGGCTGTTCCTGCCGTTCCAAACATCGCCCTTGCCATCGCCGATGTTATACACGGAGCCTCTGCCCCAGGACGAATCATAGTCAAAATGATACCAGTAAAGTCCGCATTCGGGAACCGACAGCTCTATATCCCATATCTCCTTGTCGTCACCGTTCATACCCGCCCAGCACATCTTATGCTCGCAAAAATCACCGTCGTCGCGCCGCAGCATAAAATAAGCCGCCGTGGCGGAAAAAGAGCGCGGCAAAATAAGCCTGAGACGAAATTTTTCTCCGGTTTTTACCGCACCGAATTTACTTTTGTAAAACGTGTCTCGCGAGTTAAAGGGTATAAAATCCATATATCAATACGTTCTTTCGCAAATTTCGTTGATCTTGTCCCGAAGTGCCAAAAAGTCCGAGAGTGCCGCCGGCTTGTTGTTCGGGTTGCGCAAAAGCGCCGCCGGATGAAAAGTTCCCATCAAAAGGGTACCTTTGCGCTCAAAAAATTCGCCGTGCTGCTTTGTCACTTTAAAATCGGGGGAAATTATCTTCTGTGCCGCTATTCTGCCGAGGCAAACTATGATTTTCGGTCTCATAAGCCTAACCTGCTCCCTCAGCCACATCTCGCACGATTCCTGCTCCAGCGGCTGCGGATCGCGGTTTTTCGGCGGACGGCATTTTACGATATTTGCTATGTAGATATTTTTATTTCTGTCCAAATCCACATCATACAGATATTGGTCGAGCAGCTTTCCGCCTCTGCCCACAAACGGCTGGCCCGTAAGGTCCTCGTTTTCGCCGGGTCCCTCGCCGATGAAAAGAACCTCGGCGTCCTCGGGTCCCACGCCGAAAACAACATTCGTTCTCGTCGCGGCAAGCGGACATTTATTACACTTTAAACAGTCTTTTTTAAGTTCTTCAAATGAGGTATACATAAATTATTGCCTTTCTTTTTACTGTATCGTCCGAGATTAATCCTCTGCCTTCAGCTTTTCGGCTGTGTCCGCAGTAACAAGCGCGTCTATGATTTCGTCAAGGTCGCCGTTCATTATCGCCTCTATCTTGTAAAGCGTCAGCCCTATTCTGTGGTCGGACACACGACCCTGAGGGAAATTGTACGTGCGTATTCGCTCGCTCCTGTCGCCGGTGCCGACCTGTGAACGCCTCTCACCGGCGATTTCGGCATTTTGCTTTGCGGTCTTTTCCTCAAGGAGCCTTGAACGCAAAACCTTGAGTGCCTTATCCTTGTTTTTATACTGACTGCGCTCATCCTGGCACTCAACGACCATACCCGTGGGCAGATACGTAACGCGAATTGCGGACGAGGTCTTGTTTACCTTTTGCCCGCCCGCACCGCTTGAGCGGAAAACATCTATCTGAAGGTCGGCGGGGTCAAGCGTAAATTCGACCTCCTCCGCCTCGGGGAGTACCGCTACGGTTACAGTGGACGTGTGAACTCTGCCCTGGCTCTCGGTTTCGGGCACGCGCTGAACGCGGTGGACGCCGCTCTCGAATTTGAGCCGCGAATAAGCGCCCTCACCCTCTATCATAAAGCTTATTTCTTTATATCCGCCGAGCTCGGTCGGATTTTCATTCATTATTTCGGTTTTCCAGCCCTTGCGCTCGGCATACATACTGTACATACGGAAAAGCGAGCCGGCAAAAAGAGCTGCCTCCTCGCCGCCTGCACCGCCGCGAATTTCGACTATTACGTTTTTATAGTCGTTCGGGTCTTTAGGCAGCAGCAGCACCTTTAATTCTTCTTTTAGCTCTTCGGTCTTTTTCTGAGCCTTTGCCGCTTCTTCGCTTGCCATATCTCGGAATTCCTTATCGAGGGAGCTGTCCGCAAGCATCTCTTTTGCCTCGGTTAAATCGGAATTTGCCTTTTTGTATTCGCGGAATTTTTCAACTATCGGCGTCAGCGTTTTCGCTTCGCGCATCAGCTTTTTGTATTCCTCCTGATTTGACACGACCTCGGGGTCGCACAGGGAGGAATTTATTTTTTCGAGCTTATCCTCGATTCCCTGTAATTTATCAAACATCGCCGTTTTCGTCCCTTATGACCTTTTTGATATTTTTTTCGATTTTGATGCGCGGCACCATAACCTCGCGTCCGCAGCCGCAGCATTTAAGGCGAAAATCCATTCCGGAACGCAGCACCGCAAACTCGTTTGAGCCGCATGGGTGCTTTTTCTTCATTATCAGCCTGTCGCCTACCTGTACGTCCAAATTTCTCACGCCTTTCTTAAATCTCGTTTCAAAACATTATAACACAACGCCGCCGTGAAAAAAAGCCCCGATTAGAGCCTTTATACCGGCTTCGGCGTATCAAAATTCATTCGGAGAGAGAACACCCTTTTCGGTAATAAACGCGGTAATGAGACTGTTATCGGTAACGTCAAATGCCGGATTCAGCGTTCTTATATTCTTCGGAGCCATTCTTTTTTCGTACCACATATCGGTTATTTCGTCGCCCGGACGCATTTCAATTTTTATATCCCTGCCGCTTAGACAGTTTTTATCTATTGTTGAAAACGGGGCGCACACATAAAACGGAATGCCATAATATTTTGCGAGGACGGCAACTCCGGAGGTGCCTATTTTATTGGCTGTATCGCCGTTTGCCGCCACTCTGTCGCATCCGACAAGCACCGCGGAAACAAGCCCGTTTTTCATAACGTATGATGCGGCGTTATCGCATATCAGCGTAGTATCTATACCTGCGTTTGCAAGCTCAAAACTCGTAAGGCGCGCGCCCTGCAAAAGAGGTCTTGTCTCATCAGAGAACACACGTATTTTATGCCCGTTTTCCGCCGCTACATATACGGGTGCCAGAGCGGTTCCGTACTTTACCGTCGCAAGCCTGCCCGCATTGCAGTGGGTCAAAACACTGTCGCAGTTCTCGAGAAGCCGAGCACCGTATTCACCGATTTTACGGCACACCTCAATATCTTTGTCATGCAGCTCCAAAGCCTTTTCCTTGAGTGCCGCCCTTACGGCGTCCGCGCCCTCGCCCTTATGTAAAAGAGCCGTCCTTTTCATCTCGTCCGCCGCCGCAAAAAGATTTACCGCGGTAGGGCGCGAGGAGGTGAGATATTCAAGATTTTCGAGAAAATGCTCAATAAGCGTTTTTTCGTCTGCCGTTTTGTCGCGTGCGGCCAGAACCGACAGCCCTATTGCCGCGAAAACCCCTATTGCCGGTGCGCCGCGAACGGCAAGACGCTTTATTGCGTCATACATCTCCTCTTTTTCCCAAAGTTCAAGCGTGACAATTTCACCGGGCAAAAGAGTCTGGTCTATAATTACCGCGGTCTCGTCTTTTTCGTTATAGCATACGGTTTCGCCGTGCATATCAAACATAATTTTACTCCGTTCGGTAAAAATTAAAGCCGCGCGTTTTTTCGGAGCTGCCGAAATTTCCGCGCGGCGGTTTTAAAGGTGTTATTTGAGTGAGGATACCTCAACTATGTCACCGGAGGACTCCTTGGGTACTAAGACGGTAACGCTGTCGCCGACGTTCAAGATTACAACCTTTTCGGCGAGTGCCACGGGAACCTTATAGAACGTACTGCCTGCGTCAAGCTTCAAATAGAAGTACGTTTCGCCGCCCGTTACGACGCTTCTTATCTCGGTTATCTTGCCGCTTATTTCCTCTGTTTCGGGGGCGGTAGCGGTCGGGTCGTCCTTTGCGCCCATTTCGTCAACGTCAATATCCACGTTTACGCCGTTGCGTTTAAGCTCTGCCGCGTAGTTTTCAGTACATTCGGTGAGATTGTATCCCGTACCGACTATCGTGGACTGCTTCACGTTAACCATGGCGTACATCTTTACAAGCTCGCTTGAATCCTTGAGAGCCATAAAGTATGTCGGCTCGCCGCTGATGTTGAGCAGAAGCGGGAAGGTAGCCGAATACGAATACTGCTGAACCGCGCCCTCGGCGGAGGTCTGAGCGGTCATTTCAAGCGCACCGGACACCTGATAATACTTTGTCTCCTTGGTGCGAAGGTCCGAGAGCACAAAGCCTATAATGGACTGGTCGGAGCTTATGGACGTTACACCCGTGTACATATACACATCGTCGTTGAGCGCAAGGTAATTGTAACCCGAGCTCATAACCTTAACGCCCTCCTGGCCGATTACGGAGTTTATAAAGCCGTTGTTGAGCTTTCCGTAGTAATTATACTGCTGAGTGAGAATCGTCGGGGAATAAATGCGGTCTATCCACATCCACTCGGGGTCCGAAGCGAAGCTCGAGGTCGGCAGCTTTGTCGTACCGTCATTGCTTGTGGATATCATATGGCATTCACCCGTGACGGCGTTTACTATAATCGCACCCTTGATGTCGGTGCCTCCGAAAAGACCTATGGTCTTATCGACTATCGGAACTATCCAATACGGAGAACCGCTCTCGTCTATCTCGAACGACGGCTCATCAAAGAGATAGGTGGGGTATTTAAACCTCAAATATCTGAGAAGATACTTGTTAAAGTGCTCGGTGGGCGAATACTTCATACCCTCCGGCAGGCGGACAAGCTGCCCCTCCTGCGTGGTCATATCAACTATGATATATGCCGGCAGACCCTCCTTGGTGTTTTTTATCCATTTGAAGATGTCGCCGTAAGCAAGCGCGGTAACTCTGACGGGCGTGTTTTTATAGTTTATCTGCGTGGAATACGGCGATACGACAAACTGCGAGACCTTGTCCGACAGATCGCCGAGCGTTCTCTCGGCTATTTTGTTTGCCGAGGAGCTGTCAAGCACGGGAACGCTTGAGAAATCTATCTCGGCAACGTCTTCCGCAAAATCGCCGTCCTGTACGCTCATAAGCTTGCTGTAAGACTTCGCCCTGAACAGCGTAACGCCGGTAAGCCAGCCCACAAGAGCCACTGCGGCAAGAGCGAGAATCAAGATACCCGGAACCCTTGACCGCCTTTTGACGTAGGGCAGATATTCGGGCTTTATAAACGCCCTTGACGAAATAATCGTCAGAAGCAGATATATAAGACACACAAAAACGACGAAGAGATAAAGCTCTATCGACTTAAAATTGAGCGCCGGTATCATAAAATAATACAGCACGGCACCGAGTATAAGCGTCAATATGATATTTATCGCTATTTTTTTACCCGAATGCTCGGGCGGTATGAGCACATCCGCGACGCCCTTTTTGCCGTCGTCTCTGCCTCTTCCCGTAAAATCAACATTTATAGGATCCAAAATGTCACTCCCTTTTCACTTTCTGAAAAAAGTATATAGCATTTTACCGCGCTTTGCAAGGATTTAAACGATTTTGAACTTCCGTCGAATAACGAAAAGGCTTTTTTTCGGCTTATAACGCGTCAAAATATACCGTGTGTCGAAATACACACAAATTTTACCGTAATTTTTTAAAGATTTAGAATTTTTTTAGTTGAGAAAAATCCGGTTTGAGGTTATAATATTTAATTGTATCAGAGAAGTTATTTTTCATAAAACCGAAAGGGAGATAAAAATGTTATTTTCACAGGACATCGGAATCGATCTTGGTACCGCAAATACCCTCGTTTTCGTTAAAGGTAAGGGAATAGTAATCCGTGAACCATCCGTTGTTGCGGTCGATGTCAGCGCTTATCCGCAAAAGGTTGTCGCAGTCGGCAACAAGGCTAAGCAAATGATAGGCCGTACACCCGGCTCAATAACCGCGGTCAGACCTCTTAAAGACGGTGTTATCGCCGACTTTGAGATAACCTCGGATATGCTTAAGGAATTCATAAAAATGGCCATAAGCTCATCGCCGTTTTCAAAGGCGAGAGTTCTTATCTGTATCCCGTCCGGAGTTACAGAGGTAGAGAGAAAGGCCGTTCATGACGCGGCACGCTCGGCAGGCGCAAAATATGTAAGTCTTATAGAAGAGCCCATGGCAGCCGCAATAGGCGCGGGGCTTCCCGTTTCGGAGGCCATAGGCAATATGGTAGTCGATATAGGCGGCGGTACAAGCGAGGTTGCCGTCATTTCCTTCGGCGACATAGTTACCGCTCAGTCCGCAAGGGTTGCCGGCGATAATTTCGACGAGTCTATTATCGCTTACATCAGAAAGAAGCACAACCTCCTTATAGGCGAGCGCACCGCAGAGGATATAAAAATAAAAATCGGCTCCGCCTACCCCTACGACGGCGAGGGCGCCATGGACGTCAAGGGCAGAAACCTGCTTGACGGTCTCCCCAAAAACATCGAAATTACTTCCGAAGAAGTCCGCGAGGCTCTTTCGGACCCCGTAAATCAGATCCTCGACGCAGTTCGCTCCACTCTTGAGAAAACTCCCCCGGAGCTTTCGGCGGATATTATCGACCGCGGCATTATGCTCACAGGCGGCGGCGCATTATTAAGAGGACTTGACAAGCTCATTTCCATTGAAACAAAAATCCCCGTCCACGTTGCGGAAAATCCGCTTGACTGCGTTGTTGACGGCTGCGGCGTCTGCCTTGAGAGCAACACTCTGGGCATTACCGCCAAAAAGAATTACGACTGATAAAAAGGCGGGCGGAATTGTTTTTCGCCCGCAAATTTTAACTGTGACCGGAGTACGATATGAAGAAATTTTTTAAGAGTACGGCTTTTAAAATACTGCTTGCGATCGCGCTTGTATTGCTTGCTGCCATTGCTGCCGCGGCTTCTGCCGCAGACGGCACAACACCCGTTTCAAAGGTGACGTCGTTTGTATTTTCTCCGCTCCAGAAGGCCTCGTCGTATCTTGTAGACAAGCTCGACGGCTTTAAGGGAAGCTTTGTCTCGTCGAGCACCTATCGCGACCGTATCAGCGAGCTTGAATCGGAGGTTGCCGATTATCAGAGCAAGCTTGTCGATTACGAAAAGCTGAAAAAGCAAGTCGAGGCATACGAAAAATTCCTTGAGGTCAAAGAAAAAAATCCCGATTTTAAATTTGTTGCCGGAACCGTTATCGGCAGAGACTCCGCCGACACCTTCGGCTCGTTTGTTTTGAACTGCGGTTCAAACGACGGAGTTAAAGTCAACGACCCCGTAATAAGCGGCGAGTACTTAATAGGCATAGTAAACGAAGTAACGCCGACCTCGTGCGTTGTTCTCTCCGTAACGGACCCCAAGGTCAACGCGGCGGCATACGAAATACGCACGGGTGAAATGGGCTACACCGAAACCACGTCAAAGCTCGCTCTGAACGGCCTTTTGAAGCTCACCGGGCTTACAAAGGACACCTCCGTTGCGGTAGGCGGAATAGTTTGCACATCGGGCGTCGGCGGAGTTTATCCGCGCGGCCTCATTATCGGCACGGTGACCGCCGTAAGCAAGGAGGAGGGCAACATCTCATATTATGCCGAGGTAAAGCCCGAGGTTGATCCCGGAGATGTTCAGGACGCTTTTGTCATAACCGAATTCGAGGGTAAAAACTGATGCGTAGGTCAACAAAAATACTGTTTGTCAGAAGAACCGTATTTGTGCTTTTGATACTTGCGGTTCACATTTTGCAAAATACAAGAGGGCTTTTCCCCGAAATATTCGGCGTTAAAGCCAATCCTTTAATTCCGCTTGTCATTTGCATAGGTATGTTTGAGCGTGAAATAGCCGGAGCTGTTTTGGGTATGCTCGCCGGTATACTTTGGGACAGCGTTTCACCCATGGGCGACGGCTACAATGCACTTTTGCTTATGCTTGCGGGTGCGGCAGCAGGTCTGCTCATAGACTACCTTATGAGGAACAATCTTATGACGGCGCTGCTGCTGTCGGGCTTTGCATGCCTTATATACTCGGTATTCTATGTTGTGTTTTTCCTGCTCGCAAACGGAGTTGACAGCACGGGCTACCTGCTTATACGCTACTATATACCTGCGGCGGTGTATTCATTCCTTTTCACGCCGCTGTGGTACATTATAGTTCGTGCCGTTATGCGGCGGACAAAAATCAACGTTCTTGAAAACTGATGAGAAAGGAGCGGCAAATTTGGATAACAAAAAGCAAATAAGGCGAAGAATACTTATTTTTACCGTATCCGTCCTGTTTTTATTTTCGCTTTTCGCGGTGGATTTGTTCCGTATTCAAATTGTCAATGCGGCGGACTATTCGACGCAGCGTGTCGCTCTGTCCGAGACAAAATCCACAATAGCCGCATCGCGCGGTGAAATACTCGACTGCAACGGAACGCCGCTTGTCACAAACGAGCAGATAAATTCCGTCGTGCTGAACGCGTCCTATTTCCCGTCCACAAAGGAGCAGGACAAGCGAAACGAAATAATCCTGTCACTTATAAACCTGCTTGAGAGCGAGGGCACAGCTTGGAACGACAATCTGCCGCTCGTGTTAAATTCGGACGGTTCTGTTTCTTTTAAGGAAAATGCCGACAAGGACATAACATATTTAAAATCCAAGGACGTTCTGTATCTTAATTCATACGCCACGGCGCAAAACTGCTTCGACGAGCTTGTGGAAAAGTTTTCTCTCGGTGACTACTCGGCGGCAGACGCACTCAAAATCGCGTCCGTCTGTTATTCTTTAAAGAAAATTTCGTTTTCGGCGGCAAATCCGTTCACGGTGGCCGACTCCGTCTCACCGACGCTCGCCGCCAAAATCAAAGAAAACAGCAGCTTTTACAGGGGTGTTGATATAAACGTGACTACCGCGCGCCACTACACCGACGGCACGATAGCACCGCATATAATAGGAATCACCGGCAAGCTCAATGAGAGCGAATACAAGGACAGAACGGACGCTTACAAGGCGGAGAGCGCGGATCAGAATTTGACCACGGAGCAAAAGACCACACTCAGCCTGCGCGCATATGCCATGGATGACACCATAGGCAAATTCGGCCTTGAAAGCGCCATGGAGGATTACCTTCGCGGAACAAACGGCATAATGACAACAACCACGGCGTCCGACGGCACAAAAACAAGCGAAATCACCCGCGAGCCCGTTGACGGCGACACGGTAATACTCACGCTTGACTCCGTGCTTCAAAAAAAGGTTCAGGATTCGCTTGCGGCATTTGTCGAAAGGTACCGCGACAAGGACGCAATTCCGGCGGTCGGTTCGGCCGTGGTAATGGATGTAAACACCGGTGCCGTGCTCGCCTGCGCGACATATCCGAGCTATGACCTGAACACATACTATCAAAATTACGAGGCTCTCTCAAAGGATAAAAGCTCTCCGCTTTGGAACAGAGCTCTTATGAGTACCTATGAGCCCGGTTCCACAATGAAGCCGGCAATAGCGGCAGCGGGGCTCGAGGAGGGCGTTATAACCGAAACGTCAAAATTTTATTGCAGCCACATTTACCGTCAGTTTACCGACACGACCTTCAAATGTCTCGGCTCGCACGGTTGGATAGACGTTAAAAACGCTCTTAACCAATCCTGCAACATCTATTTCTACGAAACGGGCAGGCTTTTGGGCATAAACCGTATGAACGATTACTGCACAAGATTCGGACTCGGCCAAAAGACGGGCGTTGAAATAAACGAATCCTCGGGCGTACTTGCCGGTATTGCTTACAGAGAGGCTCACGGCGGCACATGGTACCCGGGCGACACCGTTCAGGCTGCAATAGGTCAGTCGGACAACCTCTTTACGCCCATACAGCTTTGCAGCTATGTTTCGACCATTGCAAACGGCGGAACGAGATACCGCGCGCACTTTGTAAAAAGCGTGAAATCAAGCGACTATTCCGAAACTCTGCTCTCAAACGACGGCGTTGTTTTAAACGAAACCGGTGTTTCTCAAAACAGCATACGCATAGTCAAAGAGGGTATGGGAATGCTCGGTGCAAGGCTTCCGGCATTTAAAAGTCTCCCCGTAAAGGTGGCGGCGAAAACCGGTACCGCAGAGAGCAAGGCAAAGGTGAGCGGCAAAATAGTTACCGGTCTTAACGGCTTTATGATATCCTTTGCGCCTGCCGACGACCCTCAGATAGCGGTCTGCGTGGCAATCGAAAACCTCAACAGCGGTTCCGCCACAGCTTCGCTCGTCGCAGAAATATACAAGGCTTACTTTGAGACCGACGGCGGCAGCGTCAATACCGCGCAAGGCTACGGCTCGCTGCTCGGCTGAAGAAAGGGGTATTTCCGATGGCTGAAAAGTATATAGTGTGCTCCGGTAAGGGCGGCTCCGGGAAATCGACGGTAACCGTAGGCTTGGCGGCCGCACTCGCCTCTGCGGGCAAAAGGGTGCTGTGCGCGGACGCCGACACCTCCGTCCGAAGTCTCGACCTGCTCCTCGAAACGGGCGAGGACATACTTTTTAATTGGTATGACGCCGCCAGGGGCAACTGCAAAAAAAAAGACGCCGTTTACGATACATTATATAATGGCGTTTCGCTTTTGCCGGCCCCCAAAAGCACGGAAGAGCTTACATACGACGAATTTTATGAGCTTATACTCTCTTTTGAAAGCAGCTATGATTATATACTGTTTGACGCCGAGAATTGCGGCACAGCCTTTGATTTCGCAGCAAAAATCTGCGACAAGGCGATAATCGTGACGACGCCCGACGCCGTATCTCTGCGAAGCGCCTTTGACAAGGCCGAAAAAATAAGACCTCTTTCCGACGAGGCGCGGCTTATAGTGAATAAGGTGATACGCTCCGAAATGGAGGAGGGCAGGCAGACAAAGCTCAACGACTGCGTGGATATTTCCTCCGTAAAGCTACTCGGAGTTGTCCCGTATGATTCGTCCGCGATGAATTTGAGCGATGGCGGCAGGCTTTCCGGCTTTATAGGGAGTGCTTTTTCTCGAATCGCCGAGCGTCTTCTCGGCAAAAATGTGCCGTTTTCGCCGAAATATTTTTAATTTAGGGTATTTTGGGGTGCTGTACCGGATGTAATCCACACTATTTTTGTGCAAAATGAAAAAAATCTTGAAAAGTTGACTTTTTTTTGTTATTATATCTATCGGAGAATATTTTAAGTTGTATAAAACATAAACGAATAAAAGATCGGAGGAACTTTTATGAATATAGCTTTGATGGCTCACGATGAAAAAAAGGAACTTATGGTTCAGTTTTGCATAGCATATTGCGGAATTTTGTCTAAGCATAATCTTTGCGCAACCGGCACTACGGGAAAACTTGTTTCCGAAGCTACCGGTCTTAAAATACAGCAGTTTTTAAGCGGCTCGCAGGGCGGCGACCAGCAGATAGGCGCGCGTATAGCCTGCAACGAGATAGACCTTCTCTTGATGTTCCGAGATCCGCTCAATCCGAAGCCGCATGAGCCTAAGGAGAATAACCTTTTAAGGCTTTGCGACGTACACAATATTCCGGTTGCAACAAATATTGCAACGGCAGAGGCGCTTATACACAGCCTTGAAAGAGGCGATCTTGACTGGCGTGATATTGTAAATCCGAAATAAGCAGTATTTTTTCGCCCCCTCCGAACAGAGGGGGCATTATAGTGTTACGCACCCTGTGCGTCACTGATATAATCCCCAACCGAAAGGATATTTGAGATGTCACTTATAACAAGCTCCATAAAGGGTACTCTCGATTTGCTGCCCAAGGACAGCTATAAAACCCAGTATATTGAAGCGGCAATGCGCGAGATAGCCGAAAACTACGGCTTTTACGAAATGCGCACACCGGTTTTTGAGCATACCGAGCTTTTTGAGCGCGGCGTGGGCGACACCACAGACGTAGTTCAAAAAGAGATGTACACCTTTTCCGATAAAGGCGGACGTTCGATAACGCTCCGTCCCGAGGGCACGGCAGGCGCGGTAAGAGCATTCCTCGAAAACGGGCTTTTCAACGAGCCGATGCCGCAAAAAATCTACTACCTCATCTCGTGCTACCGCTATGAAAAACCGCAGGCAGGCAGGCTCCGCGAATTCCACCAGTTCGGCGTGGAATGCTTCGGCGCAGGCGCTCCCTCGCAGGACGCGGAAATTATAGCGCTCGCAAACGAGGTGTTCAACTACCTCGGCGTATCAAATCTTTCACTCGAAATAAATTCCATCGGCTGCAAGAAATGTCGTGCGGAGTATCACAAGGCATTGAAGGAATATTTTGCATCCCATATTGACGAGCTTTGCGACACGTGCCGCGGCAGACTCGAAAAAAATCCGATGAGAATACTTGATTGCAAAAGTCCCATATGCTCCGAAATCGCAAAGGGCGCGCCCGTCATAACAGATTATCTCTGCGACGATTGCCGCGAGCACTTTGACTCGGTAAAAAAATATCTCGACGCCATGAATATAGCCTATACGGTAAATCCGCGCATCGTCCGCGGACTTGACTACTACACACGCACCGTGTTTGAGTTTGTCTCAAACGAAATAGGCGCGCAGGGCACCGTATGCGGCGGAGGAAGATATGACGGCTTAATAGAGGAGGTCGGCGGAAATCCGCTTCCGGCGTGCGGCTTCGGTATGGGCATAGAGAGGCTGCTCCTTTTGATGGAGGCGCAAAAAACTCCGTTCCCCGAGCGCAAAAAGTGCGATATATTTATAGTATCCATGGGCGACGAAGCAAATATCAAGGCTGCCGAGCTTGCAACCGACCTTCGCAACGAGGGGCTTTCCGCTCAGTTTGACACAGTCGGCAGGGGCTTTAAAGCGCAGATGAAATACGCAAACAAAATCGGTGCTCTCTACACCGTGGTTCTCGGCGAAAACGAGCTGTCCTCGGGAAATGTCAAGCTTAAAAATATGGCTGACGGCACAGAGGAGGAGACCACGCTCAAGGACTTCACCGATAACTTCCAGTCGATAGTTATTCGCCAGGCAATGGCGGGCTTCGACACCGAAGGCATTGATATTAAAGATATTTTAGGGGGAAACGCATAATGGAAACTCTTGAGGGACTTAAACGCACCGACTACTGCGGCACACTCACCGCAAAGGACGTCGGAAGAACCGTTACGCTCTGCGGCTGGGTTCAGCGTCAGCGTGACCTCGGCTCACTCATATTTATAGATTTGCGCGACAGAACGGGCATAGTTCAGCTCGCATTTGACGAAAACACCGACAAAGCCGTGTTTGATAAGGCCTTTTCCGCAAGAAGCGAGTATGTTCTCGCAGCCGTCGGCAAGGTAAGAGAGCGTTCCGCAAAAAACACCGAGATTGCCACGGGCGAAATCGAGGTTGAGGTAACGGAGCTTCGAATTCTCGGCAAGAGTGAAACTCCTCCGTTTGAGATAGTTCCGAACTGCCAGACCGCCGAGACTACAAGGCTTAAATACCGCTATCTTGACCTTCGCAGACCAGATTTACAGAAAAACATACTGCTTAGACATAAAATAACTAAAATAACGCGTGACTATTTTGACGAGAACGGCTTTATCGAAATTGAAACGCCGATGCTTATCCGTTCCACACCCGAGGGCGCACGCGACTTTCTTGTACCGTCAAGAATTCACAACGGCAGCTTCTATGCCTTGCCGCAGTCGCCGCAGCTTTACAAGCAGCTCTCCATGGTTGCCGGCTTTGACAGATATATGCAGATAGCGCGCTGCTTCCGCGACGAGGATCTGCGCGCAGACCGTCAGCCCGAATTCACGCAGATAGATCTTGAAATGTCCTTTGTCGATATGGAGGACGTGCTTTCAATAGGCGAGGGCTACATCAAGCGCGTTTTCAAGGATGCCATAGGCGTTGACGTTCCGACTCCGCTCCCGAGAATAACCTACAATGAGGCTATGAACCGTTACGGCTCGGACAAGCCTGACACAAGATACGGTATGGAGCTTATCGATATAACAGACGAGGTTTCCTCGTCCGAATTCGTCGTATTCAAAAGCGCAACAGCCGAGGGCGGCACAGTCAGAGCCATCAACGCAAAAAATGCGGTATCGGCTCTCTCGAGAAAAGAAATTGACAAGCTCACGGATTACGTAAAAGGCATAGGCGCAAAGGGTCTTGCTTGGATTCGTATGACAGACGATGGCGTTTCCTCATCCTTTGCAAAGTTTATGACAGAGGACGAAATGAACGCCATACTTAAAAAGACAGGCGCCGAAAAGGGCGATGTTATACTGATTGTAGCCGATAAAATCAAAAATCACGTTCTCACGGTGCTCGGCGCATTAAGGCAAAAGGTTGCCAAAAAGCTCGACATTATCCCCGAGGGAAAATACAATTTCCTGTGGATTACCGAGTTCCCGTTCTTTGAATATGACGAGGAGCTCAAGCAGTTTGTCGCAATGCACCATCCCTTCACCGCACCGATGGACGAGTGCCTCGATTACCTCGAAACCGACAAGGCCAAGGTGAGGGCTAAGTGCTACGACCTTGTGCTCAACGGAATTGAGCTTTCGAGCGGCTCCATAAGAATTACAGACCCCAAATTGCAGAGCAGAATTTTTGATTTGCTCGGTCTTTCCAAAGAAGAGGCTTACAGCAAATTCGGCTATCTGCTTGACGCTTTCCGTTACGGCGCACCGCCGCACGGCGGAATGGGCATAGGTCTTGACAGACTTTGCATGCAGATGATAGGCTGCGACAGCCTCAGAGACGTTATCGCGTATCCCAAGCTTCAAAACGCGTCGGAGCCTATGACGGAATGTCCCGCTCCGGTTGACGACGAGCAATTAAATGAGCTCGGCATCGGCGTTACGCACACAGAGGGCGAATAAAAAGCAAAAAATTACCCGACTCACATTCGGCTGTGTGAGTCGGGTTTTTATTTTATACGGATTACTCCTTGAGCAAATCCTTGTAAAGTCTTATGTATTCGTTAGCGGACTTGCCCCAGCTGTTGTCGCACTCCATGGCGCGCTTTACGAGTATGCTCCAGCCCTCACGGTTCTGATAGCCCTCAATCGCACGGCGTATTGTGTAGAGCATATCGTGAGCGTTGTAGCTCGCAAACGTGAAGCCGTTGCCCTCACCGTCGCCGCTGTCCTTTATCGTATCGCGCAGACCGCCCGTCTCACGGACTATCGGCACAGAGCCGTAGCGCAGAGCTATCATCTGCGAAAGTCCGCACGGCTCGCTCTTTGACGGCATAAGGAACATATCGGTGCCTGCATAAATCTTCTTTGAAAGCGACGGAACAAATCCGAGCTTCAGGGCGAATTTATCGGGATATTTCGCCGCCATATCCTTAAAGAACTGTTCATACTGCCACTCGCCCGAGCCGAGAACGACCATCTGCACATCGGTACCGCCCAAGAACTCGTCAAGAACGGCTCTTACAAGGTCAAGTCCCTTGTGCGAAACAAGCCTTGATACCATACCGATAAGCGGTACGTCCGCTCTCTGCGGCAAATTCATAAGCTCCTGAAGAGCCCTCTTGTTGTCCGCCTTTTTGCGGAAATCGTTCGCCGAATAATTTACAAAGATGTCCTTATCGGTTTCGGGATTATAAAGCTCGGTGTCTATACCGTTGAGTATGCCCGAGAGCTTCCACGAACGCTCGTTGAGAATTGTGTCAAGTCCGTAGGAATACCACGGGTCCAAAATCTCACTCGCATAAGAGGGACTTACGGTAGTTACCCTGTTTGCGGTCTCTATGGCACCCTTCATAAAGTTTACGTCGCCGTCGTACTCAACAAGCGACGTTGCGCTCTGCGGTATGCCGAGAACCTCGTTTATAAGCTCTTTGCCGTATGTGCCCTGGTACTGGATGTTGTGTATTGTAAACACGGTCTTGATGTTTTCATAGCCGGGGCTGCTTGCATACATTGAGCTGTAATAGAGCGGCGTAAGAGCCGTCTGCCAATCGTTGCAGTGAATTATATCGGGCTTAAAATCGATATACGGTATCATCTCAAGCACCGCGCGCGAGAAGAATGCAAATCTCTCGGCATCATCATAATAGCCGTAAATTCCGTCGCGCTTAAAATAATACTGATTATCCAAAAGATAATAGATAACGCCCTTGTACTTAGCCTCAAAAATTCCGCAATACTGCCTGCGCCATGCCACGGGCACGGATATGCTCGTGATAAACGTCATGGTATCTTTAAGCTCCTGCTTAATGCCGTCATAGAGCGGCATAACAACGCGGCACCCTATAAGACGTTTCCTGAGAGCCTGCGGCAGACTGCCTGCCACATCGCCGAGGCCGCCCGAAGCCATAAACGGGAGTGCCTCGCTCGCTACATATAATACTTTCATTTAAAATCGCCTCAATCAAAAATTTATAAACGGTAAACTCTGTTCGCCGCGTTAAATAACTATGCCCTTGCCGACATAAACCGGATAATCCTCCGCGCCGGAGAGGTTTTTATTAGGCGTTATCGCAACGCTCTTGTCGGTAACGGTGTAGTTGAGAGAAGAGCCGGAGGCCACAAAGCTGCCCTGACAGAGAATCGAATTTTTGACCACCGCGCCCTTTTCCACTCTTACGCCGCGGAAAAGTATGGAGTTTTCAACCTCACCGTCTATTATACAGCCGTTTGCGACGAGCGAATTTTTAACGCTTGAGCCGAGACCGTAAATAGCCGGCATATCATCGCGAACCTTTGTGTATATGGGGCGTTCCCTGTTAAACAACTGCTTGCAGTTGTCGGGGTCGAGAAGCTGCATATTCGCGTCAAAATAGCTCTGCATGGAGTCAACGGTAAGTGAGAAGCCCTTTGCCTCAAAGCCGTAAATGCGAAGCTTTTCGACATTGCTTTGTATGATGTCGCGCTCAAACGACTCGTGATTCATACTTACGGCATCGTTTACAAGCCTTTGAAGAAGAGATTTCTTCATAAGTATTATGTTCATCGAATAATCAACTATGGTATCGCTTGCCGGGGACATTGCAACCATTCTCACTCTGCTGTCGTCATCAAAGGAAAACGCCATATTGTTTTGCAGACGCGGACATTTACCGTGCTTATAAACAATCGTTATATCTGCCGCCTTGTCGGTATGGTAATCCATAAGCTCGTCAATGTCGATGTTTACTATATTATTGCAATCGGCAAAAAGTATGTACTCCTCGGTGGAGCGTGCTATAAAGCCCATATTCGCCTTGAGAGCCTCGACTCTGCCGCTGTAAAAGCTCTTGTTGCCCGCAGAGGCGAACGGCGGAAGAATAAACATCCCCTCGGTCTTGCGGGAGAGGTCCCACGGCTTGCCTGTTCCGAGATGGTCCATAAGCGACTGATAGTTGCTCTTTGTGATAACTCCGACCTTTTCTATGCCGCTGTTTACCATATTGGAAAGCGGAAAGTCGATAAGGCGGTATCTGCCTGCAAACGGCACGCTGCCCATGGTGCGAAGCCCCGTCATCTCGCTGAGACACTCGTCATATATGTTTGAATAAATGATTCCGACTATGTTATTTCCGGTCATTTTTAAGCCCCCTTTACGTCTTCGTCAACCATTGCCTTGGGTGCCACAACTCCGTTTTTGCCTACGGTAACACCGCTTCCGACTACGGCTACGCCCCAGTCGTCAAGATTTTCAACATCCTCGGGTCTCGCTCCGACAACGGCATTCTCTTCAATGACCGCGTTTTCGGCAACTATTGCATACTGTACCACAGCACCCTCTTTTATGACCGTTCCGGGCATCACTATGGAATCTCTTACCACGGCACCGCGCTCAACGGTGACATTTGAGAACAAAATCGAGAAATCAAGCTCACCGTAAACCTGCGAGCCCTCGGCAACCATTGAATTCTGTACCGTAGCCTCGGGTGAAACATAGTGCGGAGGCGCTTCGGGAGTTTTTGAATAGATTTTCCAGGTGGGGTCCGAAAGGTCAAGGTCAACCTTGGGATTTAAAAGGTCAAGGTTTGCTTCCCAAAGGGAATCGATTGTTCCGACGTCTTTCCAGTAGCCGTCAAAGAGGTAAGCATAGAGCTTTTCGCCGGCGGCGTGCATTGCCGGTATTACGTCGTGACCGAAGTCGTTTGACGACTCCGGATTATTCTCGTCGTCTATAAGGTACTTGCGAAGCTTTGACCACGTGAATATGTAAACGCCCATGGAAGCCTTGTTGCTTCTGGGATTTTTCGGCTTTTCCTCAAACTCCTTTATGGCGTTGTCCTCATCGGTAATCATAAGGCCGAAGCGCGGAGCCTCCTCCCACGGAACCTCAAGCATTGCAATGGTGCAGGCCGCTCCCTTTTCCTTATGATAGTCGAGCATCTTTGAGTAATCCATCTTGTAAATATGGTCGCCCGAGAGAACCGCCACATATTCGGGATTATATCTGTCGATAAAGTTTATGTTTTGATAAATAGCGTTTGCGGTGCCCTTGTACCACTCCGAGCCCTTTATCTGCTGATAAGGCGAGAGAATATGAACTCCGCCCTGTGCACGATCGAGATCCCACGGCTGACCGTTGCCGATATAGTCGTTAAGCTCAAGCGGCTGGTACTGGGTCAGAACGCCGACGGTCGAAATGCCGGAATTCACACAGTTTGAAAGCGGAAAGTCGATAATTCTGTACTTACCGCCGTAGGGAACTGCGGGCTTTGCAATCTTCTTGGTCAAAATTCCGAGTCTTGAACCCTGACCTCCTGCCAGCAGCATCGCAATACATTCCATTTTGCGTGCCATAGATTTATCCTCCTTTTAAAGGCCTTAGCCTCTGCCTTGCACCGAACCGGTACAAGACTACCTTGTTTTTTTTATGTATATTGCAGACATCGGCGGCAAATCAAGAGAAATGCTTTGCTCGAAGCCGTGCATATTTATCGATTCGGTTTTTAATTTACCCTTGTTTCCCTTTCCTTCGCCGCCGAAATCGACGTCGTCGGAATTGAATACTATCTTATAGGCTCCTTTTTTCGGTATTCCTATGCGGTAGTCACATCTCTCGACATTCGTGAAATTGCAGACAACGATTATCTCCTTGCCCTTTTCATCAATACGTCGGAATGCGATAACGGAATTATCCTTATCGTCGGAGGATATCCACGAGAAGCCCTCCCACGAATAATCTATCTGCCAAAATGCCGGATTTGCCTTGTAAAATTCGTTTATCTTTTTAAAATAGTTTTGCAGCGCGCGGTGCTTGGGATAATCGAGCAGAAGCCAATCTAGGCCCTTTTCGTAATTCCACTCGATAAACTGGCCGAACTCCTGACCCATAAACATAAGCTTTTTGCCGGGATGCGCCATCATATAGCCGAGAAACGCGCGAACTCCGGCAAACTTTTCGTCATATGAGCCGGGCATTTTGTCTATAAGCGACTTCTTACCGTGCACCACCTCGTCGTGAGAAATGGGAAGCACAAAATTCTCTGAAAATGCGTAAAACATCGAGAATGTAATGCAGTCATGATTATATTTGCGGAAAAATCCGTCAAGCGAAAAATAGCGGAGAATATCGTTCATCCAACCCATGTTCCACTTGAAGTTGAAGCCGAGTCCGCCCGAAAATACAGGCTTTGTAACCATTGGCCAAGAGGTGCTCTCCTCGGCTATCATCATGGCATACGGGAAATCGCGGAAAATGTTTTCGTTGAGCTTCTGCAAAAATTCGACAGCCTCAAGATTTTCGTTGCCGCCGTTTTTATTCGGCACCCACTCGCCGTCCTTGCGGTCGTAATCGAGATACAGCATCGATGCAACGGCGTCTATCCTTATGCCGTCAAGGTGATATTTTTTAAGCCAGAACGAAGCGGAGGACATCAAAAACGAGCGAACCTCATTTTTTCCGAAGTCAAAGACTCTTGTTCCCCATCCGTAATGCTCACCCTTTCTCGGGTCGCTGTATTCATAGAGCGGTCCGCCGTCAAATTCGTAAAGACCGTTTGCGTCCTTAGGGAAGTGTGCCGGAACCCAGTCCAAAATCACGCCTATTCCGTTTCCGTGGCATTTATCTATAAGATACATAAGGTCCTTAGGCTCGCCGTAACGTGACGTTGCGGCAAAGTAACCCGTCACCTGATAGCCCCACGAGCCGTCAAACGGATATTCAGTGAGCGGCATAAACTCAATATGGGTATAGCCCATCTTTTTAACATAGGGCACAAGAGC
>HF993133.1:155302-164462 GCA_000432435.1 Eubacterium sp. CAG:180
AAGCGCACGGTACGAGTAGAAATTACCGTCGTCATACTGCTTCCAGGAGCCCGCGTGTATCTCGTAGATATTTACGGGCGACTCGTAGATGTTTTTGCCGTTTCTGCCCTCCACCCACTTTTCGTCGTGCCACTCGTAGCAATCGTCGATTTCATAGTATTTTGTAGCCGTGCCGGGGCGCGTTTCCATGTGAAAGCCGTATGGGTCGCACTTCATAAGCGTTCTTCCGTCGGCAGCGGTTATACAATATTTATACATATCGTAGGGCTTGATATTCTTGATTTCCGCTTCCCAAACGCCGCCGCTGTTTTTGAGCTGCTTCATCGGATTTTCAGTCTCCGACCAATCGTTAAAATCTCCCGTAACGCTGACATTTTTTGCGTCAGGCGCCCAAACTCTGAAAACCACGGTATTCTTATTTTTTCTGTGGGAGCCGAAATACTCATACGCATTTGAATTGCTGCCCTCATGGAAAAGGTAAAGCGGAACATCGTTCTCGCTGTGCTTTTTGGTTGTTTTAGTGCTCATCCTGCTCTTTAACTCCCTTCGGGAAACATGGGAAATGTGCAATTTGCCACTTATCCTTTTAGTTAATTTTTATTTTATCAAAACAAAATCTATTTTTCAAGGGGTTTTTGACTATTTTAATCAAATTTCCGACGAACTTCATTACAGCCGTTTGTGCATTTTGTTACAAAATTCATCTACATTCGATTTCAGTGGTCACACTTGCGGCCAAAACGATTCGCTCCGACTTTTTTTGCGGTATAAAAAAGCAGGGCAGTAAAAGCATCACGCTCTTACTGCCCCGTTGCAGTTATATTATTTCGACGAGATTATTCTTCGTCGTGGTCATGACCGCAGTCGTCGCAGTCGCAGCCGTCAAGGTCAAAGTCAAGCTTTGCGCCGCAATTCGGGCACTCGGCAGAGCCATCCTCAATGGCAGCGCCGTCGAAATATACAGTCTCGCCGCATGACGGGCACTCTACCTCGTACATATCATCGTCGTCGCAGCAGCAGTCGTCATCGTCATCGCCGTAAACATATTCCTCAAGATCGTCAAGGTCCTCGTCAACGGCATCAAGCTGCTCGTTTGTGAGGTCAAGCTGTTCCTCAAGCTCGGCAATGGACTGAGCCATTTCGTCTATTGTGTCAACAAGTACGTTCAAAACCTTAGCCTCGTCGGAATTCTCCTCGAGCTTAAGCATTGAAACCACGCCTTTGAGATAAGCCGCTTTTTCGGTAACTGTCATAGTAATCACCATAGCCTTTCACAGCTACAATATTTTTGTATGCGCGGACGTCCTATCGTAGCTGACATAGAACGCCGTGTTTTTTCGGAGTGCAATGCACAAAATCCGAACACTATAAAAATGGGGCAAAATTATTTCCCCGTTTTTATCTCTGTTATGAGTTGGCTCTTGACATATACTCGCCTGTGCGGGTATCAACGTTAATCATTTCGCCCTCGTCGATAAAGAGCGGAACCTTTATCTCGGCACCTGTTTCAAGAGTAGCCGGCTTTGTTGCGTTTGTAGCCGTGTTGCCCTTGAAGCCGGGATCGGTCTTTGTAACCTCAAGAGTTACGAATGTGGGCGGCTCAACGCCGAATACCTTGCCCTTGTAGGAAAGTATTTTGCAAACCATATTTTCCTTTACGAACTTGAAGTTGTCTGAGAGCTCGCTCTTGCTTATCGGAACAAGCTCGTATGACTCGGGGTCCATAAAGTAATAGAGATCGCCGTCGTTGTAAGAGTATTCCATATCTTTTCTCTCAATAAACGCGGTCGGGAATTTATCGGTCGGGTTGAAGGTCTTTTCTACAACGCTGCCGGTAATAACGTTTCTGATTTTGGTGCGGACAAAAGCAGCGCCCTTGCCGGGTTTTACGTGCTGGAATTCGATTATCTGATAAACGCCGCCGTCCATTTCAAAAGTAACGCCGTTTCTGAAATCGCCTGCTGATACCATTTTTAAATCCTCCGTTTTAAGCCTCGGCGCACTTTTGCCGAAGCGCAATTTTAATCATACTTATTTTATAATATATCCGGTTGTTTTTCAAGTGTTTTTTAAAGGATTATAAGCTCTTTGGGGCAGTGTGTCATATTTTCCGCTCCGTTTTCGGTTATTACCGCAAAATCCTCTATTCTCACGCCGAATTTGCCCGGAACGTAAATTCCCGGCTCAACGGTTACCACATTGCCTTTTTTCAGGATAAATTCACTCGAAGGCGAAAGATTGGGCTTTTCGTGAATTTCCACTCCCACGCCGTGGCCGAGCGAATGCCCGAAATATTCGCCGTAGCCCGCGTTTTCTATAATATCGCGCGAAACTCTGTCGGCATCCTTGCCCGAAACGCCGGGTCTTATGAAGTCAAGACCTGCCTTTTGCGCCTCAAGAACGGTATTGTAAACCTTTTTCTGCTCGTCGCTCACCTTGCCTACGGCCACGGTTCTTGTCATATCGCTGTGGTAGCCGTCGTAAAGTGCGCCGTAGTCCATGGTGACAAAGTCGCCGATTTCGATTTTCTTATCCGTCGGAACGCCGTGCGGCATAGACGTATTTTTACCGCTTACGGCGATAGTCTCGAACGAAAGACCCTCGGCGCCGTGCGTCAGCATATAGTGTTCGAGTCTGAGCGCAATCTCCTTTTCGGTAACGCCGGGCTTTATAAAGCCGCATATGTCGTCGAATGCTCCCTCGGCGATTTTTTGTGCTTTCTTTATCTTTTCGATTTCGGACTCGGATTTTACCATACGGAGAGCGTCAATCATATTGTCAAGCTCGCCCGAAAAATCTATGCTTATCTCCTTAAGCGCATTATCGAATTTCGCAAGCTCGGACACAGTCATACGCGACGCCTCAATGCCGACCTTTTCGGCACCGTTTGACTTAAAGAAATCATAGACCTGTGAAATTTCTCTCTTCTGAAGAGCGGTTTTACATTCCGTAACCTTGTTTTCGGCAGCCTCTATGTATCTGCTGTCGGTTATAAAAACAGCGTCGTCGCGCGTTACGAGCAAAAACCCGTCGGACGACGGAAATTCGGTGAAATAACGCCTGTTTTCGGGCGACACTATAAGCGCCGAATCAATATTTTCTGAATTTTTCAACAAAAACTGCAATTCTTTAATCATCGTAAACACCATACCCATGTAATTTTTCAAATTCTTTTATTATAGGCTCCTCGCGCTTTGCCTTCCACGCATAATAATGCGGATAAAGACTCTTTGCAGGCATAGGGTCTATTCTGACGGCAATCGCGCCACAGCGGTTTGCCGCCTTGATGTCGGAAAAAATCTGATCGCCGAGCATAGCGAGCTTCTCTATCGGCACGCCGAGCTTTGCAGCAGCTCTTAAGAGCCCCTTGGGCTTCGGCTTTGCAGCAACGCAAACATACGGCAGACCGAATTTTTTAGCTATCGGCCCGACTCTGAAAACCGTACCGTTTGAAATTATGATAACCGGTATCCCGGCTTTTCTCATTGTGTCAAGCCAATGCTCCACACCCTTTAAAAATTTAAAGGTTCCGTCCGGAGCTATGGTATTGTCAATATCAAGGCCTATTGCGCGTGCGCCCATTTTGCGTATATCCTCTGGCGTTACGTCAAGCACGCTGTGAAAGCGGTATTTCGGCATAAGTTCGTTTTCCATAATGCTCCTTAAATGGGATCTCCCTGTTTTTTCAAAAGAAAGGGCGGACAAAACCTTGTCCGCCTCTCAATTACTTATACTTTCTTTTACGAGCTGCTTCTGACTTCTTTTTTCTTTTAACAGAAGGCTTTTCGTAATGCTCTCTTTTACGAACTTCCTGAATTACGCCGTCACGAGAGGTCTGTCTTTTAAAGCGGCGAAGAGCGCTTTCCAAAGACTCATTTTCTTTAACTTTTACCTGACTCATTCTGATTCCCTCCCTTTATTCTGGGATACTGTGTAATTATAGCCCATTGAGAATTAACTGTCAAGAGCGATTTTACGTATATCAACATTTGTAATGTATAATGTCTATTTGTTTGCACGAACAGCCCCTAAAAAAAGGATGACGAACAAAAAAATTGTCAATTTTCCTCAAAAAGTTGAAAATGTTAACAATTTATTCACATTTTTGTGTGCGGTTTGCAATAATCACTTGTTATTATAAGGCTGTACCAAGCGAGAGAAGAACATTGTGGTGGATGTTTTAAGAACTCGCGCAGGTCATAAAAGCCAAAACCCATTACATTAAAGTTGCCCGGCGCATAGCGTCGGGTCTTTTTTTGTCTGTTTCTTCTCGGCCTGCATTATTTCATCGCTCACACTCTCGGCTTTGCGCCTCCTTGAGAGCGGATGCGCTTTTTTGCCGCTCTCGCCGTACCGCATTTCTACCGGATTTATTTGAGGCTTATGCTAAAGCCGAAGAACCGCCGCCCGAAATAAAAATAAGCAAGCAAAAAGGACCGTTTTTACGCGGTCCTTTTTGCTTGCTAAGTGTCATTAAGTTGTATAAAAAGGGATTGGAATTGGTATATGTAAACCCGCTGACGCGGGGATTTGACGGTTTAATAAGGCGTTTGCCTTATCTTACTTCCATCGCATAGAGGCGAAGCATTTTACCGATCGTTTTCCACGACAACTTAGCGTCCTTAAGCTCGTTGATAAGCTGCATTTCGCATTCATAATCCTTAACGATCATTCTTAACATCTCCTTTCGTTTCATCTTGACTGTATAGTACCACCGTTTGTAATTTTTGTCAAGACTTTTTGCACAAGTTTTTTAAATTATTTTTGTGCAACATTAAGATGTGGTTTACGGGTTATTTGTGCATATAGTCAATTTCGAGTGTGCTTTTTTGACATTTTTGCCCTCGTGCAGCCTTTTTAGTTCGTTTTATGTGAATTTGTATTCGCTTTTTTGCTTTTGTGTTTTCGTCAATTTGACAATAATATTATATATATACCGTTTTACCGATTAAATCCGCTCCGTTGCCGCATTTCAGGCAAGCGGCAGCCGATTCGCGGACGAGCGGACAGACAGGCGCCGACGCCGCACATACAATATTATGATTATTCCGACAATATTGTGCCGACGATATTACAAAAATTCCGAATTTTGCTCGAAAAGCGTGTGTGCGTTTAATTCGCGGCTTTTACCGCCGTTGTAATTCCAAATTTTTTCTTATAAAAAGCACTTGACAAACGCAAAAAACCGATTTAAAATACAGAAACGAAATTGAAATTGAAGTTCAGTTTCGCTTTGCTCGGCAAAACGTGCAAAACATCACGCGCAAAACATCACGCGCAAGATATAACGTGCAAGATATAACGCGCAAGATACAACGCGCAAGATACAACGCGCAAAACTGATTGTTCGGGGGCGGAAAATTTGAGCTACAACACAAAGCAGAGCAAAATGGTATTTGACATACTGCTCGAAAACAAGGACCGTCATCTGACGGCGGACGAGATTTTTGAAAAGCTCAGAAAAAGCGGAGAGAGCGTCGGTAAAACAACGATCTACCGCCATCTTGAAAAATTGTGCGCCTCGGGCGAGGTACGAAAATTCACGGGCGGCGACGGCGACAGCGCGTGCTATCAATACGCCGGCAAAAACGCCGAATGCCGCGAGCACTACCACCTCAAATGCACCGAATGCGGCAAGCTCATACACGCCGAATGCAAATTTTTGAGCGAGCTTTCCGCCCACATTTACAACGAGCACGGCTTTAAGGTTGACGGTTCGCGCACGGTTTTATACGGAGTGTGCGGCGACTGTCTGAAAAAGGAAAGGTAGCTTCATAGATGACAATAGCTTTAGACGTAATCAAGGACACTCTTATCGACAGCCTCAAGACGCTTCCGTTTTTGTTTCTCGCATTTTTACTTTTGGAGGCTCTTGAGCACCACGCCGGCGGAAGGATTAACAACGCTCTTCGCTCTGCGGGCAAGGCAGGGCCGCTTTTGGGCTCGCTTCTCGGCTGTATTCCGCAGTGCGGCTTTTCGGTTTTCGCCGCAAATTTATATTCGGGCGGTGTTATAACGCTCGGCACGCTTCTTGCGGTATTTCTTGCGACATCGGACGAGGCGCTTATAATACTCATTTCCGAGCCGTCACGAGGCAAGGACATACTGCTTCTTCTGCTGTTTAAAATAGTCATCGGCATTACTGCAGGTTACATTGTTGACCTGTTTGTAAAAAAGCACCCCGAAAAGGAAAAGCACGACATCGGCGACATATGTAAGGGGGAGCACTGCCACTGCGACGAGCACAAGGGAATTTTTGTACCGGCTCTCACACATACGCTGAAGGTTTTCGGTTTTTTGCTTGTTTTCACGCTTGCGCTGAATTTCGCCATTGAGCTTTTGGGCGCCGACAGACTTTCCGAAATACTTCTCGGCAACACCTTCTTCCAACCGCTTATAGCCGCATTGATAGGGCTTATTCCGAACTGCGCCGCCTCCGTGCTTTTAACGGAAATGTATCTCGGCGGAGCCTTGAGCTTTGCCTCGGTAATAGCAGGGCTTTGCTCCGGAGCGGGCATAGGTCTTATGGTGCTGTTCAGAACAAATAAAAAGCCCCGTGAAAATCTGAAAATTCTCGGACTGCTCTACGGAATTTCAGCGTTCTCGGGCGTTATAATCGAAATATTCACAAAGCTCATGGCTTAAGCGAGAGAGAACCTTAGAAGGAAAAAAATAAAGCGCTGTACCGATTTCTCGGTACGGCGCTTTTTCTTATTCGTGTGCGAGTGCTCTTTGCAGCCAAATTTCGGCAATGTCCATTGCCGCATATAAACCTTTTTTCTCGCTCGTTTTAATGATGCGCTCTTTCATCGACGCATTGGGGTCCGTGCTCAAAAGCTGAACGGATACCTTGGAGGCAACCTCTGCCTTATCCTTATCGCCGACCTCTTTCTTTGCAAGGATTTGCATCATTATAACGTAGTCGTCCGCCATATCGCCATAGTAAATGGTGTTACCCTGACGAACAAGGGGTTTGCCCTTGTATGTGAGAAACTCTTTTTTCTCAGCCAAAACTTTCACCTCATTTATTTTCGCTTGATTTAAGATAGTTTTTGACAAGCGCCTGAAGCAGCTCGTCTCTGTCAAGGCGGCGAATAAGGCTGCGCGCATTGTTATGCGTGGTGATGTATGTCGGATCCTCGGACAAAATATATCCGACTATCTGACTTATCGGGTTATAGCCTTTTTCCTTGAGAGCATTGTAGACAGTGAGCATCGTCTGACGCATCTCCTCTTCACGCTCGTCTTTTATTGAAAACTGAATGGTTTTGTTCGGATCAAGCACTTTTGCCGCCTCCCTTGATAATCAAAATTATTATACACTAATGCGAGTAAAAATACAATACATTATGCTTAAAAACAGCCGTAAAAAGCTGTTTTGGCAAAAAACGCCTTGCGACGCGGCTTACAGTACCGTGTCTTTTCGGTTTATTTGTCCGCGTTTATATAGTCTTCTATAACCTGACCGTCCTGTATACGTATTACTCGGTGAGCATTTGCGGCTATTTCGTTGTCGTGGGTAATCAGTATAACCGTTCTGCCCTCGCGGTGCAGCTCATGAAGTATTCGCATAACCTCCGCTCCGGAGTGGCTGTCGAGGTTGCCGGTCGGCTCATCCGCCAAAATTATGGGCGGTTTTGCGGCTACGGCGCGGGCTATGGCAACTCTCTGCTGTTGGCCGCCCGACATCTGCTTCGGAAGATGGTTCATTCGCTTTTCAAGCCCGACACGCTTGAGCGCGTCCTCCGACAGAACGTGGCGCTGTGCCTTCGGCATACCGCGATACGCAAGCGGCAGTTCCACATTTTCCTGCGCGGTAAGGCTCGATATAAGATTGAAGCCCTGAAAAATAAAGCCTATCTCTTTGTTTCGTATCTCGCTCATCTCGTCGTCCGAGAGCTTTGACGTATTGTGCCCGTCAAGCTTATATTCGCCGCTTGTGGGAACGTCCAAAAGACCGAGCATATTCATAAACGTCGATTTGCCCGAGCCCGAATGGCCGATAATGGCGACAAATTCGCCGCGGTCAATCGTCAGCGACACACCGTCAAGCGCGCGAACCTCGTTTTCGCCCGGATTGTATATCTTGTATAAGTCTTTGACTTCTATAAGCGCCATTAAAAGCACCGCCTTTATTTGATGTTTAAATTTTAAAACATAAAAAAATATAAATCAATGTATAAATTATGAATTTTTACCCGTTTGACGGCAAAAATAGCTTTGAAAGGACTGAAATATATGACTACGGGCAAGGAATACGGCAAAATGACAAAAAGTGCGTCTCCGCCGTCTCCGAAAATCAAAAATATAATTAACGCCTTTTGGACGGGCGGACTTATTTGCACCATCGGTCAGGCTCTTAACACCCTTTATACCGAAGCGGGATTTTCCGAGGACGAAGTGAACGCCGGAGTTTCGGTGACACTTATAGTTACAGCCGCCTGTCTTACGGGACTCGGCGTTTATGACAAAATAGCAAAGGTTGCCGGTGCGGGTACAATAGTGCCTATAACGGGCTTCGCAAATTCGATAGTATCACCGGCCATGGAATTCAGCGCCGAGGGCAAAATACTCGGCACGGGCGCAAAGCTGTTTTCTCTCGCCGGTCCGGTTATAGCCTACGGCACGCTTGCGGCTTTTATTTACGGAATAATCTGCTACTGCTTTAAGCTTTATTGAGGTGAGTTTATGGCTGAAAGACTCGGAAAATACACTATTGTTCTCAATTCGCACCCCTCGGTAACGGGCTATGCGGCCGTAGTCGGCAAAACCGAGGGCGAGGGGCCGCTCAAGGACGAGTTCGACTTTGTTTTTGAGGATGATACGCTCGGCGAGGCTTCGTTTGAAAAAGCGGAGAGCGCACTCCAAAAAGAGGCCGTGACGCGCGCATTATCAAAAGCCGGGAAAACGCCCGACGAAGTGGATTTTTCTCTTGCCGGCGACCTTTTGAACCAATGCATAGGCTCGTCGTTCGGTCTGCGATCGCTCAATATGCCTTTTATAGGGCTTTACGGAGCGTGCTCCACCATGGCTCTGTCTCTCGGGCTTGCCTCGATGCTTGTTGACTGCGGCGCGGCAAGGGTCACAGTTGCGTCAACATCGAGCCACTTCTGCTCGGCGGAACGTCAGTTCAGGCTCCCGCTCGAATACGGCGGACAGC
>HF993133.1:164545-239898 GCA_000432435.1 Eubacterium sp. CAG:180
AAGGCAAAGCGGCAAGCCGGCGGTTGACGCCGTTACCATCGGCAGGATAACCGATCTCGGCATAAAGGACGCAAACAATATGGGAGCCGCCATGGCACCCGCCGCTGCAAATACAATAGCCGATTTTCTTAAAGATACCTCTTCTTCGCCGTCCGACTTTGATATGATATTGACGGGCGACCTCGGCAAGGTCGGGTCAAGGCTTTTGTGCGAGCTTCTGCAAAAGGATCGCGGAATCGATATAGAGAGCGTTCACGCGGACTGCGGATTGCTCCTGTACGACGCCGAAAAGCAGGATGTTCACGCAGGCGGCTCCGGCTGCGGCTGCGGTGCCTCGATTTTAAATTCGTATATTATGCGGCGGCTCGAAAGCGGCGAGCTGTCGCGCGTTCTCTTTGTCGCCACGGGCGCGCTGATGTCGCCTACTTCCTCGCTGCAGGGCGAGAGTATACCGTCAATAGCCCATGCCGTTCTTTTATCTAAACCGATGTGAAAGGAATAAAACCAATATGGATATGAATATAATTAAACGCGATATAGGCCTTATGTGCGCGGCGCAAAAGCTTCTTAATTTTTTCTGTATAATGAAAACGGCACTGACTGTTGCGACAATAGCCTTTTCCGTTTTAGAATCGGTAAATATGCTCAAAAATCTGAAAAATCGGGCATAAAACCGAAAACCCGCGGGCGGTAATCATACCGCTCACGGGTTGTTTTTTGGCACTTCGTCAAATATTCTTTTTTACAAATATGCGTCTGAGCGCATAGAATACAGCGGTAACGACCGCAACGGCCGCAGCGGCAAAAACAAACGCCCAAAGAGTGTCCGTCATAAATCCGCTCGCAAAGCTGTAAAGCGATTTTGTACCGATGTTTATTCTTGTGCCTACTCCGCCTATAATCGCGGCAAGCGGTGCCGCAAGAAGCATAAGCGCGGTACCCGAAAACGCATAAATATAATATCTGTACACGTTTTTGCGCTTTTTATACGACATACGAAGCACGAGCCCCGCAATCAGCGAAAGCGTAACCGCTATAATCGCGGCATAGTCGGCATAAGGGTTGTAGCGTTTGAGCATATTGCCGGCGGATTTGAAATACGAATTTGAAAACAGCGATACATAGGAATTATAGAGGTCTCCGAATTGCACCGCCATATCCTTTATATTGTTTTTGAGCTCGCCGTCCACCGCAAAGCCCTTTTCGGCGGCGTATTCCAAGAGTCTCGTTTCAAGCTCGCTTTGTATATCGGAGGTATCAATCGAGTCCTTGACCTCGCCGTTATAAAAATCGGTAATTACGGCTTTTGTGTCCTCGTCGATACGGTCGGGAGTGATGATGTTTTCAAACACGGAATCAAAAAAGCTCTCGTCAACATTACCAGCACTGCCGTATGAGACGAACTGCTCCTTAAGCTCGGAATGCAGAGCCTCCGCATAGTCTGAACGCTTCTCGACCCCGACAAGGAATGAGGGGCTGAGCACCGTGAATTTAAACACAAGGCACATCACAAAAAGGCACGAAAAGAACGAGAGCAGAAACGAAACCACTCCGCAGAGCACGCGCCGCATGGCTTTTGAATTTTTAGTCATATCACGCGCCTCCTCATTCGTACATATTCACGTGCGGCCCCGACACCTTTTCGCAGTACGCTATAAAGCGGTACGGAGTGAGCGATAAAGTGTTGTTGGGGTAACAGGTATATAGTATCAGCGTCTCCTTGTCGCCGTTGAGCGCGGCGCGGTAAGAGCTGTCTGTGTCTACGTTTATTACGTTTGTGAGGTATACGCGGTAAACAAAGTTACCGTAGGTGGTACTCAAATTTACAAGCGCACCCGTCTGCACATCTTGAAGCGAGTGAAAATAAGTATTGTTGTGGGCACCTATAAGCACGCCTCTGCCGCAGCCCGGAATATGGCTGTAATACGACATACACGCACCTTTTTTAAGCAGCGAGGTATCGTCGCCGAAAATAACATCCGTGTCAATATCCGTCCCCTCAACAGTTATATGACCGAAATGGTCACCGTAAGACGGAAATGTTATATCACCCGATGTAAGATAACCGTTATCCACACCGCTGCCACCATTAAAAGCACTGTTTTCCCCGGGCTCGACAATGGTGTTGACGTTCGCATTGGAAAATGCGAGCTCGTAAATCGAGACAAGGGGGCTGAGTATTGGAGTGAGGCATATAAAAAACAGCAAATAGCCTATAAGTAAAAAAACTATCGGAAGAATTATAAAACTCTTCCGATAGCTCTTCTTACTCCGATTAGTACCGGAATCAGTCATCTGAATCCTTGCGGAACTTCTTAACTGCTACGCCTGCAGCCGAAAGAACAGCTACTGCAGCAAGACCGCAGAATGCAGCTGAAGTGAAGTCGGCGCCGGTCTTAGCGATAGTGCCGCCCTGACCGCCCTTGCTGTAAGTAACAGCCGGATGGAGCTTAGCAACTACCTTACCCTCTGAATCGAGGATAGTGAGAAGGCCGTGATCAGCATCTGCAAGCGAACCCGAAGCGGTTACGCTGTAACCTACAACGCCGAGAGCTTTGTTAGCATAAGCGAGAAGGGCGTTTGTTGCTTTCTTCTCGGTGATGTCTGAAAGCTTAACAAGGTTGTTGGCTTTGCAGTATTCAAGAGCTTCGTCGAGAATGCCCTTGATCTGGTTGTACTGATCTTCAGTGAGATCAACGGTAGAGAAAATGTTCTCAAGAGCAGTTACATACTCATCGGGAACACTGATTGTAGTGCCGTCAACAACGTATGCGGTTTTAACATACGTGATGAGTTTTTCCTCATAAGTGTTGATGCCGGTTGCGGCAAATGCCGGAACTGCCATGCAAATGAGAAGGGCCGCTACAACCAAGAGGCTAGCCATTTTCTTCATGTAGGAACTCTCCCTTTGAAAAAATTTTTCATTACCGGACAGTGATAGCTATAATATCCAGTAAAGAATTATAGTTATTGTAGCACACAAAACGTCTTTTGTAAACACCTTTTTAAAAAAAGAGCCCGCCGGCCTCAGCCGTCGAGCTCTTTAAATACTGCAATATCGCTTGATTACAGCTCAGCGAAATACTTAATGGTTCTTACCATCTGGCTTGTGTAGCTGTTCTCGTTATCATACCAAGAAACAACCTGTACCTCATAAAGGTCGTCAGCGATGTGAGAAACCATGGTCTGAGTCGAATCAAAGAGTGAGCCGTATCTCATACCGATAACATCGGAGGAAACAATCGGATCCTCATTGTAGCCGAAGCTCTCGGAAGCAGCAGCCTTCATAGCGGCATTGATGCCCTCTTTGGTAACGTCGGCACCCTTAACAACAGCTGTAAGGATGGTGGTAGAACCGGTCGGAACCGGAACACGCTGAGCGGAGCCGATAAGCTTGCCGTTGAGCTCGGGGATAACAAGGCCGATAGCCTTAGCAGCACCCGTTGAGTTCGGAACGATGTTTGCGGCACCTGCACGAGCACGGCGAAGGTCGCCCTTGCGATGAGGACCGTCGAGGATCATCTGATCGCCGGTGTAAGCATGGATTGTCGACATGATACCGCTCTGAATGGGAGCATAGTCGTTAAGAGCCTTAGCCATGGGAGCAAGGCAGTTTGTGGTGCAGGAAGCAGCGGAAATGATTTTGTCCTCTTTGTCAAGAGTCTTTTCGTTAACGCTGTAAACGATTGTCTTGAGGTCATTGCCTGCCGGAGCGGAAATAACGACTTTCTTAGCGCCTGCGTCAATATGAGCCTGAGCCTTATCCTTAGAAGTATAGAAGCCCGTGCACTCAAGAACTACGTCAACGCCGATCTCGCCCCAAGGAAGATCCTTAGCGTCTTTCATAGCATAGATAGTAATCTTTTTGCCGTCTACGGTGATGGAGTCTTCGCCGGCCTCAACGGTGTGAGCTTTTTCACCGATCTTGCCGCAGTAACCGCCCTGAGCGGTATCGTACTTGAGAAGGTGAGCGAGCATCTTGGGATCGGTAAGATCGTTGATGGCAACTACCTCATAGCCCTCTGCGCCGAACATCTGTCTGAACGCAAGACGGCCGATACGACCGAAACCGTTAATAGCAACTTTAACTGACATTGGTATTACCTCCAATAAATTGTTTTTAAATTATTGCTCTATTATTCTATACCGAAATACGCAATTATGCAAGATTTTTTATGCGAAAAAGGCCTGTTCTGTGAATGTTTTGTCAAACTGCATAAAAAGTGTGTCGCTGGAAGTTTCCTGTTAGTTGAGAAGTGTCCTCGGCCGCGAAATTCGGGTATATTTTTTCGCGGTAAAGCAATACTTATAAAGCAGTATTTATTGTCTTCGGGGGATAGGATGAAAGCTGATTTTTATGATGAGATAAGGCGTTTAAACAAAAGCTGCGCCGGCAAAGCGGACATCGCGCTCACACGCGAGGGATTTCACACGGTCTTTTCCCTGCTCCAAAGGGAATCGGTCGCCGAAAACGACGACAGATATATTTTTGCACTTTTTTCGCTGCGCAATTTTTTGAGAAAAGCCTATCTCTCGCCCGACAGACCCAAAAGGCGAACGCGCATAAATGTCGGAGCGTTTATAAACGCTCTTACGGTAAGCTGCTCGTTTTTGTTCGGCGACAGCGATAAAAAGGCGTTTGCGGTTTCGCTTCCGACGGACGTTTCCGCCGAGACGGACGACGTTCTGTTTTCCGCTGCCGCCGCGGAAATTATAGGGAATTCCCTGCTTTACTCAAAACGGTGCCACACGCTCGTCAGCGGCGGCGTTTCCGGGGATATGCTGTTTATCTCCGTTGAGAGCTTCGGCGATTTTACCGCATATGATTTCTGCCGCGAAACAAAAAATGACGGCGGTCTGTCCTTTTGTCTCGGAGTCGCAAGGCTCCTAAAGGGCACACTGCTTTTTGAGTGCGGCTCGGGAAGTGCCGATTTCTGCCGCAAGGTGACGCTCGGCGTTGGCGCAAACGAAATTAAACATGAAAGCGAGGCGCTTTTCCCCGCGGAGACGAAACGCCTTGTCTGCGATTTTTTGGGCGACGGGCTTTCCGTGCCGCGTATTTTTATGCCGCCCATATAAAAAAGAGCCGTAAAATCAGCTTTACGGCTCTCAGTCACAAGTATTCGGGGATTATAAAACGTAGATTATTACGTCTCTTGCGCCCCACTGCCTGCATTCGGATTCTGTATTCATAAACAGGTCCACTGTAAATTTACCCTTGTGGATAAATCCGCCCGTATCGGCAGCTATGGCGTATCCGTAAACAATACCGTCGGTGGAGACTATCCAAAGCTCGCTGCCATAGGGTATCTGTTTAGGATTTACGGCAACGTAACCCGCCTTAACGGTTCTGCCCGTTGAGGTTTTTGCCGTAGGGGACGCGGTATAGGCGGACGCCTTACCGGTAATTATTTTCGAATAGCTCGTCGGAGCACCGTTCTCAATGTTTATGCTTGACGGAACGGTAAGCTCGGAAATGGGCGAGCCGTTATTTTTAAGATTTCTTACAACAATCGGGCGCTGCTTTGTGCCCACGGTCGTTATCTGCGGAACCGCCTGCTCAAGAACCACAGTTGTAACCGCCTCGCTCGACGCATATTTGCCGTCCACGGTCTTGTCGCAGTACGTTACCTTTTTGGAGCCGTTCACACCCTTCTGGGAAATAACCTGCTGGTCGGTGTAAAGCTCCGCGCTCTTTTCTGTTTTCTTTGTAAATTCAACCGTTTCGGTGACAGTTCTGTAAGAATACGAAACCCTGTAAACGGTTATAGCCGTGCCCTCGCAGACCTCACTGTCAAGCTCGGGCGACACCTCGTCGTCATCGCCGAGTGTAACGCCTATTCTGTTGAGAGCGTCACGCACGGTACCTTCGCCCATGGTGAACGAGTTTGTGGTGCCGTCCGCGGTGACCGACACGTCGTAGGAATTTGTCACTCTGACGTCCATACCGTCCTTGAGTACGGTGTCGAGAGGATAGGTTATAAGCTGACCGTCCGAAAGCGTTACGTCAAGCTCCTCCAAAAGATCCTGCACAGTACCTGCAAATACGGTGTATATCGTATTGCCTTCAATATCGGTGAAGCTGACTGTTGCCGAGCGGTAAATCCTCAGAGCGCTGTCCTCGCCTGCCGTGAAGCCGGTGGAATCGAGCTTATCTCTGTCGTCAAGCTTAACGCCCGCCTGCGACACTATGGTCTTGGGGTCGCTCTTCGACGTGAGGACTCTCGTTATTTCGTTGCCGTCATATATGTCAACATAAAACGACGGCGAGGCTGCAAAAGCGGTTACGGCGCACATAATCGCGAGCGCTACTATAAGTGCCGTGACCTTTGTAAAAGCCTTGCGGCTCACTTTTACATAGCCCTTAATTTCTGTTATCATCATTCTGCTCCTTTAACTCATACCTGCCGTTCCCTGAAATTCGGAAACGCGGCTGCCGGACGCCTGTAATTTTGCCCCGCGTTGCGTTCGCGAAAGCTTTGTTGCCGTAAGTGCATACGGCGGCGTCGCTGTTATTTCGCTTGTGACGAAAGCCATTATATTTCCAGGTCACATAATTGTCAAATATTTTCATTCTCGATTTTTATCTATTTTGCACAATGTTGTTTGTCAGATTATGTCAAATAGTCGCGAATACACCTCTTATCGAGAATAATTACTGACAAATTTATTAAAATATTTGTGTAAAAGTTAAAAATCGTAACAATTTATTACAATTTTGTAACAATTACATTGCTTATGGTACTGCGCGACCTTATTTATCAAGGCTTCCGCTATTATTATATTCCGTAATATTCTAAAAATTCCAAACTATGTTTTTTACCGCTTTTTGCACCGTTTCTTATATTAAAAATCACCCGTAAACATACAAAATTTCCCCACTTAGGCACCGATTTTCCGATTAAAAACAGGCTGTTTTATGGGATAAGGTCCCATTTTGAGGACACTTACGGCAATTTTCGGCACAACTTATCTTCGAGCGCGAAATTGACAGTTTACAAAGAGAAAAAACTCCGGCGGCGGCGGGCGATTCGGACGGCAACCGTCGTCAAGCCAAGGTGTTTTTATGGTAATTTTCGCTGTGTTATGGTATAATAAATATGTAACGTTTTCCGCACAAAAGCGGTGCGAATTTTCATCTCGGCAGACGGGATGGCGCATCATTTTTCGGCAGAGAACAAAGGCGGCGGAGAATTTTTCGCGCTTGTACCGAAAAACGGCACAAAACGGCAAAAATGCAAGCTCAAAACCCGAAAAACATCCGCCGAAATCCGGCGTAAAAAAACGCCTATATATAATAGTATACGAAAATCACGGAGAAGCACACAATGAAAAGCTTTGAAATCGGAAAAAACGACGAGTCGCAAAGACTTGACAAATTCATACACAAGGCAGCCCCGCTTTTGCCGCAATCGCTCTTATATAAGTATATAAGAACAAAGCGCATAAAGGTTAACGGGAAAAGAGCCGAAATCTCAACGCGGCTTCGCCTCGGCGACAAGGTGGATATGTACATAAACGACGAGTTCTTTGAAAAAAAAGAGTCAACTTACGACTTTTTAAAAGCATCGAAGCACCTCGACATAATTTACGAGGATGAAAACATAATGCTCCTTGACAAAAAGGTCGGTGTTCTGTGTCATCCGGACAACGAGGAATATGTTGACACGCTCATAGGCCGCATAAAGCGTTATCTGTACGAAAAAGGTGAATATTCCCCCGACAGAGAAAACTCATTTGTCCCCTCTCTTGTGAACCGTATAGACCGCAACACGGGCGGAATAGTAATTGCGGCAAAAAACGCCGAGTCACTGCGCATACTGAATCAAAAGATGAAGGACAGGGAGCTGCACAAGTTTTATCTCTGCGTTTTAATCGGCAGACCCAAGCTGCAAAGCGGAATTTTAAAGGATTATCTCATAAAGGACGAAAAGAAAAACACCGTGCGCATATATAAAAAGCAGGTGCCGTCCTCAAAGGAAATACGCACAAAATATCGAGTTATAGACACAATAGACGGTCTTTCGCTTACCGAGGTAGAGCTTTTAACGGGCAGAACACACCAAATACGCGCGCATTTCGCCTTTTACGGCACTCCGCTGCTCGGCGACGGAAAATACGGCAGTAACGAGCAAAACCGCAAATACGGCTCTTACAAGAGGCAATTTCTGTATTCCTACAAATTGACCTTCGATTTCACCACCGATGCCGGAATACTCTCTTATCTCGACAAAAGAACATTTGAGGCCGGCGACGTGTGGTTCAAGGAGGAATTTTACAAGGGCGGAATAGTTAATGCGACAAGCCGGCACGCCTCGCCGAAGCGCAGTGAATCTTAGCTCATTGACATATCACCGCGGAGATGTTAGAATATTACATAATTTCAGCTCACTAAAGCGTAAATTTATCACATTTGTGTGGAGGCAGAAATGAATATATTTGAAACTATTTACGAGTGCAACATAAATCACCCGTCAAAGCTCGCTCTTTCCGTAACCATGGACGACGGCTCGACGCGCGCATATACCTACGGCGACGTATTTTCGAAGGTTGCGGAATACGCCGACAGGCTCTTGTCATCGGGAGTTAGAGAGGGCGACCGCGTTGCGATAGCGTGCGAGGGCTCGCCCGAATGGACGATAGCGTTTCTCGCCGTTTGCAAGATAAAATGCACCGCGGCCTTAATCGACGCCTCTCTCGGCGCCGAGGAGCTTAAAAGCTTTATTGACCGTTCCGATGTCAGAGCGGCGTTTCTGTCACCCAAAACCTTCGGAAAATTCACAAATTTCCCCGATTATAGGTTCCCCGTATTTAATGTATATGACTGCACCGTATTTGACGGCTGCAAAAATTCGGTTGAGGAGGAACCGACGGTCGATCCCGCGCCCGAAATCGCCACTATAATTTATTCGTCCGGCACAACGCGCCGTGCCGCCGGAATTATGCACACTCACGATTCGCTTATAAAGACGACTCAGATGACACTGAACGTTCAGGAGCTTGTCGAGACAGACCGTTATCTCGCCATCATTCCGAACAGCCATATCTACGGCGTTATATGCCTTGTGCTCGGGCCGCACATAATAGGAGCGGACGTACATTATATAGAAACTCTCGGCGCGGAGGCCATTTTAAAGGCATTCAAGGAATATAAGCCGACGGTTCTCTCCGCCGTACCCAAGGTCTACGAGCTGTTTATGGCACAGATACTTCGCAAGATAAACGAAAACCCCGTGACCGCGCTTATGTTTAAGACTTTTTACCCGATATGCGAAAAGGCTCGCCGCAAAAACGGTAAACTGCTCGGCAAAAAGATATTCAAAAGTATTCACAACGGCTTCGGAGGCAGTCTGCGCGTGCTCTGCTCCGCAGGCGCGCCCATAAAAAAAGAGGTTGCCGATTTCTACTACGCCGCCGGGTTTAACATTATGATAACCTACGGCGCGTCAGAGACAAATATTCCCACAATAGGCAATACCCCCGAGGACATAACCACCGATACCTGCGGCGTTCCGTACCCCGCCATATCGCTCAAGATAAGCGACGAAGGCGAAATGCTCATAAAATCTCCGTATATGATGGTAGGCTACTTCCGCGACGAGGAGGCTACAAAAGAGGCCTTCGATAAGGACGGCTGGTTTAAGACGGGCGACCTCGGAAGCATAGACGAGAAGGGTCATGTTCACGTTACGGGCAGGCTCAAGGAAAATATAGTTCTTGCGACCGGCAAAAAAATAGCTCCCGACGACATTGAGGAGAAATACTCCGATTTGCCGGGTGTAAAGGAGCTTGTAATATGCGGCATTCCGGTTAACAACGCCGATTACGACGAGGTTCAGGCCTTTGTGGTCCCCGAGAGGCTGTCAGCCGAGAGTCTTGAAAAAATACGCAGGGAAATCACCGAGCGCGGCGCTACGCTCATACAAAATATGCGCATCGCAAAAACTCATTTCGTCGAGAAAATTCCGCGTACCTCCCTTCAGAAACCCAAAAGGTATCTTCTCAAGAAAAAGGCTCTTGAGGGCGATGACGCCGCAGACGAAAAAATGATTGAGCAAAAGGGTGCCGATATAGAATCGAAGGTAATAGCGACCGTCGCAAAAATCGCAAATGCCAACGTAAACGACATTTCACTTTCGACAAAGGTATTTTCCGACCTCGCTATTGACTCGCTAAGCTCAATAACGCTCGCAATGGAGCTTGAGGACGAATTCAAGGTCAATATCGAGCCGTATTACCATGAGGATATGACCGTGGCCGACATCGTTGAAGCTGTCGAGGGCAACGGCAAGCAGGTTAACTCAATAGGCAAAAGCGGAGTTTCATACCCACAGGATAAAAACGCAGGCGACTATGCCGCATACAAATTATTTAAGGGTCTTGCAAAGGGGCTCTATAAGACCGAAATAAGAGGCGCCGAGAACATTCCGGAAAACGGCGGATTTATAATCTGTGCAAACCATGTCTCAAAAATCGACTTCCTGTTTATTTCGCTCGCACTCAGCAAAGAACGATACATGAAGCTCTGCTGTATGGCAAAAAAAGAGCTGTTCAGAAACGACCCGTTCTCACGCAAGCTCATAAAGAGCGCGGGTATGGTTCCCGTTGACCGCGGCGGAATGAACTCAAGCTCCATGGAAAATATCAAAAAGAGACTCAAGGAAAATTGGGGCGTTATCATTCACCCGGAGGGCACCAGAAGTGAAGACGGCGTTTTCAGAAAGATTAAAAACGGCGCCAGCACCCTTGCAATCGAAACCGGTGCGCCTATTATACCGGCATACGTAGACGGGGCATACAACATTTTCCCGAAGAGCGGAAAAATGCCCAAGTTCTATGACTGGAAGCACAACAAAAAGTTCCGCCTCAGCGTAACCTTCGGAAAGCCCATTTCTCCCGACGGGCTCACGACCGAAGAATTGACCGCCGAGATAGAGAGGGCCATTTCCGTTCTTCAAGACGAAAACAGTACTCTGCCGCAGTTTCAATCACACAATGCCGAATAAAACAATATAAAAGCAAAGCTCCCGTACGGTGAAAAAACATCGCACGGGAGCTTTTTGCAATAAAAACAGCCGTCTCGCACTTCGGGTTTCCGATTTTGCGAACGGCTGTTGTTGTAGTTTGTTTAAAATCACAGGCTCGGCACAATGCCGAAGTCGCGCAGGACTCTTGCGCATCTTGAAAGCGGCAAGCCCACCACGCTGTAATAATCACCGTCGATTTTTTCGACAAAGACGGCGGCGCGCCCCTGTATTCCGTATGCACCGGCCTTGTCAAACGGCTCACCCGTAGCTATATAAGCGTTTATCTCATCATCGGTAAGGGGATAAAACAAAACGTCGGTTTTTACCGCGAACACACGTTTTTTCTCGGCGCTCTTTATCGTTACGCCCGTATACACGCTGTGCGTTTTTCCCGACAAGCTTCGCAGCATCGAAAATGCCTCGGCCTTATCGCTCGGCTTTCCGAGAATCCTGTCTCCGAGAGCCACCACGGTATCGGCGGAAAGCACCACATCGCTACACTCGATTTTCGCGGCGTCGGCCTTTCTTTCCGATAAGAGCTTTACCGCGTCCTCAGGTAATATACCGCCGGGCAGAGACTCGTCCGCAGACGTCGGCTTTACGACAAATTCATATCCTGCGTTTTTAAGTATTTCGGAGCGTCTCGGAGAGCCCGACGCAAGTATCAGCTTCATTTTTTATCCTCCGGAATTTTATTGTTGTTTACAGAAAGCGCTTGACTTTTAAAATCCGCTTTTTGCCTCCCTTGTAAAGGGAGGTGGGCCTCGTTAAGGCAAGCCGGAGGGATTTTCTTAAAAAATAGATTTCAAAAAGAAAGTGCTTCGCTGTTTAATCCCTCAGTCATCTTCGCCATTGCCTCCCTTGTAAAGGGAGGTGGGTTGCCGTAAGGCAAGCCGGAGGGATTCTGCGGAGTTGTATGGAATTTAAATAGATTGTGCGTGATTATTTAATCCCTCAGTCCGCTCGTGAACTCGCGTCCAGCTCCCTTTTCAAGGGAGCCTATATAAATCCCTCAGTCATCTTCGATGACAGCTCCCTTTACAAGGGAGCCCTTTTGTCACTCCGCGACATTTCCCCACACTGTGGGGAATCACCCTATTTGAGTGAGCCTACAAGGGAGCCTGTTTAATGTGTCTTAGTTAAAAAATAACTACCGCGCTTTTCAAGCATTTTATCTTTGATTGCCCGTTTCTTCGTCAATACTTTCCGTTTTCGAGATAATAGGCTTTTACTATTCCGACCTGCGTCTTACTGTCGGTTATTTGGTTATTCATAACCATTTCAAACGCCTTTTGCAGAGGGATTTTCACAACCTCAAGGAACTCATCCTTATCAAGATGCTGTTCGCCGAAGGTGAGTCCTTTTGCAAGGTACATATGTATTATTTCTCCGCAATAGCCGGGTGACGGATACAAATTCCCGAGCGAAATATAGCTGCGTGCGGTAGCGCCGGTCTCTTCTTTTAATTCGCGCTTACCTGCGAGGAACGGGTCCTCACCTTTTTCAAGCTTACCTGCCGGCAGCTCCAAAAGCACCTCGGAATATGGGTAGCGAAACTGTCTTACGAAGATCAGCTCCCCGTCATCTGTAAGCGGCGCAACGCAAACTCCGCCGTTGTGCTCCACAACCTCGCGTGAAGCCGTTGTTCCGTCGGGCATCAACGCCTCGTCAACACGCATATTTACAATGCGTCCGCGAAATTTGTAATCCTGTTTTAAGGTTTTTTCTGTCATATCCATAATATTTCCACTCCGTTCGGAATATATATTGATAGTGTTATACCCGATATGATTTCGGGCAGAGCGCCGAGAATAAAAAGAAAGCAGTTGATAAAAATGATTGTTAACCCCGAACCGCTTACATACAACTCCGTAAAAAATATACTGTCCCTGCTTAGAAAAGAATATGATTTCGCCGGATACGAGGTTATAGGACGCAGCTGGACGGGAAAAGCCGTGTTTTCGCTCAGCATAGGTGACGGAAACGAAAAAGTGCTTTTTCTCGGCGGTATGCGCGGAAAAGAGCAAATCACAACATTACTGCTGCTACGATTTTTTGAAAGAATGTGTGACGCCGTAAAGAACGATAAAAAAATAAGTGCCGTAAAAATACGCAAGTCACTCCAAAACCGCAAAATAACGATAGTTCCACTTGTTTCGCCCGACGCCTTGGATATAGCGGCAAAAAGAGCCGACGGAGCGGGAGTTTACGCCGGACTTGTTGCCCGTGCGGCAAAGGGTGATTACTCAAAGTGGAATGCCAACGCACGCGGCGTTGATATTTCGCGCAATTTCAACTTTCGCCACGACGAAATCGTGTATGACGACCTGTCTTTTTCCGGTCCGGCACCGCAGCTTTACGCAGGACCCGTGCCCGAGAGCGAACCCGAGACAAAGGCAGTAGCGAATCTCTGCGAAGCCGAGCTTTTCAGATATGCGTTTTGCCTCACCGTAGGCGGAGAAAAAATATATTGGAGCGAACAGAAGGGCAATCTCTCGGAGACAGCCATGATGGCAAAGGTGCTCTCGTCGGTCAGCGGATATCCGCTTTGCCGCAAGGAGGAAAAAGAGAGGCTCGGAAGCTTTTGCGAATGGTTCGGCGCACAGCATCGCAGACCTGCATTTGAAGTCTCTCTCGGGGCCCAAGAGTCTGCCCCCTTGGAGGATTTCAACTTTCTCTACAACAGATTTGAAGAAATGCTGACGCTTGGCGCGATAATGTAGTTAGTTTTTAACTACCGATTTTTTAGCCTTATACTGCACACCGCAAGGAGCCGGTGGACACAAAATGACACATCATTTTACGGCTTTTAAAGCCTTGCAATGTCAACAGCCGACTTCGCCGAAGCCTTTCAAGTTTACGGTGCTTAATCTTCTTTTCCGTATTCACGGACAAGCTTTTTGTAATGTTTGCCTTTTTCCTCAAAGTTTTTGTAGCAGTTATAGCTTGAAGCGGCAGGCGAGAGCAGGCATATTTTGCCCTTTTCGGTCACTTCATACGCTTTTTTTACCGCCTCGTCGAGATTTGCCGCTTTATATACGTTTTTTGAGGGTGCACCCTCGATTTTATCGCAGATCTTATGACCTGTCGCGGGTGTGCCTATGAGATTTTTGATATTGCTTTTCTTTAAATAATTTTCAAATTCGCTGTAATCAAGACCTCTGTCCATACCGCCGAAAATCAGCGTATCAACATTTTTAAGCGCCTCGACGGCACACTCTACGGCGTGCGGTATAGTCGCAATGCAATCGTTGTAAAAGGTTATTCCGCGGAACGTGCCGACCTTTTCCATACGGTGCTCTATGCCGCTGAATTTTTCCACCGCTCTTTCGGCAGCCGCCGTATCCACGCCGAAATGCTTTGCCGCCTCAAGGGCAAAGAGAATATCCTGCCTGTTGTGTTCGCCGAGAAGATGCTCGTTATTCACCGCAAACGGCAACGGCGCGTCCTTTTTTACGCCGACCTTGTGTGATTTGATTTTGCCGAGGTCACAAAGGCCGTCAAGCCCCTGTGTTGCATTATAAATGAAGGTGTCGCTCTCTTTTTGCCGGCGGACAATGTTGAGCTTCGCGTTGACATAGCCGCGGAACCCGTCGCGGTAATGGTCAAGATGCTCCTCATAAATATTGGTGAGAACCGCAACCTCGGGCGAGGACGTGGTAAATTCGAGCTGATGCGACGACATCTCGATAACCGCTATCGTCTCGGGCGTGACCGTGTTAATATCCTCAAGCACGGGAACGCCGATATTTCCTATGAGGCGTGCGTCAAATCCGCCCTCCTTAAGCATATCGTAAATCAGCGTGGAGGTTGTGGTTTTTCCCTTGGAGCCTGTTATGCCTACCTTGCGGCACGGCGCAAATTTTAAGAACAAATCGGTTTGACAGGTAACAAGAGTGCCGTCTTTTATATCAACATCCAAAAAGGCTATGCCGGGGGATTTCATAACTATGTCGAAGTCGTTTAAGCTGTCCATATAGCTGTCGCCGCAAATGAGCGTGACGTTTTTGTCGTCGAGCTTTATCTCATTTTTATCGGCAATTGTCAGGTGCATATCCGGGTACATATTCCTTAAAAACCGATATGTTGACATACCCTCTCTGCCGAAGCCGAGAATAAGCACCTTTTTATTTTTGAACATCGAAGCCGCACTCTGATACATTTTCATACATCTCCTTAACAGCAAACAAAAAGTCGTCGGGAACATTGTTTACGGGGTTATATTCGTTTAGTAAATTTTTGTCTAAGACGCTCTTGTCCGCTCTTTTGTAAAAATAATCGAGTAAATAAGGCATCTTTTTATTTTCCTTTATGAACCGCTGAGCCGTGAGCATAAGGGCATAATTTATCTCGCTTACCGTTCCGACGCACTCAAACGGCTTCACCGGGGTGAAGCCCACAAGTCCGTCGAAAATATCCTTTAAGCTCTCGTCGGACAGCATCTCGCTGCCGAAAACATCAGAGAGAGTCGAAAGATATAAAAACGGCGATAATATCGAATAAACAAAAAGGCACTTGGCACACTTACAGCACCATACATTTTTCTTACTGCCGCGGTTGCAGCTGCGGAAAACCTTGTGATACTGCGGCAAAAGCGCAAACTGTTTTGCAATCTGCAATTCCGAAAACGGCCGTAAAAGGCTGAAATAGCGTATGCCCGAAAGCAGATTTTCACCGACATACTCGGTGAAATCGTTTTCAAATCTATATGACTTTGAATACTGGTGATTGACCTCTCTGCCCTCGATGTTTCCGGAATTTGCGCTTGATTCATTCGAGAGAACAATATATTCGCCGCCTATGAGATAGGCGCAATACAGCGAGAGAAAAGCAACGATTGCCGAAAACGGCGTGTGACCGTTCAAAAATCCCTTTTTGTTAAGCTCCAGTAAGTTTTTATCTATCGCGCGATATGTCTTTATAATATCGTCCTCGCCGTAGCCTGCGGCAATGACGGTTTCGGTGCGCGCCGCCTGGTCGTTGACCGTGAAAAACTTATTTCTTTTACCGAACGGCTTTAAAAGCTCTGCCGTAACGGCGCTGTCCTTTCCGCCGCCGACGGGAATAAGGTTGATACCGGCGGTTTTATAGCAAATCGGAGCAATATCATTCTCCGCTTCGTCACATTCTATTGTCATAAACGAGTCCTTATCAGTCTCTATGCCGTTTATATAGAAAAATTCGGATAAACCGCCGAAATAGAGCTGCTTCCAAAACTCCTTTTGCCTGTCGTTCAAAAAGCCGCACTTAATTTCCACTCTTTCGGGACAAGCGATTTTCCAATAGCTGATAAGCTCCACCATGCCAAGTGAAAACACGATGTTTCGAGCCGTGGGAGACGAAAAATCGTTCAAAATATCAAGCCCTGTCAGCTCAATTTCGGTTTTTGGGTGAAATTCGCAAAGCCCGTCTATTTTGAAATCAAACGAAACGGTTATATATTTATCATCTTTTGTAATGTGATAATCCTCATAGGTAAAGGTCTTATATTGCTCTCTAAAGCGCGAAAACTTATCGTCAGACATTTTTTACCTCCAAAATTTCATTCATATTATTATACTTATTTAATACAAAAAAAGCAAGAAAACGAGGAAATTAACATTTCTTATAATTTTATAAAATAGTAATTGCTATTATTGGGCAATTATGCTATAATTTCACCATACTGGCTCTAACTATTATGAATAATACATAAAAGGACAGTAACATCTATTTTAGGAGGAATTTCCTGTGAAAGCATACACTTCAAACAACATACGTAATATTGCCGTGCTCGGCCACGGCGGAAAGGGCAAAACAACGCTGTGCGAAGCTATGCTTTACATAGCCGGCGCTTCGGACAGACTCGGCAGAGTTGCCGACGGTAACACCGTTCTCGACTTTGATTCCGAGGAAAAACGCCGCAAATCGTCCGTCTCTTCCGCCATAGCGGCACTTGAATGGGATAACACAAAGCTCAATATTATAGATGCTCCCGGTCTTTTCGACTTTGAGGGCGGTGCAGCCGAGGCAGTCAGAGCCGCCGAGGCGGTGCTTATAGTCACTTCGGCAGGCTCAGGCGTTGACGTAGGTACGGAAAAAGCATTCCGTGCCGCAGAAAAAAAGGGTGCGGCGAAATTCTTTGCCATCACCAAAACCGATTCCGACCACAGAAACTTTTACAAGACCTTTGACGCCTTAAAAGAGGTTTACGGCAACAAGCTCTGCCCGACAATAATCCCGTATATGGAGGGCAATATCACAAAGTGCTATGTTAATCTTATGACCGGTATGGCGTTTTCATACGACGAAAACGGCAAAGCGACCAAGGTTCCCGTACCCGAGGACAGCGTTATCGAAGAGATGACCTCGGCGTTTATGGAGGCTGTCGCAACCACCGACGACGCTCTTATGGAAAAATTCTTCGAGGGTGAGAAATTCACCAAGGAGGAAATATTAAAGGGTCTTTGCATAGGTATTTTCGACGGCTCGATTTACCCCGTATACGCGGTATCCGGTCTTACCTGCGCAGGCGTTGATCAGCTGCTTTACGGCCTTGCATGGTCCGCACCCGGTGCATTCGGTTATGCAGGCGAAAAATGCACCTACGAAAACGGCGAAGAGGGTATTTTACCCTGCGACGAAAACGGTCCGCTCGCAGCCGTCTGCTTCAAGACGATAGCCGACCCGTTTGTAGGCAAGATGTCATTCTTCAAGGTTGTTTCCGGCAAGCTCGCGCCCGACACCGCGGCATATAATTTCCGCACGGGCGAAATCGAGAAAATGGGTAAAATCGTATTTGTAAAAGGCGCAAAGCAGGAGGACGCCCCCGCAATCATCGCAGGCGATATAGGCGTTGTCACAAAAATGGCAGGCGTTAAAACGGGCGACACTCTCTGTGACCCGAAAAACATACTCAAGCTCGCCGGAGTCGATTTCCCGAAGCCGTGCCTTTCGATGGCTGTTAAGGTGTCGAAAAAGGGTGAGGAAGAAAAGGTTGCCGCAGGTCTTACAAGACTTATGGAGGAGGACCCGACAATCACCTTTGCTCTTAACAAGGAGACAAGGGAGCAGGTGCTCTCGGGTCTCGGCGAACAGCACCTTGACGTAATCGTTTCAAAGCTTAAAAACAAATTCGGCGTAGACGTAACGCTGGAGCTCCCGAAGGTTGCATACCGCGAGACTATCAGAAAGCCGGTAGAGGCACAGGGCAAGCACAAGAAGCAGTCCGGCGGTCACGGCCAATTCGGCGATGTTTGGATAAAATTCGAGCCGTGCGACAGCGACGATCTCGTATTCGAAACCGCGGTAGTCGGCGGAGCCGTTCCGAAAAACTACTTCCCGGCAGTCGAAAAGGGACTTCGTGACTGCGTTGCAAAGGGATTCGCGGCAGGCTATCCGATGGTAGGGCTTAAAGCCACGCTCTATGACGGCTCTTACCACCCCGTTGATTCCTCGGAAATGGCGTTTAAAACAGCCGCTTCGCTCGCATATAAAAATGCGATGCCGAAGGCAGGCGTTGCCATACTTGAGCCGATAGGCACTCTCACAGCCTATATGCCCGACGAAAACCTCGGCGACATCATGGGCGACGTTACAAAGCGTCGCGGCAGAGTGCTCGGAATGGGCGCTTCGGAGGAAAAGGGTATGCAGGAGCTTACCGCCGAGGTCCCGATAGCCGAGATGGGCGATTTCACAACGGTGCTTCGCTCCGTTACGGCAGGCAGGGGACATTACACTCTCTCATTTGCCCGCTACGAGCAGGCTCCGCAGCCGGTTGCCGACAAGGTAATTGCCGACCGCGCGGCTGAAAACGAAGAATAAACAGCAATCGGGGAACGGTTTTTGCCGAGCTGCGGCGAGGATTGTTCCCCTCTTTTTGCCGTTTGGTATTGAAAAAATCGTCAAATATGGTAGAATAATATAAATACTTTTAGTTCAAGGGGTTTTGGAAATGAACAAAAAAACCGTGTTTAAACTTTCTGCGGCTGCGATTTGTGTTTTGCTTTCGGCCTGCATGCTCTTTGCCTGCGGTAAAAAGCAAAAGGATTTTGAAACAGACACGTCAGCTCCGGCCACCACAGCGGAGCCCACCGTCGCAACAGATGTTAATCCGCTTACCGGTCTTACGGGTCTCCCCGAAAGCAGCATAGGCAAGCGTCCCGTTTGCGTAATGGTTGAGAACTCACCCGAAGCGCGTCCGCAATGGGGCCTTTGCTCTCCCGACATCGTAGTCGAGGGCGAGGTTGAGGGCGGCATCACAAGAATGATGTGGATGTATGCCGACATTTCCTCGGCGCCGAAAATCGGTCCCACAAGAAGCGCACGTCACGACTATGTTGAGCTCGCCGAGGGATTTGACGCCATTTATGTGCATTTCGGCGGCAGCAATCTTGCTTACGACAAAATCTCCGCAGATAAAGTTGATGATATCGACGGAATGAAAGCCGGCAGTTACTTTGCGCGCGACAAGGCAAGAAAGGTATCCAGGGAGCACACAGCTTACACCTCGGGTGAAAATCTTTCAAAGGCAATCGCGGATAAGGGCTTCCGCACCGACGTTAAATCGGGCTACGGCTCACCGTTTACCTTTGCTTCGTCAAAGAGATCTCTTTCGGGCGGCGCCTGCAACTCTGTTCTTGCGGTATTCTCCGGCAACTACAAGCACACATTTAAGTACAACGCGAACGACGGTCTCTATTACAACAATATGAATTCAGACCCGATGAAGGACGCCGACGGCAACACCATGGCCGTTACAAACGTAATTATCCTTTATACGGGAGTCACAGGACCCATTGATGCGTCCAAGCACGTTGACTGGGATCTCAAGGGCGGCAGCGGCGTCTATGTTTCCAACGGAACATATGAAAACATAAAATGGACAAAGGGCGACGCATCTTCTCCTCTCAAGCTTCAGGCAGAGGACGGCAGCGACCTTCAGCTCAACACCGGTAAATCCTGGATAGGCTTTGTCAGAAGCGACAATGCAGGCTCAATCGTTATAGGCTGATAAAAAGTTAAAATCACAAAAATCCCCGGTCTGTATTAACGACAGATCGGGGATTTTTTTGCCTCTTTCAAAACAACTGCGGTCTTTATCACAGCTACGCACACTCATTTTTATTTAAATCCCGCACAGTCACACCGCAGGGGTTGTGCGGCGGACTTGCCGCAAGCCGGAGGGATTTTGTAGGGTTATATGGAATTTAAATAGAATGAGCGTGATTATTTAATCCCTCAGTCCGCTCGTGAACTCGCGTCCAGCTCCCTTTTCAAGGGAGCCTTTTGACATTTCCCCACACCGTGGGGAATCACCCTTTACAAGGGAGCCTATATAAATCCCTCAACTTGTTCGCTCTCTCGGCTTGACCGGTTCGTAAGGAGGCGTTTTTCTCTCTCCTGTATTTTATTGCGCGGTGGGAAGCTGTTGAAAAAATCCGAAAGTGTGATAGAATATAATATCGAATTAAGCGTGTATGCGGCGAAAGCTGCAATTTATGCGCCGGGAGGTTTTTATGAGAGACAAAGCGGCAAACATAGTTTTAATGCTGATTTTAAATATGATGGTTATAGGCACACTTGTCTATAAATCACGCGGCGGAAAGGTGATTGATTTTTCGACGTCGGACGGCATAATTACAATGCTGTTTCTTGTGGCTATGGCTGCCGTAGATGTTTTGTATGCAGTAAAACTGATACGCGGCAGCGGAAAATAAGAGCCGGAGAGCAAAAAACGCACAAAAGGCAGCGGGTGTTTTTACTCACACGGGTTTGTGCGGTTGACAATCCGGGGAATTTGTAATATACTTTTAATGTATAGAAGTGCCCTGCACTTAAAAGAATAATTCAGAATTGGAGATGTCGTTATGGAAAGAATTAAGACTCTTGAGACTCGCGACCTTTGCGAGAGTGCTAAGAACGGCGGCTGCGGCGAATGCCAGACCTCTTGTCAGTCTGCATGCAAAACAAGCTGCGGTATTGCAAATCAGCAGTGCGAAAAGGCTGACAAGTAATTCTGTCGGTATTTCGGGTGCCGTCCGTGTTCGGGCGGCATTTTTTGTGTTCTGACCTAACGGAGGTAAAAATGGTACATCAGTATAAATTAAACGGATATAATATAGTTTTAGACACCTGCTCCGGCTCGGTGCATTCGGTGGACGATGTCGCTTACGACATAATCGCAATGTATAAAACCGCGTCGCGTGAGGAGATTGTCGATGCCGTGATGAAAAAATACGGCGACAGACCCGACGTCACGAGAGACGACGTGCTTCTTTGTATCGACGACGTTGAATCTCTTGAAAAAAACGGCAAGCTCTTCACAGAGGACAGCTTTAAAAATCTTGCCACTACCTTTAAGGAGCGTTCCGGTAATGTTATTAAGGCGCTGTGTCTGCACGTTGCTCACACCTGCAACCTCAACTGCTCATATTGCTTTGCGAGCCAGGGTAAATACCACGGCGACAGAGCCGTAATGAGTTTTGAAACGGGTAAGCGCGCGCTCGACTTCCTTATAGAAAACTCGGGTTCGCGACGCAATCTTGAGGTCGATTTCTTCGGCGGAGAGCCGCTTATGAATTGGGACACGGTTAAAAAGCTCGTTGAATACGCTCGCAGCATAGAAAAAGAGCACGGCAAAAATTTCCGCTTTACTCTTACAACAAACGGTATGCTGATAGACGACGACGTTATAGATTTTGCGAATCGTGAGATGCACAACGTCGTTTTGAGCCTCGACGGCAGAAAAGAAATTCACGATAAATGGCGCGTTGACTATGCGGGCAACGGCAGCTTCGACAGAGTTGTGCCGAAATTTCAAGAGCTTGTACGACGCCGCGGAAACAAGAATTACTATATGCGCGGCACGTTTACACATTCAAATCCCGATTTCCTGAAGGATATTGACGCAATGCTCGAGCTCGGCTTCACGGAGCTCAGTATGGAGCCCGTCGTCTGCGCTCCCACCGATCCGTCGGCTCTGACGGAAGAGGATAAGCCGGTTGTTATGAAGCAGTACGAGCTTCTCGCCGAGGAAATGCTTGAGAGAAAAAGAAACGGTAAGCCCTTTACGTTTTATCACTATATGATAGATTTGACGGGCGGCCCGTGTATATATAAGCGCATCTCGGGTTGCGGTTCGGGAACGGAATATATGGCTGTAACTCCGTGGGGCGACTTATATCCGTGTCATCAGTTTGTCGGCGAGGAAAAATTCCTGCTCGGTAATATTTGGGACGGCGTTACCAACACAAAAATCCAGGACGAGTTCAGAAGCTGCAATGTATATGCGCGAAAAGAGTGCACCGATTGCTGGGCTAAGCTCTGGTGCTCCGGCGGATGTGCGGCAAACGCATATCATGCCACGGGTAAAATCGAGGGCGTATATGACTACGGCTGTGACCTCTTCCGCAAAAGAATAGAGTGCGCAATCATGCTCAAGGTGGCAGAGGACGCCGAAAACCTTAAATAAGCAGGTGATGCTGTGAAAACGCCGATTTACGATTTTGTTTCGGATTATATTGCAAAAAACGGTGCGCGGCTTCATATGCCGGGGCATAAGGGCCGTATATTTTTGGGTGCAGAGTCGCGTGATATAACGGAAATATGCGGTGCAGATTCGCTTTTTGAGGCGGACGGTATCATAGCGGAGAGCGAAAAAAACGCATCAAATCTGTTTGACACAAAAAGGACTGTTTATTCGTGTGAGGGCTCGACGCTCTCGATTAAGGCTATGCTGTATCTCGCCGCGATAAACCGTGAAAATAAAAGCGAAAGACCAGTTTTTGTAGCCGCACGCAACGTTCACAGAGCGTTTGTTTATGCTTCGGCGGAGCTTGACGCCGATGTTGTTTGGCTCACATCAAAAGACAATTTATCGCTTTGCAGCTGCAAGATTTCGGCGGAGGATTTGAAAGAAACGCTGTCAAAGCAAAAAGTTAAGCCTGCCGCAGTATACATTACAAGTCCCGATTATCTCGGCAACACGGCGGATATTGCCGCGCTCTCACAAATTGCACATTCCTACGGTGTGCCGCTTTTGTGCGACAATGCACACGGCGCGTATCTTCACTTTTTACGCGAGAAATGCCACCCTATGGAGCTCGGAGCGGATATTTGCTGTGATTCCGCGCACAAGACGCTGCCCGTTTTAACGGGAGGCGGATATCTGCACTTTTCAAAGAACGAAATCAAGGATTTTTCGTCGGACGCCAAGACGGCAATGGCTGTTTTCGGCTCAACAAGTCCGTCATATCTCATATTGCAGTCGCTTGACCTTGCGAACCGATACCTTGAAAACGGTTACCGCGAAAGGCTCTTTGATTCAGTAAAAAAGGTGCGCGATGTAAAAAATTTCTTGGAGGAAAACGGTTATCGTCTTTGCGGAGATGAGCCGCTCAAAATAACCGTCAATACATCGTCCTCGGGAAAAAGCGGATTTGAGCTTGCCGAAAATCTCAGAAAAAACAACGCCGAATGTGAGTTCTGCGACAGAGACTTCGTCGTTATGATGGTAACACCGGAAAATTCCGACGGAGATCTTGAAGCTGTCAAAAGGGCCTTTGTCTCTCACGATAAAACGAACGGCAACAAATCGGTTGCGCCGAAAACGGCTTTACCCGTGTTTGCGCTCCCCGAAAAGAGGCTTTCCGTGCGGCAAGCGGTTTTTTGCAGCAGCGAATCAATACCTGTCGAAAACAGCGTCGGAAGAGTCGCCGCATCGCCTGCCGTCGCCTGTCCGCCGGCTATCCCCGTGGTTATAAGCGGCGAGATTATAAATGAGAGTACGGTTGAAATTATGAAGTATTACGGCACTGAATACGTGCGTGTGGTAACGGAATGATTTTGTCCGAAAAACAGACTTCTAAACATTCTCCCATAGTAAATGCCGTAAGGAATCACCCTTGAACCGAAAAGCCTTTTTTTCAAGGGAAATCGTATAGGGAAGCTTAATTGAGAGAAATTAAAAAAACAGGACACCAAAAAGGTGCCCTGTTTTTTTATACCGATTCGCTTTCACGCCGATTTTTCCTCAATGCTTCATAGGCACTTTTCAAAGCCTATCGGGATTTCTCAAAGCTTTGAAACGAGTTCCTTTAAATATGCCTTGAAATCATCCTTGAGCTCGGGGTGACGCAAGCCCATTTCGCAATTCGCCTTGAGTATGCCGAGCTTGTTGCCCATATCAAAGCGATTGCCGATAAAATCAACGGCGTTGAGTCTGCCCTGCTTTGCAAGCGTATTCATAGCCGCCGTAAAGCCGACCTCGCCGTTTACGGGCGGCGTGTTTTCGATTATTCCGAATATTTCGGGCGGCATCACGACTCTGCCGAGAATCGAATAGCAGGACATAATCTCGGAAAGCGACGGCTTTTCAAGCATATCGTGAACCTGCATAACGTTCTTTTCAAGCGGAGTTACGTCGAGGGTGCAGTATTTCGGAACGTCCTCACGCGGAACCTCCTGCACACCTACAACGCCGTTACCGAACTTTTCGTAAACGTCGGTAAGCTGTTTTGTAACGGGATACTCTGCGTCGATAACATCATCACCGTAGAGAATCGCAAACGGCTCGTCGCCGACAAAGCTCTTGGCGCGATATATAGCGTCCGCAAGGCCCTTAGTCTCCTTCTGACGTTTAAAATAAATATCGGCGATGTCCGAGCACGCAAGCACGCTCTCGTAGAGGTCACGCTTTGCCGCGTTGCCCTCAAGGTTTTTTTCAAGCTCAAATGAGTGGTCGAAATGGTCCTCGATAGCACCCTTGCCGCGGTTTGTAATTATAAGAATATCGGTGATGCCTGCCGCAGCTGCCTCTTCAACGATATACTGTATCGCGGGCTTGTCAACAATGTTGAGCATTTCCTTAGGCACCGACTTTGACGCCGGCAAAACCCTTGTGCCGAGACCTGCCGCTGGAATTACGGCTTTTGTTATCTTTTTCATAATATCTCATCTCCTGTTTTTATTGGATATGCGATTGTTTTTACATTAAAAACCGTGCAAGAACTATTGACAGCGCATTTGTACAGGCAAAAGAAAGAAGCACGGACGCCATAAGCCAAAAGAACGATACTCCGCCGCTCCTGAAGAGTGAAATGCGGTACTGCTCGGGATTTTGACTGAGCTTTCGTATTTCATAGACGCCTTTTTCTGCCTTTTTGGCGTAAAGATAATTGGCGCAAAGTCCCGCCGCCGCATGAACGAGCAGCACAAGGACATTCGAAATAATGTTTGCGGGGAGCTTTTCGTACTCCTCATACGCTTTCATCATATCCTCGGCAGAGGCCTTGCCGTTTGTGTAATTTTCATAGACCTGCATAACATTGCTGCTTGCCGCCATAACCGACTTTGTGGTGCACGCACCCGATATGACAAGCAAAACCGCAATAAATATACAGCCGATATTTTGCATTTTGCGGTAGAAAAACCAATACGGCGCAAAGAAGAACGCCGCCCAGTTCCACGACAGCTTCTTTTTTTCCTGCTGCATTTTATAGAACTTTGGGATATAGGTTTGTGCGTTCACACCTATAAATTCGGCTGTATCGCCTACGGTATTTCTGCCGAGCATATCCATGGGCGAAATATTAACTACCTTGCCGAACGGCTGTTTATCCATATTCGGAAGCTCAACGGGCGGAATAAACGCCTTGCCGCCGTTTTGATTGTTATAGAGCCTTGCTCCGCAATTAAGGCAGTTCGGCTCCTCCGCCGGATTCTCTCTGCCGCACACCGGGCAAAAAACCACCTTGTGACCGTCATCGTTTGCATTTTGACCGACATTCGGGGTCTTCTCTTCCGCATGTGGCGCAGTCTCCGGCTTCCACTCGAAGCTCTCGCCGTGCCGCTCTTCGTTTACGCAGTGCCCTGCGGTCTTATAGCATTCTCTGTGGTACGGCGTTCCGCACTCCGGACAGACGACTATATCGTCGCCGTCGCAAAACTCCTTACCGCATATGGGACAATGCTGTCCTCTGTAATCCATCTAAAATCACCCTTGTGAAAGTATTTTACTTTCTCCCGCTTACAACTTATGTCAGACCTTAATTTCAACCTCAAGTCCCAAAAGGTCCTTGTATTTTTCGAGAACCGGCTTTACGTCGCCCTCGATAAATTCCGTTACCTGCTGCGGCGCTCTGCCGATGAAGTTTTCGGGCTTTAACTGTGCCTTAATTTCGTCAAGCGTGAGCGAGAACATTGGGTCGGCAGCAATTCTTTCAACCAAGTCGTTGGGCTTGCCTTCAACCTTTACCACCGCGCCTGCCGCCATGGAGTGACGGCGAATTTCCTCATGGAGAGTCTGGCGGTTGCCGCCCTTTTTGACCGCTTCCATAAGGATGTTTTCCGTAGCCATAAACGGAAGCTCATCGTTTAAATGCTTTTCTATCATCTTGGGATATACGACGAGTCCGCTGACAATGTTGATGTAAAGCTCCAAAATAGCGTCTGTCGCAAGGAAGCCCTCGGCTATGCTTATTCGCTTGTTTGCCGAGTCGTCAAGAGATCTCTCAAGCCACTGCGTACCGGCCGTAACCGACGGGTTTATGACATCTGCCATAACGTAGCGCGAAAGAGACGTGATTCTCTCGCTTCTCATGGGATTGCGCTTATACGCCATTGCCGATGAGCCTATCTGTTTTTTTTCAAACGGCTCTTCTATTTCCTTCATATGCTGTAAAAGTCTCAAATCGTTTGAGAATTTAGACGCTGACTGAGCTATTCCGCTGAGCACAAAGAGAACCTGCGAATCAAGCTTTCTCGAATAGGTCTGACCCGAAACGCTGAAGCAGGACGAAAAGCCCATTTTCTCGGCTATCTTTTTGTCGAGAGCCTTGATTTTTTCATCGTCGCCGTCAAACAGGTCAACAAAGCTTGCCTGAGTTCCCGTAGTACCCTTGGAGCCGAGAAGCTTCATCTGCGAAAGCTGAAATTCGAGTGCCGTCAAGTCCATTAAAACGTCCTGCGCCCAAAGAGTAGCGCGTTTACCCACCGTGGTGGGCTGTGCCGGCTGGAAATGCGTAAACGCAAGGCACGGCATACTCTTGTATTTGTCGGCAAAGGACGAAAGCTTTGCTATCAAATTGACAAGCTTTTTTCTTAGCAGCTTTAAGCCCTCGGTCATGGTTATTACGTCCGTATTGTCACCTACATAGCAGGAGGTTGCGCCGAGGTGAATTATTCCCGCCGCCTTGGGGCACTGAACGCCGTAAGCGTAAACGTGCGACATAACGTCGTGGCGAACTTCTTTTTCGCGCGCCTCGGCAACGTCGTAATTTATATCGTCCGCGTGCGCCTTAAGCTCTGCGATCTGCTCGTCGGTAATGTTGAGCCCGAGCTCCTTTTCGCTCTCGGCGAGAGCTATCCAGAGCCTCCTCCACGTTTTGAACTTGTAATCAGGAGAGAAAAGGTATTTCATCTCTTTGCTCGCATAGCGCGAATTAAGGGGACTTTCGTAAACATCCTTCATAATAATTCCCATAGCCTTTCGATATGCATATATTTTGACGGGTTCCCGAAAAGCCCTGTTGCCGACATAATACGGCGTATGGCTTTCGGAGTTTTACGGAACAGAGCGAAGTTAATTACTTCGCAAAATAATTTTTAATTCTGGCAACCGCCTTTTCGGTGTTCTCGGTTGTTCCGAACGCGGTAAGACGGAAGTAACCCTCGCCTGCGGGACCGAAGCCCTCGCCGGGGGTGCCGACTACCTGGAGCTTTTCGAGAAGAAGGTCAAAGAAATCCCAGCTCTTCATATTGTCGGGAGTTTTGAGCCATACATACGGTGAATCCACCGCGCCGTAAACGGTAAAGCCGCAGTCGCGAAGTCCGTTATATATAATCTTTGCATTTTTACGGTAATATTCGATTATTTCTTTAATCTGCTTTTTGCCCTCGTCCGAATAAACGGCCTCTGCGGATCTTTGGGTGATGTACGAAACGCCGTTGAACTTTGTTGCCTGACGGCGCGCCCACATACCGTTGAGCTCCGTTCCGCCGAACTTGAGGTCGTGGGGAACTACGGTGTAGCCGCAGCGCACGCCCGTAAAGCCTGCGGTTTTTGAAAAGCTCTTGAATTCAATGGCGCAGGTCTTTGCACCCTCTATTTCATAAATCGAATGGGGAACATCGTCCTCGGTTATAAACGCTTCGTATGCCGCGTCGTAGAGAATAACCGCACCCTCGCGGTTTGCGTAATCGACCCACTTTTTAAGCTCTTCCTTTTTAATGGGCATACCCGTGGGATTGTTGGGGAAGCAGAGATATATAATATCTACGTGCTGCGTCGGAATGTGCGGCAGGAAGTTGTTTTCGGCGGTGCAGGGCATATAGTAGATGTTTGACCACTTGCCGTTTTCGTCCTTTTCGCCCGAACGGCCCGACATTACGTTTGTATCGACATATACGGGGTAAACAGGGTCGCAAATCGCAACCTTGTTGTCAAGCGAAAAGATGTCGCCTATGTTGCCCGTGTCGCTCTTTGCGCCGTCCGACACGAATATTTCGGAATTGTCAAGCTCAATGCCGCGAGAACGGTAGTCGTTTTCGTTTATCGCGTTCAAAAGGAAATCATAGCCGTACTCCGGCGGATAACCGCGGAACGTCTTTTCGTCGGCCATTTCGTCAACAGCCTTGTGCATAGCCTCGATGCAGGCAGGTGCAAGCGGTCTTGTTACGTCGCCGATGCCGAGTCTTATAATCTCCTTATCGGGATTTGCCTTTGTGTAAGCCTTTACCTTTTTTGCGATATTTGAAAAAAGATAGCTGCTTTCGATTTTAAGGAAGTTTTCGTTAATATTCATTTTGTCCTCCGTAACAAATTAAATTACACGTCTATTTCGCCCGTGCAGACTTCGGCAGCCGGGCCGGTCATCAGCACATTGCCGTCATTTGTCCAATTTATATAGAGTGTACCGCCTATGAGATTTACCTTGATGTCGGTATTTCTGAGGCAGTAGCCGTTCAGCACGCTTGCCACGGCGGAGGCGCACGCTCCGGTTCCGCAGGCAAGTGTTTCGCCCGAGCCGCGCTCCCAAACGCGCATATCAAATTCGGTTTCGCTTATTATATGTATAAATTCGGTGTTCACCCTGTCGGGGAACATCTCGTTGTTTTCAAAAACAGGACCTGTTTTTGCGAGGTCAAGCGTTTTTACGTCGTCCACATAGGTAATGCAATGCGGATTGCCCATTGAAACGCACGTAACGATTTTATCGCCCAATTCGCCGCCGAGGTGCAGCGTCTCACCCACAACCTTGTCGCCGTCAAACAGCGTGGGGATTTCTCTGCCGGAAAGAACGGGTGCTCCCATATCGACTCTGGCACTTTTTACCTTGCCGTCGTCACCCTTGAAAACTTTTATATATTTAATTCCGCTGAGCGTTTCAAGCGAAATTTCATCCTTATTTGTAAGGCCGCGGTCACACACGTATTTTGCAACGCATCTTGTCGCGTTGCCGCACATTTTCGCCCTTGAACCGTCGGCATTGTATATATCCATTTTAAAATCGGCTTTGTCGCTCGGCTCTATCAAAACAAGCCCGTCCGAGCCTATTCCGAAATGCCTGTCGCTGACTTTTACAGCCGTGCTCTCGGGGTCGGAAACCTTTTCCTCAAAGCAGTTTACGTATATATAATCGTTTCCTGCGCCCTGCATCTTTGTGAATTTCAAAGAAACCACCTCGTCCTAACTAATCTTCTTCGAGAATTTTTCTTGCGACGTCCATAAGGCGGACGCCCTGCTCCATACTCATTTTCTGAATTTTCCTGTGTGCCTCGCGCTCCGAGATACCGTAATTTTCGCAAAGGCGTTGTTTTGCCAGCGTCAAAAGGTCGTTTTCCTCGACGGAGCGTGTTTTTTTGCGTGATGTAATATCACTCGAAAGCTGAGTAAGCGTCCGCACGACAGATACAAACTCAACCCTGTCAAGCGGCATGGTAAGCTCCACCATATTGCTCACGAAGCCCTGATATGCGTCCGAGGACGACACCAAATGTACAACGTCGAAGCCGGGGGGAAGCGTTTCCGCAAGAGAGACTGCCGGTAAGCCGTCGGACAGACGTCCGCACACAACTACCGCGTCCGGTCTGATGCTCGCGTAAGAGAGCACCTCCGCGCCGGACTGATATATTTCCGAAACAAAGAGCAAATCCCGCTGGAGAATGCTCTTTATATGCTCCGCGGATTTGCGGTTTGCGCTTGCGATTATGACATCTCTCATCCTCAGACGGCGTTAAGCCTTCCCCCGTTCTTCGTTTAGTTAAAAATTATCTGTAAAGGGGATGACGCGCACAAATATCGTTTACGCCCTCTCTGATGAAGTCTGCTTTACCCTCAAAATCGGTGGCGCAAAGATATATATACTCGGCAATTTTTTCCATATCCGCTTCGTCAAGACCGCGTGTGGTGACTGCCGGAGTTCCGACTCTGATACCGCTTGTTACAAACGGCTTTTCGGGGTCGTTGGGGATGGCATTCTTGTTGGCGGTGATGTAAACCTCGTCAAGTCTGTGCTCAAGCTCTTTACCCGTTATGTGAAGCGAGCGAAGGTCAAGAAGCAAAAGGTGATTGTCGCTGCCGCCCGAAACCAAATCTACACCGTATTTTGTAAAACCGTTTGCGAGAGCCTTGCAGTTGTCGAGAACTTTTTGCTGATACTCCTTGAATTCCGGCTTTAAGGCCTCGCCGAAGCAAACAGCCTTGCCTGCGATTATGTGCATGAGCGGGCCGCCCTGCGTGCCGGGGAATATTGCCTTGTTTACGGCCTTTGCTATCTCCTCGTCGTTGCAGAGAATCATACCGCCGCGCGGGCCGCGGAGAGTTTTGTGGGTTGTAGTCGTAACAACATCAGCATACGGGACGGGTGACGGATGAAGTCCGGCGGCAACAAGTCCCGCTATGTGAGCCATATCCACCATAAGATATGCGCCGACCTTTTTGGCTATTTCGGAAATTCTCTTGAAGTCGATGATGCGCGGATAAGCGGAAGCTCCGGCAACGATCATCTTCGGCTTGCAGGAAAGAGCCTTCTGCTCAAACTCGTCGTAATCGATATAGCCCTCTTCGTTAATTCCGTAGGGGACGAAGTTGAAATATTTACCGGACAGATTTACGGGTGAGCCGTGTGTGAGATGGCCGCCTTCGGCAAGATTCATACCCATTACGGTATCGCCGGGTTTAAGAAGAGCAAAGTATACAGCTATATTCGCCTGAGCACCCGAATGAGGCTGAACATTTGCGAATTTGGCACCGAAAAGCTTCTTAGCTCTGTCGCGCGCGATGTTTTCCACTATATCAACATCCTCGCAGCCGCCGTAGTAACGCTTGCCGGGATAGCCCTCGGCGTACTTGTTTGTAAGAACGCTGCCCATAGCCGCCATAACTGCCGGCGAAACGATGTTTTCGCTCGCTATAAGCTCTATGTTTCTCTGCTGACGGGCAAGCTCCAAATTCATAGCCTTGCCCACTTCTTCATCATATTTTGATACGAAGCCTATCGTATCCATCATATCTGCGTACATTTTTTTCTCCTTATTTTTTTATTTCACGCTGCTTGCGAATTATAAATTAACGGAATAGTTGGGTGCCTCTTTTGTTATGAACACATCGTGCGGATGGCTCTCTTTAAGACCTGCGTTGGTTATTCTTATGAACTTCGTCTTAGTCTGAAGCTCGGTTATATTTTTGCAGCCGCAGTAGCCCATACCGGATTTAAGACCGCCCATCATCTGGAAGATAGTGTCGGAGAGTGTTCCCTTATAAGGAACTCTGCCCTCAATTCCCTCGGGAACAAGCTTCTTGTTGTCCTCCTGGAAATATCTGTCCTTAGAGCCGTTGTTCATGGCGGCTATACTGCCCATTCCGCGGTAAACCTTGAATCGTCTGCCCTGATAAATTTCGCTGTCTCCGGGGGACTCCTCACAGCCTGCGACAAGCGAGCCTACCATAACCGCCGAAGCACCTGCGGCGATAGCCTTGACTATTTCGCCCGAATACTTGATGCCGCCGTCGGCAATTATTGAAACGCCGTGCTTTGAAGCCTCATTTGCGCTGTCATAGATTGCCGTTATCTGCGGAACGCCGATACCGGCGACTACGCGCGTTGTGCATATTGAGCCGGGGCCTATACCTACTTTGACGCAGTCTGCGCCGGCGTCGATAAGTGCCTTTGTGCCCTCTGCCGTAGCTACGTTACCGGCAATAAGCGTGATATTCGGGAAAGCCGCCTTTACCTTGGCGACGGATTTCAATATGTTATGGCTGTGGCCGTGAGCCGAGTCAAGCGTGAGAACGTCAACGCCGGCTTCGGCAAGAGCCGCAGCGCGGTCAAGAACGTCGCTTGTGGCACCGAGAGCCGCACCGCAGAGAAGTCTGCCGCGAGAATCCCTTGCGGAATTCGGGTACTGAACGCTCTTTTCAATATCCTTAATGGTGATAAGTCCCTTTAAGTAGCCGTTTTCGTCTACAAGCGGGAGCTTTTCTATCTTGTGGCGCATCAAAATCTGCTTTGCCTCGTCAAGCGTTGTTCCGATGTGAGAGGTGACGAGATGGTCTTTCGTCATAACGCCTGCAATCTCCACATTATAGTCGGACATAAAACGCATATCGCGGTTTGTGAGTATGCCTACAAGCTTGCCGCTGTCGTCACAGATGGGAACACCCGAAATTCTGTAACGGTGCATAAGCTCGTCCGCTTCCTTTACCGTGTTCTGCGGATGCAGGAAAAACGGATTTACTATAACTCCGTTCTCACTTCTCTTAACCTTGTCCACCTCACTCTTTTGAGCCTCAATGGACATATTCTTGTGAATTATGCCTATGCCGCCCTCACGCGCTATGGCTATTGCCATTCTCGTTTCGGTTACGGTGTCCATGGCCGCCGTTAATACCGGCGTGTTGAGCGTTATGTTCTTTGAAAGGCGGGTTGAAACGTCAATATCCTTGGGGAGCACGTCGCTCTCGGCCGGGATAAGCAAAACGTCATCAAAGGTCAGGCCCTCTTTTGCAAATTTCTCATCTGTTGCCATACTGATATTACCTCCCATTATAGTTAGTGTTATTATAACATCTAATACAATCATAGTTCAATACTTAATATTGAAAAAACACCCGCAAAGAGTACGGGTGTTTTTGTAGATGTTGTCTTATGTCCGGACAAAGCGTCGCATTTCGGCAAAGAATACAGTATTTTGCCGTTTATTTCGGAAGCTTGTCGATTATGGGAGCTATTGCCTTGTCGTCGCAGAGCTCCACCGCGCCCTTATCCACAAGCGAAGCGGTTTTGGGGTCTATCGGCAGACGGGCAAGCACCGGAACGCCGAGTTCCTTTGCCACCTCGTCTATTTTGCTCTCGCCGAATATATTGTATTTCTTTTTGCAGTCGGGGCACTCAAAATAGCTCATATTTTCGACGAGTCCGATTATCGGAACATTCATCATTTTTGCCATATTGTATGCCTTTTTTACTATCATGGTAACAAGATCCTGCGGAGTTGTGACAATTATAATACCGTCTACGGGAAGACTTTGGAATACCGTCAGCGGAACGTCGCCCGTGCCGGGGGGCATATCGACGAACATATAGTCAACGTCGCCCCAGAGAACCTCCTGCCAGAACTGATTTATAACGCCCGAAATGACGGGGCCGCGCCATACTACCGGAGCGTCCTCCTTTTCGAGCAGCAGATTTATGCTCATTATCTTTATTCCCGTCTTGCTCTCGACCGGGAACATTCCCTCGTCGCTGCCCATGGCGCGCTCGTGTATACCGAATGCCTTGGGGATTGACGGACCTGTGACGTCGGCGTCCATAACCGCCGTCTCAAAGCCCCTCGCCTGTGAAGCCGAGGCAAGAAGCGATGTCACAAGGCTCTTGCCTACGCCGCCCTTGCCGCTGACTACCGCTATAACCTTTTTTATATTGCTGTAATCGTTTTGACGAAGCTTCATATCCTCTGCTTTTCTCTCGCTGCAGTTCTCACCGCAGGTAGAACAGTCATGTGTGCAACCTTCGCTCATTGTTTTTCCTCTTTTCTTTTTTCCCGAAGCTTCAAAAAGAAGTCCGAGAGCATTCTCCTGCAAGCTTCCTCCATCACGCCGCCCTCATATTCGGTACGGAACGTGAACGGAACCTCAAACAAATTTATTTTTGACCCTGCGGCGCCGTTTTTTTCATCGTATGCGCCGAAGGTCACTTTTTCGATTCTTGAATTTATAATCGCACCGGCGCACATGGGGCACGGCTCAAGTGTGACATACATTTCACATCTCGGAAGTCTCCAGCCCGAAAGCGCACGGCAGGCACCGTCAATCGCCTCGATTTCTGCGTGGCACAGGGCGTTTTTTCCCTTTTCGCGGCGGTTTCTGCCCGTTGAAATAACCTCGCCGTCTCTTACTATGACCGCGCCGACGGGCACCTCGCCGTCAAGAAACGCCTTTTCGGCTTCGAGCAGGGCAAGACGCATAAAATCATTTTTATCCATATCAGAACTCAATATACATGGCAGTTTCCCACAAGAGCAGACAAATCGCTATTATCATGGGTGCCGTCACCACAAAGGCTCTCGTTTTTTCATTCCATGAGAGGACGAGACTCTCGCCGTTTTTCAGCGGATAAGCGTGTGAATAATTTTTGAAATATATCGCGGCGCATATGATGCCGATTATCATTATCACAAAGACAACGGACATCGTAATTACAGACGACACGGTTTCGGAGCAATTATCAATGCCTATCTGCATAACTATCGACGCAAGATTGTTGAGAAAATGTATCAAAACGCCCGTCCACATACTGCCCGTTACCGTAACGGCATAGCCTATGGCAATACCTGCGATAAAGGCGAACGGAATTTGAACCATATTGCCGTGCAAAAGCGCAAAGACAAGCGACGACATAATAATCGCGAACCAATCGCCGTATTTGCGAAGCGACTGCATAACTACGCCGCGCATTGCGAACTCCTCTATGAGAGCCGGCAAAACAGCGGTCTTTACGATATACGGCAATATAACGGACGCCGTTGTCAGCTTTATGCCGTCCTCCGCCATGGTAAATTCTATGCCGAAGAGGTTTTGAAAGATACTTCCGAAAATGCTCGACGCATAGCTGCCGGCTATGCACGCCATAAGTCCCGAAAAAACAAGCAGGAAAAACACGGGTGTGTTTTTGGCTGTTCCGAGCGGCAAAACCGCGGGCAGAGCGTCCTTGGATTTTAAATATGACATTGCCGCGAAAAACGGCACTCCTATTATAAAAACGGAATATACCATATCAAAATATATGCTGAAGGACGCGTTGCCCTTATATTCCGACAAAAAGCCCGGTATTGCGCGCAAAAGCACGCCTAAAACCATACTTAAAAGCGTAAAGCCGATAACCGCAAGTCCCACGGTAATGCTTATGCGGGAAATATTTTTCTTTTCCCTCTTTTTCTCCTGTGCGAGTGGGTCATACTGCCAATTATACGGCGGTGGAGGCGGATAGTTTCCGCCGGGCGGTGGATAATTGCCGCCGTAATATCCGTTGTTGTTATAGTTCATAGCAATTTCCTTTTTTCATAACAGAGGTTTTCGGCAGATAAAAAGCACCTGCCGAATTACTCTGTAATTATATATTGTAAAAGTAAATGAAATGTTAATAAAATTATAACTTTTTGCGGAATTACCCGATTTCCGTCGGATTTTCTTTGCTCTCGTCTGCTTCTGCCGCCTTTTCGCCCTCGGCATTTTCGTTCGTCACGGGAACTTCGCCGTCGTTCTCCGCGTCGGACTCGGAGCTTTCATCCTCGGTTTCATGCTCGGTTATTGAAAGCGTGGCAACCTTTTCACCCTCGTTTGTCTTCATAACGCGGACGCCCTTTGACGGACGTGCAAAAACGCTGATATCCTTAGCCGGGATTCTTATTATGATACCGTCGGACGAAATCATAATTACGTCCTCGTCCTCGCCGACCATGGCAACCGCCGCAACATCACCGTAAGTCTCGGTGTGATAGTTGATAAGACCCTTGCCGCCGCGCGACTGAACACGGTAATTGTCAAATTCGGAGCGTCTGCCGAAGCCGGTTTCGGAAACGGTGAGTACCTTTTTGTTTTCCTCGGGAACGCACATACCGGCAATCTCGTCTCCCTCGGAGAGAGTTATAGCCTTAACGCCTCTTGCGGTTCTGCCTATGCAGCGCGCGTCATTTTCGTTAAAGCTTATGCACATACCCTTCCTTGTAGCTATGAGTATCTGCTTTTCGCCGTCGGTGAGCTTTACAAATCTCAATTCGTCGCCCTCGTCGAGATTTATCGCGAATATACCGTTTTTGCGGACGTTCTTATATGCGTCAAGCTCGGTACGCTTGATAACGCCGTTTTTGGTGAGCATGCAGAGATAGAGTTTTTCCGTACCGAACTCGGGAACTCTTATCATGGCGGTGACCTTTTCATCCGCGCCGAGAGGAAGAATGTTGACAATGTTCATTCCCTTTGAATTACGGCTTCCCTCGGGGATTTCGTAGCCCTTCAGCCTGTAAACCTTGCCCTCCGACGTAAAAAACATTATATAGTCGTGCGTGGAGCAGGTGAACATAGTCTCGGCAACGTCCTCCTCGCGCCTTGTCATACCCTTTACGCCTCTGCCGCCGCGGTGCTGCGTCTGATATGTATCGACGCTCTGACGCTTGATATAACCGAGAGTGGTAAGAGTAAACACACAATTTTCATTGGGGATAAGGTCCTCTATATCGACCTCGCCGCTGACATTTACGATTTCGGTTCTTCTGTCATCGCCGAATTTGTTGCCGATTGCCGACAATTCGTCCTTTACAATCGAGAGCACCTTTTCATCGGAGGAGAGTATCTCATTGAAATAGTTAATTTTTGACTGAAGCTCCTCCATCTCGTTGTGGATCTTCTGAATTTCGAGTCCTGCGAGCTGTCCGAGTCTGAAAGCGACAATGGCGGCCGCCTGAACGTCGTCGAAATCGAACTTCTCCATAATTGCGGCCTTTGCCTCTGCCTGACCGCCCTTACAAGCGCGAATTGTTGCTATAATCTCGTCAACTATATCGATTGCGCGCGCAAGACCCTCCAAAATATGCTCTCTTTCGAGTGCTTTTTTGAGGTCGAATTTGGTTCTTCTTATGATGACTTCCTTCTGGAAATCTATATACTTTTCGAGAATCTGCTTTAACGTGAGGATTTTCGGCTCACCGTCAACTATGGCAAGCTGAATTATACCGTAGGAAATCTGAAGCTGAGTATACGAATAGAGCTGATTTAAAATGACCTGCGGATTTGCGTCCCTTTTAAGGTCTATTTCCATTCTCATGCCCGCGCGGTCGGAGGAATAGTCGTTGATGTCGGAAATGCCCTCTATTCTCTTATCCTTGACAAGCTCCGCGATGCTCTCGATAAGTCGTGCTTTGTTTACCTGATACGGCAGCTCCGTAACGACAATTTTAAATCTGCCGTTCTTTTCGTTTTCGACAATTTCTGCGCGCGCTCTGAGCGTTACCTTGCCTCTGCCCGTTGCATAAGCGGCGCGTATGCCGGCTCTGCCCATTATGATGCCGGCCGTCGGAAAATCGGGGCCCTTTATGTGCTCCATAATATCCTCAAGCGTGGCGTCTGGATTGTCTATAAGACAGCAAATGCCGTCTATTACCTCGCGCATATTGTGCGGCGGAATATTTGTTGCCATACCTACGGCGATACCCGTAGAGCCGTTTACAAGAAGGTTCGGGAAGCGTGACGGCAAAACCACCGGCTCATTCAAGCGATCGTCGTAGTTTCGCATCATATCCACGGTGTCCTTGTCGAGATTTGTGAGCATTTCCATGGAAATTTTGCTCATTCTCGACTCTGTATAACGGTAAGCGGCAGGCGGGTCGCCGTCCACCGAACCGAAGTTTCCGTGACCGTCAACAAGAGGATACCTCATTGAGAAATCCTGTGCGAGACGAACCATGGCGTCGTATACCGACGCGTCGCCGTGCGGATGATAGCGACCGAGCACGGAGCCTACCGTGTCGGCGCACTTTCTGTATGCCTTTTCGGGATACAGACCGTTTTCATACATAGTATATAAAATTCTTCTGTGAACGGGCTTTAAGCCGTCGCGTACATCGGGGAGCGCACGTGACACTATTACCGACATTGAGTAGTCGAGGAAGGATTTTCTCATTTCCTTGTTTATCTCGACATTTATGATTTTCTGGTCCTCAAGCGGCACGTATTCCGAATGATGCCCGGTATCTTTGTTTGTGCTCATATTCTACCTCTTTTATATATCAAGATTCTGAACGAATTTCGCGTTTTTCTCAATGAATTCACGTCTCGGCTCAACCTTGTCGCCCATTAAAACGGAGAAGGTCTCGTCCGCCTCCATGGCGTCCTCAAGATTTACCCTGAGCATAGTCCTGTATTTCGGGTCCATTGTGGTCTCCCAAAGCTGCTGCGAATCCATCTCACCGAGACCCTTATATCTCTGAACGTCGCAGCTGCCGCCGAGCTCCGCTATTTTTTCGTCGCGCTCCTCGTCGGAGAAAGCGTAGAAGTGCTTTTTGCCCTTTGACACCTTAAAGAGCGGCGGCTGAGCTATATAGACATAGCCGTGCTCTATAAGCGGACGCATATATCTGAAAAAGAAGGTCAAAAGAAGAGTTCTGATGTGCGCGCCGTCAACATCGGCATCCGCCATTAAAACTATCTTGTGATAACGCAGCTTTGTGATGTCGAAATCATCGCCTATGCCGGTGCCGAGAGCCAAAATTACGGGAGTTAATTTTTCGTTGCCTATTACCTTGTCAACTCTCGCCTTTTCAACATTGAGCATCTTGCCCCAAAGAGGGAGAATTGCCTGGGTGTTTCTGTCTCTTCCTCCCTTTGCGGAGCCGCCTGCGGAATCTCCCTCGACGATGTAAAGCTCGGTATTTTCGGGATTTTTATCGGTGCAGTCGGCAAGCTTGCCGGGGAGAGAGTTGCTCTCAAGCGCAGATTTTCTGCGCGCATTGTCCCTCGCCTTTCTTGCCGCCTCGCGCGCCCTTGAAGCGTCGAGCGACTTATTAAGTATGGTTCTTGCCGTGGAGGGATTTTCTTCGAGATAGGTCATAAGCTTATCATAGAGCATTTTTGAAACAAGACCGGTTATCTCGGTGTTTCCGAGCTTGCCCTTGGTCTGACCCTCAAACTGTGCCTCGGTAAGCTTTACGCTTATGACCGCGGTAAGACCCTCTCTTACGTCGTCGCCGGAGAGCTTTTTGTCGCTGTCCTTTATGAGATTAAACTTTTTGCCGTAGTCGTTGAACACTCTCGTAAGAGCCGTTTTAAAGCCCATTTCGTGAGTACCGCCGTCTATTGTGCGGACATCGTTTGCAAAGCTTAATATTATCTCGTTGTAGCCGTCGTTGTAAGACATTGCGACTTCCGCGCTGCGGTCGCCGTCAACAACCGAGAAATGCATTATATCTTCGTGAAGAGGTGTAAGCCCGCGGCTTTTGTTGATGTAATCCACAAAGCTGCGAATACCGCCCTCATAGCAGTATACCTCGCTTAATATGTTGTCCTCATCACGCTTGTCCGTAAGCGAGATTGAAAGTCCGGCATTTAAAAACGCCTGCTCTCTGAGTCTCTTTTGAAGTGTCTCAAAATCATATTCCGTAGTTTCGGTGAATATTTCGGGGTCGGCCTTAAATTTAATAAATGTACCCGTCTCGTTTGTGTCGCCGATTATTTCAAGGTCGCTCTTTACGTCGCCGCGCTCAAAACGCTGATGATATATGTGACCCTGCCTGCTTACCTCGATTTCAAACCACTCGGAAAGAGCGTTAACTACCGATGAACCGACGCCGTGCAGACCGCCCGAAACCTTGTAACCGCTGCCGCCGAATTTACCGCCGGCGTGGAGAACCGTTAAAACCACCGTTACGGCAGGCAGACCCTCCTCCTCGTTGATGTCAACGGGGATTCCTCGTCCGTTATCTCTGACGGTAATCACGTTTCCGGGGAGTATTTCAACCTCGATATGAGTGCAGTAGCCCGCAAGAGCCTCGTCTATTGAGTTATCGACAATCTCATATACAAGGTGGTGAAGACCTCTCGGTCCCGTCGAGCCTATGTACATACCGGGTCTTTTTCTTACGGCCTCAAGACCCTTTAATACCTGAATCTGCTCCGCGCCGTATTCCTCGGTAACGACGGTATCCATTACCTCGTCGTTCTTTTCCTCGTTTATGTTTTCGTTGTTTTCGCTGAACATACAAAACCTCCGTCAGTTATACATAATCCGAATAAAATTTACTTAAATTTTTAATCTTGCTTTAATCTTTTGAAAACAGTGCTTGTTGAAAACGGTGATATATATACTTTTCTTTTGCCGCCCGTTACCTTTACTATAAAGGATTTCGGCAAATCGAACGACACCGTTTCGCACTCTCCGCTTTTTTCCGCGTAATTTATATATTCGCGCGAAGCTTTGCTCACGGTAGTGTTGTCAAGGTCAAATATGCCGAGTATTCCGTCCGTTGTAATTGCCTTGTCCTGACTTATCAAAATATACATTATATCACTCCGCCGTTTTTTATGTGGAAGGTTTTGCCCTCGCACAGCCGCAAAACGGTATTCGGGTCGCAACAGGTTATAAAAACCTGCCTTCCGCTTATGTTGTTCAAAATATAATCCTGCCTTGTTAAATCAAGCTCGCTCATCACGTCGTCAAGAAGTATTACCGGCTCATCGCCCGTTATTTCCTTTATGATTTCCGATTCGCTGAGCTTTAAAGACAGTGCCGAAGAGCGCTGCTGCCCCTGTGAGCCGAAGCTGCGTGCCGACAGGCCGTCTATTTTAATGTCAAGGTCATCTCTGTGAGGACCTATCGACGTTATCTTGTTGTAAATATCGTCGCGCCGCGTCTCTCTGAGTCTGTTTAAGAGAAAATCCTTTATTTCATACGGATCGTCCAAATATACCTTTGCGTTGTCGGTATATTCAACGCTCATTTTTTCTTTGCCGCCCGACAGTCCGTCGTATATTTTTGCGGAAAATTCACTCAAGAGAGCCGTGTATTTAATTCGCTCCGATATTACCGCCGCACCGTAAGACGAAAGCTTATCGTCCCAGGCGTCAAGTGTATCGTAAAGCTCGCTGTGAAACTGAATGTCCTTTAAAAGCGCATTTCTCTGAAAAAGTGTGTGCGTGTATTTTGCGAGTGCCTTGGCGTAATACGGCTTTATCTCGCACAGAGCCGTATCAAGAAATTTTCTTCTGAAAACCGGCCCGTCCTTTACGAGTGACAGATGAGACGGAGAAAATATAACCGCGTAAAACTCGCCTATAAGCTCCGCAGGGGAACGCAGCGTTACGCCGTTTTTCATGGCGGTACGCTTTTTGTCTATAAAAATAACCGCAGACTGCTCGCGTCCCTTTGCGAAAAAGGTCATCTCGTTTTTTGCGTATGACGCATCAAACCTCACAAGCTCCCTGTCTCTTTTTGAACGGAAGCTCTTGCAGCCCGTAAAGAGCCATATACTCTCAAGCAAATTGGTTTTTCCCTGAGCGTTTTCTCCGTAAATGACGTTTACGCTCTCGGAGGGGGTAATATTTATTTTTTCAATATTTCTGTAATCCGCGACCGAAAGCTCTTTTACCGTCATTTTTTTACGACCTCATAATATTTTCCGTCAAAGCCGAATTCGTCTCCGCCGTGAAGCTTTTTGCCTCTCTGAACGCAGACCTCGCCGTTAACTCTGACCTCGCCGTCCTGAATTATCATTTTTGCGATACCTCCCGAGCCCACCGCGTCACAAAGCTTAAGTGCCGCGTCAAGGCGGATAAAGTCGGTATCTATAAATATCTGTTTTACTTCTTTTTCGGCAATTTTTGCCTTTAATTTAATTACTTTTTTCATTCTGTTTTAAGCCTTACCGGTAAAATTAAGAAGAGGAAGCTGTCGCCGTCCGTCGGAACTATAATTATGGGATGAACGGGGCTTGAAAGCTTTATTATTACTTCATCGGTATCACAAACTCTGAGCGCGTCAAGTAAAAATTTGTTATTAAAGCCCATCTCAAGCTTTTCGCCGGTCATTTCGGCGGGAACTCTGTCGTTTGCCGAGCCGAGAACGGTAACACTCGAAATTTTAATCATATCCTTGTCAAAAATGCATCTGATTGGGCTTTTTGCTCTGTCGGTTATAATGAGAGACGTTCTCTCGATACTGTTTATAAGATTTCTGACGCTTACCTTTACCGTTCCCGTGGAATTTCCGGAAATAGCAGCCTTGTAGTTTAAAAATTCTCCGTCCAAAAGACGTGAAACAATATCATAATCGCCTATTTTAAATGTTATGTGCCTTTTGCCTATGCTCATTGATATTTTTCCGTCCTCGCCCGCGGAGAGCTTTAAAACCTCGTTAAGCGTTTTTTTCGGAACAACAAATATCTTTTCTTCGCCGGAATAGTCTATTTTTTCGTTTCTTATCGCAAGACGGAAGCCGTCAACCGCAACAAGTCTTATATTGTTTTCGCTTATCTCGAATCTGACGCCCGTATGTACTATTTTTGCGTCGTTTTCGGCTGTCGCAAAAATTGTTTTTCTTATCATATCCTTTAATATCTCGCTGTCGATAACAACGGGGAAGCCTCCGTTGACCGAGGGCAGCTCAGGATATTCGGCTGAGCTTGTTCCCACAAGAGTAAATTCGGCCTCACCGCTCTTTATTTTACATGAAAGTCTCTCGTCGGCTTCAAAAGAAACTCTGTCCTCGGGAAGATTTCTCAAAATGTCGCAGAGAATTTTTGCATTTAATATAATGCTGCCGTTTTCCTTTACATCGGCGTCGGCCGACGTTATCATTCCTACCTCAAGGTCATATCCAGTGAGAGTAACCGTGTTTCCTTCGGCTTTTATCATAATTCCCTCAAGAGACGGTATTGATGTTTTTTGAGAAACTGCTCTCTGAACATTTGAACATATATCGGAGAGGATATGTGTGTTGCATTCAAATTTCATAAAGGATTTCCTTTCAAAATAAAATAAATAAAATATATAAATAGTATCATTATTAGTGCGCGACGAAATGTTTAAAACTCTCAAAGCTGTTTATACACAAGAAAAAATCACGTTTTTTCGGTTGTTATTTTCGTGTTGAAAAAATGTTCAATCAACAGACAAAAATTAACTGTTCAAAACCCGTATGTTTAAAATCAAAACTTGTTTAAAACTCCTGCATATTTTTAATGATATCTTCAACCGTTTTTTTAAACACAGGATTTTCGTTCATTCTGTCTTCGATAACCTCAATTGAGTGGTTTACGGTTGAGTGCGTTTTGCCGTTAAATACGTTTCCTATATCCACAAGCTTCATTCCGGTAATTTCGCGGATTATGTACATTGAAACCTGCCTTGCGTCTTTGATATTTTTATCGCGCTTGTCGGACATTATGTTTTCGGGCGATATTCCGAAAGTGTTTCCGACATTGTTTATGATATTGTTTATGGTGACGGAAATGGGCTGATTGAAGTTAAGCACCTCTTTTATGGCGTCACGGGCTATATCTATGGAGGGTTCTTTTCCGGCAAGCCTTGTTAGAGCGTTGATTTTATTTACCGCACCCTCAAGCTGACGAACATTGTATTTTACCTGCTCGGCTATAAATTCCACTATGTTATTCGGAAGCTCAAGACCGCGGCTGTCTGCCTTGCTTTTTACGATAGCCATTCTCGTTTCGAGATCCGGCGGAGTTATATCCGCCATCATACCCCAGTTAAAACGCGTTTTGAGTCTGTCTTGAAGAGTGGGTATTTCGTCCGGCGGATTATCGGACGTCAAAACAATTTGCTTATTTACCTCGGTAAGAGCATTAAAGGTATGGAAAAATTCCTCCTCGGTACTCTTTTTATTTGCTATGAACTGAATATCGTCTATTAAAAGGGCATCGACATTTCTGTATTTGTCGTGAAATTCGCCCATATTCTTTTTTCCGAGATAATAAATCAGGTCGTTTGTAAAATTTTCACTCGTTGTATATAAAACGTTTGCCGACGGATTTTTTTCGAGCATACGGTTTTTAATTGCCTTTAAAAGATGGGTTTTGCCGAGTCCGCTCTTGCCGTAAATAAAAAGGGGATTGTATTCCTCGCCCGGATGCTCTGCGGCATTTAAGGCGGTTGCATATGCAAATTTGTTTGTTGAGCCGACTATGAAATTTTCAAACGTGCTTGTGCTGTCACGCGAGGACAGGTGATTTTTTTCTTCACTCTGCTCCTTTTCGTCATCGGTTTCCTGCGGCTTAAAAAGGTAAATAACCTCTATGTCGTCAAAACCCATAACAGCCGTCAAAGCTTCTTTTATAACGCCGTCGTATCTCGTTGTGATTATCTGTATTTTATATGATGTGGGGCAGGTAAATTTTGCTGTCTGCCCGTCAAAGCTCTCCGGAACAAGCGGAGATATCCACAAATTAAAGGCAACGTCGCTGACATTAAGTGCTTCTTTCATATAATCGCACGCTGCGGACCATATCTCGGAAAACGAGTCCATATTTTCACACTCCGAAAACAAAATAAAAAAATATCAAATTTACCGTTACAGCGGTACAATCGGATTATTTTAACATTTTAGGTGCTTTTAAAGTATTAACACATAAAAACCGCAAAATTAAATTACGGTGCTTACAGGCAATAATTTGCACAATATGTATATTAGCACATTTTTAATATTTTTTCAATATTTTCTTAAAATAAATGGAGTAATTATAAATGTATATATATATATAGGGCTTTTGAAGAAGCGTAAATATTAAAAAAAAGTTGACAACAAGCCGGATTTTAGTATATAATAACTTCTCGCAGATTATTTCAGAGTAAAGGAGCGAAAAAATAATGCTTAGAACTTATCAGCCTAAGAAACGCCATCGCAAGATGGAACACGGTTTCAGAAAAAGAATGGCCACCAAAAACGGCAGAAAAGTGCTTGCAAGACGCCGCGCTAAGGGCAGAAAGCAGTTATCTTATTAAAAGGTAAGCATTTTGAAAAATACGGTAACACTAAATCGTAACTGTGATTTCCTCCGCCTCTACGGCAGAGGAAAGGTTTATACGGATCCTGCACTGGTTATTTATTTATTAAAAAACCGTGCGGGAATTTGTCGTATAGGTATAACCGTAAGCAAAAAGACCGGCAACGCCGTACAGAGAAATCGCTCAAAGAGGATAATCAGAGCGGCGTATTCGGCTGTTGAAGAAAGTATTTGCGGAAATTGGGATTTTGTTTTTGTTGCGCGAGGCAAAACAAAATACCTGAAAAGTACCGATATTCAAAAAGTCTTGACAGAACAACTCCTAAAAGCGGGAGCCATAAAGAAATGAAAGAGCTTGCAATTAAAATGATAAGATTTTATCAGCGTAAGATCTCCCCGCTTTTTCCGCCGAGATGCAGATATTACCCGACCTGTTCGCAATATGCCGTTACGGCTATTGAGAGATTCGGTATCATTCGCGGCGGTTTACTCGCAGTATGGCGTCTTTTAAGGTGCAATCCTCTGTTTCCGGGAGGACTTGACCCTGTTCCCGAAAAACGAAATAAGAAAAAGGGCTAAGTTTGATTAAGCTTTTACTCCCTTCGGAGGAATTTAATGAACACAAGTAAAATATATGAAATTCTCGGAATTCCTTTCGGCTTTGTGATTTCCCTGTTCTATGCCATGACGGACAACTATCTTCTCTCGATAGTTTGCCTTATGATCATAGTAAAGCTGTGCCTTCTTCCCTCTTCCGTAAAGCAGCAAAAGGCTCAGGCTAAGCAGGCAAGGCTTCAGCCGAAGCTCAGACGTATTCAGAAAAAATACGAGGGCAATCAGCAGAAAATTCAGGAGGAAACACAAAACCTGTACAGCCGCGAGGGCTTTAGCGCCATGGGCGGCGGCTGTATGCCGATGATTATACAGCTTATAGTTATGACCGGTCTTTTCCAGGTCAACTATCACCCCTTCTCAATGGTTCTGAATATCAGAGGCGATGTGCTCTCTTCAATTAAGGAAGCCGTTATGCCCTTGCTCACCGAGACGGAGGCAAAGGGTGCTTCGTTCAGAATAGAGCTTTATGCTCTTCAGCATTGGAGCGACATTCGTAATTCCGTTGCGGGTCTTACTCCCGAGATGATATCAAAGGTTGATTTATTCTTACAGAGATTTACCGTTTTCGGACTTGACCTTTCGCACACTCCGAATTTCAGGGTATTTGACGTTTATTGGGCAATACCGATTATAACCGGCGTTTTGTCGCTTGCCATGAGCGTTTATTCCCTTCTTCGTCAGAAAAAATTAAACCCGGAAATGTCAAAAAATCCGACAATGGGCTGCATGATGCTTTTCACACCTGCCATGCAGATTTACTTTGCATTCCTCTTCCCGACTGTTGTCGGCATATATGTAATTATGTCTACCGTTGTTTCCTTTGCGCAGATGGTGGTTCTCAATATAACCCACAGTCCGCAGAAGGTTCTCGCAAAGCTGATGGTTGAGGAAACCGTTGAGCGACGCTCAAAAGAGGCTAATATCAAAAAAATAGCCGAGATGAAATCTTAAAAAAGAATGGTGTATATAAATGATTAAAGAATCGGTAAAATCCGCGTCCACCATAGAGGACGCTAAGGCCGCCGCCCTTTTGGAGCTCGGTCTTACAGAGGACGACGTATATAATATAGAAGTTTTACAGATGCCGCAGAAAAAGACCTTCGGTATTTTCGGCGGAAAGCCTGCCGAGGTAAAGGTTTGGGTTGACGTTCCCGAGAAAAAGGAAAAACCCGTTTCCGAAAAGAATACGTACAAAAAACCCGCTTCGGCTCCCAAAAAGGTCGAAGACAGAAAAAAGGAAGCCAAAAAGGAAAACACCCGTAAGGTCGAAAAAGAAGAAAAGACCGAAGAGGAGAAAAAAGCTTCTTTGAAGGAGACAAACGAGTACGAAAAAACCGCTTCTTATATAGCGGAAATCGTCAAGGGTCTCGGACTTCCCGAATGCAGCGTTAAAACCTTTGCAGACGACGAGGAAATTGTTTTTGAGCTTGACTGCGGCGATGATTACGGCATAGTAATAGGCAGACGCGGCGAGACTCTCGACGCTATACAGTACCTTGCAAGAATGGTTGCAAACCGCGGTGTTTCGGGCTATAAGCGCGTTTCCATAAACATCGGCAATTACCGTGAAAAGCGCAAGGGTGCTCTTGTTTCTCTTGCCAAAAAGGACGCTGCAAGAGCCGTTCGTACAGGCAGAAATATAACCCTTGAGCCGATGAACCCCTATGAGCGCAGAATTATTCATACTGCCGTTCAGGAGGTTGAGGGTGCAACCTCGTTCTCGGTAGGGCAGGACCTTGACCGCAGAGTTGTAATTGCTCCCGAAAACGGCGGCAAGGGCAGCTACGGCGACAGAAATTATCGCAGAGGCCGCGGCGGAAGAAATGACCGCAGACCCAAGCGCGAGCCCTATGTTCCGCAGGTTGCTCCGGACCGCGAACAGAAGAACGACGCTGCAGGCGTTTCGGTTTACGGAAAAATCGAAATTAAGAAAAATACAGAGGAATAATTCTGAGTTTTCTTCATTATCGAAAGAGTTTTAGACATTTGAACCGCATTTTTGTCGAAAACTTCGTTAACGAAACAAATAATCAGATTTTAAGAGCACCGGATATGCGGACAGCATGTTTCGGTGCTTTTGCTTTTTAAAATATCAAAGCCGAGCTCTGAGAATTTATTGATTTTAAAGGCGGCGCGGCGGGCAGGATTTTTTGCCGGTTCGCAGAAAATACAAAGCCAAACAGATAAAAGTGGTGATTTTATGAGTACAATCGCGGCTATTTCAACAGGTCTTGCCGCAGGAGGCATAGGAATAGTCAGAATTTCGGGCGAAAACGCCCTGAATGTAGCCGATAGCATCTTCAAAACCGTACAAGGTATCGAATTAAAAAAACTGAGCGGCTACAAAGCGGCGTTCGGAAGGGTATTTTTTGACGGAAAACCCATTGACGAGGCCGTTGCGCTCGTATTCAGAGCACCGAAAAGCTATACGGGCGAGGACGTTGTGGAGATTTCCTGCCACGGCGGCCTTTACATAACAAAGCAGGTTTTAAGAGCGGCACTCAAAAACGGCGCGGTTCCTGCGGAGCCGGGAGAATTTACAAAGCGTGCGTTCTTAAACGGAAAGACCGACCTCACAAAAGCAGAGGCCGTTATGGGTATTATTTCGGCTCACGGCAAGGAGGCGGGCGAAGCCGCTTTTTCGGCACTTGAGGGTGCCCTTTACAAAGAAATACACAAGATTACCGATGTCCTTTTAAAGATAAATGCGGCTCTTGCGGCGTGGGTGGATTACCCCGACGACGAAATCGAGGACCTCACAGACGAGAGCATTTTAGATGCAGTTACCTCGTCAAAAGCAGCTCTTAAAGAACTTTTAAACCGTTTTGACGCAGGTCAGGCGATAACCGAGGGAACCGAAACGGCGATAGTCGGCAGACCGAACGTCGGCAAATCAACTCTTATGAATATGCTTACGGGAACCGAAAAATCCATAGTAACGTCGGTTGCCGGCACAACGCGCGACATAGTTGAGGAAACCGTTACGATAGGCAATGTCACGCTTCGTCTCGCGGATACGGCAGGTCTACGCGAAACAGATGACACCGTTGAGAGCATAGGCGTTGAGCGAGCCAAAAGAAAAATCGCCGCTGCAAAGCTTATCATTGCCGTGTTTGACTCGTCCTGTGCGCTCTCCGACGAAGATAGGGAAATTTTCGATTTGTGCTCCGGCAAAAGCTGTCTCGCCGTTATAAACAAGACGGATTTGGAGCCGAAAATCGACGAAGATGAAATAAAACGCAACTTCGAAAATGTAGTTTATATATCCGCAAAGGATAATTCGGGACTCGATTTACTTCGTGAAACAATCGAAAAAATACTCGGAACGGCAAATTTCGACACGACCGCGGCTCTTTTGATGAACGAAAGACAGCTGTCCTGCTGCGAAAAGGCTTATTCGGCACTCTGTGAGGCGGAAAATGCCGAGAAAACAGGCGTCACAAGAGACGCAATTCAAGTCTGCATAGACTCCGCAATAGAAAATCTTATGGTTTTGACAGGCGAAAAAGCCACCGAAAGCGTGGTAAACGAGATTTTTTCGCAATTCTGTGTAGGCAAGTGACGGAGATAAATTATGGAATATTTTGCAAAAGAATATGATGTTGCCGTTATAGGCGCCGGTCACGCCGGTATCGAGGCAGGTCTTGCCTCGGCTCGGCTCGGCTCAAAAACAATAGTTTTTACCATTAACCTTGATTGGATAGGCAATATGCCGTGCAATCCGTCGATAGGCGGCACTTCAAAGGGCCATCTTGTAAGAGAAATAGATGCTCTCGGCGGCGAAATGGGAAAAGCTGCCGACAAAAACGAGATACAGTCGCGTATGCTCAACCGCGGAAAAGGACCGGCTGTTCATTCGCTGCGCGCGCAGATTGACCGCAGGGAGTATTCAAAATATATGAAGCACGTATTGGAGCTTCAGGAAAACCTTGACGTTAAGCAGGCGGAAATAGTTGATTTGTCACGCGGCAAGGACGGCCTTTGGAGATTAAAGACGCGACTTGAGGCAATTTACAGTGCAAAGTGTGTTGTTCTTGCGACAGGAACATTTTTGGGCGGCAGAGTTTACATAGGCGACGTCTCCTACGAGAGCGGCCCCGACGGAATGTTCCCGGCAAATGAGCTTTCAAAGGCACTTTATAATATGAAAATTCCGCTCAGACGGTTTAAAACGGGCACTCCGTCGCGTGTAAATCGACGCAGCGTGGATTTTTCGGTGCTTGAAAAGCAGGAGGGCGACGAAACAACAACTCCGTTTTCGTTTGACACCGACACTCCGCCCGTAAACAAGGCGGCTTGCTATATAGCGTATACAAATGACGAAACAAAAAAGGTTATTCTCGATAACATACAGTATTCGCCGCTTTACAGCGGAAAAATTCACGGCGTGGGGCCGCGCTACTGCCCGAGTTTTGAAGACAAAATTATGCACTTCCCCGATAAAAAACGCCATCAGCTTTTTGTTGAGCCGTGCGGACTCGACACGGAGGAATTATATTTGCAGGGAATGTCCTCGTCACTCCCCGAGGCGGTACAGCTGAAATTTTTGAGAACGATAAAGGGACTTGAGCACGTTGAGGTTATGAGAACAGCGTATGCTATTGAATATGACTGTGTGGATCCGCTCGCACTCAAGCCGTCGCTCGAATTTCTCGACCTCGACGGACTTTTCGGCGCAGGGCAGTTCAACGGCTCCTCCGGCTATGAGGAGGCCGCGGCGCAGGGTCTTATAGCCGGTATAAATGCCGCGCGAAAGGCTCAGGGTAAGGAACCCTTTATACTTGACCGCGCATCGTCGTATATAGGCACGCTGATAGATGACCTTGTGACAAAGGGCTGCTCCGACCCGTACAGAATGATGACCTCGCGTTCGGAATACAGACTTTTGCTGAGGCAGGATAACGCCGATATGCGCCTGACACCTCTCGGCTACGAAATCGGACTTGTCTCCGAAGAAAAATACCAACGGCTTCTTAAAAAGCAGGAGATGATAAGAGCGGAACGCAAAAGGATTGAAGATACTTCGATTCCTCTGACTGACGAGCTGCAGCAGCTGCTTGTTTCACGTGGAACATCTCCCTTGCCGCGCGGCGTTAAAGCGGTTGAGCTTTTAAAGCGTCCGCAGATAACATATGACGATTTGACCCCGTTCGACGTAAATCGACCCGATATTCCGCGTGAGATATTTGAACAGGTTGAAATTGAGCTTAAATATGAGGGCTATATTGTGCGGCAGACGGCACAGATAAACGAAATGCGCCGACTCGAGGTGAAAGCTATTCCGCCCGAAACCGATTATAATAAGATAGACGGACTGCGGCTTGAGGCGAGAGAAAAGCTCTCTAAAATACGGCCTATGAATGTGGGTCAAGCCTCAAGAATAAGCGGCGTCTCACCTGCCGACATATCGGTTTTGCTCATTTACCTTGCCAAGGAGGGCAAATAATGTTAAACAGAGATTTGCTTTACAAAACAGCGGAAAATATGGGTGTTAAAATCGACGATGACGCCTTTAAACGTTTTGATATTTACGCCGAACTGCTTTTTGAAACCAACAAAAAATTTAATCTGACGGCGATAACCGAGCCGGACGATATGACGGTGAAGCATTTTGCCGACAGCCTTTCCGTATTTAAATATGTCGATTTCAAAGAGGGCGCAAGGCTTATTGACGTCGGCACGGGGGCAGGCTTTCCGGGACTTGTGCTGCTCCTTGCAAGACCCGACCTTGACGTAACCTTCCTTGACGGAACGGGTAAAAAGCTTGCCTTTATAGAAAGCGTCCTCTCGAAGGTCGGCTTAAACGGCAATATTCTTCACAGCCGCGCCGAGGAAGCCGGAAAAGACCCTCTGTACCGCGAAAAATTCGACTTTGCAACGGCGAGGGCTGTGGCGTCTCTGCCCGTCCTTTGCGAATATTGCATACCTTTTATTAAAAAGGGAGGCTCTTTCATCTCTATGAAATCGGCTTTTTCCGATGACGAAATTTTCTCTGCGTCGGCTTCTCTTCGTATTCTCGGCGGCAAAATAGAGTCGGACAATGTGTTTGATTTGGTTGAAAACACAAGGAGAAGAATATTGATCATAAAAAAGATATCGCAAACTCCGTCAAAATATCCTCGCGCTTCGGCAAAAATTTCTAAAAATCCTTTGGGATAATGGGTTTTAACCGCACCGATACGCGATTTTAGACGAACGAATTTTCTTTACAAGTACACCTTCACGGTGCTATTCTTTAAGCAAGGACAAGCACTGCGGAGGTGATTTTTTTGAAGTCAAAAGACAAAATCAAAACTGCGGCACAGGTGCTACTGCTGCCGCAGGACAGTATTTTGCCGAACCCCGATCAACCGAGGAAACGGTTTGATTACGACGAGCTTGAGGGTCTTGCGCAAAGCATACGGCAAAACGGAATACTTCAACCTGTAACGGTTCGCAGAAGAACGGACGGTAAAAACGTGAAGTTTGAACTGGTTGCCGGTGAGCGCAGGCTCCGTGCGGCAAGGCTCGTCGGACTTACAAAAATTCCGGCAATCGAGACGGACGCAGACGAAAAAAGCTCTGCCGTTTTATCTCTGATTGAAAATCTGCAGCGGCAGGACCTCAACTTCTTTGAGGAGGCCGAAGCGGTCCAAAGGCTTGTTGAAAAGTATTCAATGAGCCGCGAGGAGGCGGCCGATAAGCTCGGCAGGGCGCAGTCCACGCTTTCAAATAAGCTGAGACTTTTGCGGCTCCCCGAGGAAATGCGGTACACAATCGAAAAAGCCGGGCTTACCGAACGTCACGCGAGGGCATTGCTTACTCTCGAAAACGACGTTCAGCGCGAGAGGGCGCTCGAAATTATCACCGACCGACACTTAAATGTTCAGGAGAGCGAGCGCCTTATCGAGCAAATGCTCAATCGCAGGAAAAAGAAAAATCCCATTAAAGGCATACGCGACATAAGAGTTTTTATAAATACTCTCAATCACGCGGTAGAGGCGATACGCAGGGCAGGTATCGACGCGGACGCAGCCAAGAGCGAGACGGAGGAGTACGTTGAATACACGGTGCGTATTCCGAAAATCGAGCAGATAAGAATTTCTCTGCCCGGAGACGGCGAAGCCGTCTGACAATCTTGTAAAATGCGCCGAACGGTACTACCCCTGCCGTTCCGCATTTTAAATACCCATATCCTTCTCTTTCACACCCCACATCCACAAGCAGAACGGCGGCCTTTTCGGTCGCCGTTTTGCTTTGCGGCTTTTACCGTACGGAAAACGCATATTGTTTCACGTGAAACAATATGGCAAAAACAACGAAAATGCAATGTTCCACGTGAAACCTTCGATGACTTTCGGAAAATATCACCGAAAATCTGACACAATAATAAAATACCTCTTTGAATTGGGCGATGTTTGTGTTATACTTTAAATAGTGTATTCAAACGGGGTATAAGCCTCTGAAACAGGAGTGATAAATAAGGTATGGCAAAGACCGTTTCCGTGATAAACCAAAAGGGCGGCGTAGGCAAAACGACCACGGCTGTCAATCTTTCCGCCGCAGTCGGCGCTCTCGGCAAGCGCGTTCTGCTCGCCGATATAGATCCGCAGGGCAATTCCACAAGCGGCTACGGTATCAGCAAGAGAAACATTGAAAATTCAACATATGATATGCTCATAAACGGCGTAAAGGCTTCTGAAGTCGTTATGAAAACGAAATTCCGCAATGTCGATTTGCTGCCGTCGGATATGAACCTCGCCGGTGCCGAGGTCGAGATGATAGGTATGGACTCGCGCGAGAGTCTTCTCAAAAAAGCTCTCACCGATGTCTGGGAGGATTACGACTACATTTTTCTTGACTGTCCGCCGTCACTCGGGATAATAACAATAAACGCGCTGTGTGCGAGCGACACCTTTTTGGTGCCGATACAATGCGAATACTACGCACTTGAGGGGCTCGCGCAGCTTATGTCCACCGTCCGTCAGATTAAGAGGCTTTACAATCCGTCGATAGAGCTTGAGGGCGTGCTTCTGACAATGTACGACGGCAGACTGAATTTGACGTCGCAGGTAGTTGCGGAGGTAAAGAAGTTCTTTCCGCAAAAGGTGTATAAATCAACCATACCGCGTAACGTCAGGCTTTCCGAGGCTCCGAGCTTCGGCGAACCGGTAATGTATTATGACCGCAATTCAAAGGGAGCGGCGGCTTATGCGGATTTTGCAGAGGAATTCATTAAAAAGCAAGCGAGGGAAAACTAATGAGGAGAACTATCGCATCCATATCTGTTCTTATACTTGTCGTATCACTTTTGCTGACCTCGTGCGGGAAAAGGCGCACCTTTGAGCCGTCGGGCGTGACGGGCGAAAAGACAGAGACCGCCAAGTCTCAAAGAGGCGAAATCAAGCTTGAGCCCGATAAATTCACCTTTTACGGCGTACAGATGGGAATGACAACCGACCAGGTTCAGATTTCCGTAGGCAAGGCGGCACAGGTTTACGCAAGAAACGATAAGATGTTTTTGACCGAGGACGTAAAGGTAAACGAATTTAAAAACGGACTCGACAGAGTTGTTTATTACATCTTCAATACAAACAATCAGCTTGTCGAGGTGCAGTATGTGGTATCCTCGTCCGACGGAGTTTCATATCAGAACGCCGTCACTATCTTCCGCGGCATCTACGGTCCCGACGGAATAGAGATACAGAGCGAAATAGGCAAGCGCGAAACAATTTGGGAATATATGGACGTTTACGTTATAGTCGCGAGAAACGACGAAAAGGACGTCGTAATTTCATATATGCAGAAAAGTCTCTTTGAGACCGAGAATCAAAAGGACGTTGAAAAATACAACGAAACAAAGCAGGGGAGGAAATAAGATGGCAGCCAGAAAAGGCGGGCTCGGCAAGGGTTTTGAGGCACTTATGCAGTCAAACACCATGGATGACGAGCTCGGAGAAAAGGCGACGCTTTCGATAAACGATATTGAGCCGAACCGCGGTCAGCCGAGAAAGACCTTCAGCGAGGAGTCTCTTTCGGAGCTCGCCGACAGCATAAGAGAGCATGGGGTTTTGCAGCCGCTTTTGGTAAGACTAATGCCCGACGGCAGCTACCGTCTTGTCGCAGGCGAGCGTCGCTTCCGCGCGGCAAGGCTTGCGGGGCTTTATGAAGTTCCCGTTACCGTTCGCGAGATGACCGATGAAGAGGAGAGTGTGTTTGCTCTTATCGAGAATTTGCAGCGTGAGGACCTCAATGCCGTAGAGGAGGCGGAGGGTATAAAAACCCTTATCGACACCTTCGGCTTCACTCAGGAACAGGCGGCTCAAAAGCTCGGAAAATCGCGTACGGCGGTTACAAATTCACTCAGGCTTTTGAATCTTCCCGACAGCGTCGGTTCCCTTTTGAAGGACGGTAAAATCTCAATGGGTCACGCGAGGGCACTTTTGGCCGTCGAGGACGAGGCCGAGATGAAAAGTATAGCCGATACGATAGTCAAAAACGGCATATCCGTCCGCGAGACGGAGCGACTTGCCAAAAAAGCCGGAAACGGCGGCACGGCGGCGGTAAAGAGAAAGAAAAAACGCGACACCTTTTACGACGAGGTTGAGCTTGCGCTGGCCGGAGTTTTGGCACGCAGGGTTAAGGTATATAACGGCAAGGGTTCGGGCGGCAGCATAGAAATAGAGTTCTTCGGCAAGGACGATTTAAAAAAGCTTGCAGAGCAGCTTGAAGCACTTGAATAATTTGAATTTTAATTTTTCGGAGGAAGAAAAATGCTTGATATTAAGCTTGTAAGAGAAAATCCGGATCTCGTAAAAGAGAACATCAAAAAGAAATTCCAGGAGGAAAAGCTCGCGCTTGTAGACGAGGTAATAGAGCTTGACAAAAAGTTCCGTGAGTCAAAGCAGAGAGCCGATGAGCTCCGCGCCTCAAGGAACAAGATAAGCAAGGAAATAGGCGGCCTTATGGCAAAGGGTCTGCGCGAGGAAGCGGAAAAGACAAAACAAAAGGTTGCGCATCTCGCAAAGGAGCTTGAAGAGCTCGAAGGCAGCGAAGAAACACTCTCAGCGGAAATCAAAAAGAGAATGATGGTTATACCTAACATCATAGGCGACGATGTTCCGATAGGCAAGGACGACAGCGAAAACGTAGAGCTTCAACGCTTCGGTGAGCCGTATGTTCCGCCGTTTGAGATTCCCTATCACGTAGACATTATGGAAAAGCTCCACGGAATCGACCTTGATTCCGCAAGAAAAACGAGCGGCAACGGCTTTTACTATCTCTGCGGAGATATTGCAAGACTCCACTCTGCGGTGCTCTCATATGCGCGCGACTTTATGATAGACAGAGGCTTCACATATTACGTTCCGCCGTTTATGATAAGAGGAAATGTTGTTAACGGCGTTATGAGTTTCTCCGAAATGGAAAATATGATGTATAAAATCGAGGGCGAGGACCTCTACCTTATAGGTACGTCGGAGCATTCGATGATAGGCAAGTTTATAGACACCATAACTCCCGAAGCGGAGCTTCCCAAAACTCTCACAAGCTATTCGCCCTGCTTCCGCAAGGAGGTCGGCGCGCACGGCATAGAGGAGCGAGGCGTATACCGCATACATCAGTTTGAAAAGCAGGAAATGGTTGTTGTCTGCAAGCCCGAGGACAGCGATATGTGGTACGAAAAGCTCTGGAACAACACCGTTGATTTCTTCCGCTCGCTCGATATACCGGTGCGCACCCTTGAGTGCTGCTCCGGCGACCTTGCCGATTTGAAGGTCAGAAGCCTTGACGTTGAAGCTTGGTCTCCGCGTCAGAAAAAATATTTTGAGGTTGGCTCATGCTCAAACCTCGGCGACGCTCAGGCGAGAAGACTCGGCATAAGGGTTAAGGGCGAAAACGGCAACTATTTTGCACACACTCTTAATAACACCGTCGTTGCTCCGCCGAGAATGCTCATAGCCTTCCTTGAGAACAATCTCAATGAAGACGGCTCCGTGCGCATTCCCGAGCCGCTCAGAATGTATATGGGCGGTAAGGACGTCATAAAATAAGCGTCTTACCCGAAACCGGTATATTTTCCACTCCCGTTCCCCTGTTTAAAGAGGAAACGGGGGTTTATTTTTTATTTAAAATTTATGAAAACGTCGGATTTTGACAATTTTCAACGATTTGTTGCAAATTTGTTGACAAAAAAGCAAGGATATGTTAACATCGTTGTACAAAAACGATAAAAAATAAAAGGAAGTGTATGTATGTTTTGTAAAAAATGCGGAGCGCAGTTAAATGACGACCACGCTTTTTGCGCTGCCTGCGGGGCACAAAAAGGAGAAGGAACCGGCTTCTGTGCCAATTGCGGACAGCCGATTGCGCCGGGTTCGGCTGTGTGCGCCGGCTGCGGAGCACCGGCAGCTGCAACGGGAGCATCTACGACAGCACCCACGGGAGCATACGGGCCGATGCCCGGAGCAGCACCCTCGGCGGCACCGCAGGTGAGCGATAAGAAAAAAATCGTCGCATTGCTTCTTGCCATTTTCCTCGGGCAGCTCGGCATACATAATTTCTATTTGGGATATACCAAAAAAGGCATTATTCAGCTTTGCGTATCCTTGCTTTTAAGCTGGACATACGTCGCTCCCCTCGCCATTTGGATATGGGCGCTCGTAGAGGGCATAAACGCCTATCAGGGTAAGCTGCCGGATGCAGACGGCAGACCGCTTTCCGACTGATAAACGCCGCATTGCCGGCACAACGGTCAATTAAAGCTCGGGTCGGTGTCTTAACGGGCATCGACCTTTTTCGCTGTAAAATGCGCGCACAAAAGCGGTATTGACAAATTGCCGCTTACGGTATATAATACAAAGGCTGTTTCGACGGCACGGTTTTTGGCGTAAACCGAGTTTTTCCGGTATTCACCTGTCCTTTAACTGTGACGTTCGAGGCGAATATTTTAATGAGGTGAAAAAAATGACACAGGCAGAAAAACAGGCTATTATGAAAGAGTATGCTACTCACGAGGGCGACACCGGTTCGCCGGAGGTTCAAATCGCTGTTCTTACCAAGAGAATCAACGACCTCACCGAGCATCTCAAGGAGCATCACAAGGACCATCACTCAAGAAGAGGCCTTCTTAAAATGGTAGGTCACAGACGTAACCTCCTCGCATACCTTCAGAAAATCGATATCGAAAGATACCGTGCAATCGTTCATAAGCTCGGTCTTCGTAAATAATTTCGCACTTAAGGCAAGCGGTTTTTTACCGCTTGCCTTGAATTGCTTTTTACGGCAGGCGTAAAGGGCATATAAAATAAAATCCGACGGGGCGTTTATCCGATGCTTTAGCGGTAAATGGAATCTTTAAATTTTCATCTTAAAGGTCGCATTTATTGCTAAAACCGGAAGTGCCTCTCGGAAATTTAAGAAAAAGAGGTAAAAAAGATGTTTTTCAAAAACTTCAAGGTTTGGGAAACCGAATTTGCCGGCAGAAAGCTCTCGGTTGAGACCGGCAAAATGGCAGGACTTGCAAATGCGTCTGTAATGGTTCGCTACGGCGACACAAACGTGCTTTGCACCGTTACGGCTTCGGCAAAGCCGAGAGAGGGCGTTGATTTCTTCCCGCTCTCCGTTGATTACGAGGAGAAGATGTATTCCGTCGGCAGAATCCCCGGCTCATTCCAGCGTCGCGAGGGCAGAGCAAGCGAAAAGGCGATTCTCACATCAAGATGTATAGACCGCCCCATTCGTCCGCTTTTCCCGAAGGATCTCCGCAATGACTGCTCCGTGGTTGCAACCGTTATGTCGGTTGACCCCGATTGCAGCCCCGAAATTGCCGCGATGATAGGCGTTTCAACCGCTATCGCAATTTCAGATATTCCGTGGGACGGCCCGATTTCCGGCGTTAACGTAGGACTTGTTGACGGCGAAATCGTATTGAACCCGACTCTTGAGCAGAGAGCAAAGACCGACCTTAACCTTACCGTTGCTTCAACGGCAGACCTTGTTGCCATGATTGAGGCAGGCGGCAACGAAATTTCCGATGACCTTATGTTCGACTGCATCATGGCAGGTCACGAGGAAAACAAAAAAATCGTAAAGTTCATTCAGGGCATTGTAGACGAAATCGGCAAGCCGAAGTTCGCTTACGAATCCTCCGACCCCGATCCCGACATTATGAAGGAGATTGAGGACTTCTGCATAGAGGATGTCAAAAAGGCTCTTGATACAGACGACAAGCTTGTCCGCGACGAGGCTCTTTTGCCGATATACGAGGCTGTTCACGAGAAATTTGATGAGAGATTCGAGGGCAATGAGGGCAAGATCGAGGAGATTATGTATCTTGTTCAGAAGCACGTTGTTCGCTCATGGCTCAAGGACGAGCACAAGAGAGTCGACGGCAGAGGCATAGACGAAATTCGTCCGCTCAACGCCGAAATCGACCTCCTTGCAAGAGCGCACGGCTCGGGTTTGTTCACAAGAGGTCAGACTCAGGTTCTCTCGGTTGCCACACTCGGCTCCATGAGCGATTGCCAGCAGCTTGACGGCCTTGACGAGCAGAAGGAAAAGAGATATATTCATCACTACAACTTCCCGTCCTACTCGGTAGGCGAGACCAAGCCTTCAAGAGGCCCCGGCAGACGTGAGATAGGTCACGGTGCACTTGCCGAGAAGGCTCTTCTTCCCGTTATCCCGTCGGTTGATGAGTTCCCCTATGCAATCCGCGTAGTATCCGAGGTTCTCTCGTCAAACGGCTCTACTTCACAGGGCTCTGTCTGCGGCAGCACACTTGCACTTATGGCGGCAGGCGTTCCGATAAAGGCTCCCGTTGCAGGTATTTCCTGCGGACTTATCACAGGTGACGAGGGCGTTTACGGCGACTTTATGACCATGGTTGATATTCAGGGTCTTGAGGACTTCTACGGTGATATGGACTTCAAGGTTGCAGGTACCAAAAAGGGTATAACCGCAATTCAGATGGATCTTAAGGTTCACGGTCTTACTCCCGCAATTATCAAAGAGGCGTTTGCAAAGACTCACAAGGCAAGAAATTATATACTTGACGAAATAATGCTTCCCGTTATAAGCGAGCCGCGCAAGGAGCTTTCAAAGTGGGCACCCAAGATGCTCACCACCAAGATTGACCCCGATAAGATAGGCGACGTAATAGGCAAGCAGGGCAAGGTAATTCAGAAGATTTGCGCCGAGTGCGACTGCAAGGTTGACGTGAGCGAGGACGGTCAGGTATTTGTTTCCTCGATTGACCTTGACAATGCAAAGAAGGCAATCTTCATTGTCGATACAATAGCTAACGGCCCCGAGGTAGGCGCTGTTTACAAGGGAATCGTTACACGCCTTATGAGCTTCGGCGCGTTTGTTGAGATAGTACCCGGAGTAGAGGGTATGGTTCACATCAGCCAGCTCGACGTTAAGCGCACCGAAAAGGTTGAGGACGTTGTAAATGTCGGCGATGAGATAATCGTCAAGGTTCTCCCGAAGGACGAGCAGGGCAGACTCAATCTCTCTCGCCGCGAGGCTCTTATAGAGGTTGAGGGTCTCACCCCCGAAAACGACCTCTCCGAGGAAAATCAGCACAGAGGCGGCAGACGCGACTTCGGCAGAAGACCGCACCGCTCGGATCGCCGATGAAAAAAGAGCCCCGATATGCCGTGCGAGCGTGAATTATTCGGCGCACAGCGAAGGGAAATGCAAAATAAAATACCGTATATTCGGATTAAAAATCCCTCTCGATGTTTTGCCATCGGGAGGGATTTTTTGCGGGTTTTCGGCGAGAAAACACTGTACGTTTATTTTTCGCTTTTCGGAAGTGTAACGAGCATTACCGTGCCGGCTTCCGAGCAATCTTCGACTCGGACGGAACCGCCGTGAAGCGCGGCAATTTCCCATACGAGCGCAAGCCCGAGACCCACTCCGCCGTGCTCTCTGCTGCGCGCCTTGTCAACACGGAAAAACGGCTGGAAAATACTCTCTCTGTACTGTTCGGGGATTCCGTGACCGTTGTCCCTTACGCGTATTTGAACGTCGTTTTCGTTGCAGACTATCGAAATGTTAATTACCGAATCGCGTCGGGTGTAACGGACGGCGTTTTCGGTGAGGTTAAATATCATACGGTAAATCAATGTATCGCTGCCGATTATGAGAGCATCGCCGTCGCGTGTAAGAGATACATTCTTTTCATCGGCAATCGGGGCGAGATCGGCAAAAACTTCATCTGTCATGGGAGCTAACTGTATTTTGTCGCTGCATTTAATGTTGCGAAGCTCGCTCATCTCAAGCAGGGTATTCGTCATCTGCGACATACGTTCCGTTTGCTCTTGTAAAAGTCTCAAAAATTCCGCCGTTTCGGGTTTTATATCTGTGTGTTCAACGGAGAAAAGCTCAATTTGTGCCTGCATTAAGGCAAGGGGTGTGCGCAGCTCATGTGCGGCATTCCCCGTGAATTGCCGCTGCGCCGTGAACCCCTCGTTAAGCCGTTCAATCATATTGTTAAAAGAATGGCTGAATTGTTTGAATTCGGGCAAGACGTCCTTGCTGATTTTCATATCGGACAGATTATTCGGCTGAACTTTTTCCGTTTGCGAAGCGAAAGAACGAAGCGGCTTCAGTGCCTGACCGCTGACAAAATACGCAAGCACACCGCCGAACAGAGTTACTGCTGCCGTTATATACCAATTGGTTGTGTTAAACGACTCTTGAGCACCGTTCACTATGATTGTAAGGTCTCTGTCACCGTCCTCGCTTTCGGGATTAAACGAATCGGGCTCACTGCCCTGCGTATCGCCGCAAGCGGATATTTTACTGCCTATGGAGTCCATATATCGCTTGCCGGAATAGCCGATAAAACAATTCATCAGCACGCAGGTGATACCTATTAAAAATGCGGTCATTATTGTAATTCGCCATTGTAAAGATAAATTCTTCATTTTTTATTCTCCATCACGTAGCCTTCCCCTATGCGATTATGTATCGGGTCGTATCCCAAAGCGGCGCGAAGCTTTTTTCTGAGCGATGAGATGTGAACTCTTATGGAATTGCTGAAGTCGTCTATACTGCTGTCCCAAACGTGTTCAAGAAATTCCTCCTGACTTATCGGACGCCCCTGGTTGAGTATGAGGTATTCGAGAATTTCGGTTTCTTTTCTTGTGAGCGTCAGGTTATCGCCCGAAACGGACGCCTTTCTCAATTTAGTATCAAATAGGAGATTGCCGCAGGACAAGACAACATCGTTTTGAGTGAAACAGCGGAGCGTCAGACTGCGGATTCGTGCCGCCAGCTCGTCCAAATGAAACGGCTTTGTCAGATAGTCGTTTGCTCCTGCGTCAAGTCCGTTAACCTTGTCGGCAACTTCGCACCGAGCCGACAAAATCAGCACTTTTGTGTCTTTATCATCTTTCCTGAGTGTTTTAAGAACGGTTAAACCGTCTTTTTCGGTGAGATTAAGGTCCAATACAACAAGGTCGAATTTCTCTATCGAGAGCATATCCAAAGCACTTTGCCCGTCGTAACAGCAGTCTACACTGTAAGCGAGACGCCTTAAACTGCGTGCGATGGTGTCGCAAAGAGCCTTTTCGTCTTCTACAACTAAAATGTGCATACGCGATTCTCCTGTCTGTTTTTTCAATTATAAGTATTTTATCATAAATTCCCCTGCGACAGCAGGAGCGGCACGAAGTGCGGCGGCGAAAGCCGCAATTTAGTCATTCAATGTTCTCCGAAACGGTCAAAATCTTTGATTTTGTTTTCGTTTCGTGAGGTTATTTTATCATAAATTCCCTGCGACAGCAGGAGCGCACGAAGTGCAGCGGCGAAAGCCGCAATTTAGTCATTCAATGTTCTCCGAAACGGTCAAAATCTTTGATTTTGTTTTCGTTTCGTGAGGTTATTATAACATAAAAGTATAAAATCTCTGTTAAATTTCAATTTTTAACAGAGAATTTATGCCCGCCGTGATATAATGAGGCAAAAATGAAGGGAGCGAACGGTTTGTTAAGGGCAAAAAAAGCCGTAATTCAATGTGTTATGCTGCTTGCAGGGGCGGCGATGGTGTGCGTCGGTGCTATGAGAGGCGAAGCGGATACCGTACTTGCAAAAGCGATAAGATTGTGTTTGGAGTGTGTGGGAATTGGATAAGGAAAAGGAAAAGAAAAAGAAAAAGCCGTCGCATTTACTGACCCGATACAGAGGATTTGTGCAGGCGGCGGCAACGCTCGCAACAAACATACACCTGCCGAATTTTTTAAAGGGCAGCATTTATACGGGCGGCGGCAAGGCGGTTTGCGTGCCGGGACTTAACTGTTATTCCTGTCCTGCGGCAACCGGAGCGTGTCCGATAGGCTCGTTTCAGGCAGTGGCAGGTTCGTCAAAGTTTCGGTTTTCGTATTATATAGCGGGCTTTTTGATATTATTCGGCGTGCTTTTGGGCAGATTTATATGCGGATTTCTCTGCCCGTTCGGATGGTTTCAGGATTTACTGCATAAAATCCCGTGCAAAAAGCTGTCAACCGAAAAACTGAAACCATTGACATATTTAAAATATGCGGTGCTGTTGTTTGCGGTCGTATTGCTTCCGGCACTGATTGTAAACGATGTCGGAATGGGTGACCCGTTTTTTTGCAAGTATATTTGTCCGCAGGGTGTGCTTGAGGGTGCAATTCCTCTCGCGGCAGTCAACGAGGGAATACGTTCGGCTTTAGGCTCGCTGTTTACATGGAAGCTGGCGGTTTTAATTGCAATCATATTTTTGAGCATACTGTTTTACCGCCCGTTTTGCAAATGGCTTTGTCCGCTCGGCGCGTTTTATGCGCTGATGAACAAGGTGTCGCTGTTCGGAATAAAGGTTGATGAGCATAAATGTGTCTCCTGCGGAAAATGCGCAGGCGCGTGCAAAATGGACGTTGATATTACAAAAACGCCCGACCACGCAGAATGTATACGTTGCGGCAAGTGCATCAGTGTCTGTCCGACGGAGGCGGTAAGCTTTCGATACGGTTTCAATTTGCCGAAAACACTCTCAAGCGGCAATGAAAAGCCGAAAAATGATAAAAAATCAAAATAGGTAAGAAAACGGAGGAATAACTGTGAAATTTTCAAAAGCAACCAAACTTTCAGCAATTATTATGACATTTGTGCTTGTGCTGGGCCTTGTGGCGTGCTCCGCCGACAAAACGGAGAAGAAAAAAAGCAATGTCGATATTAAAACTTTAATGGCACAAGAGCCGAATGACGCAGACGAGGCTGCGAAGCTTTACGATAAGCTTTTGCAAGCCGAAAACGATATTCTCTCGAATAATTCGGCTCTTTGGGAAAAAGTGTTTTTATCGGCAAATAAAAATACGCCGATGATTGAGGACGGCACAAACTACGGAGATTTCCTTTTAAGCACGGTAGAGGGGAGCAAGAGCGATTTCAGCGCAGATGAATATAAAATTCTTAAAGCTGCGGCGGAGCAGATTAAGGAGATAGAAGGAAAACTTACGATTCTGGAGCAAAAATATCCCGGCTGCGGGAAAAAGCCGTCAAGCGGGGAATGCGTTGACGCGGCGAGTGCCGGAATGGCAGGCGATGCGAGCAAGCTTATGAAATTTCCGAGCTTTAACGGTAAAGATCTCGACGGCAACGACGTAAACAGCAGCGACCTTTTCTCGGGCAACACCGTAACGGTAGTCAACTTCTGGTTCACCTCCTGCAAACCTTGCGTAAGCGAGCTTGCGGATTTGGAGGCACTCAACAAGGAGCTTGCCGCAAAGGGCGGCGGGGTTGTCGGCATAAATTCATTTACTCTTGACGGCAATAAAAAGGAGATTTCCGAGGCAAAAGATATTTTGTCAAAAAAAGGCGCAACATACAAAAATATTTGGTTTGACACAAACAGCGAGGCAGGAAAGTTCACATCGGGACTGTATTCTTACCCGACTACATATGTTGTCGATAAAAACGGCAATATAGTGGGTCAGCCGATAGTCGGTGCAATAACTTCACCCGAACAGGCGGCAAAGCTTAACAAGCTTATTGACACTGCAATTGCAAACAGCAAGTGATTGACAAAAATGATATATAATCCTGTATTTCGGCATATTGTTTGCTGTTTTCCGTTTATTCGTTTCCGACATTTCGTTTTAAGCAATTGATGTTTGTTACGGACTTTTCGCAATACGCAAACCTCCTGCGGCAGAAGCAAAAACTGCCGCAGGAGGTTTTGTTATCGGCTTTTTTACCGCAAAATACGGCGGATTATACGGTAACGGTATAAAATCATTGACAAACTTTGCACAAATGTTAAGAAATTATTAAATATCGCAAAGTATATTGCATTGCAAGGTAGTGGGTGTTATAATGCAATTAAAAGAACGGAGCAGCCGCACATAAAGCGCGTCTTTGTGCCGCAAGGCTCACGGCTGCAATACAGGCGTTTTCAGCTTCGCCGGAAAGGAGAGTTTGATGAATACGCAATTTAAAAAAGGTGTTCTGGAGCTTTGCGTGCTGTCGCTTTTAAAGAATGGCGACAAGTACGGCTACGAGCTTGCGGACACCGTCGGTAAACAGATAGACGTTTCGGAGGGCACTATATACCCGCTTCTTAAAAGGCTCAGAGCCGAGGGGTATTTTGAAGTGTACCTGCGCGAATCCACATCGGGACCCGCGCGGAAATATTACCGTCTGACTCAAAAGGGTTATGACACACAACGCCTTTTGGAAAACGAGTGGAAGGACTTTACAAAGAGCGTGTCTACTTTATTAGGAGGTGAAAACGGTGACTAAGATCGAATTTTTACAACAGCTTTACAACCTGCTCGGCGTTTTACCGGCCGAGGAGCGCGACGATATAATAGCCGACTTTGAAGAACACTTCTCCGTCGGCACGAGCGAGGGTAAAAGCGAGGAGCAGATTTGCTCGGAGCTCGGTGACCCCAAAAGCTGCGCCGCGCAATATCTTAATGACGAGCCGAAAAAAGCCGACGCCGTATACGGCGCAGAAAAAAACGGCAATCCGAGATATGAAACCAAGGCGTCCGATGTAATCGGTGCCTCTCCCCGTCCTCAAAATGCGCGCGGCGGTTATTACGGCACGGAAAAGGGTAATCCGCAGCGAAATCATATGCTGTGGTCAATACTGTTTTTCTTCGGGGTATTCGCGGCAATAGGAGTGTATCCGTCAAGCATAGGTATGATGGCAAGCTTTTTTGCTTGTCTCTTCTTCGCCGGAGTAACGGGCGCAATAGCGGCTTCGCCGGCGGCATTCGGATTTGTATTTTCCATAGGGATTATGCTCTTTGCGGCAGGGCTTTTCCTATTCCTTTTTATGACGTGGTTCTTAAAGCTGTCATGGCGCAGGGCCGATTTGTAAGGGGGAGAAAAATATGAAGAAAAAGAAAGACGGGCTTATAAAGGGCATGATAGCCGCGGCGATAATTTTTGTCGTCGGATTTATACTCACGGTCTGCTTCGGTGCTTATCTCGGCGCGGACGCGGTAAGGCACATAGCATCGGGCGAGACGTTTGAAGAGTTTGTCGAAGAGCGCTTCCCGAATATAGGTTTTGACGATGGGCAAACGGTAAACGAGTCGCAAACAGAAAATTCAATGCTTCCGTCGGGGTCGGCACTTGAAATTTCCGCTCCGTACGGCGATATTAAAATTAAGGCTTCCGACAGCACTGAGGTAAGATGCGTCTTGAATCAAGCAAATGACAGCGGCGCGAAGCTCGATTTGTCCGACGATAAAATCATATTGGACGGCGGCGGCAGTACTTACGGAATAGCCGAGCTTACGGTTTACCTGCCGAAAAGCGTTACGCTCTTAACGGTTTCAAATAACAACGGCGATATCGACATAGACGGAGTAAATCTCAATACGCTTACGATAAATTCTGTTTCGGGAGATATAGATTTGTCCGACATCACAGCCGAGAGGGGAAAAATCAAAAGCTCGGCAGGCGAGACGGAAATATCGGAAACCGCCGTTTTTACGAAAATGCTCGAGGTGAACCAAAGCTTCGGCGATATAGAGATCGATGTTCCGAGGGATCCCGATAAAATCAAATTTATAATTTCCTCCGAAACGCCGCTTGATGAAAAATCAACGTGCGACAGCTACCTTTTGTCGCTTGCGCGAAGCACCGACGACAAGGCGGAATATACCGTAAACGTAAAGAACGGCGAATTATCGGTAAAAAATTCCGACAATTGATTTAAAACGCACAAAATGATAATATAAATATAATGTATAATAAATAAGGAGTGTTTATTATGAAAAAGAAGCTTTACAGAAGCAGTACAGACAAAATGATTTGCGGAGTTTTAGCCGGCTTTGCCGAGTATATAGATGTAGACCCGACAATAGTCCGCCTTGTTTATACGGCACTGACCTTATTCACCGCAGGCTTCCCCGGAATACTGTTTTACATCATCTGCGCCATTGTAATTCCGCAGAAGCCGTTTGACGTCGAGCCGTAATTCGAGCGACTGTTACAGAAACCCGTATTTAAACCGAATAAAAAAATATTTTCGCTCCCATTTAGCGACGGTTATTTCACCGCGCCTCGGATATAATCTCTTAAAGTGCGTATTTTATGCAGATTATAACAAGGCGTGGTGATTTTTTTGAAAAATTCCGATTTTACCGGACAGGCTGTTTTGCGAAGGGTATCCGACCTCCCCGAGCCCGTGCGGGCGGTGCTTTGGCACGTGGCATATTTCATATGCGGTATGCTGTTTGCTTCGGCGAGCAATTTGTCGGCGGTATCGCCGTTCGGCGTGGCTTTTTGCGCGGCGGCCGAAAATAAGTACATACTCTCGGCGGGTCTCGGCGCGGCGGCAGGTTATATCCTGACACAGGACAGCATATCGTCGCTTCGACTGATAGCGGCGAGCGTGTGTGCCGGAGTTCTCGCACGCGTTATGAGAGAATTTGAAAAGGTGCGAAACGGCAGGCTGCTGCCGTCGTGCATTGCGTTTCTCTCTTGCTTTTTGTCGGGAATGGCGGTGCTTTTTGCAAACGGGCTGACGGGTGAGACGTTTCTTTTGTACCTCGGAGAGGGTGTAACGGCCTTTGCCGCGGCGTATTTCTTTTCGACTGCGCAATATGTTCTTGAAAACGGCAAGCCCGTGCGCGGCGTAACTCTTGAGGAGGCGTCGGCGGTTTTGGGCTCCGGATTTCTTATTATGTGCTCGCTGTCGGGTCTTACCGTGCTTGAGGTCTCCCCTGCGAGAATGATAATGGTATTCGGCGTGCTTTTTTTCGCCGCGATTTATAAGGAGGCGGGCGGTGCGGTAGGCGGAATGCTTGCGTTTTTACTTATTGCGATAAGCTCCGATACGGGAGCCGTTTCGGCTTCGTTTGCCGTAGGCGGCCTTCTTGCGGGCGCATTTTCGCGCCTCGGCAGAAGAGCCGTACCGCCTGCGTTTTTCGCGTCGTTCCTCACCGCATATATGTTTTCGGGCGGCGGCAGCGAAAAGTATTTTTTGATTATAGAGGCCGCTTTGCCGTGCGCGGTGTTTATGTTTTTGCCGAACAGCCTGTTTATAAAGACGGAGGGCTTTCTTTTGCCGAAGGACTCGGCGGCGAACGCGTCGGCGGAAAACGGTGAGGTAAGGCGCAGAATACATGCGGCGAGAACTGCCGTAGACGATATTGAACGCTCCGTGAGCGCGGTTTCGAAAAGACTTTCCGAAATGGAGAGCTGCGCCGGCGAAAAGCTGATGCTCGAGGTTCAAAGCTCGGTTTGCTGCGGATGCGGCAGATATGATTTTTGTTGGGAGCAAAATTTCAAAGAAACAAGGAACGCACTTGACGAGATGTATGAAACGCTGAAAAAAGGCGGAGTTATGTCGCGCGATAAGCTCCCGTCGCCGTTTTCAAGCAGATGTATACGGCAGACCTCTTTTGCCGAAACATATTCAAGGCTGTTTTTCGGCGTCGTCTTTTCGGAGGCGGCAGATAAAAAAACAGACGAGGTGCGGCTTGTCACGGCCGACCAGTTCGGCGGCATAAGCGATATGCTGCGCGATCTCGAAAACGAGTTTAACGGCGATGTAAGCTTTGATACGAAAACGGCGGAGCGGATAAGGAAAAAGGTCAGGGACAGATTTTGCTGCGATACCGACTTCGTATCGTGTTTAAGAGACAAAAACGGCAGAATGTTTTGCGAAATCACCTTTTCGGAGGTGCCGTCCTCCCTTAATATAGGCGAGCTGCGTGACGCAGTCGGCGAAACGTGCGACAGAGAATTTGAGCTGCCCGTGATAAAGGGCGACAGAAGCGTAAGGCTGTGCGAAAAGACGGCGTATTCGGTAGAGAGCGCGTGCTCACAGATACCGGCTGACAATGAAAAGCTCTGCGGCGACACGTTTGAGAGCTTTTACGACGGCAGGGGAAATTATGTTGTGATTCTCTCGGACGGTATGGGCACGGGTCCGCGTGCGGCACTCGATTCGGCTATGGCGTCGGGTCTTATGGCAAGGCTTGTCAAGGCGGGCTTCGGGTTTCAGAGTGCCTTAAGGCTTGTGAATTCCTCTCTCCTTTTAAAGTCTCGCGACGAGTCTCTCGCAACGCTCGATATAGTAAAAATAGACCTGTATACCGGCAAGGCGGTCTTTTATAAGGCGGGAGCGGCACCGTCCGTGATTCGCCGTCAAAACGGCAAGCTGCTCGAAATAAAAAAGGCGGCTCTGCCTGCCGGAATACTTCGCGACGCGACGTTTTCCTCATGCGAGGGACAGCTTGAAAACGGCGATACGGTGATTATAGCGTCCGACGGTGCGTACGAATACGCGCACAACGCGGTAAAGGAGGAGCTGCAAAGCGGTGGCGCAAAAAGAGCGAGTACCAAGGCGAAAAATATCAGCCTGCGCGCAAAAAAGGCAAAGGGCAAGGCTCGCTGTGACGATATAACCGTGATTGCTCTCAACATAAGCGGACGAGCGAGAAGAGAGCAAAAAATTTAAATGTCGAATTGACTGAGTTCCATAAGGCGGTTTTGCTTCAAAATAACATCTTTTTGCACAATAATGCGTTAATCCCTCGGACATGCGTCGGCATTATCCGAGGGGTTCGCCTTTTTCTGCCGTTTCCCTTATGAACACTCGACCCTCGTCTCTTTTTTTGTATTCACGCCGAATTTTAAAGCGCGGCGAAATCCCGCTTACGGCAAATCATACGCCGCAAAGTGCGACTTCTGTAACTTTTTTGTGAAATTGTAAGTAAAAAATCAAATATTTCATTGACATTTAAGTATTTTTACGGTAAATTATTAGGTGTATTTGACTATCCGGATAAAGATAGTCTCGTAACAGTCAGAAAGGGGATTAGAATTAATGGCTAAAAAAGAAAAAGTCACGTTAACTCCCGAAGAAATCGAAGCTAAAAAAGCTCGCAAAAAGGAAAAGAGAATTATATTCGGAAAAACCTTTGAAAGAGCGATAGTTTGGCTGCTTGCAGTGGTGCTTGTTTACAGCGTAACCTATATTTCGCTTAACAATAAGGGCGTCGCAGCGGTTTCGGCAACTCCCGCACAGAGCGGCTCGCAGAATGCCGGCGGCAGCGCGTCCAAATCCGATTGGGATACAAGCGCAAACGGCAGCGGTTCTTCGCAGTCGGGTTCTCAGAGCAGCACCTCGGGTGACAATGCTTCCGGAGGAAATGCGGCGGCAGCAACAGGCGTGGACGCAGCGGCAGCAGCCGAGGCTATAAACGCAGCTACCGCAAAGGCGGTTGCGGCAGGCTATCACTGGACGAGATCCGCTCAGTACACACAGCCTATAGATGTCGGTAGTGCTACAAGTGGTCTTAACACTCTCATCAAAGGTATTGACCCCGAGGCGTCTCTTGACTCCGTTGTAGGCGGATTCATCGGTATCGGCGACAAGGAAATGGATATCGAAAAGGGCGGCAGCGCAGCCGAGCAGATTGATTATCACGGCGAGAACTATGCTCTTCAGGCTACCTCGCTTAAAGCCGAGGACCTCAAGAATCTCAAGGTTGACGGCAACACCTACACCTTTGAGGTTGAAAACGCAACTTCACCTCAAACGGATAAATCGACCGCTATGTCAAGACTTACAAACGACATTCTCACTCAGAGCATGGTTGACAGCGAAATCAAGAATTTCATAAGCGCGGCAAAGATAAACTCCGCAACAATTGAATACACCAACATCAAGGCAACCGTAGTTATCGAGGACGGCAACCTTAAGGAATTTAAGTATTCCTATGACGGCAACGTAGCTGAGCTCAATATCAAGGTATCGTTCATCAGCGTAAGCGGTAAGGGCGCAATGCACGTTGATGGTGCTTACACCAACTTCGTTTATTGATAAGAATTCGGCATTTACCGAATGATGAAAAATAAAATCACTTCTTTATAAATGAAAGGGAGAGAAATCAATGGCTAAAAAACAAAAGGTTGAACTTACCCCCGAAGAAAAGGCAGCTAAAAAGCTCAGACATTCAAACGGTTGGGTACGTTTCTGGGCAATAGTAGTGGCTCTTGCTCTTACGGCAGGCATTTACGGACTTGCAAGCAAAACCGCAGGCAAGGAGTCGGCAGCAACGGGTACGGCAACTGCTTCGGGCTCATCAACAGGCTCATCAAGCTCTTCGTCGGGCTCATCATCGGGTTCTTCATCGAGCTCTTCATCGGGCGCTTCCGCTTCTTCTTCGAGCAGCGCGTCGGCTTCTGCCGGTGACAGCAGCGGTGCGGCAGCGGCAGCTTCATCAGGCGTAGACGCAGCAGCGGCAGCCGAGGCTATAAACGCAGCTACCGCTAAGGCAGTTGCGGCAGGCTATCACTGGACAAGATCCGCTCAGTACACTCAGCCTGTTGACGTCGGTAGTGCTACAAGTGGTCTTAACACTCTCATCAAAGGTATTGACCCCGAGGCGTCTCTTGACTCCGTTGTAGGCGGATTCATCGGTATCGGCGACAAGGAAATGGATATCGAAAAGGGCGGCAGCGCAGCCGAGCAGATTGACTATCACGGCGAGAATTACGCTCTTCAGGCAACCGCTCTTCAGGCAAGCGACCTTAAAAACCTTAAGGTTGACGGAAACACCTACACCTTTGAGGTTGAAAACGCAACTTCACCTCAAACGGATAAATCGACCGCTATGTCAAGACTTACAAACGACATTCTCACTCAGAGCATGGTTGACAGCGAAATCAAGAATTTCATAAGCGCGGCAAAGATAAACTCCGCAACAATTGAATACACCAACATCAAGGCAACCGTAGTTATCGAGGACGGCAACCTTAAGGAATTTAAGTATTCCTATGACGGCAACGTAGCTGAGCTCAATATCAAGGTATCGTTCATCAGCGTAAGCGGTAAGGGCGCAATGCACGTTGATGGTGCTTACACCAACTTCGTTTATTGATAAACGCACTCCCTTAACCGAATAAAAAAACAAAGAGCTGTAAATTTAATTTACAGCTCTTTTTGTATGGCATCGGCCGAATTTTCAAACGGCAAACACATTTTGCTTTTACGGATTTACAACGTTTATCGGCTTGCCCGAAACAAACGCCTCGATGTTGCTTTTGAATATTCCCATAAGTCTCTCGCGCGTTTCAAATGCCGCCCACGCTATGTGCGGCGTGATAAAGCAGTTTTTCGCCGTGAGCAACGGATTGTCTTTTGCCGGCGGCTCGGTTGACAGCACGTCTACTCCCGCGCCTGCGATTTCACCCGAATTCAGCGCGTCGGCAAGAGCTTTTTCGTCAACAACCGGCCCGCGAGAGGTGTTTATGATAAACGCTGTTTTTTTGCACTTGCTCAAAAAATCGGCGTTTACGATTTTTTCCGTCTCTTTTGTGAGAGGGCAGTGGAACGTAATAATGTCGGCGTTTTCCGCAAGATCATCGAGGTTCTTTGCCCATCTGAAATTCCTGCGCGCGCTCTGGTCGGTAACGTGACCCGACAGCGCTATGATGTTCATTTTATAGGCCTCGGCTATGTCGGCTACGGCTCCGCCGATTTTTCCGAAGCCGACTATGCCTATCGTTTTGCCGGAAAGCTCGGTAAGCGGCTTTTTCCAAAAGCAAAAGTCGGGGCAATTTGACCATTCGCCGTTTTTTACCGCGTCCGAATGCAGGGCAACGCCTACGGCAAGCTCCGAAATAAATGCAAATACGAGCTGTGCCACGCCCATGGTGGAATAAGCCGGTATATTTGAAACCGGTATACCCTTTTCCTTGAGATACGCGCAGTCCACCACGTTGTAGCCCGTCGACAGGAGCGCGACGAATTTAACGTTTTGCATTTTGTCTATCTCGGCTCTTGTGAGCGGAGTTTTATTTGTTACGACTATGTCTGCGTCGTGTGTTCGTTCAACGATTTTTTCGCGCGGTGTGCGGTCGAAAATCTCGACCTCGCCGTATTTTTTCAGAAAATCCCAGCTCAAATCGCCCGGATTTGTCGTCTTGCCGTCAAGAATAACTGTTTTCATATAAAAAACCGCCTTTCGGTAAAGCTTTGCTTTTGAGCTAATTGTAACACAACCTCAAAGGAATTTACACCTAAAAGGCAAAAAATACTTCATATTTTCATATTTTGTTTGACCTTACCAATAATATGATATAAAATTATATATAATCTATTACTATGCCCTGCAATAATAATTTTTGGGTGGTACCGATTTGACCGACAGAGAACTTACGCGAAGAAAGCTCCTGAATATTTTAGCATGTGTGCTGCTGATTTTGGCAGTCGCACTTTTAGTGTTGACTTTTCTTATGCAGATAAACGATGTTTCGTCGGCATATGACGAAGTGCTCGAGCGTCTTGCGGAGTTTGAGGCGGCCGTTGCGTCAATTCCGAGCAAGTGGCTCGTGATTCTCGTGATTTTCCTTATATACATAGGCAAAGTGCTTATTCCCCTGCCGATAACAGCGGTCTGTGTTATAGCCGGTATGGTATTCCCCACGCCGATAGCCGTGGCTGTGAATTTTGCCGGTATGACATTGCTTATGACGATAAAGTTTTATTGGGGCAAGCACCTCGGCGGCGGAACAATACACAAGATTCTCACAAGATACGATAATGTTCGCCGTATGATGGAATCGGGTAAAAGAAGCACCGATTGGATTTTGGTGCTTTTTAGGCTAGTGCCGTACTTCCCGATAAATTCCATAAGTCAGCTCTACGGGGCGCTTGAATACGACTATTGGAAGTTTATTTTGCTGTCACTTTTGGGATTCACGCCTAAAATTATTTCTTACAGCATGATAGGTCGTCACGTTTATAACCCGTTTTCACTCGCGTTTATGCTGCCGATTGTGATTATCTTCACCATCTCCGGTGTTTCCATACTCGCGGTCAATAAGTTTATAGATATAGTAGTTAATAATAAAAACAAAAAGACTGCCGAAACTTTTTCGGCAGGAAAGGATGAAAAATGAAAATGGCAACTCCCGAAACCCTTAAAAAAGAAATTCTCTCCGCATCTCTCGATGAAAGGCTTAAAAAAGCCTATGTCACCGAGGAAAATGTTAAAGCGCAGTATGACAGGTACATAAATCTTTTAAACGAATTTGAGGCTCTTTTCGGAAAGGACAGAGATGTTCGTCTGTTCTCCGCTCCCGGCAGAACCGAAGTCGGCGGAAACCACACCGACCACAACCACGGCAGAGTGCTTGCGGCGGGAATTAACCTTGACGCAATAGCCGCGGCTTCAAAAAATGACGAAGACATTGTAAGAGTTAAATCCGAGGGCTATTCCATGGACGTTGTTGACGCGACGGACCTCTCGGTAAACCCCAACGAAATGGGACATTCACCCGCTCTCGTGCGCGGTGTACTTGCAGGCTTTAAGAAATACGGCTATAAGATAGGCGGCTTTGACGCCACTACCGCATCAAGGGTTATTGCGGGCTCGGGACTCTCGTCATCTGCCGCATATGAAGTCCTTGTCGGCACTATGGTAAACTATCTTTACAACGACGGCAAGGTTGATGCGGTCACAATAGCCAAAATAGCACAGTATGCCGAGAACGAATATTTCGGCAAGCCATGCGGACTTATGGACCAGATGGCGTGCTCCGTCGGCGGCTTCGTAACAATAGATTTCAACGACCCGAAAAATCCCGTGATAGAAGAGGTTGACTTTGACTTTGCCAAGTGCGGCCACTCGCTTTGCATTGTCGATACAAAGGGCAGCCACTCCGACCTCACCGACGAATACGCTGCTATCAGAACCGAAATGGAGAGCGTAGCCGAATTTTTCGGCAAAAAGGTTCTTCGCGAGGTAAGCGAAGAGGAATTTAAATCAAAAATAAGAGAATTGCGCACGGCAGTAGGCGACAGAGCCATACTTCGCGCTATGCATTTCTATGCCGACAACGCAAGAGTGTTAAAAGAGGTTGACGCTCTTCGCGGCGGAGATTTTGAGACCTTCAAGAAGTATATTCTCGAGAGCGGCGCATCATCATACAAATATAATCAAAACGTATTTTCCGTAAAACAGCCGTCCGTTCAGCCCGTATCTCTCGCCCTCGCTGTTTCCGAGAGCATCTTAAAGGGACGCGGCGCATGGCGCGTTCACGGCGGCGGATTTGCCGGCACAATTCAGGCTTTCGTCCCGAACGACCTTTTAAAGGATTACAAGAGCATAATGGAGAGCATTTTCGGCGAGGGAACCTGCTATGTGCTCTATATTCGCCCGGTAGGCGGCACCGAAATCTGATTTTTGCCGCCCCCCGAAGGCTCCCTTGTAAAGGGAGCTGTCACCGCAGGTGACTGAG
>HF993134.1:0-57929 GCA_000432435.1 Eubacterium sp. CAG:180
TCTTGTCGTTGTTTAATTTTCAAGGTCCATTGTGCTTCCGGCGTTTTCGGTTTTGCCCTCTCGCCTTAGCGCTCCGATATAATATCAAAATGAGCGACAAAAGTCAACACTTATTTTCAAAAAAATCGCATCTTTTTGCGCCTTCTTGAAACGCTGCCGGGTGTTTTTTGCAGTGTAACCAAAATGCCGAAGCACATATTCAAATTTTAGTTGAATTTGGCTCCGGCACTTTTTTCACTGTACTTTTAGACCTTATCTGTCACTCAGCGGAAGATAAATATTGTCTTTTGACACACTTTTATAAGCAGGTCTTATAATTTTATCGGTATTTATAAGCTCCTCTATCCTGTGAGCCGACCAGCCGGTAATTCGCGCTATTGCGAATATGGGTGTAAACAGCTCCACGGGAATATCAAGCATACTGTAAACAAAGCCGCTGTAAAAATCCACATTTACGCTGACACCTTTATAAATCTTGCGTTTCTCGCTTATTATTTCCTTGCCGAGCCTTTCAACCGTATTATAAAGGGCAAAATCGCCGCTTCTGCCTTTTTCGTCGGCAAGCTCCTTAGTGAAACTCTTAAACACCTCGGCGCGCGGGTCCGAAACGGAATAAACCGCATGCCCCATACCGTATATAAGCCCCTTCTTGTCAAATTCCTCTTTATTGAGAAGTCTGTTAAGATAGGCACGTACTTCATCCTCATCCGACGTGTCTCGGACATTCTTTTTGAGGTCCTCCATCATACGGACAACTTTTATATTGGCACCGCCGTGCTTAGGACCCTTAAGCGAGCACAGAGCAGCCGCCATAACAGAATAAGTGTCGGAACCTGAGGAGGTGACGACATGAGTGGTAAAGGACGAGTTATTGCCGCCACCGTGCTCCATATGGAGGATCAGCGCAGTATCAAGAACAAGAGCTTCAAGCGGAGTGTAGCTCTTGTCGGGTCTCAGCATACGCAATATATTTTCTGCGGTAGACAGCTTCGGGTCGGGGCGATGAATATAAAGACTGTCATTACAAAGATAGTGATTGTAGGCATGATAAGCATATACCGATAGCATAGGAAACAAGCTTATAAGGCTCAGACACTGCCTTAACACATTATCGAGTGAAATATCAGACGCATTGCTGTCATAAGCCGCAAGAGTCAGAACACTCTTGGTCAAAGAATTCATAATATCCTTACTCGGAGCCTTCATAATAACGTCACGTGTGAAGTTTGTGGGCAAAGTTCTGAGTGACGACAAAATCGAAATAAACTCCTTCAGTTCGTCCTCGGTCGGGAGCTTGCCAAACAAAACAAGATATGACGCCTCCTCAAAGCCGAAGCGGTTGCCGTTTCTGCCTTTTATGAGATCCACAACATTTATGCCGCGGTAATAAAGTTCACCCGGGCACGGGATTCTTCCATCGGGCGTATCCTCAAAGGATTTGATTTTAGATATTGAAGTAAGTCCGGCCAAAACGCCGTTTCCGTTTTTATCGCGAAGTCCGCGTTTTACGCCGTATTCATCATAAAGCACCGGGTCTATATAACCCGTTTCTCTGCAAATATCTGCATATTTTCCGGTATACTTCAGAATATCGTTCTTTTTGTATTTCATTTTCTCTCCTCATTTCCGGCGGTAAGCTGAAATCAGTGCCGGTATTATACCTGATTTTTACATTTATATGTAAAGTATTTCCATCTAATATTTTATATTATACCAATTTAATTAACACCTGTCAATTAACGTAAAATTAAGAATTTATTAACAAAAAAATCCCCGAATGCGACAGAATGGCATTCGGGGAAGCTTTTTGCGGTTTTATCAGTCGAGGAAATCCTTGAGCTTTTTGCTGCGGCTCGGGTGGCGGAGTTTACGGAGAGCCTTTGCCTCTATCTGACGAATACGCTCTCTTGTTACATTAAATTCCTTGCCGACTTCCTCAAGTGTTCTCGGGTGTCCGTCCTCAAGTCCGAAACGAAGCGAAAGCACCTTTTCTTCACGTGCGGTAAGTGTTTTGAGAACCTCACCGAGCTGTTCTTTTAAAAGCAGCATGGACGCAGCGTCTGCCGGTGCCAGAGCATCGTCATCCGGAATGAAGTCTCCGAGGTGGCTGTCTTCCTCCTCGCCTATCGGGGTTTCAAGAGAAACGGGCTCCTGTGCGACTCTGAGGATTTCACGCACCTTCTCCACAGGCATCTGAAGCTCATCTGCTATTTCTTCTGCCGTCGGGTCTCTGCCGTTCTTATGGAGAAGCTGGCTGTTTGTCTTTTTAACTTTGTTGATTGTCTCAACCATATGAACGGGAATTCTTATGGTTCTTGCCTGATCGGCTATCGCTCTTGTTATAGCCTGACGAATCCACCATGTGGCATAGGTGGAGAACTTAAAGCCCTTAGTGTAGTCGAATTTATCAACTGCCTTTATAAGGCCAAGGTTGCCCTCCTGAATCAAATCAAGGAACTGCATACCTCTGCCGACATAACGTTTGGCAATACTGACTACAAGACGAAGGTTTGCTTCGGCAAGACGCTGTTTAGCCTGCTGATCCCCGTCGGCTATACGCATTGCGAGCACCTGCTCCTCCTCAGCGGTAAGAAGCGGAACACGCCCTATTTCCTTAAGATACACCTTGACCGGATCATCCATGGCAAGATTATGCGTATCGGCACTTGCTACCGCAGCGGCATCTTGACTCTTAGGCAATTCGGTATCAAAGTTTAGATTGTCCAATTCGACATCGCCGAAATCATCAATGATTTCTATATTCATGCTTTCGATGGTTTCGTAGAGCTTATCAAGCTCTTCCATATCGAAATCTTCCTCAACTATCGCGGCGTCAATTTCCTGCGTAGTGAGCTTGCCGGTTGACTTACCCTTTTCAAGCAATGCTTTTACGGAGTTTTTCTTTTCGCCCGCTGCCGCGGCAGTGGTGTGGTTTGTGTTGTTGTCCATATTTTTCCCTCACACATCTATGTATTTTTTATTTAAACAGCTTCATAAAGTCCTCATCGGACATTTCAGACGGTTTCACATCGATATGTCTGTTCTTTTCTTTCTTGAGAACGTTTATACAATCCTCACATTCCCTGACAGAATTGGAAATATCGGTTGAAACAGTTTCTATTCGCGCAATAACGCTTATCTCCTCCGGAGTAAACTCCGATGCTAAAAAAGACAACCCAACCGGTCTTCCGTCTTTAATTCGCTCCGATATTGCCGAAAAAACACGTCGGTTGAAATCGGTAACAAAAAGCTCCGGAGTCAGTTTGCTTTCAAGCTTTCGGTAAAGCTCCGGTTCGGACATAAACGACGCTATGAGTATCTCCTCTGCTTTTGCTGCCCGAAGAGCCTTTGTGCGCTGTGTGTTGACCTTATTTATCTTATCGCCTTGATTTATAACCGAATCACGCACTTCGCGATAAAATTCGTTTTTTTGTTTTTTAGCGCGTTTTGCACGTTCGATTTTAACCTGTGCAGCTACCGCGTCTTTATTCACCGAAAATTCCTCCGAAAGCCTCGAAATATATATATCAAGCTCAACCGGACTGTTAAGCGACGCCAAAACAGCTGCCGCTGCTTTTAAATAATCGCTTCTGCCGGCAGGAGACGATATATCATATTTTGAACGTTCGGAAAGAAGCGAAAACTCAACGTCGTTCGCTGCAGAATCAAGGCAACGCTTGAAGCCTTCGGCACCGAATTTTTGTATTATTTCGTCGGGGTCCTTGCCGCCGGTCATATGTATTATACGAACCTTGAGAGTTGTCTTGCCGAGTATGTTTATCGCTTTTCTTGTTGCCTTTTGGCCTGCCTCATCGGAATCATAACAGATAAAAATTTCGCCCGCATAATGTGAAAGCAGATGTGCCTGCTCTTCCGTAAGAGCTGTGCCGAGACCCGCTACGGCATTTGTAAAACCTGCTTGGTGCAGTGAAATAACATCAAGATTACCCTCGCACAGAATTATCGAATCGCTCTTGGACTTTTTTGCAAAATTAAGGGCAAAAAGATTGCTGCCCTTTTTATAAACAAGCGTGTCGCTTGTATTTACATACTTACGGTCGCTGTCCGCATCGTGAATACGTCTTCCGCTGAAGGCAATAACATTGCCGCGCAAATCAATAATCGGAAACATTGCTCTTTTTCTAAAGGCATTGTAATAGATTTTTTTATCATACCTTTCTGATAATCTCAGAATATTTGCATCATACAGAAGCTGTTGGCTATATCCTTTTGATATGAGATATTCTATTAGTTCATCTTTTGAATCAGGAGCGTATCCGAGCCCGAAACGACGTATCGTATCATCGGTAAGACCACGCGAATAGAAGTATTCAAGGCCCTGCCTGCCCTCCGGCGAATAGAGCTTTGCGTGAAAGAACCTTGCCGCCTCACGGTTGGCACCGTACATCTCGGTCCTTTTTTTGCTGAGACCCGAATCATATCCGTCCTGCGGCATGGAAACACCGTGTCTGTCGGCAAGAAGCTTAACAGCCTCCATATAATCTAGATTTTCAATATTTCGTATAAAGGTTATGACGTCTCCGCCGTTGCCGCACCCGAAGCAATAATACGACTGCGTTTCGGGATATACGGTAAACGACGGTGTTTTTTCGTTGTGAAACGGACAAAGTCCCGTCAATATTTTGCCCTTTCGTTTAAGCGAAACATACGAGGAAACGGTAGATTCAATATCGGCGCGGCGGCGAAGATCATCAAGAAATTCATCGCTTAAAGCCATATAACATCACCTCTCTCAAAGATTGTCCCACCCAATCCAGGACTTAGGAATAAACAAATTATTATACACGTGAAGAACATAGCTGTCGGACATTCCGGCAACATAATCGCAAGCGGCTCTTTCGGCACCCTCGCTTAAATATATCGACTCATATTCGGTAGGCATAGAAAGAGGATGATGGGCAAAATAGTCAAACAGCGTTTTTATAAGTGCCTCGGCTTTTTTCTCTTCACCCTTACACACCGGATTTGTATAGACGTTACGGAACATAAAATCACACAGCTCCGAAAACGGCTCTGTTTCATTTTTACCGAGGACTATATCGTCGTCGCTGTTGTTGATTACCGACATAACAAGCGTATTTATTCTGTCTGACTTACTCTTGCCGAGAGCTTCTCTTATATCATTCGGAATACTGTCCTCAGACAGCACGCCCGCGACAATCGCATCATCTATATCATGATTTATGTACGCTATCTTATCGGACAATTTTACTATTCTGCCCTCAAGAGTATCGGCTTCTTTACCGGTAGTATGGCAAACTATGCCGTCGCGTACCTCATAAGTAAGATTGAGCCCTTGTCCGTGCTTTTCAAGCTTGTCCACAACGCGAAGACTCTGTTCATAGTGCTTAAAGCCTAACGAGCAAACATCGTTTAACGCCCTCTCGCCTGCATGGCCGAAAGGTGTATGACCGAGGTCGTGACCGAGTGCCACCGCCTCCGTGAGATCTTCGTTGAGTCTCAACGCACGGGCTATTGTGCGTGCAATCTGTGCAACCTCAAGGGTATGGGTAAGTCTTGTGCGGTAGTGGTCACCCGCCGGAGACAAAAAGACCTGAGTTTTATGTTTCAATCTGCGAAACGCGTTGGAATGTACTATCCTGTCACGGTCGCGCTGAAAAGAAGTCCTTATGGGACATTCGTCTTTATCTCTTTGCCTGCCCCTGCTGTTTTCGGAAAGGCAAGCTCTTTCGGACAGTGTTTCACGTTCGATTTTCATCGTTGTTTCGCGTATTACGTCAGACATAACATCACCTCTGTTCTCTGTTCAATTATATATACTCGAAAATTTGCTTTTTCCCTCTTTTTATTTCAAAATTTCCGTTTCGGCATATTTCTCGCCGATTTTTTCGGCAAAAAACCTGCCGTTTGAAGTGTCGACTATCAAATTCTTTATATTATCGCTTTTTTCGCACGGAATACTGAATTTAACCTTTACGTTGTCGGCAAAATCCGCAGAAATCACCGTTCCACCGTTTTCCGGAATAAGCGACGCAAGCTTACCGTAATAATTGTAATCCGACAATACACAGAGCTCGTCGCACTTTGCCATAGTGACAATCACACCGGAATCAAGAGCTATTTTTGCGGTATGCGAATACGCTCTGACGAGTCCTCCGCCTCCCAAAAGTATGCCGCCGAAGTACCTTGTTGCGACAACGCAGACATCTTTGACGTCGCTTTTTTCGAGAACGTCCAATACGGGTACGCCTGCCGTTCCCTGCGGCTCGCCGTCATCCGAATATTTTTTTATATTGCCGTCGCGCAATATGTATGCATAAACGTTGTGCTTTGCATCCCAATGCTTCTGCTTTATTTCGGATATAAAGCAGTTTGCCTCCTCCACCGTTTGAACGGGACAAACATAGCCTATAAAACGTGACCTCTTTTCGGTAAATTCATCATGGGCTCTTTTTTTGACCGTTTTATAGCTCGGCATATCTTTCACCGCTCTCCTTATAAAAATCAAGAAGCGGTACCAAAGTACCGCTTCCCTAAATTACTTATCAAGATTGTATCTCTTCTTGAATCTGTCAACACGTCCGCCGGTATCAACAAGCTTCTGCTTACCGGTGAAAAACGGATGGCATTTAGAACAAATATCAACGCGGATATTTTCTTTAGTAGAACGAGTTTTGTACTCGGCGCCGCAAGCACATTTTACGGTCGTCTCTTTGTACTCGGGATGTATGCCTTCTTTCATTATCTGTCACCTCTTTCGGGAATACATATTAAGTTACATTTTAACAGCGATAGAAATTCTATCACACTTAGCTTTAAAAAGCAAGCGTTTTTTCAAATTTTATATATCCAAAATCACAGTTTTATTAAGTCGGAGTGAAAAGATAAGCGTTTCCTTGACGGGCTGTGAAAAAATCTCCTCTGCGGCACGCTTATAAATCGAAAGCTGCCCGGAATATCTGCGCTTTAGCTCTTCCTCATCTTTCACGTTATCGGTCTTGTAATCAACAACAATCGTCTCTCCGTTTTCAAAGAAAGCGCAGTCGATAACGCCTTGGACAACTGCCTTTTCGGATGAGAACTCTTTAGGTACATCGCTGTTTAATTCGCCGAGCGGAACGGCAATTGTAAATTTTTGCTCTCTGTATATCTTATCTGCATTCTTGATTCGCTTGAACAAATTGCTTTCAAAAAATCGTTCAAGCATTTTTTTGTCTGCTGCCGCCGCCTCGACTTCCGTCAATTTACCGAGAGAAACAAGCCTTTTTGCTTCTTTTTCCACGGACTGTGCACCCATATCCAAATCACACACTTCGAGAAAATGGTGTGCTGCCGTTCCGCGCATTGCAGGAGTCATATCATTTTTACACAAAAAGTCAGGCTTGGCTGTAAAATACCAATCAAGACTGCGCGAGCTGTTTTCGACTGAAGACGCAGACATTTTTGCGGCATATCCGGAAAGACGAGAATATCCGTATACGTATGAAGTCCGTTTTTCAATATCCCTGAGCAGATTTTCATCAGGCGCGACCGCATCTTCGTCCTCGGTGATATACTCTCCGGTTGATACCGAAGTGACATACTCAACATTAAGCGAAAAATTCGGATTATAGGTAAATCGTTCGGAGACTGCCGCAAACTCTCTGAGCAGCTTTGCATCTTTGTGCCACATAAGGCTCAAAATTAAGATTTCAAGATAAGACCCGGCTTTTTTTATGAGTACGGGCGACGGCGTTTTGTCACCGCAAAGGGATGCCCCGCATTTTTTCACGAGAGTTTCCGGGTTTTCGGAGGAGCCGACCATTATGAGCCGTTCCCTCGCTCTTGTCATTGCAACATACAAAACTCGCAGCTCCTCTGCCCGCTCGCTGTCACGTATCGCAAGACGACAGGCATAATGTTGAAGAGTTTCAAACACTCTGCCTGTTTCGGCAACAATTCGTTTCATACCCGCTCCGAGAATTGCGGCAGGGTCGATGATCAGCGAATCCGTCAGAGAACTGGTATTCATTTTCTTTCCGCAGCCTGCGATAATGACAACGGGAAATTCAAGGCCCTTGCTCGCATGGATAGTCATAATTCTTACAACATCGGCATATTCGGAAACGCCCGTGGAAGAGTCAATGCTGCTCTTGCTGTCTCTTGTACGGGTTAAATAACGAACAAAGCCCGAAAGTCCCAAATCGGAATTACTCTCATACTTTTCGGCATATTGCAGCAGCAGCAATAAATTTAAACGTCTCGTATCGCCGTCAGGCATTGACATAACTATTGACGGATATGCCGTTCTCTCATATATAGAGCGCAAGAGGTCGCTGACTGAGCAGGTGGTGCTCATCTCTCTGTATTCAGTGAGACTCTTTATAAAATCACGGCACTTTTCAAGACCGCTATTTGAAACGGCGTTAAACAGATAGCCGCTTCTTTTTTGTGTTCTGATAACAGCAAGATCGTCGGGAGTAAAGCCGTACAGCGGCGATACCAAAACCGAGAGAAGCGGAATATCCTGTAACGGGTTATCAATAATTTCAAGAAACGACAGCATCACGTTTATTTCGGTGTTTTGGAAAAAGCCGCCTTTTTTCTGATAATACACGGGGATATTTTTCTTTGTAAGCGCATCAAAATAATCGTCCGCCTCGTTCAACCCCCTCATAAGTATACAAATGTCCTTATACATTACCGGTCTGTACCCGGATTTTGTTTTTACAGGCATTTTTTCCGCAACCAGCTTATTTATAATATCGGCTATGTGTGACGCCTCGGGAAGATATTCACAGTCGATTTTTGATTTATCGACTATATGCAGTTCGGCGCATGGAAAGGCAGATTTTTCATAATCGGCACCCGCCTTCAGCGACTCGGAGTCATCGTAATTTATGCCGCAGCTGTCTTCACTCATCACTCTCGAGAACACATAGTTGATGTATTCTGTAACCTCTTTGCGACTTCGGAAGTTTTCGTCAAGATTTATTTTGGCAGGATAATTTTTGCCGTTGAAGTCGGGAAGGTGCTTGCGTTTTTGCAAAAATATTTCCGGCATGGCAAGTCTGAAGCCGTATATGCTCTGCTTAACATCACCGACAATGAAAAGATTTTCTTCGTTATCGGATATTGCTCTGAAAAGCATATCCTGCGCCTTATTTGTATCCTGATACTCATCTATGAGTATTTCGGTATACTTATGCGAAAGCTCTTTTGCCAGCTCCGTTCTGTCAACTGTGTCATCATCGTTTCTGCTTACGAGCAAAGCAAGTGCCATATGCGAAATATCGGAAAAGTCATACGCATTTTGCTTTTCCTTAAGCTCGGAATAATGCCTTGAAAACAGCATAACCGCTGAAAACAGTTTAATAATTACATCTCTGAGCGCTGCCGTATCCTCACAAAATTCATCCTCTGTGACACAAACCTCCTTTTGGAGAGATGCGTATATTTTTTTGCAATTATCCCTGAGCGACTTAACTCGTTCCTTTAAAGGTGAGTCGGAAAAGTCTCTCGGCGCAGTACCGAGCCTTTCCGGCTTGAACCCGTCGATAAGTGTTTTAACGCGGTTCCAATCGCCGCGACGTGCCGCATCATACGACGCTTTATAATACATACTGTCAGAGTAAACAGCCGGTAAATAGCTTGCCTCAAGTCTCGGCTCTTCGCGGAGCATAATCGCACATTTACCGAGTGTTTCGCCGCAATAACGCAGCTGCTCGATTACATCCTTTAATATTTTCTGCCCCCACGGCGTCTGCTGCGGCAAGAGTGACGGATTATAAAGCCTTACTACGCTGTTAATCCATTTTTTCGGAAAAGCGTATGCACAGGCGTTTTCATACAGCTTATATATAACCTCGGATATCTTATCGTCGGTTCTGCCGCTTATCAACAGCTCCGTAAGCGATTTAAACTCCTTTGAGCCTTCTTCGTAAAGCTCCTCCAGGGTTTTGTCGGCAGCCTCTTTTATTAAAAGATTTTTTTCGTTATCATCGAGTGTGCGAAAATCCGGAGTAATGCCGACGGAATCGTAATTTGCTCTTACAAGCTTTGAGCAAAACGAATCTATTGTGCAAATGTCGCTTGCAGGCAGCATCATACGCTGTCTCGCAAGATAGCGATTGCCGGGGTCGGACTGTAAAAGCTCGGTAAGGCGAGCATTTATACGTTCCTTCATTTCGGCTGCTGCGGCCTTGGTGAAGGTAACGACAAGCAAGCTGTCAGCCGGACAAGGATTTTTTTCGTCGCATATCCGTTCGATAACACGCTCAACAAGCACCGCCGTTTTACCCGAGCCTGCCGCCGCCGAAACTAAAACCGAGCCGTCGCGAGACTCAATTGCTTTTACTTGAGCCTTGTTCCATTGTATCTTTTTTTCAGCCAACGTCGTCACCCTCCTTATTCAGTGCTTTTTTCGCATCTTTAAGCGACATTTTTTCTATTTTTCTGACGGGAGCGCCCTGCTCAAATCCGCAAACGGCATAATAATCGCAATAGGCGCACACATCGCGGTCGTTTGTTTTCTCGCACGGGAGAACCTCAACATTTCCCGCCTTCAGAGAATTTGCCATTTCGCGCAAAATTCCGTCTATCTCTGTTTTAAGTCTTCCAAGCTCCGCAGCGGTCAACAAATCGCCCTTAAAGCCGCCGCTCTTTTTATCGTAAGTTACATTTATAAAACGACCGCTGACATCTCTGTCCATGCCCTCTATGACATCCTTATCGTTTACGACTATGCCGCTGAGTCTTGAATTTTTGATTTTTTGCTCAAGCACTTCTTCGCTTGTTGCTTTTCTGCCGAGAGCATCTGTGCCTTTTTTTGCGGGCATATACAACACTCCGCTCGGGAAAACATCGCCGTACTTTTCCTCTCCGTTTTCTCCGATGGCAAACAGATATATCAGCATTTGCATATTAAGACCCGAAAGCACGTCGGACAAGACAAAATCCTTTCCTCCGGACTTGTAATCTATGACACGCAAATATGTCTTGCCGTTTTTTCTCATTGTGTCCACTCTGTCCACAGAGCCTCTGATTTTCAGAAAGCCTCCGTCGGGAAGCGGTACGGCATAAGGCGGAATTTCGCCGTCCTCATCTATTTTCACCTCAAATCCCGTGGGTGTGAAATCAGACACCTTGAGCTCTTCGGTAATTCGTTTAACGACTTCAAAAAGCGAGTCCGAAAGGCGGTTATAAAGATATAAAAATCTCTTTTCCTTATTTTCTTTTCCGCCCATTGTCTCGTTGAGATATTCCGATAGTAAATTTTTAACTATCCTTTTAATATCATTGTCTGAGAGCTTAATGAGCTGCGGCTTCGGATATAAGGATAAGACGTGTTCGAGCACAAAATGAATAACCGTACCGCTCTGCGCAGGGTCAAGCTCGGCAGTTTTTCTCGGCTTTGCGTTTAAACCGAATTTACAAAAATATTCAAACGGGCATTTATAATACGTTTCTACACGAGACGCGGAAACATACATACTCTTGCCGAATAGGGAAATTGCATTTTTCGAATCTCGGATTTTCATTTTATCTCCCGAGGCAATCCTGTCGAGAGACCTTATCCGGGAAGAATACTCGTTTTTTTCGCCGAAATATTTTTTCAGCGTTACAACAAGTTCAGTATTTTCACAATAGTCGGTTGCAAGCACTTTAAACGCCGAGGCGTCGCTCTCTATGGAATACAGCGGCTCCGAAAGTGCCGTATCAAGCTTAGGTACTGTCGGAAAAGCTGTGACAATATTGTTTACTATCTCGGACGGGCGCATAGAAGTACCGTCAAAATTTGAAAGCGAATAGGTTACATAAAGCTTTTCCGACGGCGACGTTACGGCACGATAAGCCGTAAGCTTCTCATCAACCGCTTTATATTCGGCGGTTTCGGCAAGCTTAACACCCAAAGCCCCCATCACCTTACGCTCGCTGTCGCTTAAAAGTCCCTCGGTTGAAGGGTCAAGCGGAAAAACTCCGCTGTCGGCACCGATAACAAATGCCACCTTACAGTCGGTAACCCTGATTCTGTCCGCTGCGCCGACAGTTACGCTGTCAAGCTCCTGCGGCAGCGAGCCGAGTGTCACGGCAGACAGCAGTATATTAAAAAGCTCGCTGTACCGTTTTGCCGTTATAACCGTCTCGCCTATCGCCGACGCCATTTTCCCGAGCATATCCATAAGCGTTGCCCAAACTGTATCCTGCTCCTCACAGAGAACGGTATCACCAGACGAAACGAGGTATTCAATTTTTTCTCGCAGTCTTTCGGTAACGCCGTTTTTGATTAAAAACTCATATATGAGCCGCGACTTTTTTTCGCCGTCAGCCTCTTCAAAATCCTTTTTAAAGGCAAGTACCGGTAAAACCGATCTTTTGCGGATGTCATTCAGTCTTATCAATTTTTCTTGGCTTTTTTCGGTCACATCAAATCCGAGACCGTCGGGATTTTCCGTAAAATCTCTGCGCCATTTCGAGCCGTCGATGTTCCATAAAAAGGCGTAATTTTCGAGCTCGGATATTTCATCACCCGACAAGGCGGTAAGACCCGTTTTCAAAAGCCTCATAAAGCTTTCCGTGGAAAAGCCCTCGGCGCAAAGTGCCAGTAGACATTTGACGAATACCATTACAGGCTGAATACCGATAGGCCGGCGCTTATCCTCAAACATCGGAACACCGTATTTTTTAAAGCTCTCGGAAAGTTCCTTGTCGTATGTTCCTGCAGTACGCTCTATAACGGCTATATTGCGGCATCGAAGCGTTGGATTACACCTTAACAGCTTTTTAATTTCACACGCAACAAAATCCGCTTCGTCAGCTCTGTTTCCCGCCGCACACACAACTATGTTATCGCATTCTTCTTTATATGGTTCGGATTCTTCGCCGCACAAATACTTTTCAAGATAAACAAGCTCGGGGCTTCTGCCGTCCTCTTTAACATTTAGTATTTCGGGAGACGAAACGCCGACATTTTGCTCTGCGGCACACTCCTTAAGGTGCGAAAACTCCGAATTAACATTTTCAAAAACGGAAACGCCCTCACGAGATAAATCTCGGTCTGTGCAAAGAGAAATAAAGACATTTTCGGCTTTCGGCAAAATACTTTTAATACAGTTCCGTTCCTGCTTTGTAAAGCCGCAAAATGCATCAAAATAGACGGCTTTTCCGTCAAAAAAGTCGGTTTCAGATATCATATCGGCGGCAATAGTTAACAAATTCTCATCATCAAAAAAGCTGCGGCTCACTAAGGCATCATACGATGCCGCAATAAGTGAAAGCTCCGAGAGCTTTTTACCGAGTGATTTATTTCCTGTCTTGCCGGAGATTTCCGCAATCTCGTCAGGAGTTACGGCACACTGCTTAAGCTCGGTTACGAAAGTCAGAAGATTCGACAAAAGCGCAGGCTTGGACGAAAACCTTTTAAAATATTCGAGCTTTCCCGACAGTGCCTCAAGTGAAAGACTCATCAACACTTTGCGCGTGCCGTCGTCGATTGTCTTATTGAGTGCCTTGCCGTACTGCTCGTTTATTACGAAAGCAAGGCGCGTAAAGCTCAATATATCTACGTTAAGCATTTTTTGCGCGCCGATTTTTTCGAGAATACTGCGTTCACTTTCAAACGAGAACTGCTCGGGCACTATGAGTATACACTTTTTATTTTCGGACGCTCTCTCTGCGATAAGAGCTCTGATTTTTTCGGTTTTGCCGCTGTTGTTGCGACCGATTATAAAATTAAGCATTTCGCACCCCCATCTATGCTGTTAATGCCAAAAATCAATATATCTCAAAAAATTCCGACGAATGCGGTTTTAAAGAGACAGTAACGTCATTTTCACATTTTGAAATATCTTTTCTCGCCCATAAATCGCGAACCGCACGGACGTTCTCAATGCCCAAATTCAAAAAACTTAATTTATAATGTTTTTCTTCATCGGAAAGATTGAAAACCGCAACCGCAGTACAGTTTTCGATTTTAGTCTGCCACACGGCAATGCCGCCTTTATTATATACAAGCAACGGTTTTTCGGAGTTTTGGTTCACATTTATAACTTCGGGATTTGTGACAAGAGACAGAGTATAATTATCCGTAAGGCGAAGCTCGCCGCCGAAAAAAAGCGGAGAGCGAAAAACAGCCCACAAGGTCATCATAGTTTTTTGTTCTTCCTTTGTAAACCCCGAATCACGCCCCATATCGCCCATATAAGAGCCGTCTATGCAGAGCTTGCCGAGCGGCAAAATGTCGCAATCGGGAAATGAGCCGTCTTTCACATACGGATACCACTTTTCGCAGAGTGAAAACATATTGAGAAGCTTATCCCATCTGTCCCAAAAATCGCCCGAAATACGCCACATATTTGCATTTTCCGAGAGATGCTCGGCTTTGTTTAACGGTGCGGGACCCGGCGACAGGCTCAGTACCATATCTCTGCCGGAACGGTCTATTGCGGCACGTATCATTTCTATTTCTTTTTCCGCGGAATACGGGTTTTGCGGACTGAATTCGGTATTTGCTATATCATCGACTTTTACAAAGTCAACGCCCCAAGAAGCATACAGTTTAAAAAGAGAATCGTAATATTCTTCGGCCCCTCTTTTTTCCGTATCCACCCCGTACATATCGGTATTCCAAGGACACAGCGAAAACTGAGAAGCAATGTCGCGCGCACGGGCAGTTGTGCCGTAAATACGCGTATTTCGGTGAACCGCCTGACGCGGAATACCTCGCATAATGTGGATACCGAATTTAAGCCCCATAGAGTGAATTTTATCTGCAATCGGCTTAAATCCCGCGCCGTTTGCGGAGGACGGGAAGCGATTTACCGCCGGGATAAGCCGCGAATATTCGTCCATACAAAGGTCGGCAAAGTTATTGTATACATTGCCCTTAGCCGCCGGCTCATACCACTGTATATCGCAGACAACATATTGATAGCCGTATTGCTTTAATCGGTCACGCATAAACCCGGCATTTCCGAGAAGCTCATCTTCGGTTACGCCTGCACCGTAGCAATCCCAACTGTTCCAACCCATAGGAGGCTTTTTTATAAAGTCCTTCATATCTTCACCCTGTAATCATTTGCTTTATTATACAATATAAGGCACGACAAAACAACCGAACTGAAAAAAATAATGAGTCAAGAAAAAAGCCGGCGCGGATAAGGCCGGGCGTTCATAAGGCAGTATTAAATGATATATTTTTGATGCTATAAAAAATAAGCCCATCAGATGAGTTTCGGCTCATCTGAGGGGCTTATTATTGTTGTACAAAAGAGGTTCTTTTGAAGCAAAACTGCCTTATGAACACTCAACCAACGGTCAAAAGTCAGCAAAATTATTTCTTTTCTTTGCCGTTTAAGGCCTCGGAAAGCGTATGCCAACCGAGAACGGCACATTTTACACGCGCCGGCATATGTGAAATATCGCGAAGTGCGGACGCCTCTTCAAGGCCTTCTATCTCATCCTCGGTAGCTTCGCCCTTAATCATTTTAATAAATGTATCACCGAGCTTTAACGCATCTTCCTTTTTCTTGCCTATAATCATACCGAGCATAATATCCGCAGACGCCTGCGAGATAGCACATCCGTCGCCGACAAAGGCACCGTCGGTTATTGTATCTCCGTCGGTTTTAAGCTTGAGCCATATGTCGTCGCCGCAGTTGGGGTTAACGCCCTCCAAAACTATATCGGCGTCGGGCAAATCGCGCTTAAACTCCGGATGAACATTGTGCTCCGTCAGTATTTCATTATAAAAGCTTCTATTCTCCATAACCCATACGCTCCCTTATCGTTGCTACGCTGTCGGTAAATTTATCGACTTCGTCCTCGGTATTGTAAAAAGCAAAGCTTGCTCTTGCTGTGGAATTAAGTCCCAAATGCGTAAGCAGCGGCTGCGCACAGTGGTGACCGGCTCTTACGGCTATCCCGTCCGCAGCCAATATTTCGCTTATATCATGCGGATGTACATTGTCGATCGTGAATGTAACTATTCCCGTATGCTCGTCGGCATTTTCCGAACCGATAATATTTACGTGAGGAATTTTTTTCATTTTTTCGATTGCACGTGATGTAAGTGCAATTTCACGCTCACTTATATAGTCAAATCCGACTTTTTCAATATAATCTATTGCTGCCTTTAGCCCTGCGGCACCTGCGGCATTTACTGTACCGGCCTCAAATTTGTGCGGCAACTCGGCATACACAGCCGATGTGCGCGTAACGGAATCTATCATCTCGCCGCCCGACAAAAACGGAGGCATTTTTTCGAGTAATTCCTCTTTGCCGTAAAGAACACCTATGCCCATAGGTGCCAAAAGCTTATGACCCGAAAAAGCGAAGAAATCCGCGTCGAGGTCTGTGACGTCAACCCTCATATGCGGTGTGCTCTGCGCTCCGTCAACAACCATAACGGCGCCCTTTTCGTGAGCGAGCTTTGCAATTTCTTTTACAGGATACTCTCTGCCGAGCACGTTTGAAACCTGCGTCATTGCGACAATTTTCGTTCTGCTTGTTATAAGCTCTTTCACCTTTTCAAGGTCGATGCTGCCATCCTTAGCACATTCGATGAATTTAAGCTCGGCACCGCAGGTTTTAGCCACCATTTGCCAAGGCAAAAGGTCGCTGTGATGCTCCATTATCGAAACAACTATCTCGTCGCCCTTTTTAACATTTGAAAGCCCATAGCTGTATGCAACAAGATTAAGGCTTTCCGTGGTATTTCTTGTAAAAATTATCTCGTTGCTCTTTTCGGCACCTATAAATTTTCGAACGGCTTCTCTTGCGTTTTCGTAGACCTCGGTGGCCTCGACACTCAAAGAGTAAAGTCCGCGCAGAGGGTTTGCGTTGTAATTTTTGTAAAAATCGCCCTCGGCGTCAATAACGCATTGCGGACGCTGTGAAGTCGCGGCATTATCGATATAAATTATTTTATTCTGCATAAGCAGCGGAAAATCATTTCTGTAATCGTAGTGCATTTTAAAGATCCTCATCAAGAATTTTGATTATGAGCTTTTCGGTTTCTTCGTCGCCGGTTTCGCGGGCCAGACGCTCAATTGCGGCTCTCGCAAGAATATTTTCAGCCTCGGCTTTTCCTATGCCGCGGCTCTCAAAATAAAACAGCGTTTCATCGTCAAGCTCGCCTATTGTTGCGCCGTGATTGCCGACGACGTTTTCTTCGGCGCAAAGAATAAGCGGTACGGTTTTATTTATAACGCCGTCGCCGAGCATTAAAACAGTCTCTTTTTCGTTGCCTACGGAGTCGGACGAGCCGGTTTTAAAGTCAATTGTGCCTCTGAATATTTTTGAAGAAGAATCCTTCAGCGCACCGCTTGCGTTTATTTCGCTTTCGGTGCTCTTGCCGTAATGATTTACGACAAGATTTATATCTACCGTCTGCTCCCTTTGGCCGAGATAGCCTATGTCGGATTTAAAACTGCTCTTATCTCCCGTAAGCTCAATGAGGCTGTCGGAATAAATATCTCCTTTGCCCGGGAAAACCTGTAAAAGCTCTACCCTGCCGCTTTCATCGCAGAAAGACGTTACTTTATTGTAAACAAGTGACTTTTCTCCGCTTCTTTGCACCTGAATAAGACGCACAAGAGCATTCTCTTTTACGTTAAGCTCTGTTTCGACAGCAAGATTATTTTCCGTCGAAAGAACTTCTATAACGGTAACCGAGGTTTCGCTTTGAGCATTTATCGTAACTTTCTTGCGGCTGAATTCATTTTCGCCGTTTACCTCGACACGCACTACCTTTTTGCGTCCCGTTACGTCAACAGTAAGCGGAGACATCTCGGTTGTGCCGTTTTCGTCCCAAGAAAGAGCCGTTTCATTTACGCCGAGCCGATTCCAAGTCCGTGTCGGAAGTCTGTTTATCAAAGTCATATAATTCACCCTTTCAAAAAGACCTTTAGCCTATACTGCCTTTCATTTCAAGCCTTATGAGGTTATTCATTTCAACGGCATATTCGACGGGAAGCTCTTTTGAGACATTATCCGCAAAGCCGCTTACTATAAGGGCGCGTGCGTCCTCCTCACTCATACCGCGGCTCATAAGGTAAAATACAGCTTCGTTGCTGATGCTGCCGATTTTGGCTTCGTGACCGACTGCGGCATCTTTAGTGCGTATATCCATAGCCGGTATTGTATCGGAGCGCGACTGCGAATCAAGCATCAGAGATTGGCACGAAACCGATGACTTAGTCCCTTTTGCGCTCTTTTCGACAACAACGCTGCTTCTGAAGGTGCTTATTCCGCCGCCCTTGCTTATTGAACGGGTATTCATATAAGAGCTTGTATTTTTCCCTACGTGAACAACCTTTGCACCCGTATCAAGGTTTTGACCCTTGCCGGCAAAGGTGACGCCCGTAAACTCCATACGGGAATTATCACCCTTTAAAATGCTCATGGGATAAAGGCAGCCGACATGTGAGCCGAACGAACCCGAAACCCACTCGATAACGCCGCCCTCTTCAACAAGAGCACGCTTGGTGTTAAGGTTATACATATTTTTAGACCAGTTTTCAATAGTTGAATATCTGAGCTTGGCATTTTTCTTGACAAACAATTCAACGCAACCCGCGTGAAGGTTTGCAACATTGTATTTCGGTGCGGAACAGCCCTCGATGAAATGTAGACTTGCGCCCTCATCGACAATTATAAGTGTATGCTCAAACTGCCCTGCGCCCTTTGCGTTAAGTCTGAAATACGACTGAAGCGGAATTGAAACCTGCACACCCTTAGGCACGTATACGAACGAGCCGCCTGACCAAACAGCACCGTGAAGAGCGGCAAACTTATGGTCGCGCGGAGTTACAAGCTTCATAAAATATTTTTTTACCATATCGGCATACTCGCCGTTCATTGCGCTCTCCATATCGGAATACACAACACCCTGCGCCGCAACCTCATCTTTCACATTGTGATACACAAGCTCCGAGTCGTACTGTGCACCGACACCTGCGAGAGATTTACGCTCTGCCTTTGGAATACCGAGTCTTTCAAAGGTGTCCTTTATATCTTTAGGCACGTTTTTCCAATTGTTTTGCATTTTTGTGTTGGGGCGAACATATGTCGCGATATTAGCTATATCAAGTCCGTCAAGAGAAGGTCCCCAATTTGGCACCTTCATCTCGTTATATATCTGCAAGGACTGAAGACGGAACTGCTGCATCCAAACAGGGTCGTTTTTCTCCTTGGAGAGCTTGTCGATAATTTCGGGAGTAAGTCCGCTCTCCATACGATAAGCGTCGTGCTCCTCATCGCGTATATCATAGACGCTGCGGTCAATGTCTTCAATTTGACTTTTCTCTTTCATTTATAATCACCAGCTTTTCCATGGGATAAATCAGATATTGCCGAAGCCGTTTTCATTTATTTCCCCGACAAGCGACGCATCGCCGTTTTTGACTATAACGCCGTTTTCCATAACATGAGTTTTGTCAACGGTCAAGGCTTCAAGTATTCTCGTGCTGTGAGTTATGATGAGCAATGAGCCTTTTACTCTCTCTCTGTAAAGCTTTACTCCGTTTGAAACGGTACGAACTGCGTCTACATCGAGACCGGAATCGGTTTCATCAAGAATCGCCAGCTTCGGCTCCAACATAAGCATTTGAAGTATTTCGGCTTTTTTCTTTTCTCCGCCGGAAAAACCCACATTTAAATCTCGCTCGGCGTAAGACTCATCCATTGAGAGAAGCTTCATGGTTTCAGAGAGCTTCTTTTTAAAATCCCAAAGGCGCAGACGGCTGCCTGTTTTCTGCTCAAGAGCACTTCTTATAAATGCACTGAGAGTAACGCCCGGTACCTCAAGAGGATTTTGGAACGACAAAAATATACCCTTGTTGGCTCTTTCGTTAACGGGAATATCTGTTATATTCTCTCCGTCAAATATAATTTCGCCGCTTGTGACGGTATATTCCGGATTACCCGTTACGGCGTAGCCGAGCGTGGACTTACCTGTTCCGTTCGGACCCATAAGAACGTGTGTTTCATCTTTTCCGACCGTAAGATTTACACCGTGAAGTATCTCTTTTTCACCTGCACTGACGTGAAGGTCTTTAATTTCAAGCAGATTATCGTTTTTCATATTACATCATCCTCGTTTTCGTTGTGGGAATCACATTTACAGCATGAATTCTTTTGTTTATTTTTAAGTTCGAGAACATCTTTAAGCGTATAGCTGTTAACATATTCTTTTATATGCTCCTCAAGTCCGAGCCAAAACGGATAAGTATAACAGGAATCTCCCCTGTCACACTTTTTTCCGTCTTTTGCAAGACAAGATACGGGAGTAAGCTCGCCCTCGGCGGCATATAGGATTTCACCGACCTTGTAATTCTCCGGTGCACGCTTTAATTTATATCCGCCGGTTTTTCCGATGGCACTTTCGACAAGCTCGTTTTTTGAAAGCTCGGTCATAATGCTCTCAAGATATTTTCGGGAAATGTCCTGTCTCTCCGCGATATCTTTAAGGCTTATATATTTATTGCTGCCCTGCTCTGCCAAATCCAGCATAACCCGCAGAGCATATCTGCCCTTTGAAGATATCATCATAAAAAGCACTCCTTTCCACGCCGTTTCACAACAGCGAAACAGCCGATTACAGCACAAAAGACAGTAAATTGTTTTAATCTCCTATCTTTCCACTGGCAATTATACTTCCCAACTCCCACTTTGTCAATAGGAATTAACGCCGTTTACAAAAATGAACATATTATATAAAAAGTGTATTTGCGCGCAAAAAGGCAGCCCGCAAAAGCGGACTGCCGAAAAGCTTTTTTAAATTACGCTCAACGAACACGATAAATCGTGCAAAACGGCTCACTCTTAATAGAGGGTGCTTGCGTTTGAGCTTGTAGTAGATGTAGTCTTGCTGTTATACTTTGAGTTAACGGCATAGGTTTTGAGAAGCTTCTCCTGGTTCTTAGAGGTCCACTTAATCACAGACTTGTTAGCCTTTTTTGCATAGTCTCCCGTATCGGAAACAAGCTCTTTATCAAATTCCTCGAACTTAGAGGTTGCAAGAGTGCTTCTGACCTTTGCCTTCCATACGGTTTCATCGGCTGTGCCTACAAAGTACATAATATGATAGCCGTACGTTGTTTCGATTATATCGGTATCGCCGGGTTTTCTTGATGAATCAAAGCACCAGTCGTTAAACTGAGTAACCATCTGACCGGGCTTAACATTCTCATAAAGGCCGCCTTTGGTATTTGAACCGGTGTCATCGCTGTTGCTGTTTGCAAGAGCCGCAAAATTATCCTCTGTGGGATTTGCAAGATACTGGTCGTAAACCGTCTTGGCCTTATTATAATACTCTGTCTTTTGCTCATCGGTAAGATTTGCGGTAGATCCGCTGCTGTCTGTTGATTTGAACTGGAAGAGAATATGACGTACATTTACAGCCCTTGTTTCGTCAAGATGAGCCGTGGCTGTAATATACATTACAACATAACCGCCGTCAACCTCTATAACACCTACTTCGCCGACCTTTCTGTCGGAGGAAACCGCCCAATCGGCTGCAGCCGAACCGAGCGAACTGCTGATTGAAGAATATGTTGTATCCGACAAAACAACCGAGGATGAAGTGAGTGAAGAATTATAGCTCTGAGCCTGCTTGAGAAGGTCATCCGCGCTCTTTACGTTTGCCGCGTATTTATCGGCAGAAGCCTTTGCCTCGCTCATGGCAGCGGTATTTGCCGCCGTTTTTTCCTCATCCGTGGCATTGCTGTCAACATTTGCATTAGCCGATACTTTAAACGCAGATACGGAAAGAGTGGTATAATTATTCGGATTAGCCTCATACTCGGCTACTATCTCATCATTCGTTATCGCATCCGATATTTCGGACTGCTTCTGCTGCGCATACTTAGATGCAAGCGTGCTGTCTTCAAGAGCGGCTCTGAGAACCTTTTCGGTTACGCCCTTGCCGTATATTTTCTGAATATAGCGGTCAAGCGAAAAATCGTTGTTGTCGGCACTCTTCTTGATGCTTGATACTCTCTCGTCAATCTCGGCCTTTTCTTCGTCATTGAGAGTAAGACCGTTTTTCCTCGCCAAATCCGCATATGCCGTATAGGACTGCATATAATTCAGTGCCGAAACCCTGAGAAAATCTGCCCAAGTCTTGATTTCCTCATCTGTATTAAGACTTGAAGTATCACCTGTATATTCCTGATCCATGGGAGTTTTCGATGTATCATAGCCGGTATACATCTTGCCCATACCCTTGCCGTAATATGTATCATACTGATTCGACATATTATAATAATAATTATAGAGCGTCATATAATAGTAATTATATGTTGCCACGTTATCTTTTTCAGAGCCGAATTTAGCGGCTTTAAGCACCTTTTGCGGAACACCGAAGAAATTGAGTATACCGCCGACGGCCGCAAGACAAATAGCCACGGCAAGGACAATAGCTATAACCTTTCCTACTATTCTGCCGGCCTTTGCTGCCTTAGGATTCTTTTTAGTCTGCTTTTTGGCAGCCTTGGCCATACGCTGCTTACGTTCTTCTCTGTACGCTTCGGCAGCGCTTTTTTCACGTTGCTTGTTTTCCATCAAGTTTTCATCCTTTACAAAATGATCTTCAGTGAAATACTGATAAACAGATACATTTTATACTATTTTTTAAAAAGTTACAAGACAAAAAGACAAATTTTTAGCAAATTTAAAAATTGTTAACAGTTTTGGGGCGTCGGTCAAAAGAAGCCGATTGCTTTTATACAGTTGTCAAATATATTTCTTGACATACTTTTTGCACACAATTATAATAGATGAATGATATTTTATATGAAATTGTCACAAACAGTTTCATACATTGAAAAGAGGGAGATAATGAAAGCTGAGACAAAAAGTCCGCTCAAGAAAAACGGCGCAGCAGACAGCAAATTATCCGGAAGAATTTGGTTCAACATTTGTCTTTTCGGATTTACGGGTCAAATGGCCTGGACGCTTGAAAATATGTATTTTAACACATTCCTTTACAACACGGTTTACGAGGGCGGGAAAGTAACCGGCTCGCTCTCGTCAATGACGGCAATAAAGCTTATGGTAGCATTCAGTGCCGCAACGGCGGTTATTACCACATTTATAATGGGTAATCTGTCAGACAGAGTAAACAAGAGAAAAATATTCATTTCTCTCGGCTACATAATTTGGGGTATTACAACCGGAGCATTCGGTTTTATAACAAAAGACAACATAGGCAGCCTGTTCGGCATCTCCGATTCTTATAAGGTTATCACCGCCACCGCCGTGACTGTAATCGTTATGGACTGTGTTATGACCTTTTTCGGCTCAACAAGTAACGACTCGGCCTTCAATGCATGGATAACGGACATTACAACTCCGAAAAACAGAGCTACTGCCGAGAGTGTGCTTGCCATATTGCCGGTTGTTGCGATGGTAGTTGTAATCGCCTTCGGCGGTATGATAGACGCAATCGGCGGATATCCCGTATTTTTCTTTGCCATAGGCGGATTTGTTATTGTCTGTGGCATTCTCGGCCTGTTCACGCTTAAAGATTCTCGAAGCGGAGTACATGAAAAAAACGGTAATTACTGGAAGGACCTTATTTACGGCTTCAAGCCGTCCGTAGTGAAAGAGAACAGCAAGCTCTATCTTGCGTTCATAGCTATATGTCTTTTCCAAACTGCAGTTCAGGTATTTTTCCCATATCTTTTAATATATCTTCAGCACAGTCTCGGATTTAACATTGAAGATCTGCTCGGTTACGTAACCAAGCCCGTGCTTATTGCGGCACCGTTTGTAATAATCGCGCTTGTCGCCGTAATAGTTCTTGTCGGCAAGCTTATTGACAAAATAGGCAAAAACATTCTTTTATTTGTTGCAATAGCACTGTTTACAGTCGGACTTTTTGCCGCTTCATTTATGCATACCGCCGGCAAATTTGCTCTTGCCGCAATACCGCTCTTTGCAGGATACGGTCTGCTCGGAATTATGCTTAATTCAACGGTACGCGACTACACACCCGAAGATAAGACAGGCCTTTTTCAGGGAATCAGAATGATATTCTTTGTGCTTATACCGATGATTGTAGGCCCGTCAATAGGCGACCGGGTTTGTAAAGCGTATGCCGGCGGAACATATGTCGGTGATGACGGACTGTCAAACTATGAGCCGTGCGCACAGATGTTTTTAGCGGCAGCAATAGTTGCGTTGCTTGTTTTAATACCGTGCATTATACTCCGAAAAAAAGGAATTAACAAAAACACGGATATTAAAGCATAAGTCTTAATCAGAAGGCTAATCAATATAAAAAAGAACCTTGCGATTCAGCTGAGAGCCGAGTCGCAAGGCTTTTTTACTGTCAAACGGTGTTGCGTCGAAACAGGACAATATGCGATTATTCCAAAATAATTTTATAAAATACCTTTTTGCCCTTTTTGACTATTATACTGCCGTCCGAAAAATCATCGGCACAGACGGTTTCAACGGCAGAGGCAACTTTTTTATCATTTACGGAAACTCCGCCCTGCTCTATAAGACGTCTGCCCTCGCCCTTTGATTTAGTCATACCGGCTTTAAAGAGAATGTCGTTTACGGCAATTTTTCCGTCGGTAAGATCATCTTTTGAAAGAGTGTAAGAAGGCATATTGTCAAGGTTTCCGCTTCCCGAGAACAATGCTCTTGCGGTCTGCTGAGCTTTATTTGCCTCTTCTTCGCCGTGAACAAGCTTTGTAAGCTCAAAGGCGAGTATTTCTTTGGCGGTATTAAGCTGGCTGCCCTCCCACTTATCCATCTTGTCAATTTCTTCAAGGGGCAGGAAAGTCAACATTCTGATGCATTTGAGAACATCTGCATCGGCTACGTTTCTCCAATACTGATAGAACTCAAACGGAGAAGTTTTATTGGGGTCAAGCCAAACCGCACCCGACTGAGTTTTGCCCATCTTCTTACCCTCTGAATTCAAGAGAAGCGTTATGGTCATAGCGTAAGCGTCTTTACCGAGCTTCTTTCTTATAAGCTCAGTTCCGCCGAGCATATTGCTCCACTGATCGTCGCCGCCGAACTGCATATTGCAGCCGTAATGCTTAAACAAATGATAGAAGTCATAGGACTGCATTATCATATAGTTAAACTCAAGGAACGAAAGTCCCTTTTCCATTCTCTGCTTATAGCACTCGGCTCTCAGCATATTATTGACCGAGAAACAAGCACCGACATCACGTAAAAGGTCGATGTAGTTGAGCTTCAAGAGCCAATCTGCGTTATTTACCATTATTGCCTTGTCGGGCCCGAATTCTATAAAACGCTCCATCTGCTTTTTAAAGCAATCGCAGTTATGCTGTATGGTTTCGGGAGTCATCATGGAACGCATATCGGTTCTGCCGGACGGGTCGCCTACATAGCCTGTGCCGCCGCCTATCAAAACGACCGGCTTGTTGCCTGCCATCTGAAGTCTTTTCATAAGGCAGAGCGCCATAAAGTGCCCTACGTGAAGAGAGTCCGCCGTCGGGTCAAAGCCTATATAGAAGGTTGCTTTACCGGCGTTTACAAGCTCGCGTATCTCATCTTCGTTAGTTACCTGAGCTATTAAGCCCCTGGCTTTTAATTCTTCATAAATTTCCATTTCAATTCTCTCCTTTAATTATCGACATAAAAAAAGCCCTCTGTCAAAAGACAGAGGACGAAAAATCGCGGTACCACCTCGGTTTGCCTTTCCCTCACGGAAAAAGCCTCGTGAAGTTATAAAAACTTCGGCAATTAACGCTTGCAAAACGGCATAACCTACTGTGCTTCGGAAATGCGGCTCCGGGACGTAACTTCAAAGAGCTTTTTACCGTTTCGCAGCAACCAACGGCTCTCTTAAAAAAATTTACTCTTTTACCTTGACCCTTCGCGGCCTGTATAAATATGTGCCTATTGTACCATTAAAAAAATATTTGTCAACCTTTAATCGTCAATTTCGGCAGACGAGAGTAATTCCTCTGCGCTGTTTAAAATGCTTTGAGTAACGGTGAGGCCGCCCATTATCCTCGCAAGCTCATACTTTCTGCCGTTATAATCGAGAGAAGCTATGCACGTGTAAGTGCGCCCGTCCTTCTCTTCTTTTGAAATAAGCTTATGCTCATCGGCAAAAGCTGCTATCTGCGCCAAGTGAGTTACGCATATAACCTGATGTGTTTTTGAAAGCTCTTTCATTTTTGCGGCAATCTTTAACGCCGCTCTGCCGCTCACACCGGAATCGATCTCGTCAAAAATGAGCGTGTCGATGTCGTCAAGCTCAGACAATACGCACTTAATGGCAAGCATAATTCTTGAAAGCTCGCCGCCCGATGCTATTTTTGACAACGGTTTCGGTTCCTCGCCGGCATTTGCCGAGAGCAAAAACTCAATATTGTCTATGCCGTTTTCATAAAGCTCGCCGACAGAATCATTTACAATAAACTTAACCGACGGCATATCGAGAAATGCGAGCTCTCTTTCGACATCGGCGGAAAACTTTTTGCCGGCTTCAATTCTGATTTCGGAAAGCTTTTTTGCCGCGGCGAGAGCCTCGTTATATGCTTTTTCGGTTTCCGCGCGCAACTGCTCGGCTCGCTCGTCCGAAAAGGACAAAGCGTCTCTCTCTTTTTCGGCATTTTCAAGATAAGCGAGTATATCTTCCTCGCTGTCGCCGTATTTTTGGGATAATCTGTAAATGACGTCAAGACGCTCCTCGGCTCTTTCGGTCTCGTTGGGGTCATAGTCGAGCGAATATATTTTGTCGCGAAGCTCCTCGGTATATGCGCTGAGGTTCATTGCGGCATCATTGACACCGTTTGCCGTCTCGGCAAAATCCGAAGAATAATCTGCCGCCGACAGCAATTTTGAGGCAGCGTCAGCCGCAATATCGGCAGCACCCGGCATTTCACCGTCGCCGTTAAGCGCGGCATATGCCGCATGCAGCAAGTCGAGGACCTTTTCGGCATTTCTGAGAAAACCGAGCTTTTCGGTCAACTCGTCTTTTTCACCCGGCCTTATATCCGCCTTTTGTATTTCCTCAATCTGATAATTAAGTATATCAAGCCTGCGGTTTTTCTCATTTACATCTGTGTTGAGGGATTTCAGCTCGTTTTCCTTTTTGATATACAGCGAATAAAGCTCTTTGAATTCATTAAGCTCTCTGCCGCTGCCTGCGAGCTTATCAATAAAAGAACAGTGCGTCTCCGGCGATAAAAGGCTTTGATTGTCAAGCTGACCGTGAATATTTACAAGCTGCACGCCCAAGGCTTTAAGCATGGAAACGGTCGCCGGCATACCGTTTATGCGGCATACATTTTTACCGTCAGGGGTTAATTTGCGGCTTACAATCAGCGTATCGTCTTTTTCTATACCGAGCTTTTCAAGCTCGTTTTTTACATTGTCGCCGACATTTTGAAATTCGGCGCACACCGACGCGCTGTCGGCTCCGCTTCGTATAAGCTCACGCGAGGTACGCTCGCCCAAAATTGCGTTAAGAGAATCTATAACGATAGATTTACCGGCACCGGTTTCACCTGTCATTACGTTAAATCCGTTTTCAAAATCAATAGACGCGCTTTTGATAACGGCTATATTTTCTATCTGCAAATTTGAAAGCATTTTTTCAGTCTCCGTTCAGCATTGCTTTTATCTGTAAAGTAAACTCCCGCGCCTCAGAATCGCTGTGGCAAAGCACAAAGATAGTGTCGTCGCCTGCCAAAGTTGCAACTACCTTTTCAAGCTTCATTGCATCAACCGCGGCTGCCGCAGCATTTGCTGTTCCCGAAAAGCACTTAATTGCGCAGATATTACCTGCGGCTGCCACCGAAATTACCGACTGTGAAAAGATAGAATAAAACTTAGCACTGTCATCATCTGAGCCGCTGCTGCCGACGGAATATTTTGAACGTCCGTTTTTTACGGGCGTTTTTATGAGTTTCAATTCCTTTATATCACGCGAAACGGTAGCCTGTGTTACATTGTATCCGTTCTTTTTAAGAAGCTCCAAGAGCTCGTCCTGCGTAGTAACGGCGTTTTCGGTTATAAGCCTTAAAATAAGCTCATGTCTTTTCTTTTTCAACTTATGCCCTCCTCTGTGCCAATTTACTGTTAAGCACATCAATAAACGATTCGTTTTTAATTCTGATAAAGTCCGCGTAGTATTTTGACTTGCCTACTCTTACGCAGTCTCCCGGTCTCAGCTCTACGGAATCGTCGCCGTCACATGAAATTCTGATTTTATCGGACGTGTTTTCGGGAATTTTCACCGAAAGCACGGAGTCGTTGCCGAAGATAAGCGACCTTGCAAAAAGTGAGTGTGTGCAGATAGGCGTTAAAAGTATACTCTCGATTTTCGGGTCTACAACAGGGCCGCCTGCCGACAGCGAATACGCCGTGGAGCCTGTGGGTGTGGAAATTATGATACCGTCGGCGTAATAATCGTTGATTTGTTGCCCGTCACACTCAACATTAAGCTTAACGAGCTTTATCTGCTCGCCTCTTGCGATTACTACGTCGTTAAGGCAGCAATCGAGCGTTTTTTCACATGAGCCGTTTTTAACGGTGACATCGAGCATCATTCGTTTATCTATTGTATAATTGCCCTCTATAAGCTCCTTTAAAAGCTCGAGCTCGTTTTTTTCTATGCCCGCCATAAAGGCGAGATTGCCTGCATTGACGCCGAGTATCGGCTTTTTATATTTAACCGCTTTACGTGCCGCGTGGATAAGCGAGCCGTCACCGCCTATGGCGATAGCAACGTCGCAAAGTGACAAAAGCTCTGCTTCGGGCAAACCGACGGCTTTGATTTTATGACATATTTTTTCCGCGGTTTCCGTTTCAAAATAGTATTCGGCATTGTATTTTTCAAGGTATTTACATACATCGTCCGTAACCGAAAGCGCATGAGAACGCGTTAAATTCGGCAACAATGCAATTTTCAAATCAGTCACCTGCTTTACTGTAACGTATTGTGTGAAAGCTCGGCTACTTCCGATTCTTTGCCCTTCACAGCATTTATATTGTTTTGCTCTTTTCGAAGATACATAAGGTATTCAATATTGCCCTCGGGACCTTTTATTGGCGAAAAGTCAAGCCCGACAACCGAAAATCCCGTATCAAAAGCAAAATCCGTGATTGTTTTAATAACTTCGGCGTGCGTTTCTTTGTCGCGCACAACACCTTTTTTGCCCACCTTGTCGCGGCCTGCCTCAAACTGCGGCTTTATAAGGCATACCGCCTCGCCGCCGTCGTTTAAGAGCTCAAAAAGGACGGGTAAAATGATTTTAAGCGATATAAATGAGACATCCACACTCGCAAAATCAAGCTTTGTGCCGATATCGTCAATTGTAAGGTATCGGAAGTTTGTGCGTTCCATATTCACGACGCGTTCATCGGTGCGAAGCTTCCATGCGAGCTGACCGTATCCCACGTCAACCGAAAACACCTTTGCCGCTCCGTTTTGCAGCATACAATCTGTAAATCCGCCCGTTGACGCGCCTATATCCATACATATTTTATCTTGAAGTGAAAGATCAAATGCCTTAACCGCCTTGTCGAGCTTATAGCCTCCGCGGCTGACAAACGGCATTTTTTCGCCGCGAACCTCGATTTGATCGTCTTCTTTCACATTTTGGCCCGACTTAAGAGCCTTTTGCCCGTTTACAAAGACCTGACCCGCCATAATTAACGCGCCTGCCTTCGCACGGCTGTCCGTAAGTCCGCGTTCAAAAACGGCTACGTCAAGCCTCGTCTTTTTTTCCGCCATCGTCATACTCCAAAATTGTTTTTATCATACCGTTTTCGTCAAGCGAATACTCGCTTAAAAGCGCGGAAACCGCTGCGTGCTTTACAAATTCATTGTCTACCGCCGTTAAATCGAATTTGCCTTTAAAGCCTTTTTCCGTCATCATTTCGGAGAATACCGAGCCTATACCGCCGGCTTTGATGCCCTCTTCAAAGAAAAACACTTTTTTGCATGAGAGAACCTTTTTAACAGCGTCCTCCGAAATGGGCTTTATGCGGTTAAGCTTTAAAACAGAGACGTTATATCCGCGGCTTATAAGCTCATCTGCCGCAGAGCAGGCATAGGAATAAAGTCTGCCATATGTGACAATGAACGTATCCGAGTCTTCTCTGCCGTAAACCGCAAACGGTTCAAACGAAAGGTCGTTCGACTCCGGTACGGGCTTTTCGGTACCGCGCGGATAGCGTATGGCTACTACACCGTTACTGTGGTATATCGCCCTTATAAAAGCATGTTTTAATTCTGTGTATGTAGACGGTGAATAAACCGTTATACCGGGTATTCCGTTTAAAAATGCCGCATCCAAAATACCTTGGTGCGAAATGCCGTCCTCGCCGACAAAGCCCGCGCGGTCAACAGCGATTATCATATGAAGATGCTGCATAGCTCCGTCATGTACAAGTTGGTCATAGCACCTTTGAAGGAACGTAGAATATACGGCGAAAACCGGCACCATACCGCCTCTTGCAAGTCCCGAGGAAAAGGTTACGGCGTGTTCTTCGGCTATGCCGACATCATAAAATCTGTCGGGAAACTGCTTTCTGAATTTTTCAAGGCCCGTGCCGAGAGACATAGCCGCGGTTATAGCGCATATACGCTTATCCTTAGAGGCTATATCGCACAGGAAATCGCCGAACTCGGCGGAAAAATTCGTGCCGCTGTATACGGGCTCGCCCGTATTTATATTGAATTTTGAAATCCCGTGGAACTCGCTCGGGGATTTCTCGGCGAAGTCGTAACCCTTACCCTTCACCGTGTTGATATGAAGAAGCACCGGGGCATTTACCATTTTCGCACCCTCAAGAGCCTCGCAAAGCTGAGTTATATTGTGTCCGTCAATGGGTCCCATATAACGGAAGCCGAGGTCCTCAAAAAAGGTGCTTTTATAGATTAAATTCTTTAGCCTTGTCTTTGATTTAAAAAGCTGCTCGGATATTTTTTTACCTATGAGCGGTATGCGATTGATTATTTTTTCGGTACGCGCCTTCAAGCGGAAATAACCCGGTTTTGAACGAAGCACGGCAAGATACCTGGCGACAGAGCCGACGTTTTTTGAAATAGACATCTCGTTATCGTTAAGTATGACTATGAGTCGCTGCTTGGATCTGCCTGCATTGTTGAGTGCCTCATAAGCGAGTCCGCCCGTCAGCGCACCGTCGCCTATTACGGCTATTGCGGTATGCTTATCGTTATTAAGACCGTTTGCGGTTGCAACACCGAGAGCCTCTGAAATAGAAGTACTCGAGTGTCCGCTGTAAAAAATATCGTGCTCGCTCTCCGACGGATTTGTAAAGCCCGAAAGTCCGCCCTCACGGCGTATTGTCTCAAATTCGGGATACCTGCCCGTCAAAAGCTTATGCGTATATGCCTGATGGCCGACATCCCAAATAATTTTATCCTTGGGCGAATCAAAAACCCTGTGAAGAGCAATTGTAAGCTCGACAACACCGAGATTCGACGCCAAATGACCGCCGTTTTGCGAAACCGTATCTACGAGAACCTCTCTGATTTCCTGCGCCAAAAGCGGCAAATCATCTTCATTGAGATTTTTTACGTCCGCAGGCGATTTTATTTTATCAAGATACTTCATTAAAAAAACTTCCCCCGAAGACCGGTTATTTTTTTCTTAAAGCCAGCTTATATGCTAATTTTTCAAGGAAAGACGTATCACCGTCAAAAACTCCGAGAGCGTTTACCGCCTCTTTAGTCAATTCGTCAACCGTCTCCTGTGATTTCTCAATACCCATAAGCTTAACATACGTTATCTTTTCATTTTTGTCGTCGCTGCCGACGGGTTTGCCGAGTGTGGCGGTATCGCTTGTGACGTCAAGTATATCGTCTACAATCTGAAAAGCAAGCCCTATGTTTTCGGCATAAACAGACGCCGCGGCTATCTTTTGCCCATCATATTTTTCCGATGCGAGACAGCCTAAGGTACACGCCGCCTTTATAAGTGCACCGGTTTTAAGACGGTCTATCGTTTGAAGAGCTGAGAGCGTCGGTTTGCTTTTCTCCGCTTTGAGGTCAAGCACCTGACCGCCGACCATACCGTTGATACCTGCAAGATTTGAGAGCGTAAACAGTGCCTCTTTAAAAGTATCGACTTTAATGTCTTCGGCTTTTGAGAGCGTTTCAAACGCAAGAGTCAAAAGCCCGTCGCCTGCCAAAAGCGCATATTCCTCACCGAATGCCTTGTGGCACGACGGCTTACCGCGCCTCATATCATCGTTATCCATACACGGTAGATCGTCGTGAATCAGCGAATAAGTGTGAATCATCTCTACGGCGCACGCAAACGGTATAGCCCTTTGCACATCTCCGCCGCACACACGGCAAAACTCAAGCGTCAATACGGGCCTTATTCTTTTTCCTCCGCCCTCTGCACTGTATTTCATCGCGTCAAGAACAACATCTTGACCGTCCGAAACCGAGCCGAGGTACACTTTCAACGCCTCGTCTATCATCTCAATATATTTTTCGTGAGTATATTCCATAAATATCACTCCGCTTCTTTGTTTTTGAGCTCCGTTATTTTCTGCTCTGCATTTTTTAGACATTCGCTGCAATAATCCGAAAGGCGCGTGCCCTCTTCAAAAAGCTTGATTGAATCATCAAGTGAGATGTTCTTGTCTTCAAGCAGCTTAGATATTTCTTCAATCCGCGTTACGGCGGACTCAAATGTCTGTTTCATTGCGTTATCTCCTTAACCTCACAAACGGCAGAGCCGTCGTGAAATCTGACATTGATTTTATCACCCTTCTCAAGTGCCTGCGACGAGTATACATTTTTTCCGTTTTTGTCGGAAACAAAGGCAAATCCGCGCATAAGCACCGACATAGGGTCAAGCTTTGACAGCGCAGTTGCGGCAGATATAAATTCCACTTTTTTGCCGCCGATACGGTTTTCATATGATGACAGCATTTTTGAAAAAGCCGTATCAAGGCGTTGACTCCGATTCGACAGCATTTCGTCGGGAGATTTTAAAACTCCCTTAGACGTAAGATATTCAAGCCTCGAGCGTCTGTCTGCAATTCCGGAGGAAACGTTTAAAAACATTCGGTTCTTTAAAGCCGACAAAGCGTACTGTAATTCGTTCGCATCCGGAACCGCCAATTCCGCTGCTGCCGACGGCGTGGGAGCGCGCATATCCGCAACAAAATCACAAATTGTAAAATCGGTTTCGTGCCCTACCGCGGAGATTACGGGAATTTCGGAATTGTAAACGGCTCTTGCAAGCCCCTCGTCATTAAACTCCCAAAGATCCTCTATTGAGCCGCCGCCCCTGCCGATTATTATAACATCCGCAGCCCTTTCGGAGTTAAATAAATTAACCGCGTCTGTAAGCTGCAAATGGGCACCGTCGCCCTGAACCAAAACGGGGCAAAAAACTATTTCGGCATAAGAAAAGCGTCTGCCGAGGACGTTTATTATATCGCGCACGGCTGCGCCTGTGGGCGAAGTGATAACTCCGACTTTTTCGGGGTACGGCGGCAGCGGCTTTTTGTGAAGCTCGGAAAAAAGCCCTTCCTTTTGAAGCTTTTCTTTAAGCTGCTCATACGCAAGGTTGAGAGCACCGACACCGTCGGGCTGCATATCGTCAACATACAGCTGATACTGCCCTGAAGCCTCATAGACACTCACTCTGCCTCGGGCGATAACCTTCATTCCGTCCTCAGGCATAAATTTGAGCCTTTTTGCGGAGGAATTAAACATAACGGCCCTTACCGCGGACGAATCGTCCTTTAACGTAAAATAAAGGTGACCCGTGCGATAGTGATTTGTAAAATTGGATATTTCGCCGCTTATAAAAATATTCGCGAGATTTTCATCGGCGTCGAAATTCATCTTGATGTATCTGTTGAGCTGTGATACGCTCAGCACCAATGTATTCTGCATTATTTTCTCCGATCATACATAATGGAAGAAAGAACCGCCGTGCCTGCCGCGTTATCTGCCGAATAAGCCGGCTCGGCGAAAATCGCGTTGTATTTATCATGAAAATAATTTTTAATTCTCTTGTTTGAAGTGACACCGCCCGAAAAAACAACCGGTAAAGCTCCGTACTTCGGCATAAGAGCCTTGTACATACCGTCAAGCGCGGCAATAACGCTGTCTATGCAAAAAAGTGCAATATCGGATTTTTCGTAGTTTTCGGTCAACATTTTTTTGCACTTATTTTCGACTCCGGAAAGCGAACAATCGGTATTTTTCATTGACGGTTTTATTTTAAATACCGCATTGCTTTTTTCCGACAGCCTTTCAATCTCCGGTCCCGCGGGGAAATTCAGCGAGAGCATAACCCCGACACGGTCTATTGCCTGACCGGCCTTTAAGTCGGAAGAGCTCGCCACTATTTCGGCGTTTATAATGTGCTCATTATCGGGATTTACCAAAACGGCTTCCGTGGTGCCTCCGGATACGTGAAACGCAATAAACGGCTCATTTAAAAGCTCAAGCCTGCCGGCGGAATAAAGAGCCGCAGCTATATGCCCCTCTTGATGAGAAAAGCGGTAAAGCGGAACCGACAGAGCTCTTGACACAGCCGTTGCGGCTGAAATACCCGTTAAAAAGCACGGCATATATGAGCCTTCCAATCGCCTCGGAGCATAAGAAACGCCCACAGCGGAAATGTCCCTTTTCCCCGTCTTCGTAAATAGCTTGTCGATTATTTCGGGAAGCTGCACCGTATGGTGGAAAACTGCGTCGCTCTGACGTATTCCTTTTTCGCCTTTTTTTACCGGCAGCAGCATTTTTTCCTGAAGCAGCACATTATGAGGGCTTTCGTAAATTGCCGCCGAGGTAGTATAATTACTCGTATCTATTCCGAGAAAATCACTCATTTTTATTATCTCTCGAGTAGCTTCCCAAAATGCCGTTTACAAATGACGCATCCTCCGCCGTGGCGTACTTTTTGGCAAGCTCAACGGCCTCGTTTATGGATACGCTCTCGGGGATAGAGTCAACAAACATCATCTCGCATATGGCAAGACGAAGTATAGCGAGAGTTGTTTTGGGAAGTCTTGATTTTTTCCAGCCTATGGAATACTTATCTATAACGGCGTCAACGGCGTCGATATTTTCGAATACCGCCTTTGCAAGAGAAGAGGCAAAAGCCGATTCGGAAAACACATCGGCCTCGGCGGCATAAGAGATTATGTCATCCATAGAAGTATCCATATTAAATTCTTTTTCAAAAATAAGTACGAACGCCTGCTCGCGTTCTTCGGTTCTTGTCATAGCTTGTCCGCTCCCGATAATTTAATAAAACAAAACCGGCTCTTTACCGCCGAATACAGCAAAGAACCGGAAAACGTCAGTTTTTCAATTCGTTAGGTTCGCAGTAATCAACGCCTTGTACGCAAACATTCACCTTGCTTACAACCTTGCCGGTCATACTCTGAACGGCATTTTTGACGCTTTGCTGAACGGCGGTGCATACAGATTGAATATTAAATCCGCTTTTGATATTTATAAAAAGCTGAACTTTAATATCGTTGTCAAGGCTCCACACCTTAACCGCGCGAGGCGATTCCGATAAATGTGCCTGTGACAATAAATCCGCAGGGCGGCTCGAAAAGCTCCCGAAGCCGTCAACGTCCTTTACGGCGTTTGCGGCAATAGATGCAATTACGTCATTTGAAATAACTACTCCGCCGCTGTCACGATTGTCGTTATAACTCATGTGGTTACCCACCTTTCGACATTGAAACAAATATATTTCAATCGATTATTTGGTTTAAGTATAACACAAACAATCACAATAATCAATTAAAATATGTACACGTATGTCCTATTTTGCCTCAACAACGGTAACCTTTGAAGACGGCAGTCCCGACTTTGCGGTTACGATATCCACAATCTGCGTCAAAGCTTCGTCGGTAAGATAGCCCTTTTCAACCGTAACTGACGCGGACTCACCGAGAGATACAAGGCATTTTCCGCCGAGCTTTGCGGTTATCAGATTTTCTATATCGCTCTCGTCGGTTATGTTTTTTGTAAGCTTTTCGAGTCCTTCCGAAGCCTTTTGCTTACTGTCCGAGTCGGCATCGGAGCTGTTAATTACATCCTCAAGCGCCGATTTGGCTTCGTCGTGCGCAGACGTTCTCTTGAGCTTCGCCTCAGAAAGCCAATCGCTCTCTGCGGCCGCCGCGGTTCCGTTGACATACATGGCGTCTCCGAGATTTGCGCTAACCGTTGTTGTCTCATCCGCTGCCTTGTTTACGCTTTTCGCCTCGGGCTTTGTGTAATACCAATTTACGAACATAGCAGTTCCGAGGGCTATTACAAGTCCCGTAAGTACAAGATGCTTTCTTTTTATTGTTGCGCTCATCATTTTGCCTCCGAATTTTTCATTTTTAATACTGTTATCTTATTTGAGTCCACCGAGAGAGCCGCTCTTACGGCGGAAGTTATGCCGTTTTTTACCGCGGCATTGTCGCCGCCGTCGCACACAACTATAACGCCTCTAACTTCCGGCTCTGTGGTTTTCAGCACCACTCCGCCGTCGTCATCCGTCAGGACAAACTTTTTCTCATAGGATTTTTCGGATGTTTTATCGCCGCTTTTGGAATTTTCCTTTTCATCTTTTGCATACTGGGTCTGCTCCGAGGTATCAAGCGTTACCATAACCTGTACCCTGCCCGCCCCGTCAACCGAGGAAATAATGCTTTCGAGACGTTTTTCAAGCGTTTCCTCATATGACGATACGGAATTCTTATTTTGCTCGCCTGTTTCCGCTTTCTTATACGAGCTTTTCGGGATAAACTCAGATATGACTATAAACACTATACCGAGAATTCCCGCTGCGACTGTCAAAAGCAGCTTTTTATCCTTTTTCAGTTTCTCGGAGAGCTTTGGCAGCTTTTTCATTGTTCATCCCTTATTATTCTTATTATTTCCCGTGAAAAACCGGTATAATCCGTTACCGCGGATATAATCTCATCGTCCGACGGCGAATTATACGGCACGGACAAACACACGTTACTAATCTCTATGATGTCGTCTGCCGTTTTATTCATATCGAAGGTTATCTTCTCATACTCGATTTCACGGGAAGAAAGTGCTTCGGCAAGACTTTTTTCGACGGCGATTTCATAAGCCGACATATTATCGGCGGCAGTTTCCTCTGTCTCGTCGCCGAAAACGGAGAAATCGGATTGTGAAAAAGCCTCCTCCCCGTTTTTAGCTGCCGAGCTTATTATAAACAGCAAAAATATTAAAGACAACGCGGTACCTGCGGTCTTTTTGACATTGCCCCGAGGCAGTAAAATGCGGAACAGGGACATAATTACCGAAAAAACACATACAGATAAAAGCCAAAGCTTTATATTGCTCATTTTACGACCTCAATGATAAAATTATGCCCGTAGACAGTATAAAAACAACAGCGGAAAAGACGGTTATTGTGTTAGTCAGAGATAAAACACCTGAAACGCCGTCAAGCACTTTTGCCGCATTTTCTTCGCCGAGCAATCCGCATAACGCGGAGCATATATTTACGGCTATCATCCACAGCAGCATCTCGGTTATTACGGGAATGTTGACAGCCGCTATCGCAAATATACCGAATGCTCCCACGGTACCTTTGATAAGATTAAGACTGCCGAGAACCGAGGTATAAGCGTCGCCTATTGCTCCGCCGACTATGGGTATGGTGTTTCCGGCAAGCAGCTTTATTCCCTTTACGCTTACGCTGTCGGCGGAGGAAGCAAGAGCACCCTTTATTGTGACCAGCCCCACAAATACGGTTGATAAAACACCGAGAACAATCGAAATAATCTTTTTCAAAAGCGATATTATTTTCGCGGAATTTACATTGTCCGAAACGGATGACAAAAGCGTAACCATCATAATGAGCCCGGTTAACGGAACGAAAAACATTGATGAAAGTTGTGATACCGCCTCTGCCGCCGCAAGCTCAAGTGCACTGTAAGAAGCCGAGGTAAGAGTCATTCCGCTCGCGGCTACCGTCCCGGCAAAAACGGGAATATAACCCTTCATAAAATCAGCCGTCAGCGCAATCGACGATGCCGCAGACGAAAGGGTGCTCGCAAGAGGCACCGTCAAAGCAGAAACTATCAGAAAAGAGCATACCGTACCGACCGAATATTTTTCTGCGGTTTTTGATGGGGCGAAGCTGCCGACTACTGCCGCGACAACCGCTATTGACAGTACAATACCGAGCGTCTTTACGGGTTCTTTCAGCTTACCCTTTGCAATATCTATAATGCAGGTTATTATTTTTCTCGGCGAAGCGCTTATAAGCGAGTCATAATCTATGTTTTCAATGCCCATTGACTCAAGAATTTTGCTTGTCTCGTCGCTTATTTCCACGGCAAAGTCATCGGAAGTGATTTTTTCATCACCTGTATCGGCGGCACTCGCGGCAATCGGAAGCAAAAATATTACGAGCATTAAAAATGTAAGTATTGTAACCGTTTTTTTTACTTTCCGCAAAGGCTTACACATAATTTGATTATTTCTCCGATCACAGGCAAAATCATACCCGCTATTGTTATTTTCCCTATAAGCTCCGCCGTCTTTGCAAGAGCCGTTTCCGAAGCGTCCCGGCATACGGCCGAGGCTATTTCGGTAACCACCGATACACCGGCTGTTTTTACCATAAGCTTTAAGCCTTCGGTATTTATTTCCGCATCTCCGATACTTTCGCCGATTTTATCCGATAGCACGGAAAACGCCGCAACAGCCGAAAACAGTACTGTCAAAAGCACAGCTATGCGAAGTAAAAACGAATACTCCGGCCTTAACTGCTTTATGATAACTATCGACAAAACACCGGTCAGAATTATAAGTATCAGCTTAATCATATATCAAAGGTTGATTCTATGATGCTGCGAAGCTCCCCTATACCCGGCAGTAGCATCATCACTATTACGGCTATACCCGCAATAACCGTCAGCGTTGCGTATTCCTCGCGTCCCGAGCGCGACAACACCTGATAGAGCACAGCCACGATTATTCCGATGGCGGCAATTTTAAAAATAAAATCAACTTCCATACTTCCTCCGTTTTAAAAGAGCACTATCACGGCAAGCGCACCGAAAAGCACACCGAGAGAACCGTAAACGCGCGGCGCACTCGCAGCTCTTTCGTGAAGCTCCTTTTGCCTGAGTTCAAAATAAGAGATAAATGTATCGCAATTTTCGAGCTCGCTCTGTTTGTCTGCCGAGCCGAAGGTGTCGGAAAAAGCCTTAAGCTTTTCAATACAGTCCTGCGGTAAGCAAGTATCGGATTTGTTTTTATCAATCGCATTTTTCCACGCTGAGGAAAAGCTGTCTCCCCGGCGAAAACGCTCTCTTGCGTCCTTTATAAAAAACATATCCTTGTATTCCGACTCAAGAAGGCTGTCTAATATTTTGTCGGCGGGAGTCGATACATACGATATCAGCGTCCTTATGTATTTGAGCATTGAGATTACCGAATACGCCTCCCTGTCGCTCGCCGTTATTGTCATCGCCTTGTTTATCCCCGCAAGGCTCAGTGCCGCAAATATCATCACAAGGCCCACAGTTTTCATAATCTTCCGCTCCGAAGTAAAATATTTCCTTTATCTTTCCTATATTCTTCCCTGTATCCAAAAACACGGCGGCGTCAATAAGTCCGCTCTCCAAAAGCTTCTTCGTACCGTGCCGTAAATAAAGCTCGTTAAGACTTGAGGCGTGCGCGGTAACGATAAATTTAACTCCGCAGGCAATACCGTTTAACACCTCGTTTGCCTCACTTTCGCTTCCAAGCTCGTCACAGAATATAATGTCGGGAGACAAAGTCCTCACCGCGGTCATTATTCCGTACGGCTTCGGGTAAAAAGAGAGAATGTCGGCGTTAAAGCATTCCGAGCTTTTAAGGCACGAGAGCTCGCCGCGTTCATCAATAACGGCACATTTATAAAAGCTTCCGATAAATCCGTCGGAAAACTTACGTACAAGGTCTTTTAAAACCGTTGTTTTACCCGACATCGGCGCACCGGCAACAATAATGCTACGCGGTTCGTTTAAAAAAAGTCTGTCCGATATGGCGTCGGAGCAGCCTTTGATTTCACGCGCCACTCTGATATTTACGGAGGTTAGCTCGCGTATTGCCGTAACAGCTCCGTTTTGTATAACAGCGGTTCCGCAAATGCCGACGCGACAGCCGCCTTTAAGCGTTATAAAACCGTTTACAAGGTCGCTTTGGTGGCTGTACACGGAATATCCGCACATTTTGGTAACCATATCCGAAATTTCACTTCCCGTTATAACGGGGAGATTATCCGAACAGATAAAGCTCATTCTTCCGCCCGAAGTTATAAACGCACAGCCGTTTCTCGTGACTATCGACACGGGCTTATCCGCTCTGAGGCGTATCTCGGTTATTTCATCGCAGATATTCGGCGGCAATTTCAGAAAAAACGCTCTTATACGCGGCGGTAAATAGTAAAAAATATCGCTGAGAAAATCTTTTCCGCTTTCCATTGTTTTTCACCTCGTTTATATATATGTTACTTGTCCGCAAGTAGAACTAAATTCTTGAAACAGACAAAGCAATGTGATATACTGAGGTAAAAATTTACCTATGATACACAAGACACCAAATAATTAAACAAAGGAACAACCGAAATGAGCAAAACTAAGGTCAAAAAGAAAAAAGAAACCAAATTTTCACTCTTTCTGAAAAACAACAAATATATTTTGATATCGGCATTGATTGCCTTTGCCGTAATGCAGCTTGTTTACTTCTGCTTCAGCCTTATTCCGTACGGCGATATGACAATCCTCAGAATGGACCTTTATCATCAATACGGTCCGCTGTTCGCAGAGCTGTATGACAGACTCACAAGCGGAGAATCGCTTATATACTCGTGGAATTCGGGTCTCGGAAGCAGCTTCCTCGGCAATTTCTACAACTATCTTTCGAGTCCCGTTACAATACTCATTCTCTTTTTCGGTCATAAGAACATTCCCGAAGCCATAGCGGCTATGATAGCGGTAAAAGCCATGCTCTCGGCAGGCTCGTTTACCTACTATATAAAAAAATCACTCGGAAGGCACGACCCGACAACGGCGGCATTCGGTATTTTATATGCTTTCTGCGGCTATTTTGTGGCTTACTACTGGAATCTTATGTGGCTTGACGCCATGGTACTTTTCCCCGTAATTTTGCTCGGAATCGAAAAAATAATTAACAAGGGCAAGCCGACTCTTTACTGCATTTCGCTCGCCCTGATGTTCTTTGCGAACTACTATATGGCATATATGATATGCATTTTTGCCGTTTTGTATTTTCTCACCTACTATTTTGCAAATTACTCAATCGAGCAGAAATTTAACAGAGCCTTGAGCAAAAAAGCACCTCTTTCAAAAAGGCTTTCAAATTCGCTTTTTTGGAGTTCGGGAGTTAAATTTGCCTTTTACTCAATAGTCGCCGTACTGCTTGCGGCTTTTGTGGTTATACCCCTTATAACGATTCTCACCGACAGCTCCGCAACCTCAAGCGGCTCTCCCGCCGAATACAAAAAATATTTCAGCACGTTTGATTTTCTCGCAAATCATCTTGCAAGCTCCGAGCCTACAATCAGAAGCAGCGGCACCGACGTTTTGCCGAATGTTTACTGCGGCGTGATTACTCTGCTTTTGGTTCCGCTGTTTTTGTTCTGCAAAAAAATCAAAACACGCGAAAAGATTTCATACGTCTGCCTTTTGGGCGTGCTTTATTTAAGCTTTAATATGAATTATCTCAATTTCGTATGGCACGGCTTCCATTTCCCCAACGATCTGCCGTACAGATTTTCATTTATGTACTCGTTTGTGCTGCTCGTTATGGCGTACAAGGCTCTCATACACATAAAGGACTTTTCAGGCAAAGAAATATTGGCGACCGGCCTCGGATTTGCGTTGTTCCTTGTTCTTGTTGAAAAAATCACATCTAAAAATATCGGCGATATGTCGCTCGGTCTCAGCATAATATTCGGCGTCGGTTATGTTCTTATTCTGAGGCTGCTCAAGGATAAAAAATACCAGGCGTCGGCGGTTTCGATACTGCTTTTGTGCACCGTCACGTCAGAAATAGCTCTCGGTAACACAAGTCACTATTCAATGAATCAGAACAAGACCAATTACACAAGCGATTATGACGATTTCAGAACAATGAAGAAACAGCTTGACGACTATGACGGTAACGGCTTTTATCGTATGGAGCTGACAAATCTCCGCACGAGGATGGATCCGTGTTGGTACGATTACAACGGCGTTTCGGTATTCTCGTCGATGGCATATGAGAGCGTATCAAATATGCAGCAAGAGCTCGGTATGTTCGGAAATTATATCAACAGCTACACATATAATCCGCAAACACCTGTATATAACGCGATGTTCGGTCTTAAATACCTCGTTGATAACTGCGGATATTATTTAAATGACGAGCTTTATTCAAGCATTATGCAAAACGGAAAGTTCACCGCATACAAAAACAATTACGCTCTGCCCTTAGCCTTTGCCGTAAACAAAGATGTTGCGTCATGGTCAAGCAAGGATGCCTTAAATCCGTTTGAAGCTCAGAACAGCTGGTTTGAAAAAGCGACAGGTGTTTCCGATGTTTTAAAGCAAGTCGATATAAGCAACGTAACATACAGCAACCTTAGCACATTCTCGGATATGCAGTTGTCCGTTGGCCTACTTGCATACAGCAAAAACACTTCCGGCGCTTCGGCGAGCTTTACGGCGGAGATAGTACCGCAAACCAATGCAAATATGTATGTATACGTTAAATCCGCTTCAAGCGACAACGCGACAATCACGGCTGACGGTTTTTCAAAGACGTTTGACACAGACGACGGATATATAATCGACCTCGGCGAACGCACACCCGAAGAAACCGTTTATGTGGACGTACCGATAAAGAACTCGGCAGCGGACAGCGGAACCATTTCGTTCTATGTTTACTCACTTGATATGGACAAATTCAAGGAAGGATATGAAAAGCTCTCAGGAAGCGGCGAGCTTAAAATAACCTCCTATAACGACACTGAGATATTCGGAGACATAACCGTAAATGACGGCGAAATGGTCTATACCTCTATTCCCTACGACACAAACTGGGAGGTATATGTTGACGGAGTTAAAGTAAAAGCCGATGATATAGTTAAGATTTCCGACAGCCTTATGGGCTTTTACGCCGAACCGGGAGAACACGAAATTTACTTCCGCTATTATTCCTACGGACTCAGAAACGGCGCAATAATCTCAATTATTACTATTATCATAGCAACGCTGCTAATAATAATGAAACGCCGCAAAGTTCTGTTTTATAAAAAGAATAAACAGGATAAATGGTTGTTGTTAAACGAAAACGCCGCCGCTTTTGACGTAAGTTCGGCTGCAAATCCGAATGATACCTCGATAAGTGGCCGCGCGGATCCGCCGACAGAAGCCATAAAGCCCGACTTACCCGAAGACAATTCGACCGCAGACAAAACTCCGGACGAAGAAATCAGTTCACCCCAAAAAGGCTCGGACAATGCGGAAAAAGAGAAAATAAAAAACGACAATAACGGTGAAGCTTAAAGCAGGGGGGTAATCCCTGCACAATATGATTTTTATTTGCTTAAGCCGAAAAAATCACGACCGATAAGCAAAGAGGACATTTAATATGGCTGAGATTTCGAAAAAAATCAGACAGAGCAAGGTCTTGTGCGGGGAAAATAAAATTCCTTACGCAAGGGCGGTTGTGCTCATGAGCCTTTTCACCTTTACGTTTTTAGGTGCTGAATTTTTGTTTGTCAATATAATTGCGCGCACGGCATCGGGCAATCTGTCGGTAAACGCGCAAAACTATGTGCTCGGCATCTACGGCGGCGCGCTGACCTTATTTATCATCGTCGGCAAAAAGAAAAAGGCAGTATTGCCTAAATAACGGGTAAACACCGAAATCCATATAAAAGCGGACAGCGACATTCAAAGTTGCTGTCCGCTTTTTAAAAATTTCATAAGGCAATTTGACAAAACGCGTTTTATACAATACCATATATGCAGATTATTTCTTGAAAGGAAAAAACTATGTCTGTAAAGAATGACATACGCTCGGAGCTTGAAGCACACAGAGGAGAAGATATTTCCGGACAATATCTTGCCGAAAAGCTCGGTGTATCGAGAAACGCCGTATGGAAAGCAATAAATTCACTTAAAAACGACGGATATAAAATTACATCTTCCACAAATAAGGGGTACTGTTTGTCGGAGTCCTGCGATATTCTCTCGCAAAGCACCATTGAAAGGCTTTGCGGCGAAAATACGGACATAAAAATATTTGAGAGCTTAGACTCCACCAACAATGAAGCAAAGAGAGAAACGGCAAATGGGAAAACCGACAAGCCGTTGCTCATCATTTCGGAGGAGCAAACTCTCGGTCGCGGCAGAAACGGACGCAATTTTTACTCGCCTAAGGGTACAGGATTATATTTTTCGCTCGTCACCTCTCCTAAAAGCGATTTGACGTCAGCCGTCGGTATAACGTCATATGCCGCCGTCTGCGTAGTTGAAGCAATTAAGGAGCTCACGGGAACCGATACAAAAATCAAATGGGTAAACGACATATATCTCGACGGCAAAAAGCTGTGCGGAATACTGACGGAAGCGGTATCCGACTTTGAAACCGGTACCGTAAGCAACATAATAATAGGCATAGGAATCAATCTGAAAACCGCCACCCTGCCTGACACACTCAAGGACAAGGTAGGTTTTTTGGAATACGATTTACCGATTAAAAACGAGTTAATTTCGCTTATAGTTAAAAAATTACTAAAGTATGATGAGGAACGAAACAGTTTTATCGGTAGATATAAAAAATATTCTCTTGTTTTAGGAAAAGACATTAAATATACGAAGAATAATACTGAATTTTACGGCACGGCTCTCGACATCGACAAAGACGGAGGGCTTATCGTAAAGAGCGGGAATTCAACAACGGTGCTGAAAAGCGGTGAAATAAGCCTTTACCTTTAATTATTGCCTTCATCGCAAACAAAGCCTTAACACTTTTTTATTTCGCAGCATATAGTGTATTAGCGCAGTAAAAAAAGATAAGGCGGTGTCGGCATGATAAGAAAACGACGTATCGGTATCGGAGCCGTGTTTGTGACCTTGGGGATAGCCTTGGCAGTTGCTTTTATTCTGCCGGCACAATGGCTCGTAGTTGTACTCGCTCTCGCTCTTGTTTGCAGCGGGATAACGCTTTGCAGAAACTGTTGTTAAGGAGGAGTCTGTTTTGAAGGTTATTGTTTTTAAAAGCTCGAAGCTGCTCGGAGGTTTTCTGAGACTGATTTTCGGAATAAAAAAGGATACAGTAACACAATAAATACATAAATGGCTGCAAAAACCTCGGTTTTTACAGCCATTTTATTTTACGGTTATATTCTTCAGAATTTAAGCCATTCGGTAAATTCGGCATCCGACGGCATACGGAAATCTCCGCGCGGCGAAAGGCTTACAGAGCCCACCTTAGGGCCGTCCGGCAAGCACGAGCGCTTAAACTGGCTTATGAAAAATCTTTTGATAAAAAGCCTGAGCCACTCTTTGAGCTGCTCCTCTGAATACTTACCCGAAAAAGCACGAGATGCCATAAACAGCAGCTTTTGCGGTTTAGTGCCGAAACGCACGAAGTAGTAAAGATAGAAATCGTGAACCTCGTACGGACCGAGCTTATCCTCGGTTTTTTGCTTGATATTACCGTTTTCATCAGGCGGTAAAAGCTCGGGACTTACGGGAGTTGCAAGCACACGCAAAAGGATCTGCTCTATTTCACCGCCGAGTTTTTCGGCTTCAAAGCGAACCAAATGTCTCACAAGAGTTTTCGGTACAGAGCAGTTCACACCGTACATACTCATATGGTCGGCGTTATATGTGCACCACCCGAGCGCAAGTTCGCTGAGGTCGCCTGTGCCGACGAGTATGCCGCCGACCTTGTTTGAAATATCCATAAGTATCTGCGTGCGTTCCCTCGCCTGCGTATTTTCATAGGTGATGTCGTGAATATCGCTGTCGTGCCCTATATCGCTCATATGGCGCAGGCAGGCAGGTTTTATATCTATTTCCTTAAAAGTTGTATTGAGTGCTTTTATAAGCTCTACGGCGTTATTATACGTCATATCGGTAGTGCCGAAGCCCGGCATTGTGACACATATAATGTTTTCATTGGGAAGCGACAACATCTCCATAGCCTTAACGGCTACAAGAAGTGCCAGCGTGGAATCAAGTCCGCCGGAAATACCGATAACAGCCTTTTTAAGTCCCGTATGCGCAAGACGCTTGGCAAGTCCCGCGCTTTGAATTGAGAGTATTTCGCCGCAACGAAGCTCCCTCTCGCTTTCGTTTGACGGAACAAACGGATAGGGATAAAAATTTCTTGTAACATCGTCATATTCCGCCTCATTTACATATGCGGGAATGACGGTAAAATCGTTTTCGCGCAAAATCTCATTATTGTCGGAAAAAGAGCCGTTTCGTACACGCTCGGAATTCAGCTTTTCAAAGTCGATAAACGCCGAGGCACTGCTGCCGTCAAACGCAAAGCGTTCACTCTCCGACAAAATCGCTCCGTTTTCCGCTATTGTACAAGCTCCCGAAAACACAAGGTCGGTTGACGACTCGCCTACTCCAGAAGAAGCATATACATAAGCGCAAAAGCACTTGGCGCTCTGCACGGAAATTATATTTTTTCGATAATCATTCTTTGTGACAGCCTCATTGCTTGCCGACAAATTCGCTATAATATCGGCACCGTTAAGGCAAAGCTCGCTGCTCGGCGGAACGGGAACCCACAAATCCTCACAGATTTCAACTCCGAGAACAGCTCCAGATGACAGAGTAAAAAGCAAATTGCTGCCGAACGGCACCTCTTCGTCATCAATTATAACGGATGAGCAATTCACCTTTTCGGAGGAGGCAAACCACCGCTTCTCATAGTATTCATTATAGTTAGGTATATACGTTTTCGGCACAATTCCGAGAATAGCTCCGCTCTGCAAAACAGCGGCGCAATTATAAAGCCTGCCGCTCACACGCAGAGGTAAGCCTATACATATAACGGCATCGCTGTATGCCGTTTCTTTTGAAAATTTAATAAGCGCGTCAAGCGCACTCTGTATAAGCGCGTCCTGTAAAAACAAATCGCCGCAGGTGTAAGCCGTAAGATAAAGCTCCGGGAACACTATAAGAGAGCTACCCGACTCGCTTTCGGCCTTTACGGTTTTAAGGGCATTCTGAAGATTTTTTTCGACATTTGCAACCGTTACGCGCGGCGAAACCGCCGAAACTTTAATAAATCCGGTATTCATATTGAGTCTCCGTTTTTTCAAAATCTTTATCAGTATTTTTTCAAATATAATAATATTATAACACAAGAATTATATACCGAAAAGATATATTTGTCCATAATCACGTTAATAACGCAAGTCGGTTGACAACGGTGTTAAAATAAAAACTATAATTATATGAAGGCGACTGATAATATGAGAAAATTCAGCAAATCACACAAGCTCGACCACGTTTGCTATGATATACGAGGCCCGGTCCTTGAAAAAGCGAGCGAAATGGAAAGCGCCGGCACAAAAATACTGAAGCTCAACATCGGCAACCCGGCACCCTTTAACTTTTCCGCTCCCGACGAAATAATTCACGATATGATATACACCCTGCGCGACGCAGAGGGCTATTCGGACTCAAAGGGTATTTTTTCGGCAAGAAAATCGATAATGCAGTATTCGCAGCTCAAAAATTTGCCGAATGTCGGAATTAACGACATATACACGGGAAACGGCGTCAGCGAGCTTATAACAATGTCAATGCAAGGACTCCTTGACAACGGTGATGAAATACTTGTCCCCGCCCCCGACTACCCCTTGTGGACAGCTGCGGTAACGCTTGCAGGCGGAAATGCCGTTCACTATATCTGTGATGAGCAGAATGAATGGAACCCCGACATTGACGACATCAAGAAAAAAATCACCGACAGAACCAAGGGCATCGTAATTATCAACCCGAACAATCCCACAGGCGCGCTTTACTCGGAAGAGATACTTAAAGAAATAGTCGCGGTGGCACGCAGTCATCAGCTCATAATCTTTTCGGACGAGATATACGACAGACTTGTTATGGATTCGTTAAAACACATTTCGATAGCCTCTCTCGCTCCGGATATTCCGTGCATTACCTTTAACGGACTTTCAAAATCGCACAGAATAGCGGGATTCCGTTGCGGTTGGATGTGCATAAGCGGCAACAAAGCACCTATAAAAGATTATATTGAAGGACTCAACTTGCTCTCATCCATGCGTCTTTGTTCAAACGTTCCGGCTCAGGAAATTATACAGACTGCATTAGGCGGCTATCAGAGCATTGACGAATTGCTTTTACCCGGCGGCAGAATATACGAACAGCGCGAAGCCGTTTGGAAAGCTTTAAACAGCATTGACGGCGTTTCCGCAATGAAACCCAAGGCGGCATTTTACATCTTCCCGAAAATAGACAGCAAAAAATACAACATCAAAAACGACGAGCAGATGGTATATGATTTCCTTGTAAGTAAAAAAATTCTATTGGTTCAGGGAAGCGCATTCAACTACCCCACGCCCGACCATGTGAGAATAGTGTATCTGCCCACAGTAAAGCAGCTTAATAAAGCCTGCGAGGAATTTGAATACTTCCTTAAACATTACAAGCAAAAATAAAAGCACCGACCGTTTTAAGGCCGACACAGCAAATAAAAAACCACCCGCACAGCGAGTGGTTTTTTTATATCCGTCTGCTCCACGTTTCTTTGCGGAGACGATAAGTCTACGGGATTATATTCGGAGGGTGGAATTTAAGAATGATTTTAGGCGATCGCTCTTCGGATTGTCAAAAATCTCTTCCGGTGTTCCCTCTTCCGCGATAACGCCCTCATGCATATATATTACCTTATTTGAAACCTCGCGGGCAAATCCCATTTCGTGGGTGACTATAAGCATGGTCTTGCCGTCCTGTGCGAGTTTTCTGATAACATTTAAAACCTCACCGGTAATTTCGGGGTCAAGGGCACTTGTGGGCTCATCAAAACATAAAAGCTGCGGAGACAGCATAAGTGCGCGCGCTATCGCGACTCGCTGCTGCTGACCGCCGGAGAGCTCGCAAGGATAATTTTCCGTCTTATCCCTGAGGCCTACACTTTCAATTATTTTTATCGCTTCGGTGCTGATAGCGGCAAGCTTATTCTTTTTATCTTCGCGTGAGAGCTTATTTTTTTTACACTCTTCTTTTACCAAAAGCTCTTTGGCAAGCGTTACGTTGCGAAGAACCGTATACTGCGGAAAAAGATTAAATGACTGAAAAACAAGCCCTGTGCAAAGCTGATTTTCACGCTTTTCTTCTCTTGACAGCTTCTCCTTACGTTCGCTGTCAAACGTAACTCTTCCGCCTACGGAAATTCTTCCCTCGTCTGCAGATTCAAGTCCTGTTATGCAGCGCAAAAGGGTAGTTTTACCGCTGCCGGAGGAGCCTATGACGGAGACTACCTCTCCCTCTTCTATTTTAAAATCAATGCCCTTTAAGACATCGGTTTTACCAAATCTTTTATGTATATTGTTTACTTCAAGTACAGTCATAAATTAACCTCTGAAATAATCGAGTTTCTTTTCAATCTTATTAAAGATAACAGTCAGCAAGCCGTTAAATATCAAGAAAAACGCACCTGTATAGAACAGCGGCCAAATTATTCCGCGTGCCGAAAACCTGTCGGCAGCCATTATTATTTCCGCAACGGCTATTACCCTTGCCAAGGAAGTATCTTTTACAAGGGTTATTACTTCGTTGCTCATCGGCGGAACTATTCTCTTTACCACCTGCAAAAGTATTACCTTAAAAAATATTTGCGGCTTTGTCATACCGAGAACCTGCCCTGCCTCGTACTGACCCTTTGAAATGCTCTCAATACCGCCGCGGTAAATCTCGGAAAAATAGCAGGCGTAATTTATTACAAACGCTATCAGAGCCGCCGTAAAACGCACTTTGATAGGTGTGTTAAACAAAAGCCCCGGAACATACAGCACAACAAAAAGCTGGAGCATAAGCGGTGTGCCGCGAATTATCCATACAAAGGTCTTAGAAAGCCACTTAAGCGGCTTGAATTTTGATATAGAGCAAAACATAACAAGAAGTCCTGCGGGAACAGAAAACAGAAGTGTCAACGAAAACAGCTTCAAATTCTCGCAGAACCCCTTTAAAAGCTCCATTGATATATTCACAAAAGAGTCCATAACTTCACCTTAAACAAACTTTTAGACGGCCAGCGCAGACGCGCCGCCGCCTCAAAAAGTTATTTTTTAGTTTTTTCAGCCTACAAGGAGCTGACCGCCGAGTTTATATTTTTCTGCGATGGTTCTGAGAGTACCGTCCTTTGCAAGCTCGTCGATTGCTTTGTTAACCTCGGGAGTTATATCGCTGTCTTTTCTGAAAGCGATACCGTATTCCTCATCTGCAAAATTCGCGCCGCTTACCATAACTATATTTGTATAGTTGGTGCCCTCGCCTATTGAACCGATGCCGGTAACATAGTCTATAACAGCGGCATCTGCCGTGCCGGAGGAAACCTCCATTATCGCCTTTGCCATTGAGTCAACCGCCGTGTAGTTTGCACCCTCAAAGAATGCGTCGCTTGTTGCAACCTCTTCACCTGCGGATTCTTTTTCGGCAACTACCGTTGCACCCTTTAACGAACCTGCCGAAGAATATTTATCGGCATTTTCGCTCTTTGTTATGAGAACCTGTTTATTTGCCATATAGGGCGTTGAAATAGACATGGTGTTTTTTCTCGCATCGGTTATTGTAAGGCCGTTCCAAAGGCAGTCAACATTTTTTGAATTGAGCTCGCTCTCTTTTGCCTCCCAACTTATTACTTGGAAAGTGGGCGTAACACCGAGTTTTTCGCAAACAGCTCTTGCAAAATCAGCCTCAAAGCCCTTAAGGTCTGTGGTATTACCCTCTTCATAATAATCCATAGGAGCAAAAAGAGTAATGCCGATAACAAGCGTTCCTTTATCTTTAACATATGCAAGGTCCGAAGAAGTATCGGTTTTTTTGTTTCCGCAAGCGGCAAATGTGCATACAATCAAGGCAGCGGCAAGCAAAATACTTAAAATCTTTTTCATAACGTCCTCCGTGTTTTACCGTGGTAAAGTGTTAATATGCTAATATGATAACTTATTGAACTCGGTTTGTCAACTGTTATTTAAAACTGTCCCGTTTATCTCGCCGCGATAATTGATGAGTTCACTCACGGTGACAAGCTGAAAGCCGCGGTTCACAAGCTCGGGAATCAGTATTTCCGACGCTTCCGCCGTAGGGACAAATAAATCGTGCATCAAAATGATATCTCCGTCCTTAACGCTAGAAAGCACCGTATTTACCGTGCGGTCCTTGTTTTGATGACTCCAGTCTCTTGTGTCAATCGTCCACATGACGAGCGGTCTTTTCTCGTTTTGTCTTATAAAATCATTATAACAGCCGCACGGAGGTCTTACGACGCTTGGCTTTATTCCGACGGTATCAAAAATCACCTCATCATTTTTTGCAAGCTCGCGTAAAGCGTTTTCGTTGTCTGTTTTGGTAAGCACGACATGTCCGTAAGTGTGATTGCCTATTTCGCAGCCGTATTCTGTTATTTTCTTTGTTATTTCCTCGCGACCGTCTATTCTGCTGCCGACAACAAAAAAAGTTGCTCTGCCGCCCACCGCCTTGAGGCTTTCGAGAATTCTTCCGGTGACGGGAGTGTACGGACCGTCGTCATACGTCAGGGCAACCATCGGCTTTTCCGGATCAACGGACGTATCGTGCTGAGCTATGGTCTTTTTTGCTCTTATTTCTTCGTCACCGTTCATTCCGAAAACGGCATAAAGCAAAAACAACAGTCCGAATACCATCAGAATAATTCCGCAAAAAATCGCTGCAGGCCTTTTGAATTTTATTATCATGGCGCACACATCCGCTCCGTATTTTTTCTTAATACATATATATTGCCCTATGCCGTTATACAGACCGATTTTTACGACAATTTGGCTATTTTATATAAACCGACAAACAATATAAATTTATCTATTATGTCAATAACAAAAACACAAAAAAGATGTTATAATATATTACAAAGCACAAAAGAAGTGATACCATGTCAGACAAAAAAGATTTTACGGATAAAAGCAAAAACAGCAACGACACATTTTGCTGCATATATTGCACGGAAAGAAACGACTGCTCCGTTTTAAGCGTAAAAAAATGTCTCGGTGAGAAATGCTCTTTTTACGAAACGTCGGAGGAAAAGCTGCATTCAAATGATGCTTGGTCGAAACGCATGAACGCTTTGGACTCGGTAAAACAAACCGAAATTGCAAAAAAGTATTACGGAGGAAAAAAACCGTGGGAAAAATAAAAGAAAACACTACATACAAAGAAGGTGACGTTGTTGTTTACGGCTCTCAGGGAATATGCCGCATAACGGGAACCGAAAAAATGCGCGTCGGCGGTAAAAGCACCGTATACTTTATATTAAATCCTGTGTATAGGAAAAACTCAAAGATTTTTGTTCCGTCGGACAATGAAAAGCTTATGGAAAAAATGCACAGCGTCATTGAAAAAGACGAAATAGACGAGCTTATCAGGAATGCCGCAGAGGACACATCGGAGTGGATTGAAAACGACGCCGAGAGAAAGGATTTTTTTAAGAGTGCTTTAGCTTCGGGAGACAGAGGCAAAATAATCAATGTGATTAAAACCATCCGCCTGCACAAAACCGAACGCGAAGATAGCGGCAAGCGGCTCCACCAATCGGACGAGGCTTTTTTAAAGGAAGCGGAAGCTCTGATATATGAGGAATTTGCCGTTGTACTCGGCATTGAGCCCGTGAAGGTTCTCGACTACATAATGGACGAAATAAGCAAACTGTAAAAAGTGCCGTCGAAGCTCAGTTTCGGCGGCATTCTGTATTATGTGAAATGTCGAATGCACCGATAACAAAGCCGGAGCATCGAAAATAAGTGTCTCACAGGCAAAAACATCCGATAAGACCCTGCATTGACATTGACAAAAGAGCAAATTCAATTTAAACTATAAGCAGTCTAACCGTAAAGTTAAAATTACGGTATTATTGCATAAAACAGTAACGGAGTAATAAAAATGGAAAACAATCAGGAAAAGAAACAAACCGTACTCAGTTTAATACAACCGACGGGCACGCCGACCCTCGGCAATTATCTCGGCGCTTTGAAAAATTGGAAAAATATGTCCGACGGCTATGATTGCTTTTTCGGCGTTGCCGATTTGCACTCGATAACGGTAAGACCGAATCCCGCGGATCTTCGCAGAAGAACCACGGAGATGTACGCTCTTTTATTGGCACTCGGTCTTGACCCACACAAAAACACGGTGTTTGTTCAGAGCCACGTTCCCGCTCATGCACAGCTTGCGTGGATTCTTGACTGCTATACCCAATTCGGAGAGGCTTCAAGAATGACACAATTTAAGGACAAGAGCGAAAAACACCCCGACAATGTAAATGTCGGTCTTTTCGCATATCCCGTACTTATGGCGGCGGATATACTCTTATATCAGACCGACTTTGTTCCGATAGGCATTGACCAAAAACAGCATCTTGAAATAACAAGAAATATTGTCGACAGATTTAACGGCCTTTACGGAAACACCTTTAAGCTTCCCGAACCGTTTATAGGTAAGAGCGGCGCCAAAATAATGTCGCTTCAGGAACCGAATAAAAAAATGAGCAAATCAGACACCAATCCAAAGGCGTTTATTTCCGTACTTGACGACGACAATACAATTATGAAGAAAATCAAAAGCGCCGTCACCGACAGCGAAGCACGCGTTTACAAAAAGGACGGCAAAGACGGCGTAAACAACCTTATGGGAATTTACTCGTGCTGCACCGGAAAAACAGATGAGGAAATAGAAAAGGAATTTGACGGCAAGGGCTACGGCGACTTTAAAAACGCAGTCGGTGAAGCCGTGTGCGACGAGCTCCGTCCTCTGAGAGAGGAATACAACCGCCTTATAAGCGACAAGGCTTATCTCGCGGAATGCATGAAGGAGGGCGCAGAAAAAGCCTCCTACACCGCGGAACGCACTCTCAAAAAAGCAATGAAAAAGGTTGGATTTTTGCAGATTTAAAATATATTCGACAAAAACTGCATAGGGCAATAAAAAATAACGGCAATGATTAAATGTAACAATCATTGCCGTTAGCTGTTTTTTCTTATATTTTTTCTCTTCGTATACGGTTACTCGGGAGGCAGCTAGAGCCCCAATTCTGTCAGCCGCCGTAAAATACCACGCTGTTATCTTTTAACGCAAGAGATAATATCAAAACCGCCGCCGTCAGAAACGCTGCCGCAATCAATACATAAGAATATCTGCTGCTCATTTTTATACTTCCTCTATACCCCTTTTTACGGGTCTTGTAAGGTATGTTTCGCTGAATTGCATTTTAAGCTTATTAAAGCAAAGCCTGGCTTCGTCTTCCGATGTGAATATGCCGAATACAGTAGGTCCGCTTCCGCTCATAAGCGCAGCCTTAGCGCCGCAGCGCTTCATGGTCTGTTTGATATACGGGCGTTTCGGTACCTCTATCACCTGCTCGAAAACATTGTTCATTTTTTCGTACATAAGTGCGGTATCGCGGTTTTTCATTGCATACAGCATGGCGGTGCGGTCTGCATGACGTATACGCTGCGCCTCGTCTATCTGTTTGTATGCATTCACGGTAGAAACGCCCATATCGGGCTTACACAGAACAATAAAGCAGTCGGAAATTGCGGGAAGCGGAGCTATAACACCGCCCGTGTCCACGCAAAGGCTTGTTCCGCCCGTCAGAGAAAACGGTACGTCCGCTCCGACTTTTTCGCCTATCGAGCAAAGAGTAAATTCGTCAAAGCCTGTTTTATACAGCCTGTTCAATATATACAGCACTCCTGCACCGTCGGCACTTCCGCCGGCGAGACCTGCCGCCATGGGAATTTTTTTACCGATTTCAATCTCTATACCCCTATCGGAAATACCGGCGTAATCAAAAAAGGCCTCGGCGGCTTTATAAGCAATGTTTTTTTCGTCCTTCGGTACACGTTCGTCGGAGGAAATTATCTTAATGCCGTTTTCGCCTGTTCTGTCAACACGCACGGTATCATAACAGCTTACCGACTGCATTATCATAAATAAGCTGTGGTAGCCGTTCGGAAGTTTTCCGACAACATCAAGCATCAGATTTATTTTTGCGGCTGCTTTTACAATCATAAATAAATTCCGTTTCGATTTAAATTATTATTCAATGGGCATCAGAAGAGGTGTGCGCTGCTGAAATAGCGTCATCTCATTAAAGCCGGCGGCTTTCATAGCGTCATATGCTTCGGTAAGTCCGGCCGCAAGGTCTTCTGCAAAATGCGCGTCAGAGCCGAAGGTTACATATTTTCCTCCGAGTTCTTTAAAACGCTTTACAACATCAGCTTCGGGTGCAAGCTTTTTAATAGGTTGGCGAAGTCCCGCCGAATTCACCTCAAGTGCCTTACCCTTTTCGGCAGTCAGCTTTAATATTTCATCTACTTTTTTGCTGTATCTTGACATATCAATAATGATGCCGGATTTTGAATAGAAATATCTGAGAGGATATGTCAGATGAGCGAGTATATCAAAATTACCCCACTCCAAAAGGCCGAGAATTTCATCAAGATAGCGATTAAAATAATCGTTTGCACTCTCCTCGGTAAAGCTGTCCATATAATAAAAGTCCTGTGTATTGCGAAGATTATGCACAGAACCTATGACCTGGTCATACTCTCGCATGGCAAGCACCTTTTCGGCAAGCTCCGGGTCATAGTGAGGCTGGCCGAGCTCTATGCCCTCAAGCACAAGCACCTTCCCGCGGAATGCCGACTGCGCCATTGCCACCTCGTAATACGCCGAGCGTATACGTTTATCATACTTGTCCTGATAAAAGCTGTCTATTTCGCAATGGTCACAGAAAGCCAAAGCGCGAAGTTTCGTAAGTTCTGCTTTTTCGCAGATAAACATTGCGGAATGGTTACCGTCGGGGGAATTATCGGTATGCACGTGCAAATCAACTGTTCTTTTATACATCAAATCGCCTCAAGTGGAATTATTCTTAGGATATAATAGCATATTTTAAAAAAAGAATATACTGTTTTTTGAAAAAAATTGTCATTTGATATGTTAAACGGAGCAAAAGTGTGATAAAATATCCTAAGAATTTTTTTGGAGGTACATTTTATGCGTTCTATTATAACCGTTGTCGGTAAGGACACCGTGGGCATACTCGCCGAAGTATCTATGCTCTGCGCGAAGCATTCCGTCAACATAATTGAGGTCACACAATCGATTTTACAGGATATGTTTTGTATGATAATGCTCGTTGACGTTGACAAATGCGATATACCCTTTACCTCTTTTGCGGATGAAATCTCCTCTCTCGGTGAAAAGACCGGACTTTCGATGAATGCCGTTCACGAGGACATTTTTAATACGATGCATCACATATAATTTATAAATATTCCAAGTAAGGGAAGAATTCTATGATAAACACACAGGATATACTTGAAACTATCAATATGATTCGGGAGGAAAATCTCGACATACGAACCATCACTATGGGAATATCTCTTCTTGACTGTGCGGACTCGAACGCTGACAAGGCGTGCGGCAGAATTTACGATAAGATATGCCGCAAGGCCGAAAACCTCGTCAAAACAGGCGAAGAGATAGAAAAGGAATACGGTGTTCCGATAATTAACAAGCGAATATCAGTAACTCCCGTGTCAATGATATTCGCGTCTGCCGGAGGCGACCCCATAAAATACGCCAAGACTCTTGACAAGGCCGCAAAGGCAGTCGGAGTAAACTTTTTAGGCGGATATTCGGCACTTGTGCAAAAGGGGTTTGCAAAGGGAGACGAGGAGCTTATAAGAAGCATACCCGAGGCTCTTGCCGTAACCGAAAGACTCTGCTCAAGCGTTAACATAGGCTCCACAAAAGCCGGTATAAATATGGATGCTGTTGCCCTTATGGGAAAAATAGTCCGCGAATCGGCTGTTCTTACTAAGGATAAGGGTCTTGTAGGACCGTCAAAGCTCGTTGTGTTTTGCAACGCTCCCGATGACAACCCGTTTATGGCAGGTGCTTTTCACGGTGCGGGAGAGCCCGACAGCGTTATCAACGTAGGCGTATCCGGACCCGGAGTTGTTCGCTCTGCTCTCACAAAAATACCCGACGGAAATATTACGGATGTTGCCGATGTTGTTAAAAAGACTGCATTCAAAATAACGAGAGTCGGTCAGCTTGTAGCATCAAGAGCCGCAGAAAAGCTCGGTGTCCCGTTCGGCATTGTAGACTTGTCTCTTGCCCCCACACCGGCGGTCGGAGATTCGGTTGCGCACATTCTTGAAGAAATGGGTCTTGAGCAGTGTGGTGCCTGCGGTACAACAGCCTGCCTTGCTCTTTTGAATGACGCAGTAAAAAAAGGCGGCGTTATGGCGTCCTCACATGTCGGAGGACTTTCCGGCGCATTTATACCCGTTTCCGAGGACGCGGGAATGATAGACGCCGCAAGGAGCGGAACACTCAAAATAGAAAAGCTTGAGGCAATGACCGCAGTATGCTCCGTAGGACTTGATATGATAGCCGTACCGGGCGATACACCTGCCGAGGTAATATCCGCAATAATCGCCGATGAGGCGGCTATCGGTATGGTTAATTCAAAGACCACAGCCGTAAGAGTTATCCCCGCAATCGGCAGAAGCGATGACGATGAGGTTGAGTTCGGCGGTCTCTTCGGCAGTTCGCCCATAATGAAAGTTAACACCTCTTCCCCCGCTAAGTTCATTAACCGCGGCGGAAGAATACCGGCTCCGCTTCAGAGTCTTAAAAACTAAGGCTTAAAA
>HF993134.1:57967-67656 GCA_000432435.1 Eubacterium sp. CAG:180
AAGACAAAATGAGGTACGCTGTTTTCGGTGTACCTCTTTTTTTACTGTTGTTTTTTGCAACTGCTGTTATTGCTGCCGTTTACATTTTGCAATGCTGAAAAGATACCGATAGCTTTATCCGCAAGAAATCGGTTTTTACTATCGGTACAACAGCAAAAATAAAAGGCACCTCAAATGAGGTGCCTTAAGATTTGTTTGTTTAGCTTAATTACCAAGCAATTGTGAAATTCTTTTCAAGTCCGAAGGGAATTGAAACATTCGCTGACAATGCGGTAAGAGAAAGAGTCCATACGAAATAGTATGTAGCCTCAGTAACATTGCCCGACGCCTTATCAACGGTAATCTTAACATAACCGTCGCTGTGACCTGTTTTTACATCCTTGATAATCTTTGCCGCACCGCCTGCATTATCGGTAACTATTGACGGCATAACAACAGAGAATACTTTGCCGTTGTGGCCGTTGCCGTGAGCGGTGTCCGTCGACGGCTCATCTGCCTTGATGTAAAGAGTTATAACATAAGAGCTGCCGTTATCAACTACTTCCTTGCTCTCGATGTCGTCAGCTGTAAGCTGGCTTGACCAGTTCTCGTTCTCTACGGGGAACATAGCGTTTTTATCTTCAACGGAAGTTGCCGGAGAAACGGCAGAAACATCCTTGTCGCCCATATTTGCAGCTATAAGGGAATCAGCTAAACTTGTAAGACTCTTGGGAAGATCACCTGAAATGCTGCCTGCCTGGGAGTTTGTCTCTTTTGTAAGAGTTATCTCTTTAGCGTTCGGCTTAACATTATTGATGGCCTTATTGAAGTAATTAACAACATCTTCTACCGAGCTTGATGCGGAAAGCTCTGTGGGAGCTGCGGCATTGCCCTGAGCAGCCGAAGAATTGTCCGAAGAAGCAGAAGCGGTATTATCGGAAGAAGCACTGCTTGAAGCACTGCCTGAAGAGCTGCTGCCCGATGAAGAGCTGCCCGACGAAGAACCTGATGAGGTCTGAGTGCCGGCACTTGGTGCAACCGTAGCGGTAGCAGGTTTAAAAGCTATGCTGCATACCGAGTAAACAAGCAAAAGCGCAAGCATAATTCCGAAAGCCTTTTCAAAAGTCTTACCGAAAATCTTTCTCTTTTCGGCACTGCGAGCAAGCTTTTGGGCTCTCATTTCGGGAGTTGAAGGTATTTTTTCTTTTTTAGACATAATGAGTTTCCCCTTCCGAGTGGTTTTAAAAGCTAAACTTCACTCATACATATTTGTTGCATAACATAATATAATTTACAATAAATCGCAAAAAAAGTCAATGGATAATATATAAATTCATCACAAAAATCCGACATTTTTTCGGCAAACGGATTAGCGGCATTCATTTAACACGGATTTGTCGGTTTTTTCCAAATACACTTGACCTTACAAATACTATTATGTAAAATATCAGTATTGCACCGAGTGCGGCAGCAATACATATCATTAATAAACCGAAACGGACTGATAATAAATGAACAATCTTTTACTTAACGAAAGAAGCCTTATATATCACTTAAGACAATATCGCTCAAAGCGCAGGCTGCATTATTTTGCCGAAACCGAATCCACAAACGAGGTCGCAAAAAAGCTTTGCGGCGACGGCAAGGGCCTCGGAGCTTTCGTTGTATCCGACTGTCAAACCGCCGGCAAAGGCCGCTCCGGCAGAACATTTTGCTCACCCAAGGGTACCGGCGTATACATTTCAATCGTTTACGAGATAAGCGGAAAAGAGCCCAATTTTGACCTGCTGTCAAGTCTTGCCGGGCTTGCCGTGCGCGATACGCTCTTTAACTTTTTTGATTTTGACTGCAAAATAAAATGGCCGAACGATATTTTACTCGACGGCAAAAAAATATGCGGTATACTGTGTGAAATAGTAAATAAAAACGGCAAGCCGAAATACGCCGTAGTCGGAATAGGTCTTAATATCGAAAAGCAGGAATTCCCGGAGGAAATAATGTATACTGCCGCAAGCATAGGCGATAAATACGAGGGTGAGCTTGACCACAACGAAATAGCGGTTGACATAGTAAACAATCTTGACCGCTACATCATACGCCGCGACGCCCTCAACGCCGAAAACACCGGTGAAATAATAAACAGGCTGAAAATGTACTCGGCGTCTTTAGGTCAAATCGTCAGGGTTATAACGCCCGACAGCGAATATGACGCAAAGGTTCTCGACATAGCCCCGGACGGCGGCCTTGTAATTCTGTCGGACGGTGAAACAAAAACCATAACCTCGGGAGAAATAGTACATATACGATAATTTTAGTCAATTTCGACATTATTTTACGATTTGTTTAATTTTTATTGACAGGTAAAAAATGACGTATTATAATGTCTTATTGTAAGTTAAGTCTTTTTGAATTCTGTGCGATGGCGGGCAAAACTCAATTGGGCTTGACTTCTTTTGCTTTTATAACATTATTTTGGGGAGCTGACAAAAATGGAAAATATCGGTTATTACAACGGCAAATTCGATCTTATTGAAAAGATGACGGTCCCGATGAACGACCGCGCCATGTACTTCGGCGACGGAGTTTACGACGCTACATATTCGGTAAACCGCACCATCTTTGCGCTTGAGGATCACCTCGACAGGTTTTACAACAGCTGCAGGCTGCTCGAAATACCTGCTCCGATGCCGCGTGAAGAGCTTAAAAAGACACTCTATGAGTGCGTGAACAAGGTGGATGACCCCAATCAGTTTGTTTATTGGGAAGCCACAAGAGGAACCGGAATACGCAATCACGTTTTCCCCGACTCGCCCTCTAATCTCCTTATATACACAAGGCCCTGCCCGATGAAGGATTTATCTCTTCGCTACAAGCTCGCTACCATGGAGGACAAGAGATTTTATTACTGCAATGTTAAAACTCTTAACCTTATACCGAGCGTTTTGGCTTCGCAAAGAGCTCTTGAAAAGGGTTGCGACGAAACTGTATTCCACCGCGGAGATCTCGTAACGGAGTGCGCTCACTCAAACGTATCAATAATAAAAGACGGCAAGTTCATTACTCATCAGCTTGACTGCCTCGTTTTGCCCGGTATCACCAGAAAGCACCTTATAGAGATTTGCCACGAAAAAGGCATACCGGTAGAAGAACGCGACTATACTCTCGAAGAGCTTAAAAACGCCGACGAAATAATAGTTTCGTCCTCGGGCGCTCTTTGTATGCCTGCATGCGAGCTTGACGGTGTGCCCGTCGGCGGCAAAGCTCCCGAAATCATCAAAACTCTTCAGGACGCATACCTCAAACGTCTTCATGACGAATGCGGTGAATAAAACCGATAATACACATCTGCAATACGGCTGTTTCGCTTAAATCGAAACAGCCTTGTATTCTTTTTAAAGAGAGAGAATAATTATGGATCAAAAAGCACTTACAGACCTTAATATAGGCGAAAATCTTGATAATCTCGCAAATCTCGATCCGCGCGGATACGGTGTTTGCCGCATTCTCTACAAGGCCTCGCGCGAGTATACCGGTATGCCAACTACAATGAACGCTGCCAAAAAGCTGTGCGCGACACTTAAAAAAGACGATATTGTATATATAATGACCGGCTTCGTTTTGCTTGACCATCATCATGCCGAGACTGACGGCATAGTAAGCTCGATGCTTCTTGCAAGAGCACTGTCGCTCGCATTTGATGTAAAACCCGTTATAATCTGCCAAGACGAAAATGTGGAAGCCGTCAGAAATATGTCAAGGGTGATAGGCCTTCACCTTTACGATACCATTGAAGAGATGAATGCTCACCCCGTTTCCATGGCATTCATCCCATTCACAAAGGACAAAGATAAAGCGGAAGCTCTTGCCGACGAGATTATTTCAAAGGGGATGCCAAAGGCCGTAATAGCAAATGAGTTCCCCGGCGCAAACGGCGTCGGTGAATATCACAACGCGGTAGGCAAAAACACTACGGCACTCGAGGCAAAGGCTGACATACTCTTTACAAAGCTTCAAAAGGCCGGGGTTTTAAATATTGCAATAGGCGATCTCGGAAACGAATTGGGTATGGGCACAGTTCTTGACCACATCAAAAAATACGTACCCTACACCTCTGAAAAATCGAACTGCGTATGCGGCTGTAACGGAGGAATCGCAAGCGTTGTCGCCGCAGACAACATTATAACCGCAACCGTTTCTGACTGGGGCTGCTACGGTATGATTGCTGCAATAGCCTATCTTAAAGGCGATATAAACATCATGCACGACGCAGAGCTTGAAAAAGACGTCTTAAAGGCTGCGGCAAGAAGCGGCATGGTTGATATGTACGGTTGGCAGATACCGTCGATAGACGGTTTTGACCTCACTACAAATATGATGATGGTCAATATGATGCGTGAGTGTATAAGATACGCTCCCACGCTCACCGAAAAATGCAAAACATGGTTTGATAAAACAATAGAGCTCGGATTTTTTGACGACAGAAAATAATTTTAAGAGGTATTTGTATGAATGCTCCTAAATTTCTCTCTTCCGGCGACAGCGCAATAACCGTCGAATTCGGCAATGAAATAAGCGCCGAAATAAACGCCTGCGTTCACGCGCTTGACAAAGCACTCCATAAAAAAAACATTCTCGGTATTGTCGAGACTGTTCCGACGTTTCGGTCGCTTCTTATAATCTATGACCCGTGCATTACGGGCGGAGAAAAGCTTAAGGCAAAGATAACGAAGCTTTGCGGCGACCTTGAAGCGTCCTCGGAGGGCAGGAAGAGAATTATAGAAATACCGGTGCTGTACGGCGGCGAATACGGCGAGGATTTAAAAGACGTTGCAGAAATCAACAAGCTTACCGAGGATGAGGTTATAAAGATACACTCGGGAACCGATTATTTGATTTATATGCTGGGCTTTTTGCCCGGATTTGCGTATCTCGGAGGCCTTGATGACAGAATCAAAACTCCGAGGCTGCAAAATCCGAGGACTAAGATTCATGCAGGTGCTGTCGGAATAGGCGGCGAGCAAACGGGCATTTACCCTCTCTCCTCCCCCGGAGGCTGGAGACTTATCGGTACGACACCCGTAAAGCCGTACGACCCGGAAAGAGACGAGCCGATACTTTATTCAGCCGGAGATTATATAAGATTTGTCCCGATTGACAAAGAAACCTTCGACGATATATCGGCAAAGGTTCAAAACGGCACATACGAGTGTCGTATTATCGGAGGTGACGGCGAATGAGTATTAAGGTCATTACTCCCGGAATGTTATCCACAATACAGGACGGCGGAAGAAAAGGCTTTGCGGCTATGGGGTTTAACGCATCCGGCGTTATGGACGTTCGCTCCTACCACATAGCAAACGCACTCGTCGGTAATTTTACCGATGAAGCCGTAATAGAGATGACATATCTCGGCGGTTCCTTTAAATTCTTAGAGTCAAATTACATTGCGATTACGGGTGCCGATATGTCGCCTAAGATTGACGGTGTACCCGTTGAAATGTATACGACCGTATTTGTAAAGCAAGATGAAACGCTGACATTTTCCGCTGCAAAAAGCGGAATGAGAGCTTATATAGCGGTTCGCGGCGGTATAGATGTTCCTGTTATTATGGGCAGCCGCTCTACAAATCTGAAATGCAAGCTCGGCGGACTCGACGGCAGACCGTTAAAGGCGGGCGACATTGTTCCGTGCAGAGATGTATACGATGAATTTCAAAAGCATCTTATACATTCGGCACCGAAAGAGGATTTCGGAAGCGACGAAATAACCGTAAGAGTGCTTTTGGGCCCACAGGACGATTATTTTACGGATCACGGAATTAAAACATTTTTAAACAGCACATACACGGTTACAAACGAATCCGACAGAATGGGCTGCAAGCTGTCCGGCGAAAAGATTGAATACAAAAACACGGTCGATATTATTTCCGACGGCATTGTTTTCGGCAGCATACAAATTCCGCGCACGGGGAACCCGATAATAATGCTTGCAGACAGGCAGACTACCGGCGGTTATGCCAAAATCGCAACGGTAATTTCTGTGGACCTTCCGCTTTTGGCTCAGGCAAGGCCCGGCACCAAGGTTCATTTTGAGCTTATCGACAGGCAAAAAGCAGAACGGCTTTTAAAGCAGGAACAAAAGGAATTCCACTCATATCTGCTCCACTATTAACAAGAGGTGACAACAATGGATTTAGCACATATGGCTCCGTATGAAGTCAGAAAACTGATAAGAGATAAAAAAATAACCGGTCAGACATCGGGAATGTGCCTCGGCTATGCTCAGGCCAATCTTGCAATACTGCCAAAGGAGCTTGCATACGACTTTCTTCTGTTTACGCAGAGAAATCCGAAGCCCTGCCCCATACTTGAGGTATCAGACGTTGGAGATCCGTATCTTAAAAAGATTGCAAAGGACTGCAATATCGCAACGGACATTCCCAAATACAGAATATATGAAAAGGGTGTTATGACCGGCGAATATGACAGCGTAGAGCAATTTTGGCGCGACGACCTTGTAGCGTTCCTCATAGGCTGCAGCTTTTCGTTTGAAAGCGAACTTTTGGACAGCGGTATTACGGTACGTCACATTGAGGAGCACAAAAACGTTCCGATGTATCTTACAAATATCGACTGCGAACCCGCCGGCGTATTTTCCGGCAAGATGGTTGTAAGTATGCGTCCCCTGCCCCGCGACCAGATTGTAAAAGCGGTCAACATCACCTCCTCTATGCCGCGCGTACACGGCACGCCTATTCAGATAGGTCATCCCGAGCAGATAGGCATAAGTGATATAAACAAGCCCGATTTCGGCGACGCAGTTACCGTAAAGCCGGGTGAAACACCTGTATTTTGGGCTTGCGGCGTAACTCCGCAGTCTATAATGATGAATTCAAAGCCCGACTTTTGCATAACGCATGCTCCGGGTCACATGCTTATTACCGACATTAAAAACACCGATCTCAAATTTTAACGGGAGGAGATAAAATGGCAACAACAGTAGATTTAAACTGCGATATGGGCGAGAGCTTCGGCGCATATAAAATAGGTCTGGACGAAGAGGTTGCAAAATACATCTCATCGGCAAACGTAGCCTGCGGATTTCACGCTTCCGACCCCGTGGTTATGGATAAGACGGTTAAAATACTCAAAGAAAACAACGTTAATCTCGGCGCACACCCCGGCTACCCCGATCTTATGGGCTTCGGCAGGCGCAATATGAATGTAAGCCCCGCAGATGCAAAGGCTTACGTAATGTATCAGATAGGTGCACTGTCGGCTTTTGCAAAGGCTAACGGTCTTAAAATTCAGCACGTAAAGCCTCACGGTGCGCTTTACAACACCGCCGGCAAGGACTATGCGCTGTCAAAGGCAATATGCGAGGGAATATACGAAGTTGACCCGAGCCTTATACTTCTCGGTCTTTCGGGCAGTCAAATGCTTAAAGCCGCCGCCGACACCGGTCTTAAATGCGCCAAGGAGGTTTTTGCCGACAGGGCGTATGAGGAGGACGGCTCTCTTGTTGCGAGGACAAAGCCGGGCGCAGTCATAACCGACGAGGACGAAGCCATAAAGCGCGTTATCGGAATGGTAAAGCACGGCAAGGTAACCGCGATAACCGGCAAGGAGATTGCGATAGAAGCAAACTCTATATGCGTTCACGGAGACGGAGCAAAGGCTTTGGAATTCGTAAGGAAAATAAGAGCCGCATTGACAATAGAAAACATTAAAATCGCACCGCTGTGCGAAATAGTATAAAGAAGGTTTGAAATATGCTCCCACAGAGAGTTTACGCCAAGATAGACCTTGACGCAATTTGTCAAAATATCAAAAATGCCATGGATAAGGTCGGCAAAGAAACAAAGGTAATGGCAATAATCAAAACAGACGCATACGGCCACGGTGCCGTGCCCGTAGCAAAGGCTTTATCTGAAATCGGCTGTTATGCATTCGGCGTTGCGACCGCCAAGGAAGCAGTGGTTTTACGCAAAAACGGCATCAAAAACCCCATACTTATTTTGGGATATGTTTTTCCGCAGGATTATGACGACCTTATAAATTACGAAATAATGCATGCGGTATTTGAATATCACACCGCCAAGGCTCTTTCAGACGAGGCTGTAAAGCTCGGAAAGACCGCCAAAATACACATAAAGCTCGACACCGGTATGGGCAGAATCGGAATGCAGCCGACAGATGAAAGCATAGAAGAAATCAAAAAGATATATTCTCTGCCGAACATTGAAATAAACGGTATATTCACCCACTTTGCCTGTGCCGATGAAGAGGACAAAACTTCATGCAACAATCAGAAGAAAAAGTATCTTGATTTTGTCGGAAAGCTTGATAAAGCCGGAGTTGAGATACCGATAAAGCATATGTGCAACTCCGCGGGAATTATAGAATTTGACGACAACTTCCTTGATATGGTAAGAAGCGGTATTATGACATACGGACTTTACCCGTCGGAGGAAGTAGACAGGTCAAAGCTTGAGCTTCATCCTGCTTTAGAGCTGAAGAGCCATATAGCATACATAAAATCCGTGGGACCCGGCTTTACCGTCAGCTACGGCAGCACTTTTACGTCAAAGAGCAATATGCGTATAGCGACTGTACCCGTAGGCTACGGCGACGGGTATCCGAGAGCACTGTCAAACAAAGGCAAGGTTTTGATTCACGGCAAATTCGCCAATATCATAGGCAGAGTTTGTATGGATCAATTTATGGTCGATGTCACGGATATTCCCGAAGCAAAGCAGGGTGATGAGGTAACGCTTATCGGCAAGGATCAAAACAATGTAATAACCGTAGAGGACGTTGCCGATAACGCTCACAGCTTTAATTATGAGTTCTGCTGCGGAATAAACCGCAGGGTTCCGCGTGTTTATTATAAGGACGGAAAATATCTCGAGACCGTAGATTACCTTGATTGACACGTAATGCACTTTCGGCTATAATAAAAGAAGTGATTTTTTCGGAGGTGCAAAATGGAATTTGACGCTTTTGACGAGGGTATAGAGCTCGGCGGGCTTCGTAACCGCGACGAAATCAGACTTTTGATATGCTATATTTTGAGAGCCGTTGACGCTCCGATTTCGAAACAGAACCTCAACGATTCCATGCTTCAGGATGGCCTTGCCAATTATTTTGAAATAAATCAGGCTATATCGGAGCTTTTGAAAAACGGCACCATAGATATGGATATTGACGAGAATGGCGAAGAGCTGCTCACGGCTACCGAAAAGGGAAAGGACATAGCTGACACGCTTGAAACCTCACTTCCCAAAACCGTCCGTGAAAAAGCCGTAAATTCTGCTATAAAGCTTATGACGCTCGCTAAAACAATGCGAGAAAACAAGATAGAAACCGTATCCGCTCCGGGCGGCGGCTATTATGTCACATTCTCGCTTATGAACGGTGACGAGGCACTTATGAAGCTCACGATATTTGTAGCGGACAGTATGCAGCTTGAAGCGGTCAAAAACAATTTCTTAAACGACCCGGTAAAGCTATATTCAAGCATTATTACGGCACTCACCATATAACCTTTATTTAAAAGAACCGCGAAAGCCGAGACTTTTGCGGTTTTGCTTTGCTCTTTTAAGTCCTTGTAAACGTTTTTAAAAAGCATTGTTTTTTGCTTCTTATTATATTATAATCAGTTTGTACAAAAATCGGAGGTGTTTTATGGATTCAAAAATGCTTCTCAC
>HF993134.1:67700-72370 GCA_000432435.1 Eubacterium sp. CAG:180
TCTCGACATAGGAGAAAAAATGCTTATAAGCGGTGCGGAAATCAGCCGTGTTGAGGATTCCGTAAAAAGAATCTGCAATGCATACGACGTTAAAAGAATTGATGTTTTCACCATAACCTCAAGCATGGTTGCAACACTTGAGGACAAGGACGGCAATTCAATAACGGAGACGCGCCGCATTACAAAACACCACACCGACTTAACAAAGCTTCACAAGCTAAATGACCTGTCAAGGAAAATAGTACGAAGAGTCCCCGATATTCACTATATCCGCAATCAGATAGATGAGATAGAAAAAGGCACCAAGGAATACAACCTCCCGATACAATGTACCGTAAGCGCCCTGATAGCCGGAGCGTTTGCAATCTTCTTCGGAGGAGCCTTTTTGGACGGAATTGCTGCGGCACTGATAGGAATTGTACTGAAGCTGATTGTATATGCCACGGAAAAGACTCAGGTAAATATGATATTTGCCAATGTTGTATGCTCTTTTGCGGTATGCTCGATAGCTTTTGCCTTTGTAATGCTCGGCTTCGGCTATTCAACCGACAAAATAATAATAGGCAATATAATGCTGCTGATACCGGGAGTGGCACTGACTAACTCCATACGCGATATGATAAGCGGAGACATAATGGCCGGAATGCTCAGATTTTGCGAAGCGTGCCTTGTATCGCTTGCAATAGCCGCCGGTTACATCATTGCGGCCCTCATTTTCGGAGGTATCGGCAAATGACATATTTTATACAGATATTGACCGGCACGTTGGGAGCCTTCGGATTTGCGATACTTTACAATCTGAGGGGCACTAAACTACTTATCGCAACCCTCGGAGGAGCTTTATCCTGGGGCACATATTTATTTTTCGGAATATGGTTTCACAGCGAGCCGCTCAGGTATTTTTTTGCGGCAATCGCAGTTACGATTTATGCAGAGATATTTGCAAGAATTAAAAAGACTCCGACATCGACATTTTTGATAGTACCCATGATTCCTCTCATTCCCGGCGGCGTTCTCTACTATACCATGAGCTATGCCCTGAAAAATGATTGGAACAATTTTGTAACAAGCGCATTTTACACCATAAAGCTCGCTATGGCTCTTGCGGTGGGGATAATAGTGGTATCCACACTCGTCAGGATGTTCTCGGCGGTAATAAAATTTTTAAGGGATAAAAATGGAAACAAAAAAGAAAGAAAAGAAACGTAAATTCAAGCTCTCGCCGATGAAAAAAATAATCCTCGGCTATATAACTATAATATTTCTGGGGGCGTTTATTCTGACGCTGCCCATTTCTTCGAGAGACGGAATCCACACATCGTTTGAGAATGCGCTGTTTACATCCACCTCAGCTACGTGTGTTACCGGGCTTGTGGTACAGGACACCGCCACATACTGGTCGCTCTTCGGGCAAATTGTTATACTCTGTCTCATCGAGATAGGCGGCTTGGGTTTTATGACTCTTGCAGTCTGCGCCATGACATTTACAAAAAAGAATATAGGACTTCAAAGCAGATACACTCTTTTGGAATCGATAAATGCGCCTCAAATGGCCGGAATAGTCAAAATGGCCCGCTTTACGATTCGAGGAGCATTTCTCATAGAAGGCATAGGAGCGCTTTTGCTTGCAACGAGATTTGTTCCGAGATTCGGAGTCTTAAAAGGACTTTATTTTTCCGTATTTCACTCTGTTTCCGCATTTTGCAACGCCGGCTTTGACATAATGGGTACACCGGGAAACGAATACACCTCACTCACCGAATACAGTGCCGATATAGTAGTCAACATTGCTGTTATGCTGCTCATCGTAATCGGCGGACTCGGCTTTTTTGTATGGGCGGATCTTATAAACACAAGATTTATATTCAGAAGATTGAAGCTTCATTCAAAAATCGTTCTTGTCACAACTGCCATGTTGATAGTCGGAGGTGCAGGTCTGATACTTATATTTGACATAAAAAGCGACGCTTTTAAAGGGTTCTCGGTTCCTCACAAAATAATTGCCGCCTTTTTTCAGTCGGTAACGGCTCGAACCGCCGGCTTTAATACTGTCGATTTGACAAAACTTTCCGACGCATCAGTAATAACCATGACCGCTCTTATGCTTATCGGCGGCTCGCCGAGCTCAACGGCCGGCGGATTTAAGACAACAACGCTTGCGGTGCTTATTGCAAGCATCTTTTCTGAGCTCAAGCACAAAAAAGATGTTGAGATTTTTAAACGCAGAATCGCGCCGGACGCCCTACGACACGTAGTATGCCTTATATTTCTCTATATGGCTCTTTTCTCTGCCTCGGGTGCGGCAATTACTTGGATTGACGGCATAACCATGAAGGAAGCACTGTTTGAAACAGCCTCGGCTATCGGTACGGTAGGTGTAACGCTCGGTGTGACTCCGTTTTTACGAGGTTATTCGCACCTTATACTGATATGCCTGATGTTTTTCGGAAGAGTCGGCGGTCTGACATTACTGCTGTCTCTCAGAGAATCTAAGGCACCGGATATATCAAGATATCCGGAAGAACAGATAACCATTGGGTAAGGAAGGATAAAAAATGAAATCTATTTTAGTAATCGGACTCGGACGTTTCGGACGCCATATGGCGAAGAAGTTCAGTGAGCAAAATAATGACGTTATGGCCATAGACATAAATGAAGAGCGTATAAACAATGTCTTATCGGTTGTCACAAACGCTCTTATCGGTGACGCCACAAATGAACGGTTCATGGAAACGATAGGCGTCAGAGACTTTGACCTGTGCGTTGTTGCCATAGGAGATAATTTCCAAAGTTCTCTTGAAACCACGGCTCTATTAAAGGATCTCGGTGCCAAGTTTGTACTCGCACGGGCAAGCCGCGACGTTCATGCAAAATTTCTCTTGAGAAACGGTGCCGACGACGTAATATACACCGAAAAAGAGACCGCCGAAAGACTTGCGGTAAAATACGGCTCGGACAATATATTTAATTATATAGAGCTTAACGATGAATACTCTATTTATGAAATAGCCGTCCCCTCCTCTTGGCTTAACAAGAGCATACTCAAGGTAAATGTGCGTTCAAAATACGGAATCAGCATACTTGCAACAAAGCAAGGAAACAACATATACCCCCTTCCGAAGCCGGAACACGTTTTTACCGACAGCGAATCGCTTATGATATTGGGTAAAAACGAAGATGTATCCCGTTTCATCAAATAAGGAGCAGGAATGCTTGTAACACTTGATAAAATCTGCAAAAGCTTTTTGGACGAAGTTGTTTTAAAGGACGTCTCGTTCAGCATAAACGAAAATGAAAGAATAGGTCTGCTCGGTGTAAACGGTGCCGGCAAAAGCACGCTTCTCAATATTATCACCGGGATACTCCCCTTTGACAGCGGCACGAGAACCGTCAAAAGCTCGCTTGAAATAGGATACCTCAAGCAAAACGAAGCTTTGAACTCCGAAAATACTCTGAGAGAGGAAATCGAGGACGCACTCTCGGAGGTCTATGACGTAAGAGAAAAGCTGCTTGAAGCATCAAAACGAATTTCAGCCTCAACACCCGGCTCCGAGGAATACAGAAATCTTTCGGAAGCTTACGAAAAACTGACAAACCAATATGACGCTCTTGACGGCTACACTGCAGACACGAGAATAAACATAGTTTTAAACGGGCTCGGGTTCGGCGATTTTAACCTCGAACAAAAGACGGCTCACCTGAGCGGCGGTGAAAAAATTCGGTTCGGCATTGCCAAAATACTGCTTCACAATCCGGAATTGCTCATTTTGGACGAGCCTACAAACCATTTGGACTTTACCATGCTGACTTGGCTTGAGGATTATCTCTCTTCATACAAGGGCTCGGTACTGATAGTATCACATGACAGATATTTTCTCGACAAGGTAGCTGATAATATATGCGAAATCGAAAACGGAAGTCTGTATAAATACAAGGGCGGCTACAGCGCATTTTTAACTCAGAAGGAAGAGAGAATACGCCACGCCGAAAAGGAATATGAAAAGCAACAATCCGAGCTTGCCGCAATGCGCGATTATGTCGCAAAAAATCTCGCTAAATCTTCAAGCAGCAACAGCGTAGGCTCACGAGTTAAGACTCTTGAAAAAATGGAGCTTCAGGCAAAGCCCAACCCAAAGCAAAAGGAAGTCCATTTCAAATTCGAATATGATTTTGAGCCTCACAAGGTGGTGCTCTCTTGCAAGGATGTCGGAATCTATGTCGGAAACGCCGCAACCGGCAAGCAGCTTTATGAAAACATCTCTCTTGAGGTTTTAAAAGGCGAGAAAATCGCGATTATAGGCAAAAACGGAGTCGGCAAATCATCTTTTTTAAAGGCTGTTCTTAAAAAAATACCATATACGGGGCAGATCAAATTCGGAGGAAACGTAAAGGTCGCTTATTTTGACCAGGAGCTCGGCGACCTCAACCTTGATGACACCGTAATAGAGGCTGTGCACAGAGCTTATCCGACAAAGACTGAATTTGAAATAAGAAGTGCGCTCGGCAGGCTGCTGATTGAGGATGAGGCTGTATTTAAACGGGTACGCGATCTGTCGGGAGCAAACCGTGCCAAGGTGGCATTTTGCATTATAATGTTTAAGCGCGCCAATGTGCTGATTTTCGACGAGCCTACCAACCACCTTGACTACATTGCCAAAGAGGCTCTTGAC
>HF993134.1:72407-107415 GCA_000432435.1 Eubacterium sp. CAG:180
CGCTCTGAAGGAATTTACGGGTACGCTGATAACGGTATCTCACGACAGGTACTTTTTAAACTGCGTACCGGATAAAATTATCGAGATGTTCCCGACGGGATTTAATGAATACAACGGCGGATACGACTATTACCTTGAGCATAAAAAGCCGGAAATCGTCGAAAAAACCGTTAAAGCGGACAGCGAGAATAAAGCCGCATATAAAGAGAAAAAAAAGAACAAGGCGGACGACAGAAAACGCAGAGCTAAGCTGTTATCTCTTCAGCGCGAAATGGACAGTCTTGAAGATGAAATTGCAACGCTTAAAGCGGAGTCGGAAAAGCCCGACGTCTCGAGCGATTATCAAAAATTATCGGATATTCTCGCGTTGATTGCGGACAAGGAGAGCTGCCTTGAGGATGCGGAAACCGAGTGGCTTGAGCTTTCGGAATAAACTTAAAAGCGACTGTAAATGCTGAGTGTCGCTCAGTCTTTACAGCCGCTTTTTTATGTTATCTCTCTAAGGCAAAAACGATATATCCTTATCGGCTGACGGTACTGTTGTCGGCATTTTTGTGCCGTTTAACACCGTTGCCTCCACAACGGTACCCTTGCCGTATTTCTCGTTTATTTGAAGTATTGCTTTATCGAGTCTTTCGAGCTTTTCATGACGCGTCATATCAAAGCCGAGGCTTAGCTGCTGAGGCTTATCCGGATTTAAAAGCTCTATTGCACGCACCGTGACAGCTCTTACCGGAGTTTGCCATTTATATGTCTGCTTAAACAGCGAAAAGGCTTTAAGGGCAATTTCTCGGCTGTTTTGTGTTGGATAAATAAGCTTACTCTGCGATTGTGACGTGAACAATGCGGTGTTTTTAATTCCTATCTGCACACCGCCGGCAAGAAGTCCGTCCTCCCTAAGATGCTTCGACACCGCATGGGACAGAGATAATAGGACGCGCCACACCTCATCATTATCTCGTAAATCGTCTACGCACGTAACTCCCCTGCCAACACTCTTGACCGGAGGTCTGTATCCCATATTACAGACGGGCGAATTTTCAAGGCCGTTGGCGCAGCGCCACAACACAACACCGTTCTTACCGAACGTAGTCTTTAAGAACGCAGGATCACTTTTTGCAATGTCCCCTATTGTTATAATACCGTACTTTTTAAGCACCTTAGAGGTGCTTCTTCCGACCCATAGCATATCCTCGGCGGGTAGCTGCCAAATCATATCGCGAAAATTTTCTCGTCGTATAACCGTAACCGCATCGGGCTTTTTCATATCGCTACCGAGCTTTGCAAACACTTTATTAAATGACACACCCACGGAAATAGTAAGTCCGAGTTCTTTTTTTACAGCCTCTCTGACATCATCGGCTATGGTTTCGGGAGAGCCGAATAGCCGTGTACTTCCGCTTACATCAAGCCAGCACTCGTCAATACCGAACGGCTCTATCATATCGGTGTATCTGCCGTATATTGATTTTACCGCACGTGAATATTTGATATATTCGGAAAATCGAGGAGGAAAAACCAAAAGATTGGGACATTTGCCCTTTGCCTGCCATATAACGTCGCCTGTTTTTACCCCGCATTTTTTTGCCGCCTCGGACTTTGCCAGCACTATGCCGTGCCTATCCTCGGTTCTGCCGCAAATTGCAATGGCTTTGCCGCGCAGCTCCGGAGAAACAACCGTTTCGACCGAAGCGTAAAAATTATTCAAATCACAATGAAGTATTGCCCGTTCCATAAAATCACCGAAAAAATTATTGTACCGTCATTGTAACCGAACATTTGTTCTGTGTCAATAGTAAAAATATAACAGTCCCGAAATTCGGACTGAACATAAAAAAATCACCCCTGAAAAACAGAGGTGATTTTTGATTATCGTATTAACGAATTATTCGTCAATTTCAGTAACAACGCCTGAACCAACGGTACGTCCGCCTTCACGAATAGCGAAACGAAGACCCTGCTCAATAGCGATAGGAGTGATAAGCTCAACGCTCATAACAACGTTATCGCCGGGCATGCACATCTCAGTTCCCTCGGGAAGAGTGATAGTACCGGTAACGTCGGTAGTTCTGAAATAGAACTGAGGACGATAGTTATTGAAGAACGGTGTATGACGGCCGCCCTCGTCCTTAGTAAGGACGTAAACCTGGCCCTTGAACTTTGTATGAGGATGGATTGAACCGGGCTTAGAAAGAACCTGGCCACGCTCAATCTCAGTTCTCTGAATACCACGAAGAAGTGCGCCGATGTTGTCGCCTGCCTCAGCATAATCAAGAGTCTTTCTGAACATCTCGATACCGGTAACAACGGTCTTCTTCTTTTCGTCGGTAAGACCAACGATTTCAACTTCGTCGTTGAGCTTAAGAACACCACGCTCAACACGGCCGGTAGCAACAGTACCACGGCCTGTGATGGTCATAACGTCCTCAACAGGCATAAGGAACGGCTGGTCTGATTTACGGTCGGGAGTCGGGATGTAGTTATCAACAGCATCCATAAGGTCCCAAATCGGCTTAAGCTCGGGAGCGTTAATATCGTCGCCCGAATACTCAAGAGCTTTAAGAGCAGAACCAACGATGATCGGTGTGTCGTCGCCCGGGAAGTCATACTCGTTAAGAGTCTCACGAACTTCCATTTCAACAAGCTCAAGGAGCTCGGGATCGTCAACCTGATCAGCTTTGTTAAGGAATACTACGATGTAGGGAACGCCAACCTGACGAGCGAGAAGAAGGTGCTCTTTAGTCTGAGCCATCGGGCCGTCGGTAGCAGCGATAACAAGGATAGCACCGTCCATCTGAGCAGCACCGGTGATCATGTTCTTGATATAGTCAGCATGGCCGGGGCAGTCAACGTGAGCATAGTGACGCTTTTCGGTCTCGTACTCAACGTGAGCGGTGTTGATCGTTATACCACGCTCTCTCTCTTCGGGAGCCTTATCGATCATTGAATAGTCTTCGAACTGAGCGAAGCCCTTCATTGCGAGTGTTTTTGTAATAGCAGCTGTTAACGTGGTCTTACCATGGTCAACGTGACCGATAGTACCGATGTTAACATGTGGTTTGGTTCTTTCGAATTTTGCCTTTGCCATTGAATTTTCCTCCTTTTTTATGAGAACAAATAAATTTTTTCATTGTGGTTGATATTTTATCAATAAATGAATAAAATATCAAGTCTTTTCAGCTATTTAATCAGTCTTTTTTAGTTCTTTCGCTGATAATCTTTTCAGCGATTGACTTCGGAACTTCTTTATATCCGTCGGGTTCCATTACATACTGACCGCGTCCCTGAGTCTTGGAACGAAGGTCGGTAGCATAACCGAACATTTCGGAAAGCGGAACGTGAGCATTGATCTGCTTAGCACCAGTTCTCTCTTCAAAGCCCTGAATCTCACCGCGGCGAGAGTTAAGGTCGCCGATAACGTCGCCCATATATTCCTCGGGAACGATAACGGTAACTTTCATTATGGGTTCGAGGAGAACCGGATCGGCCTTCTTGGAAGCATCCTTGAATGCCATAGAACCGGCAATCTTGAATGCCATTTCCGAAGAGTCAACCTCGTGATAAGATCCGTCGTAAAGAGTTACCTTTACGTCAACAACCGGATAACCGGCAATAACGCCCGACTGCATAGCACCCTGAATACCCTGGTTAGCAGGTTCGATGTATTCCTTCGGAATAGCACCGCCGACGATGTTATTTACGAACTCATAGCCCTTATTGGGGTTAGGCTCAATGTTGATCTTAACGTGACCGTACTGACCTTTACCGCCTGACTGACGGGCATATTTGGTATCGGAGGAAGCGGGCTTACGGATTGTCTCCTTGTAAGCAACCTGCGGCTTACCTACGTTAGCCTCAACCTTGAATTCACGAAGCATTCTGTCAACGATAATTTCAAGATGAAGCTCACCCATACCGGCGATGATGGTCTGACCGGTCTCTTCATCGGTATAGCACTTAAAGGTAGGATCCTCTTCTGCAAGCTTCTGAAGAGCGATACCCATCTTTTCCTGACCTGCTTTGGTCTTAGGCTCGATTGCTACACGGATAACAGGATCCGGGAATTTCATTGATTCAAGAATTATCGGGTGCTTCTCATCGCAGAGAGTATCACCTGTCGTAGTATTCTTAAGACCTACGGCAGCTGCTATATCACCTGCGTAAACACAGTCGATATCTTCTCTGTGGTTAGCGTGCATCTGAAGTATACGGCCCATTCTCTCGTCGTCGTCCTTAACGGAGTTGTAAACGGTTGAGCCGGCAGTCAGAGTACCCGAATAAACTCTGAAGAAGCAGAGCTTACCGACATAGGGGTCGGTGGCAATCTTGAATGCGAGGGCCGAGAACGGCTCCGAATCCGAAGAATGTCTGTCTTCCTCTTCGTCTGTATCGGGGTTTACACCCTTTATAGCCGGGACATCCGTAGGAGCCGGCATATAATCAACTATTGCATCGAGAAGAGGCTGTACGCCCTTGTTGCGGTAAGAGGTACCGCAAGTTATCGGAACCATTTTATTCTCGATAGTTGATTTACGGATAGTTCTCTTGATTTCCTCAACGGTGAATTCCTCGCCGTTGAAGTATTTTTCCATAAGCTCGTCGTCCTGATCTGCGACATGCTCGATAAGCTTTGCACGATATTTCTCGGCAAGCTCCTTCATATCGTCGGGGATAGGCTCACGTCTTACGTCTTTACCGAGGTCATCATAATAAATCTCGGCATCCATTTCTACGAGGTCAACGATACCCTTGAATGTGTCTTCAGAACCGATGGGGAGCTGAATCGGCACGGGGTTACATTTGAAACGCTCGTCTACCATGTCAAGAACATGGTAGAAGTCCGCACCCATGATATCCATCTTATTGACGTAAATCATACGCGGAACATGATATTCGTCAGCCTGACGCCAAACGGTTTCAGACTGAGGCTCAACACCGCCCTTTGCGCACAAAACGGTAACCGAACCGTCAAGTACACGAAGCGAACGCTGAACTTCAACAGTGAAATCAACGTGGCCGGGAGTGTCGATAATATTGATACGATGGTTTTTCCAGAAACAAGTAGTTGCAGCGGAAGTGATGGTTATACCTCTCTCCTGCTCCTGCGCCATCCAGTCCATGGTAGCGTCGCCGTCGTGGGTCTCACCGATTTTATGGTTTACACCCGTGTAAAACAATATACGCTCTGTGGTAGTTGTTTTACCGGCGTCGATATGCGCCATTATACCAATATTTCTTGTTTTTTCAAGAGTGACCTTTCTTGGCATAACATCCTCCATAACCGTATAAATACGGTAACATAAATATTAGTAAGCTTACCACCTGAAATGAGCAAAAGCTTTGTTTGCTTCTGCCATCTTGTGAGTGTCTTCGCGCTTTTTGAATGCCGAACCTGTTTCATTTACGGCATCCATTATCTCGTTTGCAAGTCTTTCCTTCATAGTTCTCTCGGAACGCTGACGAGCATAGAGAGTGATCCATCTAAGACCTAAGGTCTGTCTTCTTTCGGGACGAACCTCGATCGGGACCTGATAGGTAGCACCGCCTACGCGGCGAGCCTTAACCTCGAGAACGGGCATAACATTTTCCATTGCGGCATCAAATACCTCCAACGGTTCCTTACCCGTCTTCTCAGCGATAATGTTAAATGCGTCATAAACGATTTTCTGGGCTACGCCCTTTTTACCGTCATACATAACGCTGTTGATAAGCCTGGTTACAAGCTTTGAATTGTAAAGCGGATCCGGCAAAACATCACGTTTTGCTATCTGGCCTCTTCTTGGCACTTCGCTTCCCTCCTTCATAATTATAATGATATCATAGGTACTCGGTGACAAAACCCCGTGGTGTCAATGCAAGAGGCATAATATAAGAAATATATATACACCCTGCACGGACTTAAAACCTTGCAAGTAGATTCTGTCTTTAAATAGTCGGCGAAATTACGCCTTTTTAGCTGCCTTGGGTCTCTTAGCACCGTACTTTGAACGGCTCTGCATTCTGCCCGTAACGCCCTGAGTATCAAGTGTACCGCGGACAATATGGTAACGAACACCGGGGAGATCCTTAACACGCCCGCCTCTTATAAGAACAACTGAGTGCTCCTGAAGATTGTGACCTACGCCGGGAATATAAGCTGATACTTCGATTCCGTTTGTAAGACGAACTCTGGCGAGCTTACGGAGAGCTGAGTTAGGCTTTTTAGGAGTGTCGGTCTTTACAACCGTGCAAACTCCTCTCTTCTGCGGAGAAGCGTTGTTAGTCATAACGTTCTTCTTCGAGTTAAGACCCTTACCGAGAGCCGGAGCCTTCGATTTCTTCTCAACTGTCTGTCTGCCACTGCGAACAAGCTGGTTAAATGTCGGCAAATTCATTGCACCTCCTTCTGAAAATATGACACAATGTGTCAGCAAAACAAACACTTCCGTTAAAAAAGTGTTTGTTTTGCTCACACAATCAAAGATTTTAACATTTAAAACCTTTGATTGTCAAGCTTTTATTTAAATTTTCTTTTACGCGGGCTCATTTGCAGGCTCATCGGGATTAGTATCATCCGAATAAGTCTTTTCGAGCTCGACCTCGCTGTAACACTTCATACCAGTGCCGGACGGAAGAAGCTTACCGATAATAACATTTTCTTTAAGGCCGATAAGAGGATCGGTTTTGCCCTTAATAGCTGCATCGGTGAGAACTCTTGTGGTTTCCTGGAAGGAAGCCGCCGACAGGAAGGAATCGGTAGCAAGCGAAGCCTTTGTGATACCGAGAAGCACCGGTTCGCAGGTGGCCGGAGTAAACTCCTTACCCTCTGCCTCGCACTCTGCGCTGACGCGCTTGTTCTCTTTGTTGAAGTCGGATTTTTCAATGGTAGCTCCGGGAAGAAGCTCGGTTGAACCCGGCTCATCCACCTTGAGCTTTCTCATCATCTGACGAACGATAACCTCAATGTGCTTATCATTGATATCAACACCCTGCATACGATAGGTCTTCTGAACTTCCTTGATAAGGTAGTCGTGAACCGCATTGACGCCGTTGATGGCGAGTATGTCGTGGGGATTGGGAGCACCCTCTGTAAGAGCGGTACCCTTCTTTATGAATATCGGGTTGCCGTTTTCATCCTTATCGCTGTTGAACTTCTTGCGGAAGCCGTAAGGAATAAGGTAGGTTTTTTCTTCGGCCGTCTCGGGATTGGTGATGACAATGTGCTCATTCTTTTTGATTTCGCGGAATGAGAGATAGCCGTCAATCTCGGCAAGAATTGCGAGAGTCTTGGGCTTTCTTGCCTCAAACAATTCCTCGACACGGGGAAGACCCTGTGTAATATCCTGGCTTGATGCGATACCGCCGGTATGGAAGGTACGCATTGTAAGCTGTGTACCGGGCTCACCTATTGACTGAGCCGCTATGATACCGACAGCCTCGCCCACGGTAACAGGCTCGCCTGTCGCAAGATTCGAACCGTAGCACTTAATGCAAACGCCGTGGTCCGATTCGCAGGTGAGAAGCGAACGTATCTTTATTCTTCTGTCTGCTTCATTGGGACGGGCGTTAACGATAGCCGCGACTTTAGCTGCATCGTCCTCGGTCATCATCTTATCCTTGGGCATAATAAGCTCGCCGGTTTTTTCGTCTACAAAATCCTCAAGAAGGAATCTGCCTGTAAGTCTCTCCTGGAGAGTCTCAATCATTTCCTTGCCCTCGTGGATATCGTAAACCTCAATACCGTCATGGCAATGGCAATCCTCTTCACGGATTATAACGTCCTGTGAAACATCGACAAGACGACGGGTAAGGTAACCCGAGTCAGCCGTTCTAAGCGCGGTATCGGCAAGACCTTTACGCGCACCACGCGATGAGATGAAGTATTCGAGTACATTAAGACCTTCGCGGTAATTGGCTCGAATCGGAACCTCAATGGTTTTACCTGCCGTATTTGCAATAAGTCCGCGCATACCGGCAAGCTGACGAAGCTGTGATTCCGAACCACGGGCACCGGAGTCAACCATCATATAAATGGGATTGTTTTTACCAAGGTTCTCTTTAATACCCTGAGAAACCTTATTGGTGCATTCTTCCCAAACCTTGATGACTCTCTTTGAACGCTCATTGTTGCTCAAAAGACCCATCTTATACTGTGCGGTGATGGCGTCAACCTTTTCCTCGGCTGCCTCAAGAAGCTCTTGCTTGTGCGGCGGGATTATAGCGTCGCATACGGCAACCGTTATACCGGATTTTGTTGAGTATTTATAGCCCTGAGCCTTAATGCTGTCAAGCATTACGGAGGCTATGTGTACGCCGTGCTTTTTAATGCACTTATCGATTATCTTGCCGAGGCCCTTCTTATCGACAAGGAATTCAACCTCAAGATTGAATGCGTTTTCGGGATTGCTTCTGTCGATAAAACCGAGATCCTGCGGAATGGGATTGTTGAATATGATTTTACCGAGAGTTGTGGGAACAAGCTTAGTAACCTTTTCACCGTTTATCTCTTTGGTCATACGAATTTTAATTTTTGAATGAAGACCGATGTCGCCCTCGTTGTAAGCCATGGTAGCCTCATCAACGCTGAGGAACGCTTTGCCTTCGCCCGGCTCGCCGTCTTTTTCCATAGTGAGGTAGTAAGAACCGAGTATCATATCCTGTGTGGGAACGGTAACCGGTTTACCGTCGGACGGCTTGAGAAGGTTATTTGCGGCAAGCATAAGGAGCCTTGCCTCTGCCTGAGCCTCTGCCGAAAGCGGTACGTGAACAGCCATCTGGTCGCCGTCGAAGTCCGCGTTGAATGCGGTACAAGCAAGCGGGTGAAGCTTAATGGCTCTGCCCTCTACGAGTACCGGCTCAAATGCCTGAATACCGAGTCTGTGAAGAGTGGGAGCACGGTTAAGCATAACGGGGTGATCCTTAATGACTATTTCGAGAGCGTCCCAAACCTCGGGCTTTGCGCGCTCTACCATTTTTCTCGCCGACTTGATGTTGCCTGCAACGCCGGTTTCAACAAGACGTTTCATAACGAACGGCTTAAACAGCTCAAGTGCCATTTCCTTGGGAAGACCGCACTGATGCATTTTAAGCTCGGGTCCTACTACGATAACGGAACGGCCGGAATAGTCGACACGTTTACCGAGGAGGTTCTGTCTGAAACGACCCTGCTTACCTTTAAGCATATCGGAAAGAGATTTAAGAGCACGGTTGTTGGGGCCCGTTACGGGTCTGCCGCGTCTGCCATTGTCTATAAGAGCATCGACAGCCTCCTGAAGCATTCTCTTTTCGTTTCTTACAATTATATCGGGAGCGTTGAGCTCAAGAAGTCTTTTAAGACGGTTGTTTCTGTTGATAACACGTCTGTAAAGATCGTTGAGGTCCGACGTTGCAAATCTGCCGCCGTCGAGCTGTACCATAGGACGGATATCGGGCGGAATTACCGGAATAACGTCGAGAATCATCCATTCGGGACGGTTACCGGAAAGCTTGAATGCTTCGGCGACTTCAAGTCTTTTAAGTATTCTTGCTTTCTTCTGACCCGACGCCTCAGAGAGCTCCTCACGGAGCTGCTCTGTAAGCGCGTCAACGTCGATTTCGCAGAGAAGCTCTTTGATGGCTTCGGCGCCCATACCGGCCTTGAAGTCATCCTCATACTTCTCTCTCATATCGAGATACTCTTTTTCGGAGAGTATCTGCTTCTTTTTAAGCTCTGTATCACCGGGATCGGTGACAATATATTTTGCGAAATAGAGAACCTTTTCAAGCTCTCTCGGAGAAATGTCAAGGATAAGTCCCATTCTTGACGGGATACCCTTGAAATACCAAATATGCGAAACGGGAGCGACAAGCTCGATATGGCCCATTCTCTCACGTCTTACCTTGGATTTGGTAACCTCAACTCCGCAGCGCTCGCATATTTTACCCTTATAGCGAATTCTCTTGTATTTTCCGCAATGGCACTCCCAGTCCTTTGTGGGTCCGAATATCCTTTCGCAGAAAAGTCCGTCGCGCTCGGGCTTTAAGGTACGATAATTTATGGTTTCGGGCTTTTTGACCTCGCCGTAAGACCACTCTCTGATCTGTTCGGGTGAAGCAAGACCGATTTTTATTGATTCAAAGGTTATATTTTCCATTGGCTCTTTACCTTTCTTCCATTAATTTTCAGAAATCTGCGAAACGTGAAATCAGAAATCCTCGTCATTGAGGTCATCCGAATCAAAACCGTCTTCGGAATCGCTTGTATAATCGTCATTCTCGTATTCGTCGGCGTCTTCTTCTCTGTCAGGAATATAACCGTCATCATAAGAAGCGTCGTTGACCTCTGAAAATGCTTCGTTGTCAGCCATCGTAGGAGTAACATCATCGTCATCGTAGGTCTGTTTAAGGTCAATCTCCTCGTTATTTGCGTCAAGAACCTTGACGTCAAGAGCAAGCGACTGAAGCTCCTTAATGAGAACCTTGAACGACTCCGGAATACCGGGCTTCGGAACATTGAGACCCTTGACTATCGACTCGTAAGTCTTTACACGGCCCACAACATCGTCCGACTTAACGGTGAGAATTTCCTGAAGAGTATAAGCTGCGCCGTAAGCCTCAAGGGCCCAAACCTCCATCTCACCGAAACGCTGACCGCCGAACTGAGCTTTACCGCCCAATGGCTGCTGGGTAACGAGTGAATACGGACCCGTGCTTCTTGCGTGAATCTTATCGTCAACAAGATGGTGGAGCTTAAGGAAGTACATAACGCCTACGGTTATGGGGTTGTCAAACTTTTCACCCGTTCTGCCGTCGGTAAGTATCGACTTACCGTCCTCACGGTAGCCTGCCTCTTTAAGAGCCTCGCGAATATCGGATTCATGCGCACCGTCAAATACCGGCGTTGCGATTTTTTGACCGAGCTTGCGGTAAGCAAAACCGAGATGAACCTCAAGCACCTGACCGATGTTCATTCGGGAGGGTACGCCGAGGGGGTTAAGAAGAATGTCGAGCGGAGTACCGTCATCAAGGAACGGCATATCCTCCTGCGGAAGTATTCTTGAAACAACACCCTTGTTACCGTGACGACCTGCCATCTTATCGCCGACGGAAATCTTACGTTTCTGAGCGATGTAGCAGCGTACTACTTTATTAACGCCGGGGCTGAGCTCGTCGCTGTTTTCTCTTGTAAACACTTCGACGTTTACTACTATGCCGTATTCGCCGTGCGGTACGCGAAGGGAAGTATCGCGAACCTCTCTTGCCTTTTCGCCGAATATTGCGCGGAGAAGTCTCTCCTCGGCGGTAAGCTCCGTCTCGCCCTTAGGCGTTACCTTACCGACAAGTATATCGCCCGAGTGAACCTCGGCACCGATACGGATTATACCGTTTTCGTCAAGGTCGGAAAGAGCGTCTTCACCGACGTTCGGGATATCTCTCGTAATATCTTCCGGTCCGAGCTTGGTATCTCTCGACTCAAGCTCATATTCCTCTATATGAATTGAAGTATAAACATCGTTGCGGACAAGCTTTTCGTTGATAAGAACAGCGTCCTCGTAGTTGTAGCCTTCCCAAGTGGTAAAGCCGATAAGCGCATTCTTACCGAGCGAAATTTCGCCGTTTGAGGTTGCAGGACCGTCGGCAATAACCTCATGAGCCTCAACCTTTTGACCCTCGGAAACTATCGGGCGCTGATTTATGCATGTGCCCTGGTTAGAACGCATAAATTTGATTATGTCATAATGGTCAACCGAACCGTCATCCGTAGTGATTTCAACAGTTTCCGCATCAGCCTTGGTTACGGTACCGGCGCGCTTTGCGAGAACTACGGTGCCCGAATCGACCGCCGCCTTGTATTCCATACCGGTTCCTACTATAGGAGACTCGGTTGTGAGAAGCGGAACCGCCTGTCTCTGCATGTTTGAACCCATAAGTGCACGGTTTGCGTCGTCGTTCTCAAGGAAAGGAATCATTGCGGTTGCAACGGAAACTACCATCTTCGGCGATACGTCCATGTAGTCGGCTTCCGAAGCCTCAATCTCCATAAACTCGTCACGATAACGGGCATTGACCTTTTTGCGCTTGAATTTGCCGTTTTCGTCGAGAGGCTCGTTAGCCTGAGCTACCATGTAGTTATCCTCGACGTCTGCGGTCATATAGGTGACCTCATCAAGCACCGTTCCCGTTTCCTTATCTATGCGGCGGAACGGAGCCTCGATAAAGCCGTATTTATTGATTCTTGCAAAGGTTGCAAGATAAGAGATAAGTCCGATGTTCGGTCCTTCGGGGGTCTCTATGGGGCACATACGGCCGTAGTGGCTGTAATGAACGTCACGAACTTCGAAGCCTGCACGGTCACGTGAAAGACCGCCGGGGCCGAGAGCGGAAAGTCTTCTCTTATGAGTAAGCTCTGCGAGGGGGTTTGTCTGATCCATGAACTGAGAAAGCGGAGACGAACCGAAGAACTCTTTTATAGCCGCCATAACGGGGCGAATATTTATCAAAGCGGCGGGAGTTACCTTATCGGGCTCCTGCGCCTGAAGGGTCATTCTTTCTTTTACAACTCTCTCCATTCTGGAAAAGCCTATTCTGAACTGATTCTGAAGAAGCTCGCCGACGGAACGGATACGACGGTTGCCGAGATGGTCTATGTCATCCGTTGTACCTACGCCGTCCGCAATGCAGTTGAGGTAGTTGATGGAAGCCATTATATCATCAATTATGATATGCTTCGGAATGAGGTCGTCGCAACGAGCCGAAAGCTCTTCGGAAAGTGCATCCTTATCATCGCCGCACTTTTCGAGCACTTCCTGAAGCACGGTAAAGCGTACCTTCTCGTTAATGCCGATATCCTCAAGCTCAGCCTCTGTGAACATGGGCACATACTCACCGATGTCAACCATACCGTTTGAATAGACCTTAACGGTCTTATCCTCCGGAGTTACTATAACGGCGGTATTAACGCCCTCCTGCTCTATTCTGTAAGCAAGCTCGGGGGTTATGGTTTCGCCCGGCTCCGCAAGTATCTCACCGGTAAGATTGCTGATAATCGGTTCATCAGCCTTAAAGCCGGCTATGCGAGCGGAGATTGCAAGCTTTTTATTGTATTTATAGCGACCTACTCTTGAAAGGTCATATCTGTGCGGATCGAAGAAGAGATTATCAATCTGTGCCTGAGCAGTCTCGAGTGTGGGAGGCTCGCCGGGACGCAGTCTCTTGTATACTTCGATAAGAGCCTGCTCGGTATTTATGGTAGTATCCTTTTCGAGAGTAGCCTTGATTCTCTCGTCATAGCCGAAAAAGTCAAGTATCTCTTCGTTTGAGGAAAGTCCGAGTGCTCTGATAAAGGTAGTGATGTAAATCTTTCTGTTCTTATCAATTCTTACATAAAACAGGTCGTTCTGGTCAGTTTCGTACTCGAGCCATGCGCCTCTGTTGGGGATAACGGTAGTCGAGTAGAGCTCTTTACCCGTTTTATCATGCGTCATACCATAGTACACGCTGGGAGAACGGACAAGCTGCGAAATGATAACGCGCTCCGCACCGTTGATTACGAAGGTACCGCTGTCTGTCATGAGCGGGAAATCGCCCATATAGACTTCGCTTTCTTTAATTTCGCCCGTTTCTTTGTTGAGCAGCCTTGCAGTAACTCTTAAAGGAGCAGCATATGTCGCGTCCCTCTCTTTACATTCCTTGACGGTATATTTGGGAGCATCGTCCATTCTGTAATCGACAAAGCTCAAAACAAGGTTGCCGGAATAGTCCGTAATATCTGCGACATCGCGGAATACTTCCTTCAGACCTTCGTCAAGAAACCATTGATAGGAATTTTTCTGTACCTCGATGAGGTTGGGCATCTCCATTACCTCATTGATTTTAGAAAAGCTCATGCGTGTGTTTCTTCCGAGTTTTACTGGTTTGACATTCACCATAGGGCTTATCACTCTCCGTTCGCAAAATTATTCCAAACGCCGACCGCAAAAATCAAGGGTATTGACAAATTGCAACCCGGCGGGAGATTACTATAATAATTGATTGTGATATGCTATTGATTTAATTGATTTTTTGTGATAAACTACTAATACAAAAAAACGACAAGAGCATATGCTTCCATTTTATAGCAGTTTATTATTATATGCTTGTCAATGGCATATGTCAAGTCTTTTTTGATTATTTTCGGAGATGTTATTGTATTATGTTGAATTTTGAAGAGCTTTCGCACAAGCTCTTTTCTCTTGTCATTTTCAGAAATCTGTTAAATGACGAGGTCATCAAGTCGTTCACCGAGCTTGCCGATGAACAAAAGAGCGAAAAAGAAGAGGTTTACTTATATGCCGATTTTCTCTCGAAGCTATTTGCGGAAACCGATAATTTTTCAAAATATGTTTTAAACGCCGTTCTTGAGGACGAAAACGCTTACATATTAAAGTACGGTCACAAAAAGCTCGGCAGCCATTATGACGAGGCTCTGAATATGGAGCTTGACACGCTTAACGAATTGGCAGCCGTGCGGTCGGACGATGTTAAAAAGAACCTGCGTCTCGAAAATGAGTCTCTCCCCGGCTGGACTACCGAGAAAATCGATGTAAAAAGCATTTATCTCTCCAGAATAAAAAACATATCCAAAACCGGATACGGCATATGGGCAAAATACCACGTCTTTATCATTAAAAACGGTGATATTGTGCCTGTTAAATACCCCGACACGCAAAAACTTTCGGATTTTTCCGGTTACGAGCGCGAGCGCAGCGAGGTAATTGATAACACAAAGGCTCTTTTAAAGGGAGAACCGTGCAATAATGTTCTTTTATACGGCGACGCCGGAAGCGGTAAGAGCAGCACCGTAAAAGCAATAGCGAACGAATTTAAAGATGACGGTTTGAGACTTATCGAGGTTAAGAAAAATCAGCTCTATTCCCTGCCGGATATAATGGACAGAATATCGGGCAATCCGCTTAAATTCATAATATTTATAGATGATTTGAGCTTCACCAAAAACGATGAGGACTTCGGTGCACTGAAGGCTATTTTGGAGGGCAGCGTAAACGGCAGAGCCAAAAACATAGCGATATACGCAACATCAAACCGCCGTCATCTTGTCAAAGAGAGCTTTGCCGACCGTGACGGAGACGATGTTCATATTCAGGACACGATGCAGGAGCTTACAAGCCTTTCGGCAAGATTCGGCTTGCAAATCACGTTTTCAAGGCCGGACAAAAATCTGTATTCGGGCATTGTTGTTGATCTTGCAAAAAAATACGGCATAAATATGCCGGAGGACAAGCTTATAATGAAAGCGGAGGCTCACGCTTTGAGAGCCGGCGGCAGAAGTCCGAGGACCGCAAGGCAATTTATAGAATATCTCGCATACAAGCAGGATGCGGAAAAGGAATAAGCTGTTATTAATTTGTTTGTATAAATTCAGTATAAAAAGATTGGAGAAGAAAATGGAGATCAAAAAAAGATACGATTGGGAAAATCCCGCCGTTATCAAGAGAAACAAAGAGGACGGCCACGTTATCGCATTTTCTTATGATAATGCACTCGACGCCGCGGAAAGAAAAGAGTCGCCTTACAAGGTAACTCTTAACGGAAAATGGAAATTCCATTGGCAGATGGGCATAGACAACTGTCCGCCTGATTTTTATGAGCCGAGCTTTGATGATTCAGATTGGCGATACATAACCGTTCCGTCGGTTTGGCAAACGGAGGGTACAGGCAGTGCTCCGTATTACTATGCAAGTACTTTTCCGAGGGCTATCAGCCGTCAAAAGAGCAAAATCCCCTGCATTGATCACAATATGCAGGAAATCGGTCTTTACAGACGCGCATTTACCCTGCCCGAAAACTTCGACGGAAAAGAAATATTTTTACACTTCGGCGCAGCCAAATCCGCAATCGAGGTATATATAAACGGAAGCTTTGTAGGTTATTCGCAAGGCTCCATGACTCCGCACGAATTTGACATCACAAAATATGTTAAGAACGGAATCAACGAGGTAGCCGTAAAATGCTATCGTTACAGCGACGCTCAGTACATAGAGGATCAGGATATGTGGCTTCTCTGCGGTCTTTACAGAGAGGTATATATCTTCGCCGAGCCCAAGACCTGTCTTCGCGACTTCTTTATAACAACCGACCTTGATAAGGATTACAAGGACAGCGATACGAAGCTTGAAGCAAAAATCATAAATTACGAAGGCGAAGACAAAGCTTCAAAGCTCAGTGCTTATATTGAAAAAGACGGCAAAAAGCAAAAGCTGGGTTCGGAGGAATTCACGATTGCCGGAAAAGACAGCAAAACAATAAACCTTGAAGCGGTAATAAAAAACCCGCTCAAATGGAGTGCCGAAACACCGGAGCTCTACACTCTTGTTATTGAGCTTAAAACCGGTAAAACAACAACATACAAGTCAATCCGTTTCGGTTTCAAAAAGGTTGAAATAGTAGGAGAAAAAATTCTCTTTAACGGCCAGCCTCTGATGATTCGCGGTGTAAACCGTCACGATTTCGACCCGGATCACGGTTGGGCGGTTCCAAAGGAGAGATATTATCAGGATCTCGACATAATGAAACGCTGCAACATAAATTCTATCCGCACTTCTCACTATCCTGATGATCCGTTCTTCTATGAGCTTTGCGATGAATACGGTTTCTATGTTATGGACGAATGCGATATGGAAAGTCACGGCGTTCGCAGAAAGGGCGTTCCCGGAAGCAATCCCGTATGGACTAATGCGGTTGTGGACAAAATGCAGAGAATGGTACTTCGCGACAGAAACCACGCCTGCGTATTTATGTGGTCACTCGGCAATGAGGCCGGCGACGGCACAAACTTCGCTAAGATGAAGGAAGCCGCTTTGGAGCTTGACAAAACGAGACAGTTCCACTATGAGGGCGATTTTGACCTAACAAAGAGCGACGTTATATCAAGAATGTATCCCCTCCCCGACATTATGGAAAAGCTCGGCAATCGCGAGCCAATCACCATAAGCCTTTACGATAACGTTGCAAACCAGCTCGCCGCAGATTCAAAGCCCATTCCGAAAGAGGCTTACACGAAGCCCGTAATACTATGCGAATATGCGCACGCAATGGAAAACAGCCTCGGCAACTTCCAGGAATATATGGATGACTTCGAGAAATACGATAATATGTGCGGCGGATTTATTTGGGACTTCGTAGACCAGGCTCTTCGCTACAAGGCTCCCAACGGAGATCATTGGCTTTACGGTACGGACTTTGAAAAATCAGAGCCGCGCAGACCCTTCCAGCTTCCCAACACAACCGCTATGACAGGCAGTAACACATACTTCTGTGCAAACGGTATAATTGCCGCCGACAGAAAGGTTCACCCGTCGGCATATGAGGTCAAAAAGGTTTACGCCGAAATGAAGGTTATTGAAAAAGACCTTAAAAAGAAAGAATTTACCGTTAAAAATAAGCACTTATTCACCGACCTTTCTGAATTTGACCTTAAATGGACCGTAACTGCAAACGGCAAAGAGATTGAATCTGGTATTATCGACAATCTTTCGGTTCCCCCACTCTCTTCAAAGGACATCACGGTGCCGTTCTCTTCCGATAATCTTCCGAACGCCGAGTGCATTATCACATTCTCATTCCTTCGCAAAAACAAGGAGCGTTACTGCGAAAAGGGCTATGAACAGTCGTTTGACCAGATAATTCTAAAGAAGATGCCCGAAGCTCTTCCCGATAATTCAAAGGGTAAACTTCAATGCGTTCAGATAGGTACAACAGCTACAATTCAGGGTGAAAACTTCACGGTAAAGGTTACCGACGGCAAAATAGTTTCGCTGCGCTTTGACGGCAAGGAATATTTAAAAACACCCTTGAAGCCGAATTACTTCCGCGCGCTTATCGACAACGACTTTTCACTTACAAACTTTGTTCCCTTCCTTATTCCGCTTCATCCGTATTACACATGGAGAACCGCAACCGATACGGCACAGGGCACAATAACAGCCATAGATGAGGGCGCAAACGGTGAAATCATCATATATGTAGACTGGGCAGTATTCTCATTCTCGGGCGTTAAATCAAAATATATTATCTATCCCGACGGCAAAATCGAGGTCAACCACGAGGGTACTCCAAAGGCCTTTACACTTCTGAGATTCGGTACGCAGATGGGGCTTATACCCGAACTCAACTACGTAAAGTGGTACGGCAGAGGTCCACAGGAAACATATATCGACCGTAAAACCGGCGGCAAAATAGCTATTCACGAGATGAGCGTTGACGACCTTGAGCACCACTATATGCGTCCGCAGGAAAACGGCAACAGAGTTGACGTCCGATATGTCGAAATAACCGACAAGGACGGCAAGGGTCTTAAATTTACCGCTCCGTACAACACTCCGCTCGCATTCAGCGCCTGGCATTACACGCAGAATGAGCTTGAGAAAGCCACGCATATTCATGAGTTAAAGCACAAGGATATTACGACGTTTAACTTTGATTTAACTCAGCTCGGCGTAGGCGGAGATATGCCCGGTGACGCACACGTGCGTGAGCCGTATATACTCCATCCAAACAAGAAATATGCTTATTCCTTTACCATAGAGAGCATAAAGAAATAATACGGTTTAATGATATTTACCGGAGTCGCAAAAAGACTCCGGTATTTTTTTGTTTTGCCATAGCATAGTCACATATAAAAACAAAAAATAAATCAGGCTTGACAATATACCCCTCTCGGGTATATACTCAAGATACCCCCTAAGGGTATAGAAACGAGGTGTGGTTCATGGAAAAAGAAAAGTGCTGTCACTGCTCACAGCGAAAAAAAGAGCGTTCCCCCGAGGAATATAAAAAGCTTATACACAGGCTTAACCGAATCGAGGGGCAAATCCGCGGAATAAAGGGTATGGTGGAAAACGACGCTTACTGCCCGGATATACTCATACAATCCGCCGCCGTAAACGCCGCGATAAATGCTTTTAACAAAGAGTTACTCGCAAATCACATAAGGACGTGCGTTGCCGACAATATAAGGAACGGCAAAGACGAAGTGATTGACGAGCTTGTGGTTACACTTCAAAAGCTTATGAAATAAAGAAAGACGGGTAAAATATAATGAATGTTGTTTTAATAATAATTCTCATAGCAATTGTGGTATTGGCGGCGGTTTCCGGTGCGAAACACTTTAAAGGTCAGGGCGGCTGTTGCGGTGGCGGCGGAGAATTAAGACCCGAGCACAAAAAGCTCGACGGCCCCGTAACGGAAGAAAAGATAATTTCGATAGACGGAATGAGCTGCGAAAACTGCCGGAATCGCGTTGAGCGAGCTATAAACAAAATAGACGGAGCTTCGGCAAGAGTAAATCTTCGCAAAAAAGAAGCGGTTGTTTCGCTCGACAGAAAAATTGACGACGAAACGCTCAAAAACGCTGTTGAATCGGCAGGCTACAAGGCTGTTTCCGTAAAGACACGGGAGGTAAAAAAATAATGACACAGTATAACGTCACCGGCATGAGCTGTGCGGCGTGTTCTGCGAGAGTTGAAAAAGCGGTATCAAAAGTGCCCGGCGTAACGTCGTGTTCCGTCAGTTTACTCACCAACTCCATGGGCGTTGAAGGGACGGCATCGGACAAAGCTATAATATCCGCAGTACAAAAAGCCGGCTACGGAGCATCTAAGAAAGGCGGAAGTAAAGCCGCCGAGAGTGCCGATGAATCCGCACTCCGCGACACAGAAACGCCAAAGCTCAAAAAGCGTCTGTTTTGGTCAGTCGGATTTCTTATAATACTGATGTATTTTTCGATGGGTCATATGATGTGGGGATGGCCCCTCCCCTCTTTTTATAACAGCAATCACGTTGCAATGGGACTTACTCAGCTTTTGCTTACCGTTATAATTATGGTAATAAACCAAAAGTTCTTTATCAGCGGTTTTAAAAGCCTGTGGCACAGAGCCCCGAATATGGATACCCTCGTAGCCCTCGGTTCAACCGCCGCATTCGTATACAGCACTTACGCTCTCTTTATGATGACAGACGCTCAGACACGCGGCGATATGCAGGCTGTAAACACCTATATGATGGACTTTTATTTTGAGTCCGCCGCTATGATTCTCACACTTATAACCGTGGGCAAGACCCTTGAGGCGCGCTCAAAGGGCAAAACGACCGACGCATTAAAGAGTCTTATGAAGCTCGCACCAAAAAGTGCGGTAATTTTAAAAGACGGCGAAGAAAAGACCGTGCCTATTGACGCGGTACAAAAAGACGATATATTCTTAGTACGCCCCGGCGAGAGTATACCGGCAGACGGTGTGATAATCGAGGGTGAAAGTGCCGTAGACGAATCGGCGCTTACCGGTGAGAGCATTCCTGTAGACAAAGCCGCAGGAGACAAGGTTTCGGCGGCAACCGTCAATCGGTCGGGATTTTTGAAATGCCGTGCCATACACGTAGGTGAGGACACAACCCTATCGCAAATCATTAAAATGGTCAGCGACGCCGCAGCCACAAAGGCCCCGATAGCAAAAATCGCGGATAAGGTTTCGGGCATATTCGTCCCGGCTGTAATAATTATCGCGGTAATCACAACCGTAATATGGCTTCTGCTCGGTCACGGAGTAGGCTATGCGCTTGCACGCGGAATTTCGGTTCTCGTAATATCATGCCCGTGCGCCTTAGGTCTTGCGACTCCGGTTGCGATAATGGTGGGCAGCGGTCTCGGCGCAAAGAACGGTATTCTTTTCAAAACAGCGGCGTCTCTTGAGGAAACAGGCAGAATACAGATTGTGGCACTCGACAAGACCGGCACAATAACAAAGGGCGAGCCGAGAGTTACGGACATTATCCCAAACGGTGAAACAACAGAAAATGAGCTTCTTAAAGCTGCGGCGTCTCTTGAAAAGAAGAGTGAGCATCCGCTTGCAAAGGCTGTAATTTCATATGCGGAGAGCAAAAATATCATCTGCGACGACGTATCTATCTTTAAAGCTTTGCCCGGAAACGGCCTCAGCGGCACCGTAAACGGAAAGAATATATTCGCAGGTAATCTCAACTTCATAAAAACAAAGGCCGAAATATCGCCCGGCATCAAGGAAATTGCCGAAAGGCTGTCGGGCGATGGTAAAACTCCCCTCTTCTTCGCTCTGGATGGGAAGCTTCTCGGCATTATAGCCGTGGCGGACGTCATTAAAGACGACAGCCCTAAAGCCGTTAAAGAGCTCAGGAATATGGGAATACGCGTTGTGATGCTCACGGGCGACAACGAATGTACCGCAAACGCAATAGGTAAATCAGCCGGTGTTGACGAAGTAATCGCAGGGGTTTTACCGAGCGGTAAAGAAGAGGCAATCAAAAAGCTTAAAAAGCTCGGCAAGGTGGCAATGGTCGGCGACGGAATAAACGACGCACCCGCCCTTACAATAGCCGACATAGGCTTAGCCATAGGTGCAGGCACAGATGTTGCCATAGATGCAGCCGACGTCGTTCTGATGAAGAGTCGTCTTTCCGATGTGCCCGCAGCCATAAGGCTCAGCAGAGCGACGCTTAGAAATATACACGAAAACCTGTTTTGGGCGTTCTTCTACAACACGATAGGTATTCCGATAGCCGCCGGCGTATTTATCCCTCTCGGTCTTACGCTGAACCCCATGCTCGGAGCTGCGGCAATGAGCCTTTCAAGCTTCTGCGTTGTAACCAATGCCCTGAGACTTAATCTGTTTAAGCTTCGTGACGCAAGCCACGACCATAAAATAAAAAATCATTTAAAAAATGTAACGGAGGAATCAAAAGCTATGGAAAAGACAATTAAAATCGAAGGTATGATGTGCGGACATTGTGAAGCTGCAGTCAAGAAAGCTCTTGAAGAATTACCCGAGGTTGAGTCAGCCGAAGTAAGCCATGTAAGCGGTACCGCAAAGGTTACTCTTAAAGATGAAATCGACAATGACGTTCTCAAGAAAGCCGTTGAGGACAAGGATTACAAGGTTATCGGAATAGAATAATCATGTAAACAAAAAATGAACCGTGAAGTCATAAGACCTCACGGTTCTTTTATGCAATTCTGCAAAATTATCTCTTAATGTCGTCCCAAGCAACACCGTCTATGTGGAACAGCTCGTCAAAGTCGTAACGGTTGTTCTCGTCTTTTCTGTGGTTCGGATACCAAACCTGAGCAAAGAACGGATTTGTCTTGGCGATAGCATCATAATCCCAAGCCTTATGCGGGATATAGCACTCGGGGCACCAATGTCCGCCGAGAAGTATAAGAGCGGGGCTTGCTTCGAATTCTGCGCCGCAGTGGCCGCATTTCCATTTAAGCTTAGTAGCCATATCACCCTTAGTCATTGTCTCGGAGAGGCACTCGCCGCCGCGGAACTTAGCAGCCTGCTTCATATCCTCAATGTCAAGCTCTGCTTCGGGCTTTGTCTCATCATAACCGTGGTCAAGCTTAAACTGCTCAGCCGCGCTGTTATCCTTATCGAACTTGATGATGTCGAAATTTTCCCACTTTGACGGAATCTTCTTCCACTCGTCCATGCCGCCGAAGTAGATGTCAAGACGCTGCTTGTTGTTCTTTTCAACCCAGTCAAGAGTACCGAAGTCCGGAGTCTTGGCAATCTTCTTCATAAAGGGCTTCGCGCAAGCTGCAACGAGGTTCTTCGGAAGATATCTCGGAATTTTAAAGTAGAATTCAACCTGATCTGCAAGACGGTTGAAGTAATCCTTAACGGGGAGGTTCTCACGGAAGTGAAGGAAGTTTTCAAGCTTATCGCCGTCTGCATAGAACTGACCGTGGAAGTTCTTCGTTGTAAACCAGTTGGGGTCAAAGAGCTTTTCGGGGCCTGCAAGACCGAGAGTACCGAGAAGAAGGCACTCAAACTCATAGTTTGAAATTCTGTATTCCTTACCTGAACCTATATTGTAGAAGTGATTCCAGAAATCGGAACCGAGGTTGCCTTTTGCATCTTCATCGCAGAGGTTGGCAAGCAAACGACCCGAATCCTCAACGGTGCACCACTCAAGAACGCCGTTGATCGGAACGTGGAACATAATAGGATCCATATTTTTAAGAATGTTGGGATAAAGTATGCCCGACTGACGCATAACAACCCAATTCTTAATACCGCTCTCAACGAATACACGCTCTGCTATGCACTTAGAAACAGCATAATGGTCATATACCGAAACCTTGAGCGGATCGCCGCAACGTCCCCAATGGATAGGATAGTTACGACCGCCTGTTTCGGCAACGGTGCCTATGTAGCAGACCTTAACTGCGTCGGGATCCGGCTGAGCAAGAACTGCCTTGCAGATATTCTGAGCAGCACCTATATTTGTTTTCTGTGTTCTGTACGGTTTCCAGTCAGCTGCCGGAGAAACCATGCCGCCTACATGAAGAATATAGTCAGAACCTGTTACTGCGTTGAGAACATCCTCATAGTTTGTAAGATCGCCCCAAACTATTCTGACTGAAGGATCATTTTCAAAATCCTTGAATTTAACACGGTTTTTTTCACTTCCGCGAAGTAAAAGAACAAGATTAAACTTATCTTTCTTAGCGTAAAGTTCCTTAAAACCGTGGAAACCCATATGACCGGAGGCACCGGTCAGCATTACGGTTTTTTTAGCTCCCATATTGTTCCACCTCATTTAAATCATAGTGCTTTTATTATAACATTTTTATGTACAATGTCAACAAAAGAGTAAAAAAATCAATATATTCTGTAAACAGATATTTATTTTTGCAAAGTAACGCGCGCATTTTTGAACAGCGACGTTTAACTCAATGTGTATCACGGCGGAATTCAACCTTTACAGCTCACGCCGTTAAAAGCATCGCCGTCAAATGTACATTTTTACCTTGGCACAAAGGAACTCATAAAAATCATCATACAGCTCCTTTGAGATTTTACCGGGATACGTCATAATTTTAAGTTCAAAATCAGAGCCACCCCTTGTGTAAGCCGGCGCAAAATGCTCAAAGTCGTTTAATTTAAATCCGTTTCGCTCATAAAATCCGCGACGGCGGACGGATATTTCATCCTTCGGCGGGTCAATTTCCAAAATAATGGTTTTATTGCAGCCTTGCAGCATCGAGAGTGTGCGCTCTCCGTACTTGCGGTTGCGCTTTTCGGTTAAAATACAAAAATGCTCAATATATATAAAGCTGTCGGTATCCCAATAAAGCACTTCACCTATAAATTCGCCCTCATCATATATAAGGTCAAAATGGTACTGCTCATCATACATGGCCCTCTGCTGTGCGTCATATGACCTCCGCTCGTATTTCGGGAAGCTTTTTTCATAGAGCTTCATTGCGGTATCAAATATTTTTCCCCTGCTGTCTCTCAAACGTATAAGCTCCATATAATTCTCCGTATAATCAGTATTTTTGCAGGCGTTTTTATCTTATATCGCCCTACAAACATATTTTTAATAATATATATTTTATCACAAAAACGGTATTCGGACAAGGCATAAAGCAGAAAACAAAAAGCGTGTATCGCTCCTTTGAATTCGAGTGAAAAAAAGGTGTCAAACAGGTTGCTTTTTTATATTTACACATAACAAAGGCAGAGTAAACAAACTTGCTTACAACAAAAATCAAATAATATTTTCGACTATAAAATTCACTATTTTTTTGTATCTGCCTATTGTCTCGTAGCAATCTCCGTAAATCGGCGGGATAATAATCTTGTCTCCGACCAAGACCACATTCATCAAGCCCTCTACTCGCATTAAATTGTGATTGGCGTTATGTGACAAAAGGCTGTTAACTTCACTATTCATCGAATCAAGACAGATGATGTTTAACTGTATGGTTTTATAAATTTTGTATTTGTCATAATTACTGTGCGACAAATTAAATTCTTTCGTTGCTTTTCGGAGAATACGTTTTTTTGCGTTATCAAATTCTCTTTTTGAGAAGTTGTCTGTTCTATATATAATCGTTGTAAGGTACAAACCTTTTTTAAATTTGAAATAATGTAGGTTTTCTGATATGCTCAGCCGTTTTCCTTTATTTGATAAATCTTCGAGTTCTTTGATGAAATCGTCATATTTAATACCTGTATGCGAACACAAAACACACGGCCTTGCTTCAAATGCTTTTGCATCATTTTTTGCGGCAAGAATCACATAAACAAAAATGGCTATATTAACTCCGGCAATTGCAAGCAAAATAAGCCCGAAAATACGGGACTCGCTGTCAGATACGCAAACTCCTCCAAGAAGCAAAAAAACAGCAGCAATCCCAAGGCATATAATGAAAGCATTCGCTCGGCAATTTAACAGCTTTATACGTTTTTGAAGTTCTTTGTTCAATTCATCCCCACCTTAAAACAAATTTTGTTATTGCAATTTATAAAATTTGTTTCATTAACCATTATATCATCACATAAAATTTTAGACAATGAATAATACAGAAAAAGCACACGGTAATTCTATCAAAATTACGGTGGACTTTTTATGGCGGAGAGTGAGGGATTCGGCTCACTTCGTTCGCCCTCGAGTTTGCTCCGCAAACTATCCTATTATAGACTTCTGTTGACAAGACTTCGTCTTGCAAAAGATTATAAGGGTTCGAATCCCTTTTTAATTTAAAGCAAAAAACAGGACATAGCTTTTGCTATGCCCTGTTTTTTATGTGACTGCGCGACGAAATCGCACAATGCGTTTAAGCCTTAAAACACAGCCCTTTCTTCCTAAATTATAATCCTATTCATAATTTGTATTAAAGAGACGAAATAGCACAATACTAACTGTCTTGACGTTTATTACCGCTATGTGGATTAGCCTTGTTTACGCAAACCTTTAATTTCATTCAACAATTATGTTAAAGTCATACCTGTTCCGTCACAAAATAAGATATTTCAAAATGTTAGCCTTCCATATTGGTTAATTCACAAGGCATATCAACATCTTTAAGCATTTCGTTAGTCGAATATTATTTTGGCTTTTTATAAATAATTCATTTATATAGCCCTTGTATTAACGCATAGTTCACCCTAAAACTGCGTTGCAAAAGAAAAGCACTATTACAACATCAAAATCCGGAATCCAACAGACTGCTTCCAGCGCACGGAAACAAGACTTCCCTATTTGCTACCGTTCCAACCTCTTCTCCACTTTCGTGGCCCCTATAGAAGAACCAAAACAGTTTACTTAAGAAAGCTACTCTTTTTTCACCCTTCGACTTGTCTTGTGCTTCAAGCCGTTCTGATGTTTTGTTGTACTCATTATACCATTGCCGAAATACTAGGTCAATGGGTTTAGCAGAAACATGACCCCACAGGTCATGCAAATTTTTATTCGAACAATTCAGCTACTGTGACCTTCAGAGCAGATGCGATATCAAACAGCACCTCAAAAGAAGGATCTTTTTTACCATTGATAATACGGTTGATATATCCATCATTCTTTTTTATCTTACTACTCAGATACTGGCAAGAAAAATTTCTCTCGTTCATTAACTTGCAGAGCTTATTAACGAACAATTCTCTTCCATCTTCGTAACATAGTTTCTTTTCCATAATAAAACCTCACTTATATAAAAACGAAAGAGCCGCTCTCGCGACTCTTCGTTTATAAGTATAAGAATTGTTTTATTTGCGGTTTCAAGAAAACATTAATTTTGGCCCCCAAACACGTTCAAAAACTTAAAAACACATTTTTTCAAGTTTTTTAGAGTGCATTTTACACATTTTTTCAAATTAAAATAAAAATTATTCTTCATATCCTACTTTCAGCTGTTTTAATAATTTCTAATACTTGCCCCAAAGTGTCTATATTTATTCTTTCTGATGTTAATCCATATCTAAATGCTTTATCAGAAATCCATTCAGCAACCATATCTACTCGTTTGCTATCACGAGCTAGATATGCTAAATACAACAAAGTTGTATCTCTCATTATCACATCATAGTTAAAGCAAAGTTTCGCATAGGTTCCACCCACATCAATTGCCCTTCTACATTCTTTGGGTAACATTTTAGAAACTAAATTAATAAAATCATTTATATCTGTTTCTAAGTATGATTGAGTAAAAATTGGATCATGAGCCTTTTCTTTTCTTACTCTATCAAACGATACTTTCATATCGTCGGTCAACTCACAATTAATTCTTTCTTTAAGCGCCCATCGATCATCATACGATATAAAACAATCTTTCAACTCCGGATATTGATCAATTATATTTTGATATTCGTTTTTATTAAAAATGCAGCAAGATAATCCTCCAGGAGTTTCATTGTTAAAATGAACTACTTCTTGTCCCTTGTGTGAAAAGTCAAAACGCAAGTCATAACAATCATAATTAGGATAACCATATAAAATTTGCATACGAGTAGTATTATCCTTTTTAGATCTTTCATCGACTTGCTTGTCTGTTTTTCTATGAAGACAATTAATAATCATGGATACGACTTTGCCATTTTTCAATATTAATAAGAGTTTATTATATATGTCTGTTGCAATATTTTTCATCTCCCGAGTAAAACAAGGAGAGTGCTTGAAAATTTGGCATATAGTAACTAAATACAATGCATTTATCCTCGTTTTAAACTCGTATTTTAAAAGTTTAGTTAAAATATTTATTAAATCTTCATCATATCCTAAACAGTCCGCTGATATTGCAAGCAACGATAGCATCTCAATATCATTCTTGGGATAAAAACATTCAGCCGAATCATACATAGTATTATCATAAGAAAATGCATTCTCATGCATACACTCATACGTAGCAGCAATAGCATTTGCCATTTCAAAATAGTGATTAATGGTAAAGGAAGTTTGGATGTTTTCGCCAACTGCCTCATTGCCAAAATCATCATATATCTCTTCTAAATTTTTATACGCAAAAAGCAACTTGACAATGACATCAAAGAAATCATTTTTAAAATATTCTCCGCATTCAATCGTATCATCGCCAAATTTTATAATTGCATTTCCACAAGGAAAATTCATCTCATTTTCAAGAGCCTTGGCAAGCAATTTAAAATCAACTTCTAACCAAAGAGATAGTTCTTCGATATCCTTTTTACTTAATCGATATATAGGAGAAGCACCATAGGCAATTGCTAATATATAAATCGTTTTTTCATAGTCTGAAAGATTCTCATCGCAAAATACATACGGCTCCATTTGAAACATTGTTTCAAAACAATTCATACTAGACCTCTTTCACAGCAACGTGTATGTAAGCTAATTCCGTCTCAAAACATTCTACTATGTTCAACCTACATTTTGAAATATTCCGTTCAATTAATAGTGGATCATCTGGAAATATCTTGATTTTTCGTAGCCCCATATCAATACATTCATCTTGATTCTTGTCAATAGATAAAATAAATCTTCCGCCATCCTTTAACAACATAAACACCTTGTCGATTGCATCTTGTTTTTCTTTAATATGCATAAAGGTTAATGATGAATATATTACATCGAATTGGTCTAAAAAACTATGAATTAAAAAATTCCCGCATATCAAATTTACATTCGAATATTGTACAAGATTTTCTTTTGCCTTATTAACGGTCTTAGGTGAAATATCTATGCCACAAAACTTATCACAAAGCGGTGCAACTCTTACTGCCAAGCGGCCTGTACCCACACCTATTTCAAGGACACTTTTTGTTTTGTCGAGCTGCATTGCATTAATAAAATCTTGTCCGTCCCATTTATTCATATAGTCCTGCAGTGGCTCCGGGTCATGTACCGGATCGTTTCCTTCATCAATAAGTAAATCATAATGCAGAATTACGTCATTTGTACAACACACTCTATTGCCCCTTCATATAATCAAAAAAATATTATTGAGGTTTCAACTCACTTAGATAATTTTCCACAACATCAATAATTGATTTTAAATTAGCCGTCTTAATATTCATCCCCTGTTTTTCTAGAACATCAAAAACTTTACTTTTAGACTTGTTCTTATCACCCAACACCATAAACGAATTAAAATCTATTTTCTCATACTGATTCTTATCAAAACTATTGTACAGTACATGTGCTACGCTGCTTTTGAATACCATTTCTTGAATTTCAGGCACCTCTTCGAAATTACTCGATATTTTGATTAGATATTTAAACGCAACCTCATATCTAATATATGGTATACACTGACATGAACAGCACATAAACAATATATTTAGGGCCTGCGCTAAGTAACCTATAACCGCCATAAAAAACAGCTGATTAATATCACGTTTTAAATGTTGCACGTGTTTGGCGTTTGATAAATAAGCATTAAATCGCTCTATCAAACTCATAGATTTATCTTCACCACTGTCAAACACTATATTTTCAGCTATTCCTGGTAACAGAGAATCGTGGATTTCATCTATCGTTTTTAGCTGTCGATAATCAGAAAGTGTTTTTACATTATCATTAAACATGCTTAGAAAAGCATTCATAGCACCCTTTGATATAACCTCCTCATCATTACCGTACAAATATCTTAATGGCAAAATAATAATATGAGGATGGCATTGCTCAATGACTTTTATATTATCCTTTATTGTCAACAATGCTTGTTCGTAAAAACCTTGCGCCGCCTCTTTATCTGTAATTTTGTCAACAACCTCTAAATATCTACAAAGAGGATCATCCAAAATATGTTTCTCTCCAATAGCAAGAAATGGATAGTGTTCCAGATCGTCAATATCCATAAAAGTTGCACCAGTAAACACTAATGTTCTCATTGGCGTAATATAGTGGGTAGCTATGCTCAATGCAACCCGTTTATGTTTCTTCCAAAATACAAGAATTTCATCAACCACAGCATGATATGTGTCTTCATTTATTCTTTCGCTGGCCATTTTTAAAATCGCCAGATATTCTTCTTGCAATTTATCTATTTGCTCTTTTAATATATCCGGCATAATAAATCCTCATCAATTGCATATTTTTCTGGAAGACCATATACTTCCTTAAGAACACGCAAAATTTTATTCATAGTCGTTTTTGCGTCTTTCCATACCGACTTTAATTTTTGCTCATTTGTTATATCGGGGACACAATGAAATTGATGTTCTGCTGCATCACATTTAATCAAAGAACTTTCTCTCACTGCACCCCATAATCCATGTTCAAAAGCCGAGTCATAATCATAAAACAAACCAAATAAATCTTTTTCCCCAACATCAATTGCCTTTTCACGGATGTTATGTTTGTCAAAATATTTTGTATCCATATCAACATACTTATCATCCCTAAATTCAGAAACCAATACATCTAAATATTTATAAGGAACATGACTTGACTCTGTATCGAAAGTTGCATCATCCGCGCGTTTTGCTATAAGTTTATACTGCCCAATACCATAATATTGATATTCCGTCCATATGTCATCATGATCAGTTTCATGCTTTAGCAAATATTTCATCATTATGTAATTCTCTACCATAACTCTAACAATAGAGCGTCCGGATATTTCGTTATAAAGATTACAATTTATCAATTCTAACAATCGTTTATACGAATAAGTTGCTATACCTAACAGAACTAACATCTTATTATCCAAAGGATATGCAGATTTAAACATATCTGAATAATAACCCATTATGTCCTTGATTTTTTCTTCATATGCATCCGCATCTTCTGCTTCTGGTTCAAAATGCAATATATATAATTCGCAATCAGTCATTATGCTTACACTCTCCCAAAAAGATCTTATAAATTTATTATGTTCTTCAGTTTTTGGTTCTGACATCATTTCAGAAGATCTAATAGCGGGGCGTATCATTTTCATTTCATCTTCATCGTGAGATAAATAAGGATATTTTAATATTTGCTCAATCTCTGATTTCATCCCATCAAAGAATTTTATCTTACCAGACACCATCATAAAATATAACGCCACAAATCTAATATCTGTAGAAAAATACGATTGATGATCTGCACCTTTCTTTAATATTTCACCGACTTTTTTAATTCTCTCTTCTGGTGACTCACCTATGCAAGAGAAACGAGAGGCGAATAGCGGGTGTTCTGAATAACAAACAATGGCCGTAATCGGACTTAATGTCTCAACACCCGCTATATCAGCAATTGTCGCCCAAACTTCTACTTGGTCTTCCTGCTTTAACTCAAGCAATTCAGAAAAACACAATGTTTGCAGATTAAGATTCTTAATTTGTTGAATAATTCGACCGCAAATTTGCAACCCATCACTACGTCCATATTTATCTAAGATTAATCCAATCCATAGATATTCGGGTAACCTCCTCTGAAACCAAGGCGTTTGTGTCATTGTAAAACCCATGTCATTCCATGGTGATATAAATTTCCCCTTATGAAATCTATGCTCACTTAATTTAATATCCGACATTATTATTCATCACCAAAACATCATAAACTATCTATATAATTTCATTATAACATATTCCTCCCTATTTTACCATACAAAAGGCGCCGCATTTCTGCGACGCCTTTATATTTGTTATTTACTGTATGATCGACGCAATAATTGCAACAAACTCATCTTCTGTTACACCTTCTGCATCAATAAGGAATCCAACACCATTATACATAAACTCGGAATAGTAATAACCGTTTTCTGTAAGCCCGATTAAAACCTCATGGTTATTGATTACAGATCTTTCTTCCGTTCCTTTGAAATAGAGATAATCCTGCAGCACATAACTGCCTTTATCTACCTCAACGTGAACCAAACGTGTGAAATCCTCATTTGAGAAGTTCAGTACATTGCCATCCCAATACACTTCACCGGTCCCGCCGTTTCTGCGGTAGATAACGCCACTCTGATCCGGCCATATTTTAATATCAGCAGGTACATCGGGAACATAATCCACACCATAATACTCGCACAGTTCTTCAATCGACATTTCAATACGGTCATCTACCATAAGAGCAATATTCATCTTGTCAGCCGAAACCCCATTGATGGTGTTAATAATAATCTTGTTGTTCGCAGCAGGGTTGTCGAGAGATTCGCCATTCTTATCATCAAAGGTATCCTTGATGCCGGGGTATAAAGCATCATCGATTGTCTCATCGGGTGGAGTTGTATTAAACATACCACCTTGCCACATACCGAAGCCGAGCAATGCCACAAGGCAGAAGCAGCACAACGAGGTTGCAACGCCCATCACTCTTTTTCTTTTCTTCTTTTGATCTGCAACGTAACGGTCTCTACGTTCAAGCAAATCATTTGTCAATTCATCATAACTCTTCATAAACAAAGCCCTCCTTTTCAAGTTCTGATTTCAAAGCGCTTTTAGCACGGTAAACGAGGTTTTTCATCTGACGGGTATTCTTTTTCATAACTACTGCAGCATCAAAATTGGTCATGCCATCGAAATAGAGCATCCAAAGGACTTGTCTGTATTCCGGATTCAGTTTCTTTAATGCTCTATGTACAGCAATCTTTCGTTCCTCAATGATATAGAGTTTTTCTAAATCAAATTCGTCCTGAATATAGTTCTCCAAAACATCAAAGGGTGTATCCGATTGCTTTGCGGTATGCCTAAGATAATCAATCGCCACATTTCGCCCGATGGTATAAAGCCAGGTTTTGAACGAATATTTAACATTAAATTTTGGCTTCTTTGTTACTATCTTAAAGAAGGTTTCTTCCATCAACTCTTCAGCCACAGATATGTTATCCACGATACCGTGAAGATAAAGAATTAACCCGTCTCTGTAATCTCTTACGATTTCCGCTAAGCCTTTGTCATCGCCATCAAGGAAACGGCGGTAGCTACTTGCACCGTTATCCATTGACTTACTCCTTTCCGAAAGGTTCTTTTTGATCCCTTCACTTATTAAACGGATAAGATCCTGAAAGGTCTCACTTATTTCTGAAAATATTATAACACAAACAAAAAATGTAGCAAAACTCATTGTCCCACCGTTACTGTAACGGTCCTAGTGTGTTCACTTGGCATCCAGAACTTTGTACAATAATGATGGGTAAATTTACTTTTTACCCGTACAAAGTTCAGGAGGTTTATATTATGAAGAAAATTTATACTGAGGAACAGAGAAACGAAATCCTACAGCGGTATCGCTCCGGAGAAAAAGTATCAAGTATTTGTGAGGACACCGGCATTGCAAAAAGCACTCTCTATGCGTGGACAAAATCCAATAATAAAAAGAAAAGCAAAGCTATCAACATGTCGGACTTTCGGATACTACGGCAGCGTTGCGAAACATTAGAAAAGATGGTAGAGGTATTGCAGTTATCCCCCTGTCCGGTTAGTGCACCTTTGCATGATCGATATCAGGTAATTAAAGATCTATCAGGAACATATTCCGTTAATCTACTTTGTCAAGCGTTAAAAGTAGCAAAAGGCAGTTACTATAATCACATCCTCAGAAATGCTAACGAGAACACCTCGTATATGCGTAAAAAAGAAAGAGATTACCCCAATTATTGAAGAGATATTTAACGAAAGCAATCAGATCTTTGGTGCCAGTAAAATTAATGCCATTTTGAGAAGCCGCGGATACGTTGTTGCCGATAAAACAGTAGCAGCCATCATGCACGAAAACGGATGGTTTAGTGTGCGTGGTGGCGCGAAGGCAATCTATGAAATGAATAAGGAAAGAAAAGAAAATATTCTCAGCCAACAGTTTACTGCTTCAGCACCAAACGAAGTATGGATTAGTGATGTGACTTACTTCACATGCAAGAAAATTCAATATTTCATCTGCGTAGTTATTGACCTATTCGCAAGAAAAGTAACTGCTTACACAATTTCCACCGGAAACAGTTCACGAATTACAAAAGAAACATTAGCAAAAGCATACTATAATCGAAATCCAAAGGAAGGTTTATTATTCCATAGTGATCGAGGTGCTAACTACACCTCACGTTCTTTCTCAACATTTTGTAAAACATTAGGAATTACACAATCGCTATCAAGAACTGCAACACCATACGACAATTCAGTTATGGAAGCGTTTTTCAAATCCTTAAAAGCCGAAGAACTATATCGAAACAATTATCGTTCTGAAAGAGAGTTTAGAGAGCGAGTACAAAAGTACATTGACTTTTATAATGACAAAAGACCGCATCAAATCAATCGATATCGCACACCAAACGCCACAGAGGAAGCTTATTACAAACGCCATGCTGATGATATAAGCAAATCAATTTAATCGAACTTTCGTGGTTCAAATCATTTTAATTTTTTGGATATGGCACAGTTTTTAAACACTTCTTTCATTTGAGTTCGATAAAATAAAAAATAAGGAACGGCCAAGAAAGCCGTTCCCTACTGGATTTAAAAAGAATGAATGACATCTCAATCGAACCGTAACAGTTCAGATTTGGGATGTCATTCACGAAATAGCACAATCACAAATCCTCGGAAGATTTGATAACCTTCAAAGCGCCACGCTTCAACACATTGCTGAAAGTGACCGTAGAGGTGTGTCCCGATACAATCGTAACTCTCTGCACACTCTGCGGTTCGTACTTTTCTTCGGCAAGTTCCGTTACCGTGTAAACACCCGGCATAAGTTCAATATCCACCGTTCCGTCCTTTTTTGTGGTTATGGTTTGATTGACGCCGTTGCCTGCGATATTGAATTTAACGCCGTCTACCTTGTTATCCTCAGAGTGCTTCACAATATGACCGATGCCTGTGGTTTCGGTCTTGACTTTCAGATAGAAAACAACGGGATCTTCCACACCTGACATCATTGTCTGCTTGCCGGGGTAGCCCCAAATGAGGATATTGCCGTCGATATTCGGAATGTCTTTCTGTGCCGTAATGCTCACGGCAGTTTCAATCATCTTCTTGGAAGTGAAAGTATACTGATTGCCGCTTCTCGATACGGTAATGCCGCTTGCGCTGAATTTAATATCCGCCAGCGTGTTGTTGGTGTCGGTCAGCGTAAGACTGTAATTGTCTGCTGCCTGATTGTATTTCAGGGTGTAGACTTCTACCGAGCCGCTTCTGTGAGAAGCAAAGCTCGGTACGGTTGCATGGTTTTGCATCTGCGAGAGAAGCCAATCGTAGCATTTCTCGGCGGGTCTGCCCTGAATACCCTTGTAGTAGGTATCGGCAGGAATGCCGTGGCTGTTTGCCGCAAGACTTGT
>HF993135.1:0-6179 GCA_000432435.1 Eubacterium sp. CAG:180
GGAGCTGTGCCAGCAGCCGTCCGTTTTGCCTCTTTTATTGCTTATCAACTTGCAAACAATGAAAGGGGTCAATCTATGCAAGAAGATAGAACCTTTGAAAACAAATTCGCCCCACCAGTACGGAGCGAAAAGAAAATTGGAAATACAACCTTCACCGTCAATTCGTTCTTCCTTGAACAAACAAAAGACGGTGTAGTTTCTAAAATAGAGCGGCTTATCAAGGATGATATCCGAAAAAAAGCTGCTGTAATTTGACCTCCATAGGCAGACAAACCCAACAAAGCGCGGTAGAATGAAGATAGAACTTCATACCGTGTTTGACTGCCAGATAGGAGGTTATTATGTTTCATCAGTCAAACACCGCTGCCGCGCTTCAATTCCCTTACAACGCTATGAGCGTCGAAGCTGTTACCGCTTTGTACTGCCGTTTATCGCGTGACGATGAATTGCAGGGCGACAGCAACAGTATCATCAACCAAAAGAAAATTTTACAGAAGTACGCTCTTGAACACGGGTACACCAACTTCCGCTTTTACATTGATGACGGCATTTCGGGAACAACCTTCAATCGGCCTGGTTTCCAGGAAATGATTGCCGATGTGGAGGCAGGGATCGTCAAACGGGTCATCATCAAAGATATGTCCCGTTTTGGCCGTGATTATCTGCAGGTGGGTATGTATACCGAGATCATGTTCCCGGAGCATGATGTTCACTTTATTGCCGTAAACGATGGGGTGGACAGCACCCAGGGCGACAATGAGTTTACTCCCTTCCGCAATATCATCAATGAGTGGTATGCGAAAGACACCAGCAAGAAAATCCGTGCTGTGATGAAGGTCAAAGGGAACGCCGGAGAACATTTGACGACTAATGCGCCCTACGGATACATGAAAGACCCGGATGACAACAAACATTGGATACCCGACCGTGAGGCTGCCGATGTGGTCTATGAAATCGGGCTGTATGTTATGGATGGGTTTGGACCGTCCCAGATAGCACGAAAGCTGCGGGAGCGGAAAATCCTCACTCCTGCCGCTTACTACGAAAGCAAAGGCATCCCTTGTAATGTAAAAAAGCAGGGTGATCCCTATGGCTGGGACAATACCACGATAGCAGGAATTATGGATCGCTGGCGTGAGTACCTGGGGCATACGGTGAACTTCAAGACCACAAAGAAGTCCTACAAGAGCAAAAAGAAAATTAAAAATCCCGAAAGTGAATGGGTCATCTTTGAGAATACCCATGAACCTATCTGGACAGATGCCATTGCCGAGGCTGTAAAGCAGGCGCGGCAGTCACGGCGCCGTCCGACAAAGATGGGAGAAATGGGAATGTTCTCTGGCATGATGTACTGTGCCGATTGTGGCTCGATCCTGTACCAGTGCAGAGCGACCGGCTTCCGAAAGGATCAGGAATACTACATCTGCTCTGGATATCGCAAAGGGAAGCAGGTGTGTGGCACACCACACTCCATCCGAACGGTTATCCTGGAGGAATTGATCCTTCAAAATCTGCGGGAGATCGTGTCCTTCGCCAGAAGCCATGAAAACCGTTTCGTTCAAATGGTCATGGATATGGATGTAAAGGAACGCAATAAAGGTCTTGCCAAAAAGCGCAAGCTGCTGTCAGAGGGTGAGAAGCGTATCACAGAACTGGATATGATCTTCAAGCGGCTGTATGAGGACAGCATCAGTGGCAAGCTGACAGACGAGCGTTTTCACAAGCTGTCCACCGATTATGAAGTGGAACAGGCTGGTTTGCAGGCACAGGCTGCAATACTCCGTGAGGAAATCGAAGAAGTAGAAGGCAAAAGTGCCGATGTTGACAGGTTTCTGTCCGTTGTCCGCCAATACACCGATATCCCGGAGTTGACACCCCGTATCCTGCATGAGTTCGTTGAGAAGATCGTCATTCACTCAGCGACCGATCCTCATAGCAAAATCAACCGCAGACAAGAGGTAGATATCTACTACAAAGGTATTGGGATTTTGGAAATGTCCAAAGTATTTGATAGCAGGCAAAAATGAAAGAAACGGCATAGCCGAAGCTATACCGTTTCTCTCTCGCCTTAGAATGTTTTCTTAACTGGACACACCTAAAGTGGGGTGCGTTTTTTTGCCTTTGCTTCGGCGAATGTTTGTTTTACTTGTCGGTATTTGGCTGTTTATTTGTGTTTTTTGCCTGCTTTCGGTTATTCTCACCTGTTTGGGGTTGGGGTTGGGTTTGGATTTGGGTTTAGGTTTGGGTTTGCTTATACTTATTTTTATTTGTTTATGTCAATTCTTCTACATTTAAAAGCTGACGCAGCATATTCTTTGTCATAAGATTATCGGCAAACGCCAAGGTTTCACGAAGCCGCTTTTGCGGACTCTCGTCCCAATCACATTCGGGAGCGGAAGAAACACCCATTTTTCTGAGCGCGTCGCAGTAAGACTTTGCCGCAAGACGAAATTCGCGGTAATTCTTTTCGTCTCTGCCGTTCCACGCGGTATCGGCTACGGCGAACCACCTCGGGAAGCACATATAGCAAAGCCGTTCAAAATCCGTGATGTACTCCGTCCATATCGGCGTTTCCACTCCGACTATTGATTTTTTGCCTGTTTCCGTTAAGCCCTTTATGCTCTTCGGGTCAAACATATATACATCTTTAAGAGGATACATACCGTACGGATAATCGGCATAATACGGCTTAAACTTTTCGATAATTACGGGGCAACCCTCATTTGCGCGCTTTACCGAGACGCCCGTTTTATCAAGCCAATATGCAAGCGTTATGTTTTTATCGAGAATACCGCCGTTTGCCGCTTCGTTCCAGCAAATGACACGCCTGCCCTTTTTTTCGAGATACTCTGCGGCTCTGTTCACAAGACTGCAGTGCAGCTCCTCTTCGTTTTTAAGCCCGAGCTCGCGTATTTTTGACTGACATTTGGGGCACTTTTTCCACTTATCCTTCGGGGCTTCATCGCCGCCGAGATGGAAGTACTTGCCGGGGAAAATATCGCAAAGCTCATCTAAAATGTCATAAATCAGCTTTAATGTCGCGGGATTTCCGGCGCAGAGCAAATCCTTGAATATACCCTGGCTTGTTTTTGCCTTAACCTGCTCTTTATTGCACGATAGCTCGGGATACGCCTGAAGTATGGCGCTTGCGTGGCCGGGAATATCTATTTCGGGAATAACCTCAATATATCGCTCTTTACAGTATTCGGCTATTTCTTTCAGCTGTGCCCGAGTATAAAAATGACTGTAAACGCTGTCGTCGTTTTCTTTTTTACCGAAATGTGAGCCCTCGCGGCTGCCGCCTACCAAGGAAAGCTCCGGGTGCTTTTTTATTTCGGCTCTGAAGCCCTGATCGTCGGAAAGATGGAAATGAAAATAATTGAATTTGAGCATTGCCGCCGCATCGATTATCTTTTTTATTTCCTCCACGGTAAAGAAATGACGACAGACGTCCACCATAAAGCCGCGATAAGAAAATACGGGCTTATCACTTATTTCACATTCGGGAAGCATATTCCCGTCCTCTCGCAGAATTTGCTTATACGTAATATCGGCATAGTGTAAGGCGCGCTCACTGCCGCCCTTTAAGAAAACGCCGTCACGGTTTATATTAAGCGAGTATTCCTCTTTTCCCATATCGGCGTCAACGCTCTCGGTTACGCTGCCATGCGGGACATATTTGCCGGAAAACGTAATTTTTTGCGGTTTCGGAATTATATTCATAAAATTCACCCGTTTCTCATTGAGTTTTGTTTTCAAAATAAGAATAGCTATAATATAACACACAAATTATAAAATTCAAATATTTTCGTTTTACGTATCGGCGGCAGTTTGTAAACACTTTCCAACTTTTTGTGCATTATACCGACTGAGCAATTATTTTAAGACAATATTATGTAAATTTTAACGTCAAAAAGGTCGAAAATTCTATTGACGTTGAAATAAAGTAAGACTATAATTAAATTGTTAAAGATTTAACCGATATGGTATTTTGGATAAAAAAATCCGTACCGAACTTTTAAAAGAGGGAGATCCTTTTTATGGAAAACAAGAATCAGCGCATCTGCATAATCGGCGGAGGGCCTGCCGGCACAAGCATGGCAATGTACCTTGAAAAAAACGGATATGATAACTATGTAATCTATGAAAAGTCCGACCGAGTCGGAGGTAAGGCTTTTTCCCCGAAAATGAAGGTTAAAAATGCCCAGGGCAAATGGGAGGACCGCACCATAGAGATGGGCGCGGTAATGGGCTGCGACACTTACTTTGCAGTTCATGAGTGTGAGGAATTCGGCGGTACAACACACGTCGGAGGCCCCCCTATGGGACGCAAATTTATGAAAGTTGACGGCACTCCTCAGAAAATGTCGCCCATAGCTATGCTCAAGAAGCTATCCAAGATGAAAAAACTATCAAAGCTTCTTGAGACAAAATACAAGGGCTATGATGTAAACGGTCACCGCGGAATTTCGGAGGGACGCTATGAAGGTCCCTGCCCCTCTCCCGAAATGAAGCTCGCTCATATTGAGGGCGTTAACCCCAACCTTAAAGACCTTTCAATGCCGTTCTCCGAATTTTTGAAGCTCAACCATTGCGAGGACGCCACCACGGTTTGGAAGGGTCCGTTCACTTCTTTCGGCTATGGTTATTTTGATGAAATTCCCGCCGCTTATGTCTTAAAATATCTTGACGCATTTACTGTTAAGCAATTCCTTTCGACAGGTAAACTGTGGACTTGGTACGACGGCACACAGAGCATTTGGGAGGGCGTTAACAATCACCTTAAGCATCCGGCGCTCTTAAATTCGGAAGTTACAGACATCAAGAGAGAAAACGATAAAGTATTTGTAACGGTAAACGGTAAGACCGAAGAATTTGACAAGCTCATAATCTGCACTCCGCTTGAGCTGTTCCTCGGCTACGGCGATCCGCGTGAAGAAGAAAAGGATCTCTTCTCAAAAATCGTACATAAGGAATACTTTACAATGGCCGTTCGCCCCGAAGAAGGCAACGCTCCCGAAATCTCATATTACTTCTTTGAAAATATGACTAACGAGACCCGCGGTCATCTTATGGTATTCTATCACCGTTGGTCCGACGGCGTAACAGATCAGCCGCTTGTTACCTTTACTCTTCGTAACCACGAGGGTATGGAGGATGTTCCCTTTGACAAAGCCAAGGAAACAACTCTTAAAGATATGGAACTGTGCGGTCTTAAGGTTGACAAGATTGAGCGCATAGACGACTGGTATTATTTCCCGCACGTAGGCAGCAAGGATTATGCCGACGGTTGGTATGAAAAGGTTGAAGCTATGCAGGGCAAGGATAACACCTTCTATGCCGGTGAAGTTATGGCATTCGGCGATATGGAGGAAACCGTTGAGTACAGCCGCGACTTAGTAAGAAGATTCTTTAAATAGGAGACATAAAAGTATGCCCGATCAGAATAAAAAAATCATCAGCAAATATCAGGGTGACAAAAACCCTGATAAGCGCTATTTGAAGCTCGGCAGAAAAATCACCGACGTTGTGGCTCACAAGATAGGCGGAGTGACATCGGACGATCCCGAATATTGGGGTCTGCGCGAGGTACTTACTCCCGAAATGTGCGACGTTGCTAACAAAATGAAGCTTCGTAAGCACTACACGTTTGAGCAGTTACTCGCTATGAACAAAGAGTATGAGGCTATCGATCTGCAAAAGCTTCTTGACGAGATGTCGTATATAGGCATTCTCGAATATGACTACGGTGATAATTACGACCACAATCACGAGCTTCAAGACCGTCCGAGAATCAGACGTTACCGCGTACCCTTTTACGTACCCGGTTCGGCCGAGCTTTTCAACTCTTCCGTTGACAGAATAGCCAAAAATCCGGCTGTTGCCTCATTCTTTGAGAGAATGACGTTTGTTCCGCTTGCAGGTATCACTCAGATGGTGCCTCCCGGAGGCGACGGCATAGGTATGCACGTTATTCCCGTTGAAAAAGCCATAGACGCCAAGAGCGAATCGGTGGATCTTGAGCATATTTCATACTGGCTTCAGAAATATGAGGGTCATATTTCTGCCGGCATTTGCTCCTGCCGCGCTTCACGCGCTGTTTTGGGCGACGGCTGCACAGACGATTTTGATGATTGGTGCATACAGCTCGGCGATATGGCGGATTACACCGTTGAAAC
>HF993135.1:6225-20336 GCA_000432435.1 Eubacterium sp. CAG:180
CACTACATAACAAAAGAACGTGCACTTGAAATACTCAAGCTTGCCGAAAAAAACGGCTATGTTCACCAGATAACCAACATTGACGGTGAAAATAAGATATTTGATATATGCAACTGCAATGTTAAGATATGCAACGCTCTTCGCACATCGCTTCTGTTTAACACACCTTATCTTTCGCGAAGCGCCTATACCGCCAAGGTTACAAAAGAGAACTGCGTAGCGTGCGGCAAGTGCGTTGAAACTTGCCCTGCAGGTGCCGTAAAGCTCGGTCAGAAGCTCTGCCACAAGGACGGCACGGATTTCAAATATAAGCACGCTCCCCTGCCGGACAACAACATTTGGGGTCCGTACGCATGGGATGAGAACTACCGCGATACGGCGCGTATGTCAAACACATATCCCACGGGTTCCGCTCCCTGTAAGGCTGCATGCCCGGCGCACGTTCCGGTACAGGCTTATCTTCGCCTTGCGAGAGACGGCAAATACCGTGAAGCACTCGCTATGATAAAGACCGAAAACCCGTTCCCGGCAGTATGCGGCAGAATTTGCAACAAGCGCTGCGAGAGCGAATGCACACGCGGAAAAATTGACGACCCGGTATCAATTGACGCAGTAAAGAAATTTGTAGCCGATCTCGACCTTAAAGCCGAGGACAGATATGTTCCAGAAAAAACGGTACAGTCGGTTCACGGTTCATTTGACGAAAAAATCGCCATCATCGGCGGCGGCCCCGCAGGACTCAGTGCCGCATATTATCTCGCCCAGATGGGTTATAAGCCGACGGTATTTGAAAAAAATCCCATTCCCGGCGGTATGATGACATACGGTATTCCGAGCTACAAGCTCGAAAAGGATGTTATCGCTGCCGAAATCGACATAATCAAGGCTCTCGGTGCAGAAATCAAGTGCGGCGTTGAAGTCGGCAAGGACGTCACCATAGATGAGCTCAAAAAACAGGGCTACAAGGCATTTTACATCGCCATAGGCTGTCAGGGCGGCAAACGTCCCGGCGTTAAAAACGATGACGCAAAGGGCACCGCTATTGCCGTAGAATATCTCCGCCACTGCTTTGAACACCGCGAGGATTCATTCTCCGGTAATGTTGTGGTAGTCGGCGGCGGTAACGTTGCGATAGACTGCGCGCGCAATGCTCACCGTCTCGGCGCAGCTGACGTTAAGATGTTCTGCCTTGAATCGCGCGACACCATGCCTGCGAGCAACGAGGAAATACTTGAGGCCGAAGAAGAAAACGTCGGCATAAATCCCTCTTGGGGTCCGAAGGAGGTCACCGTAAACGACAAAGGAGAGGTTACCGGCATCATCTTTAAAAAGTGCCTTCGCACAATAGACCCAGAAACTGGCAAATTCTCTCCCGTATATGACGAAAACGAGACTGTTGAAATAAAGGCAGACAAAATCGTTTTTGCCATAGGTCAGGCAATTGAATGGGGCAACCTGCTTGAGGGCTCAAAGGTTAAATTCTGGCACGGCAATTACCCGGTTGCAGACAAATTTACATACGAAACGGACGATCCCGACATATTCGTGGGCGGCGACGTATTTACCGGTCCGCGTTTTGTAATAGACGCCATTGCAGCCGGTCACGAGGCGGCTGAGAGCTTACATCGCCATGTACGCCCCGACGCTTCAATGACCATAGGTCGTGACCGTCGCAATTTCACACCGCTCAACAAGGACGACCTTACATATCCGTCTTATGATACGGCAGGACGTCAGGAAGCCGGTATGGATGAAAGCATCGACTACAAGATGTCCTATAAAGACGCACATCTCGATTTGACAGAGGAGCAGGTTAAAACCGAAACCGGCCGTTGTCTCGGATGCGGCGCATCGTATGTTGACCCGCACAAGTGTATAGGTTGCGGTCTTTGCACCACGAAGTGTGAATTTGACGCAATACATCTTGTACGCGATAATCCGAAATGCACCGATATGAGAGTTGCCGAAAAGAAGGTCGGCGGACTTATGGGCTACTCCGCAAAACGTGCGTTTAAAATACTCGGGCATCTTGGCTCGGATGAGGCGAAAGAGCTTAAAAAGAAGCGCATAGCCTACAAAAAAGCGCACAGCGACAAGGGCTAAGCCATGCACGAGCTCGGTATAGTTCTGAATGTCATAGACAGAGTAGAAGAGATTGCCAAGGAAAACAACGTAAAAAAGGTCACCAAGCTGACTCTTGAAATAGGCGAGGTTTCATCGATTGTTCCGTCATATTTTTCGGACTGCTTTGAGTGGGCAAAGAAAAAAACGGATTATATGAAAGACACCGAGCTTGAAATGATAATCCTTGAAGGTCTCTCCTACTGTCGCGACTGTAAAAAAACATATAAGACCACCGAATACGCAAAAAAATGTCCGCACTGCGGCAGTGACAATACATATCTTGTCACCGGCGACGAGATGCGGATAAAGGATATTGAAGTTATCGGGTAGAAAAACGGAGCTGTATTTTTTACAGCTCCGTTAATATTTATACATTCAAATAACCGCACAGTAGCTTCAGCGTATTATAAACGCCGTCTATATGGCTGCGTTCATAGCCGTGGCTCGCATAAACTCCGGCTCCTATCAGCCCGTGTCGTATATCTGCACCCGAACGCAATGTGGCTTCAACATCCGAGCCGTAATGCGGATATACATCAACGGCATAATCGGCACCTACTGCCTTTGCGGCTTCAATCAGTTTGCCTACGGTATCATAGCTGTAAGGTCCGCCGGAATCCTTAGCGCAGACGGACACCTGCTTTTCCGTACATTTCAATCCGTCGCCGACGCACCCCATATCGACCGATATTGCCTCGGTAACTCCGCCCGGCACAGTCGAGGAACCGCCGTGGCCGACCTCTTCATAAACGGTAACGTGCACATACACACGCCGCGGTAAAACTATACCGTTGTCTTTAAGATATTTTGCAAAACCGAGCAATATGCCCACAGAGAGCTTATCATCAAGGAATCTGCTTTTTAAATATCCGGATTCGGTACGGCGTGTACGCGGTTCAAAGCAAACTATATCGCCCGTTTCTATACCGAGATTTCTTGTATCCTCATCGGTTTTTACGTCCTCGTCGATGACGATTTCGACGCTGTCCCAAGTACGCGAAGCAGTCGAAAAATCGCCGTTAACGTGAATTGAAGCGTTACAAAGCTGAAGCGCGCCCTCATATATTTTGCCCGAACGGGTATATATTCTGACATTCTCCGTTTCGGCGTTGCAGGCATTCATACCGCCGAGGGGCGTTATTCTCAGTCTGCCGTTGCTCTTGACTTCGGCGACCATTCCGCCGAGGGTATCTGTGTGCGCCTCCAAAAGCAAAGCATTGTTATCGTCTTTTCCGCCGAGGTCGGCAAGAACGCCGCCCTTTACCGTGTATTCGGCGGGAAATCCGAGAGCCGAAAATTCCTTTTTAACAAATTCGGCGGCTTTTTTGGTAAACCCCGTCGGAGAATCAATATTTAACAGCGTGCTCGCCTTTTCCCATGAGTAATCTGCATATTTTTTATCTATCACAGCTTATCACCGCAGCTTTCCGAAAAATTATACTATTAGTTTACCATAACCGCGCCGAAAAAACAAATATGCGTTGATTTTCAGTGTAGTAAAGCGAAAAATGCTGCTCCCTTATCACATTAGCTATTTACCATTACTTGTTATTTGGTAATGATTAAAAAGTTATTCCTTACGCCAATCATATGTTTCGCCACTTGACATATCAAGCGTTTTTCCGTTGATTGAAACGGTTGTATTATCAACCCAATCTATTTTAGCCTCGGATTCGTGATATGCATTATAAATTATTTCTTTTTGATTTCCGTTTATCATATAGACTCTGACGGAATAATCTACGGTTGCTCCGGGCTCCGTTCTGTATGCCTCTAAATTAAATTTGCCTTCCGGTGACTCCGATGAACATAAAAACGTTTCTTGAACGTTTTTTTGAGAATTTGCTATCGTCAAAACAGGAACAATGTAGTTGCGAATAAGCATGGCAAGTGAAAATACCAAGGCAATACCCAATATTATGGATATAATTGTTATAACCGTCTTTTTCATGGTTAGAACTCCTTTAATACTCTTTGTTATAAAACTCAATGTCATACTTTATATGCATATATGCTTTTTAACTGTTCCTTACTTCTTTCAACACGCAGCGCCTCCCCATAAGCCTGCGCACCGTAAAATATTAACAAAGCAAGTTTGCACCACAATATTAACCGAAATTGCCCTGCTTGTCAATTTGTTTTTTGGCAGCTTTGTCGAATAAAACAGTATTTGACGAGCTTGCGGTGGCAAGCAAAAAAAGTGTTACGTATCAGCACAAGTATAGTTAATATATATCTAAAGTGTGTCGATACGTAACAAATACTGCCTGCAAAGCCGCACATGCCCGGGCATAGGCAAAGGTACAGGACAGACACAGGCATAGACATAGGCACAGACAAAAGTAAAAGTAAAAGTAAAAGCAGAAGTCAAAGTCAAAAGCCATATGTCAAAAGAGAAATTACATTTTATTTTTAAACCGCCTTTTGTGGTGGAGATGAAGATGATAAATCCGAAACGGTATTAAGTTCTGATAATGTCAAGCTTTTAGCGTTATCTTTGAAATTGAAATAAAATCTATTCTGTCATCATAAAGCACAACGGAATTATCAAATGTGTCTATAAGCATTTTTCGATTTTTAAGTTTGTTCACATCAAAGCTTTTGAATCCGTCAAACCATGAATATAAAAACTCTTTTGTCAATAACGGATGTGATATGTTTTCTTTTGCGATTTCCGTTTCTAAATTTTCTTTTGTGCCTTAAAGTTCATCAAGTCGCTTTTTTATTGATTTTGTTATTATGCCTTGCTCAATCGCATTAAGCATATTTTCAATGGCTGTGTCGGTCTGTGCAAGTTGCTTTTTAAGAGATTTCAACATTGGGCTTTCTTTACCTTGAATAGACAAAATCTTGTTTACTAACAATTCAACGAGCGAATCATCATCTATGAATTTCATAACTTGATAAATAACAATATCTTCTATCTAGTCTTTTTAACCGCCTTTTTATCACATGTTTTATTACGCTTGGTGCTGACACATTTATAATAACTGTATCTTTTGCCACGGGCATTTCCGCTTTCACCAACCATAAACGCTTTGCATTTGCCGCAGTATAATTTAGTTGTCAACAAGCAGTCATCAACAGCCTTATGTCTTGACGGTGCACGCTTGTTAACGACTATCATTTCCTGCACCTTATCAAAAACATCATTCGGAATAATGGCAGGAATTCCGTTTTCAATAAGAACATCCTTATAAATATAATTGTCAATATAACGACGGTTGGTCAATATTTTAGAAATATTGTTTATTGTAAATTCTCGACCGTTAGCATTTTTTAAGCCCTTGTTGTTCAGTTCATCTCGGATTTCTTTCTGCGTTTTACCGGAAAGATAATCATTAAAAATATTCAAAACAACAGGAGCAAGAGTCGGATTGATTTGAAAATGTTGCTCATCATCAATTACACAACCCAAAGCGACAGAGCCACCGTTATATTTACACTTCAAAGCATTTTCGGTTAAGCCACGGTTGATTTTTTCTGCAAACTCGGCAGAATAATACTCGGCATAGCCTTCAAGCATAGACTCAAGCAAAATACCTTCTGCACCGCTTGAAATCGCTTCGGTTGCAGAAATAACCTTAACGCCGTTCTTTTTCAAGATGTTTTTATAATGCGCCGAGTCATAACGGTTACGGGCAAAGCGGTCAAGTTTCCAAACGATTATAACATCAAACAGACCTTTGGAACTCTCCTTAATCATCTGCTGAAACGACGGACGATTGTCCGTTTTTGCCGATAATGCTCTGTCAATATATGTATCAATTATACGAATATCATTCTTCTCGGCAAACTCCTTGCATTCACGAATTTGCCCATCAATACTTTCTTCACGCTGATTATCACTTGAATATCGTGCATATATAATTCCTGTCATTTTATCAACCTCCTGTGCTGTGTGTTATAACTCTTCGCAGCAGAGGTGTCAAGTCATAAAAAAAGCAGTCCTGAAATCAGGACTGCTTTAACAATTAACTTGCCAAGTCTATATTTTTATGACATTCGATACTATTTTTGTCTGTAATGTCTTTTAATTTTTTACTTGTCTTTTCCAAATCTTCAACTGCTTTTTCTATTTTTTGGTTTGAAGGTATCAAACTTTGTTCTAATGCGTCAGTTTCCGCATTGATTTTTCTAGTTTCCGCATTAATTTTATCAATTTGTGCTTGCTTCAACTCTTTATCTAATTGAATATTTTCCTCTATAACTTTAGTTTCGGCTATTTTCTTTTTTCTGTCAATATAATCATTACGCAATTTATTTATTTCATCAATTAGTCCAATAATTCCTTTTTTGTGCTACCATCTGAATCTTTTAATTTTCCTAAAACAGTATTCACAATAAATATAACTGAAAATGTAGTTGGTACCGCATAATTAAGTATAACTTCAATAAATCCAGGAGAACCAACCGCTGTTTTAATTGTGATTTTTTTATAAGATTCATCCTCTCCGTATAACTCATAAAAAACATCAACAATCTCCAATATTGAAGCTTGCAATTCAACATTACTTTTCATTTCCAAATCTGATGAACTTGTTTTTTGTAATGATAAATGTATAAAATCATCTACAATATAACATGAGTAAATATTTCTATAAATATAGTCAGCATATTTGGTTATGTTAGCAATAGTTTGTTGAACTTTCATTATTTTGCTTAAATAAATATCTCGACTAACATCTATTTCACTGAACCACTTAACTTTTCTTTTATGTGTATAAGAACAAACAGCATATTCTTCATTAGAATTATTTATATGGGACACTTCTTCCACTGTTTCACCCAAAATTCCTACACGAATAAACTTAGTACCCTCTGAAGGAATTAATACTAGATCACCATTATTCATTACACAATGGAAATTATATAGTTGACTAAAAATTAAGCCAGGCCTTTTTTCATCTGGATATAATTCATTAATCTTTTCTTTTTTTGCATCATTACTAATACTACTGTTTAACAACAAGTCAACTGACACGGCATCCCAACCAAGTGCAACATATTTATTAGTTGTAAAATCATTATAATATAAACCACCATTAGTTCTAATAAGCCAAATTTGTCTTTCATTAGAAATCTCAGGTATCGATAATACAGTAAAATTATCCATAAAATATTTTCTCCAGATATTTATTTACAAAATTATATCACATATATAAAACAATTACAAATTTTGATATTGTTTACTAATATAAATCGTTAAATTACAATGTTATAGCAATATAATTCAAAATTTCATCTTTAACTTTATCGTAGTATATGATATGCTCAACAGTTTCTTTGACTTCACTGATACTCAGTTGTTGTTCTTCCTCGTTATCACATTCAAGCATCAATGCTCTTTTGATGTTGTATTCAAGCCAACCGAGTTTGCCATTGTTACTGTAATATAAAGCCTCCCAGTCAACATTTGCATCAAGATTTGTATTATAAAAATATGACTTAAAAAATGTATTAAACAAATTAAAATTTATATTACATCCTTCATATCCTGACCAGCAAAGTGCAAGTTCAAACAATTCGAGATAAGGATTTGAATATCCTAAACATTCCAAATCAATCAGCTTAAACTCATCGCTAAGCCAAAGTACATTTTTACTGTCCATATCGTTATGGCAAATTGCTTTGACCGGAGGTAATTTCTTTATAGCCTCGTTGCCTTTCGTAATGCTGTTATTAAACAAATCGGCATAATCCTTTATGTAATCATAAATCGGTGAGTTCATATCCTTGGCAAGCTCAATATATTTTTGCCAGTCAATGTGCATTTCGTCTTTCTCGAAAGGTTCATTTTTCAAATCAATATTATGAATTTTTGCCAACACTTCGCCTATCTTTTCGCAATGAACTGACTTGATTTCACCGTCTTTTAATGACTTGGCGTCATACCACTCAAAAACATAATAATATTGACCATTTAATTCCTGCATTTTTCTGTTCTTGAATTCCAAAGCATAAACTGCAGGAATATTGTTTTGCTTTAATATTGTCTCAATATCATCAGCGATTTTGTAGTTGCCCATTGCAGTAGGTCGTTTCATAATGTTAGGGTTTAAAAGCTTGATTATGTAACTGCCTTGTTCGGTAACAGCCTTAAACATTCGGTGCATGAAACCGCCTGTTACCTGAACAGGATTTTTAAGCACTTTGCCTAACTGCAAATCTTCTGCAACTAAATTGAAAAAGTTATCCATATTCATTATTTTTTACCTATTTCTTTGTACGCATATGAAAAATCAATTGGCGGAGTTGTTACAGAAATATATACAAACTCTTCATCTGAATCATTATATAATCCGTGAATATCTCCTGCCTCAAATCTCACAACATCACCTTCTGTGAATTTTTGCTCATTATCATTAGCTAGCAATAATCTACCGTTTCCTTTCAACGCATACCAAATTTGTTCTGAAAATTCGTGCGAGTGCCTACTCTGTTTTGCATTAGACTTTAAGTGTACTTCTGTAATTGTAACCTTATCATTATTTGAATTATTCGGATTAAGTAGTTGCCTTGATGTCACACCAGGATTTTTGAAATCCGCTATACTTTGTTTTGAAATAAATTCCATTAGTATTTCTCCATTTCAAATATTCCTAAAATCTTATCAATATCATTAATATCTTTAAAGGATCTTGGATAATCATAACCTTTGTTGATTATTGCAAAAATTCTTTCGGTATATTTTTCAGTACCATATTTCTTTATGTATAAAGCATAAGCTTTTGCATCGTTTTCGCCTGAATTAAAAAAGCCTGTTTGACAGTCTGCCACATTTTCACATTTCCAACAGCCGTCAATGTTTTTGCTTTTACAGCAAACAACATTAGGACATTTCTTATCTTCAAACAAATTTTCATAAGAACAGCTTGAATTATTGCTTTTACAGCCATCACATTTAGTAAAAAACAGTGCTCACAATGATTACCACAGTATCCTATTTCTTTCATTGTTGCACTCCATAAATTCTCTTAATCTGCTCATAGTAACCTTGTTCATCAGCAAAATCCGATAAGCCACCAAACTGACTCATTGTGCCTATGAGCGGTATGTTTTCAAATACTGTGCCTTTCAATTTTTCAACAGTTGCATCAACAAATTTATCTGCAAAGATAACCTTTATATCTCTGCCGAAATAAGATTCAATGCTGTAATCGACCTTGTCTGTAAGTCCGCTTGCGTTATGTAAATCAGCTACAAGTGCCTGTGCTTCAACAAGGTTGTTTTCTCGTTCTGTCAAGTCATTCGCTTGCAGTGCTGCATTGATTTTTGTCTTGATACTTTCATAAATATTTAACTTGTTGAAAGCTGTACCAAACCATTTGCTGTAAGGAGCATAAGTATCTTTATACAAGAAACACAATCTCATTAATCTTTATGTAATTCTTGAACAAATTATTTGTGAGACTATTTCATCACCGACCTCACCGCAACGCTTAACAAAGGCTTGCTCAGATGAAATTATCTCCCATTGTGATGCGATGAGATATAGTTTAACCTCATCAGGATAAAACTTTATTTTATCAGTCTGTTCTCTAATATTAAGCTCGTCCATAAACATTTTGCCGGACACCAAAGATAATAACCTATGCTCCGAGAATGCAAGCCAATCAAGAGGCTTGTTATTATCCAAATCTGCTGTGCCGATTTCATCAACAAGAAACTCACCAAAGGTTTGAATAAATATCAACGGATTAACCTTACCACATTTAATAAACTGCGGGTGCTGAACGCCGCAATAATTTGGGTCAGGCTCGGTAAAATTGACACTGTAACCCATATACTCATAGGGCAGATTTTCTGCAAATCTGTTTAATATTTCGTCTTTTTTATCTATGTCATTTTCACTCAGGAACATATAGAAACGAGGTCCCCACATGTGGTCACGGGACACCTCGTCATCGTAGCCAAGAACATCCGAGCCGTAACCAATTAGACCTGCAGAATAATGCAAGTCAGGGAAATATTTATCAATAATAGGCTTTGCACATTCATTGAAAAAGCCTTCACATAATGCTAACCCTTTTATAAAATCACTCATATTTTATCTCTAAATTTCGTTATATTTTTTTAAATAACTTTGCAGACCAAAAGCTCATATCCATTTTTTCAATATAAAAGTAAAGAATGCTTTTATAATTCTTCGTAGCAGTAGATAGAGTAATATAGTCAACATTCTGCTTATGGTAATTCTCGGTATATTCAAAGAGTGCCTTTCCTATACCTTGTGAACGATATTTCTCTTTTACATATATTTCATTTATATCAAAGCATTTTGAACCCTTGTCAATCGGTGTAATTGCTTCATTAAGTACTGAACATTTGCCAAATAAGTAGCCGATGATTTGAGCATCTGAATATGCAAGAAACAAATCGTTTCCAATTAGATCGTTCTTATCATTTGCGCAGTAACCGTATGTTAAATCTTCACTTTCCCATTCTTTTGAAAGTGCAATAACCGCTTTTATATTTCTGTCGTCTAATTCACACTTTTTAATCTCAATTATCATACATATTTCTCCACTGTTTTATCCACTCAAATTGTTTATCAATAAACTCTTTGTCTATACAATCTAAGCCTTTTATAAACCTATTCCTTTTCATAATACCAATTATCCAAAGCTTCCACAGCTTTTATTATATTGTCAGTATACATTGTATCATCAATGCCAATCAACATAAAAATTATTTTTCTATACATTATAGATAGTTTTGCAATATAAAAAACACATTGAACGCCATCTAAACACGCTTTATCTTGAAGTGATTTTACATGTGATATTTTGTTTCTTGTGTTAACTAATAGATCTAAAAAATCTTTAAAATTTCCATTAATTTCCTTGCTGAATATTTCAGTGCCAAATGTCTTTATTACAGCATTAAGTGCTGTTTTTAATATCAACTTCTTTTTATCACCGGTTCTTTCGATTTGAAAACTATCATTGTTTTTTTCCATTATTTCGCCAAATGGTTTTGTCATTTCAATCATACTTGATATTTTACAATCAACAGGCATATGAATATCTGATAAACAATACAAAAGCATATTAAAGGCGATATCTAATTCATTAGATATACGTGCCCACTCCAACAATGTATTTGTTAAATCAATATCCTTGAAATTGACCAATTTCATAAATTGATGTCTGCATATATCAATGGATTTGTAAATTGGAGGTCTATTGTTATAGTAGTGATTTACTTTGTTTTGATATATACTCGGGTCTTCATTTTCATCAATCATTGCAGCATTTTCAATTGGATAAAACCTTCCGTCAAAAACAAACAACAATTGTTCTATGAGAGATTCCATTTCAAACAGTTCTGAACATTTAACTACCTTATCTGTTCCGATTAATATTTCTCTTTTTATATATTGTTCTATTTTTACTCTATAATTTGTATTATTATAAACATACTCGAAATCATTTAAATAAGTTCCACCAAACATACCATTATCATTAGTTTGGATAATTTTTAATTCCATCACTGTAAGTCTCAAAGTTTTCTCCTACTAATTTATTATCATGTTTTGCGATAAGAGCAGCTTTCATATCTGCACCTGTAATTTCAACTTTTGCCCATTTTGCAGAAAGATCCTTTGCAAAGGCTGATACAGGCACGCCTTCAATACTATTCAACGCATCTGCAACTTTGATTGCAGCCGTTCTTTTTGTTTCAATTGGGGACATTGTATCACTCATTTACACATTTATTTTATATTATAGTATGGATAATTACAATAAATTTATTTTGATACCTAAATTTAGCAAAAAACAATTTATAGTAAAAGCCACAGCATACAAAAATCAGAATGCTGTGGTTTAATTTAATTGTCAGATTCATAACACAAAGCAGTTAGTCCAAATAGGCTACTTTTAATCATATTGTACCCGAAAAGTATGAAAACAAAATTATCGCCCTAAAAGGTTGTGGTATGTTACCTTGAACAGAGCGACATTGCAAGTACGATTTTCTATATTTACTTATGCATTTTTGATGGATAAACAATATAAAAGTCGGAATGAAAAAATAATGATTTTTGAAACGAAAATCTATGGCGTTTGAATGGGTTTTGAAGTGGATTTCAAGCCGTCGATTTTGAAGCAGGATAAAGGGGTATGATTTTCGGGCATTGAAATGCCCGAAAACGCCGTCCGGCAAAGCTTGTCGGCTTTTCGATTCGTAATACTTTTGCGTATGATATGAAATTCGTATGCAGTTAGGGGTGCTTTTCGCAGAAAATCAAGGCTTTTGCGTATTCACTTAAGCGTTGCGGTATGATGATTAAAAATCAAGAAATTTTGGCAACGCTGTAAGCTAAAATTGACGAGTTTGCTCTTAAATAGAGTAACTCGTCGGATTAAAACTAAAAACGGCTTGTAGGCGATTTGTGAAAGCCTGTGAGCAAAAAATCGTGCAAAATATAGTACTTGACTTCTAAAAAGTATTAGCGTATTGTGTGCTTGAAAAGGAGGCAGATATAAAATCAAAATAAGCGTGTTGCCTTATGACAGCAAAAGGCGAATGGAACATTCCGAATTATGAATTAGAAAAACTTGCTTATTATTTTCTCGAACTCATTACCGAGCAAAACGAGAACGAGAATAATGACGAAAATCCGAATAACAAGGCATAAAAATAAGGCAGGGATTAACCCTGCCTTAAACAACTAACAAACTGAATTACATAGTTAACAAGCAAAATACAACAATCTTATTGCGACAACTTCATTATTCTAATTTGTTTAATTAAACGTTTTATCATGGTATTCGTCAAATATTGGGTCCAATGAAAAAGCTGTTTTATCCTCTTTGCTGATTCTTAATTCTTGCGTATATCTATTTCCTATCATGTCGTAAAATATAAAATTGAAATACTCTGTCTTATCCAAATTAAAATCGCGATTAATTTGCAACTCATCATTTTTACATAGAGCAGAATTGCAATATAAAACTTTCTGTTTATCAATAGGTGAATTATTTGTTTCTATGCCGTGAAAAATCGCAGTATTTAAGCCTATATTTTTTATTTTTCCACAAACATTATTATTTTCAATTGATTCCACAAAAAGCCATAAATAAGGCCTTAACTGTTTTATTTCATCATTCTTTTTTTCTTTTCGACTATTTTTTATTTCAATATTTACAACCATTAAGGCTGTTATTGCGCCAATAATTGAACCTATATATGAACCCAAAAAGCCAACCCATCCGTTAGCGTCAATATCAAAATCAAAAATACATTCTAAAATTCTAATAATAATTGGAAATAACACTATAACCAATATTATAATAATTATTTGTATTTTATTCTTAAATTTGTCTTTTAAAAATGATAAAATTTTTTTCATTACATTTTCCTTTAGCTATAATTTAGTTTTTTAATTAATCGAAAATCCGAAACTATTATCATTGATAACAAGTCTTGGATTATCCTTTGTTGGTGGAGCAGTACACGAACTTAATATAGTTAAAAATAAGGTTCATATTCTACAGAATATTTACTTTCAGGGAAAAGGAACTTGTGTAATGCAATAAAGTAATCATCCGTCATACTGGCAATGTAATCAACAACAATTTGATTGTTTTCTTCTGAAAGATAATCAATACTATGATATTTTCTCAAAGCATCACCAATAGGATTTATATGATGCTTAAAAATTATAGAATCTTCATCGTTTTTCTCAATATCATCCAGTAACTTATAATATATATCTTCAAACATCGGTTTTATTATACTGTTGTATTGATTATTTATATTTTTGTCTTTATAAATCACTTCAGTATTTTCTTTTTTTGCCATACTCAAATCCTTAAACGCATTATCGCTGAGTGATATATAATCTTTACCGTAACTGTGTTCAATAATATCAACAGTTAAATTATTAATTATTTTTGCATTTTCTCTACCTATTAATTTAGTAGTGAACTCATAATCGGGATCAATAATACCTGCTAACGCTGCATCCTGTCGATCTT
>HF993135.1:20373-108364 GCA_000432435.1 Eubacterium sp. CAG:180
TTCCCTAAATACGCAATAATATCACATATTCTTACCACGCAGCCCTCAAGAGTCGATGGAATAAGTTTTTTGATTGCTTCTATCCCTTCTGTATAACACGATTCAATTTCAGTATCATAATCATCAAATGATTTTTCATACTTAGGCTTGTATCCTTGCTGTTCAAACTCACCATTATGACATAAGACGCCATCTAAAGTCTGCATTGTGAAATTTCGAACAAAAATAGTATCTAATACTCTTGCGCTATGAACATTATGATTGAAATATCTATTGGTTTCATTATGATACAACTCACTTAAGAATCTTTCACCGGCATGTCCAAAAGGTGTATGACCAATATCATGCCCTAATGCAATAGCCTCAATCAAATCCAGATTCAATCCTAAGACTGAGCCAATATTTCGTGCAATTCTTGAAACGAGTTGAACATGCTGTGCTCTTCGTGTAATATCGTCATTATTTTTAAACGAAAACACCTGTGTTTTATCAGCATATCTGTTATAGTATGGCAAATGCATAATTTTTTCCACATCACGAACAAACACGGGACGCCATAAATTGGCTTTATCAATGTCATTATTTCGTCTGACAGCCATTTCGTCCTTAAAAGCATATGGGTTTATCCAATGGCTTTCCCTGTTAGAAATAATTTTTTGCTGTAAATCCTCATCAATACGATTGTATTTTATATCCGACATTATTTTACACTCCCTATTATGCTGAAATTAAATATCCAAACTATCATTGTTAAGCAAAAATTCCTTTATTCCAATCATAACATACCCTTTATCATCTCTTCGGGGTTTAATGCTTTTTTCCACCACAACAATTTTTTTGAAAGAGTCATTAGTTTTTTCGAAAGGACGGGTTTCCTGCTTCCATTTTTCTTCATCGGGAATATTGTATGCAGATTGAACATAGTATCGCTTACTGCCTTGATTAGCTACGAAATCAATTTCTACTTGCTTTCGGGTATCCTTGCCCTCGGCAGTTTTTTCTCTAAACTCAACTACACCGACATCAACATTATATCCTCTGTATCTAAGTTCGTTATAAATGATATTCTCCATCAAATGAGTTTCTTCTATTTGCCTGAAATTAAGCCTTGCGTTACGAAGTCCGGTGTCCTCAAAATACAACTTATAAGGTGTGCTGATGTATTTTTTACCCCTTACATCATACCTCTCTGCTTTGCTGAGCAAGAAAGAGTCTTTTAAGTAACCGATATATTTATCGATAGTCGAGGCGCAGAGCGTAGAATTTTTAACGGATTTGAATGTGTTTTCTAATTTTCTTGGGTTTGTTAAAGACGAAATTCCCGAAGCCAAAATGTCTACAAGCTCGCTGATTTCCTGATCGGTATTAAGATTGTTTCGAGCGACGATATCCTTAATATATACATTTTTCATTTGCGTAATAAGGTAGTTGCTTTTTTGTTCATCGGTTTTCATTAAAGCGACCGCAGGCAGGCCGCCATACACCATATAGTCGTCAAAAGCTTCGTCCTTGCTGCCATCGTATGCAGAATAAAATTCTGAAAATGATAAAGGCAAAATGTGAATCTCATCCCCTCTACCTTCAAATTCAGTCAGAATATCACTTGAAAGAAATTTAGAATTACTGCCAGTAACATAAATATCTAAGTTGTCCTTTCTCATATATCCGTTTAATACAGCCTCGAAATTTCCAAGCAACTGAACTTCATCGAGTAGGAGATAATACATTTCGTCATCAATAATTTTACCTGAAATATACTTCATAAATTTTCGTGGATCAACTTTTCTGTTTTGCTCACTTATATCTAAAATATCTTCATCTATAAGCAATAAATCATCTGCCGAATCAAAAGCAAATCTGATAATATGATTTTTGTCTACACTTTCGGACAGTAAATAATTATAAAAGATTTTATTTAATAGATAAGATTTACCGCATCTTCTGATGCCGGTGATTACTTTAATAAATCCGTTTTGTTTTCTCGTAATAAGTCTGTTTAAGTAGATATCTCTGTTGATTTCCAAAATATCACCTCATTTAATATTTTTGCCGCTATCGTCATTTTTGTTAATTCGATTATACTATAGTTTACTCGATTTTTCAAGTTTTATAACAAAATGGTAACTTCATATGTAAAAATAGTGGTGGTATTTGTATCGTAGTATGTAAATGATACCGATGCAGACTTTGCAACGAATACTTATATTCATGTGACAGATACAATGCAACAAACAGTTACAGATATTTTGGAAAACTTGCTTTTGAAAAGCGTATTAAAATAATACAACAAACAGCATAAAACAAAAAAATAGGCAGGAAATTAACCCTGCCTTGTATCTATATAAACAGAAAATCCGAAACTGTTACCGATGATAACAAGTTTCGGATTATTCTTTACTGGTGGAGATGGCGGTAATCGAAACCGCGTCCGAAATCTCATCCTCACAAATTTCTACGAGCGTATCCGTCTATTTAAAATTCCCTCGGCACATCGCCCGACGGCGGTCTATGCGCTTTGGTAGCCCTGTTGTGTGTGACGGGTTACAAGGCGGTTACCCGTTCACATTTACCGCTGATGACGCTCCTTATCCGATCGCGGTACTTCGGAGGGAACGACCCGCTGACTTAAGCAGCGAGTAAAACTTTAGAATCTTTGTCGTTTATTTTTAATAAACTATGGCTGTTTAAAGCGGTACCACACCGCTGCTCGCTTATCGTGGTTCAAAGACCCCGTCGAAATCCTTTCATCCCCTTATATATTATCTCATTCGCTCTTTCAGCTCTCTGTCGATAGTGCGCGTTGCTTCCTTTTTGGCGGCAACGTCGCGCTTATCGTAATTCTTTTTGCCCTTACAAAGACCGACTTCCATTTTTGCCCTGCCGTTTTTAAAATAGACCGACAGCGGTATGAGAGTAAGCCCCTGCTGTTTTATTGTGCCGTAGAGCCTGTGTATTTCTTTTTTATGCATTAAAAGGCGTTTTACGCGCATAGGGTCGCGGTTAAAAATATTGCCGTGATCATACGGGCTTATATGAACCGAATTTGCAAATATTTCGCCGCCGTCGATACTGCACCAGGAATCCTTTAAGTTTATCCTGCCCTCGCGTATACTCTTGACTTCCGTGCCGAAAAGCTCTATACCCGCCTCGTAGGTCTCAAGAATGAAATAATCGTGGTAGGCTTTTTTATTTTGTGCAATTTTTTTGATTTGCTCGGCAGCCATAAGTTTTACCTTTCGTCAACATTATCGGCAGCTAACTGCCGAACCTTTTAATCATATAAGATTTCTGCCCTCAAGTGCGCGCATCAAAGTTACTTCGTCGGCATACTCAAGGTCGGCACCTACGGGAACACCGTAAGCAAGCCTTGTTACTTTTATGCCGATAGGCTTTAAAAGCTTGCTGATATACATAGCCGTTGCCTCGCCCTCTACCGTGGGGTTTGTAGCCATAATGACTTCGTTTACGCTGTCATTCATACGCAAAAGGAGCTCTTTAACGGTGAGGTCGTTGGGGCCTATACCGTTCATCGGCGAAATAACGCCGTGCAGCACGTGATACAGACCGCGGTATTCGTGGGTACGCTCAAACGCTATGACATCACGCGGACTTTCAACCACGCAAATTGTAGATCTGTCGCGCTTTTCATTACTGCAAATCGGGCAGATTTCATCTTCGGTAAGATTGCGGCAAATTTTGCACTGATGTATTTTTTCGTGAGCCGTCACTATGGCATTTGCAAGCTCTGCGGTCCCGTTATCGTCAAGCCCGAGCACATAAAAGGCCATTCTTTCCGCCGATTTTGTGCCTACTGACGGCATTTTGCGAAATTCATCTATCAGCTTTTCAAGCGCAGGGATATTGTATCCCATTAAAACATACCGCCCATTCCGGGGATATTAAGTCCGCCGGTAAGCTTATTCATTTCACGCTCTGCGGTTTCGTCGGCTTTACGCATAGCCTCGTTGAGAGAAGCCATAAGAAGATCCTCAAGCATTTCGGGCTCTTCGGGGTCGATAACCTCGGGTTTGATTTTGATAGCCTTAATTTCATGCGAGCCGTTTACCGTAACCTCAACCGCTCCGCCGCCTGCCGACGCATTGTACTCCGCTGCGGCAAGCTCATCCTGAAGCGCGCTCATATTACTTTGAACCTCCTGGAGCTTTTTCATCATATTGGCTCCGGTAGGACCCTGGTTCGGAATTCTTGCTTTCATATTATTACCATTTCCTTCCAATTTAATCTTATTTACTGGTCTATAACATTGATGCCGAGCTCCTTTGCCCTGCTCAAAAGCCCATCTAACGGGTCTTTTTTCGGCTTTGCCTCGGAATGCTCGTCATTGTATATTCCTATACGATATTTTTTGCCGCTGACCTCATACACGGCCTTTACAATGTCGTTTGAAAAATTGCCTGTCATCAGCATTTGGCCGAGTATTGAATTTGACGATTTTATAAGTAAAAATCCGCCCTGATGAACAAATGCCGTAGAGCCGTTTAAAAATCCCGTAAGCACCGGAGAAGTACGCGACAATATATCGACAACCTCAGCCCAATTTTCAAACACTTCGTCCGTTTTTATTTCTCGGTTTTTATCTTGCGACGTCTCATTTACTTTCGGCTCCGCATTGTTTGGCTCGGCATAAGCGGCAGGTGTTTTATCGGAAACAGCCTCTTTGCTTTCGGGCTTTTCGTTTTTAACCTGCTGTGTTTGCGCTTCGTTCGGCTCGCTTTGCTTCATCGGAGATGCGTTCGCGGCAAAATCCGACTCCAGAGATTCGGGAGAGGGCTTAAACACGCCGTTTTTAAGTTTCATTTCAATATCCGAAATTCTGCGTAAAACAGCCGCCGTATCCGTATCAAGCTTCGGACTTGTCAGTCTGATAACAGCCATTTCGGCACTTGTGCGTCTGTCGGCTCCCCTTTTGATTTCGACTATGGCGTCACCGATTCTGTCCATACACGAGAGAACACTCTCAAGAGTTAAGCTCTTTGCCTGGCGGCGTATTATCTCTATTTCGGAATCGGGGCAAATAACGAGCTCTCTGAAATTAGGCACCGTCAGCGCAACCATCATATTGCGGAAATGAGAGAGTAATTCACTTAAAAGACGTTCCATATCGCAGGAATTATTGTAAAGCTCATCTATTATCGTGAGTGCCCTTGGACTATCGTGAGAGATTACGGCGTCAACAAGCTCAAAAAGGTGCTCTCTGCCGGCTATGCCTGCGGCGTCGCTTGCCACCTTTTCGGTTATTTCGGTTCCGTAAGACGCGCATCTGTCAAGCAGCGACAAGGCGTCACGGAGTGCGCCGTCGGCAATACGCGATATAAGCATTGCCGCCTCGGGGGTTAAATCAATATTTTCCTTATCGGCTACAAACGAAAGCCTCTTTGCTATATCCTCGGGTGAAATGCGTTTAAAATCAAAACGCTGACAACGTGACAAAATCGTAGACGGGAGCTTATGTACCTCGGTAGTCGCCAAAATGAATTTGACGTGCTCGGGCGGCTCTTCAAGCGTTTTTAAAAGAGCATTAAACGCGCCGACGGAGAGCATATGCACTTCGTCTATGATATACACGCGGTACTTTACGGCGGACGGCGTATAATTAGCCTCCTCGCGGAGATCTCTGATATTGTCAACACCGTTATTTGACGCGGCGTCTATTTCGATGACGTCCAAAATCGAGCCGTCGTCTATACCGCGGCAGGCGGCACATTTTCCGCACGGATTGCCATCCACGGGATTTTCACAGTTAACCGCTTTTGCGAGAATTTTGGCACAGGAGGTTTTGCCCGTTCCGCGAGAACCGGTGAAAAGATAGGCGTGTGAAAGTCTGCCTGATTTTACCGCGTTTCTGAGAGTCTCGGTAACGTGCTCCTGCCCGACGACGTCGGAAAAGGTCTGCGGACGATATTTGCGATACAGCGCCTGATACATTTTCACACCTCCTGCTTTTGTGCCAAACAAAATACAGCGGCACTTTTCGGCTTCATCATAACAAAAATAAAGACCTTAACTTGGTCATGCACCGTGCAGGCGGACTGTGGCGCACAGGCTGACCACTTAATGCTGCTCGGTTCCCCGCCTGACATGGTTCGTGGAGCTCTGTCGCACAGGACCCGCACGGCACACGACCAAATTAAGGTGATATTATTATAATATAATCTTTTCAATATTGCAAGGGCTTATACAAAACTTTAGAGAATTTGCAAAAAGCCGCCGCAAAAGCTTTTTAAAGGAAAAGCTCTGCGGCGGAATTAAAATCAAACTGTCTTTTTACTCGGTCTTATCTTCGAAGGAGTCGTTTTTTTCCTCTGCGACAGGCTCCGTAACAAGCTCTTTAAGGCTCGCGGCAAGACCTGCAAGGCTTTGAATCTCGGACGGGATAATAATCTTAGTAGCCTTACCGTCGGCTGCCTTTGAGAAAGCCTCAAGGCTCTTTATGGCTATAACGGCGTCGCTCGGAGCAGCCTCGTTTATAAGCTCAATGGCCTTCGCATTTGCCTTTTGGACGGCGAGTATAGCCTCGGCTTCGCCCTCCGCCTCACGTATTTTAGCTTCTTTAACGGCTTCGGCGTGAAGAATTGCCGCCTGTTTTTCTGCCTCGGCGTTGAGTATTTGAGACTCCTTATGACCCTCTGCCACAAGTATTTTACTTGCCTTTTCACCCTCTGCCGTAAGAATTGCCTCACGGCGATGACGCTCTGCCTTCATCTGCTTTTCCATGGCATCCTGAATCTCACGCGGCGGGATGATGTTTTTAAGCTCGACGCGGTTAACCTTAATGCCCCATGGGTCGGTTGCTTCGTCAAGAATAACACGTATTTTTGCATTTATGGTATCACGCGATGTAAGCGTTGCGTCAAGCTCCATCTCGCCTATGATGTTACGAAGTGTGGTTGCCGAGAGATTTTCAATAGCCGAAATCGGATGTTCAACACCGTATGTGTAAAGCTTGGGGTCGGTTATCTGAAAGAACACAACCGTATCTATCTGCATAGTTACGTTATCCTTGGTGATAACGGGCTGCGGTGCGAAATCAACGACCTGCTCTTTTAATGAGACAACCTTGGCTATTCTCTCAAAGAACGGGATTTTAACGTGAAATCCGGTCTGCCACGTCGTAAGATATGCACCGAGTCGCTCGATAACATATGCTTTTGACTGCGGAACAATTTTAAGATTTGCTATAACGATAACCAATGCAATTACAATTACCGCCAAAATAATGTAAAGCCATGCCATAATAAAATACCTCTTCCTTTTATTTATTCTGTATTAAACCGACTATCAGCTTAACACCGTCGATTTTTTGCACCTCGACGACGCTTCCCGCCGGTATAATGCTTCCGTCTGCGGAACGAGCACTCCACGATTTTCCGTCGGCTTTTACGATGCCTGTGGCACGAAGATTGTCTATCTCCTCCGTGACTATCGCCCTTTCGCCTATGATACGATCTATATTTGTACGCTGTATTTTAGGAGTAGAGAACTTTTTCACGAGCGGTCTTGTCAGCAAAAGAGCCGCAAACGATACACCGACAAAAAGTGCCGCCTGCACAAGTGTATTTGCACCGCAAAAATTGGCAATAAGCGCGACAAGAGAGCCTATGGCAAACCAAATGGAAACAAGCTGAACGGTTATCGCCTCTGCAATTATAAACAGTATAAGAAGCACCGACCAAAGAACGGTGAACCCCGTAACGGTAAGTTCCACGGTAATACACTCCTTTTCTCATTTGCTTATTATATTATATCAAAAGCTGCCGCAAAACACAACATTATTCAAAAATCGGTCTTCAATTGTCGAAAAATGACGGACAGCGAACCTTGTTATTCAAAAAAATATGCAATAAATTTATTTTGAACAATACAATTATACAGTTTTGACATATTATGCCACGGAAGTTTTTGACAATCAAAATGTTCAAAACCGTGTTCATAATGTTAAAAACTTCGGTTTTAAGCGGATTTTACGCTTTCAAAAATGTAAAGTAACAATCTTGTCGCGAAGTTTTAGACAAAAATAAATATACAATACCGTTTTGCAGGATATGACCCATCGAGAGACAATTTTTAAGTACAAACAAAAAAACGGGGCTGTGGGTCATCTCTGCCCACAACTCCGTTAAAAAAAATCAGTCTCTTCGAAGTGCCTCGATAGGAGGCATTTTTGCGGCTCGCTTTGCGGGATAAACGCCGAATATCACACCTATCGCCGTTGAAAATCCTATGGCAAGCGCAATTGTCGAGAATTTTACCTCAAGCGGAACATTCATAATTTTCGAAACCAGCGCCGCTCCCGAAACACCCAGCAAAAGTCCTATAAGTCCGCCTATGAGGCACAGAATTATGGACTCCGTGAGGAACTGGAACAATATCGTGGACGTTTTGGCTCCGAGAGCCTTTCGTATGCCTATTTCGCGCGTTCGCTCCGTTATGGAGACGAGCATAATATTCATAACGCCTATTCCGCCGACTACGAGAGATATTGCGCTGACTGCCGCTATGAATATGGTAAATACGTTTATGACCGTATCTAAAAGGTCAATATAGGTTGCCATATTGGTTACGGTATAGCAATCGCGGTCCATGTTGTTATGTCTTGCCTTTATGCGGTTTGCCGCCGCATTGCCGGCACTTTCAAGATCGTTTTCATCCTTTGCCATAATATAAACGGTATCGTATCGAGCCTCGCCGCCCATTATTTGAGTGGCTACGGTAGACGGAACCATTATCATGGCACTCGTCACCGCTGCACCGCCGGTAAGAGAATTCATATTTTCCAGCATCTTTTCGCTGTCGCCGCCGAACGAGCTCATCATATCGGTAACTCCGATAATCTTAAAGCTCACGGATACGTCGTTATAATTAAAGGAAACAAATTCGCCTACAACATTTTTCTTGCCGAAAAGCTGCATGGCACTTGTTGAATCGATTATACACACGCTTCTGCCGGCCTCAACCTCGGTTTTATTGAAGTATCTGCCGTATATGCAGTCACCGTTCATAACATATCTTAAATCGCTGTTGCCTCCGACTATAAAGCCTATGGCGTTTTTGTCGTTGCCGTCCACCGAAAGTGAGCCAAGGGTCATTACCATCGGTGATACGTACTGAACATTATCGAGAGATTTAATGGCGTTTATATCGTCGTCCGTAATATAGTCGGAATTTGAGATATCGGAATTTGCGGCATTGACGGTAATGCTTATGGCACTTGAGCCCATATCACGAATCATACCCACGATATAATCTCTGCCGCCGTTGCCGACAGTTATTACAGCTATTACCGAAGCTACGCCGATTATAATGCCGAGCATTGTAAGAAGCGAGCGCATAAGGTTCGACTTAATGCTGAAAATGGCGATCCTTATGTTTTCTTTTATATTCAATTCGGAGCCACCTGCCTTTTCAGCTTAAATTAACCCTTAACCGCTATTTTTGTTCCGTCCGTGAGAGCCGCTTTCGGATTCATAACAACCATTTCGCCCTCGGAAAGACCGGATTTCACTTCATAATCGTCATCGGAGAACACGCCGAGCTCAACCGTTCTTTTTTCAACGGTTTTTTTATCTGGATTATATACATATACATAAGTGACGGCGTCATCAGTTGCCACGGCGTCAACCGGTATTTTGAGAACATTTGTTATTTTCTCGGTATTGACTTTTATGTCAACATCAAAGCCGATAACTATTTTTTCGTCGGGATTTAATATCTTGACCTTTGCAACCGCGCTCGCCGAATTTGACGATGAACCCGTAAGGCTTGAAGCTATGGAACTGATATTAAGTCCGTTATTTTCGGAAGCCGTGGCACCGACATACGACACAACCGCTTCATAATCGGAGCCGAGAGTCGATACAACCGCACTTTGACCGACCTTAAGTCCGAGAAGGTCATATTTGCCGACGGTAAAGCTTGCTATAAACTCACCGTAATTTTCAAGAACTATACCGTCGCCGACAGACGAAGCAGAGCCTGCTGTTGACGAAAGAATGTCGGTTAGAGTTGAGGCTACCTCGGAATTGCTCGTCATAGAGCCGATAATCGAAGAGAGATCAACGCCGGAGGAACCTGTATCCGCGGGCGTAAACTCCTTGCCCGACTCAATATTGACCGTGGTGATTATTCCGTCCGCCGAAGCGACCCAACCGTTTTTAAGGGAATCATATATAGCTTTATAGCTCTCATAATCCTTTTGCTTTTGCTCCATAACGGATTTATAGATATCGGACACGGTTTCGTCTGTCTGAGCCTCATAAACGGCGCGCTGAGTTTTAAGCGAGGTCAGCTGTGCTTCCGCCTGGGCTAATTTCATCTGCTTTGCGGCAACTGAGTCCGATAGAGCCTTTTCTATATCTACATCGCCGGAAGAATTTTTAAGGGAATTGATTATATCCTGTATCTCTTCCTCGGTAAGTCCGCCGTTTTTAAGTTGCTCGCGAAGAGCCTCAAGCTGTTCTTCGGTATATTTTTTTGCGTTCTCGGCATTTTTTATATCGGCATTATGTGTTGCGGCTATTTCTCTTTTAAGCGCGGAAATATCGCTTTCCGTCTGAGAAATCTGAAGGTCGATTGCCTTTATACCGCTTTTTGCGGAACTCACGGTACCGCTTGCTTTGTCGTATGCCGCCTTGGCTTTGTCAAAGGCACTTTTATAATTTGCGAGCGTACCGTCTATTGAAGATACATCAAAGGTAGCAAGAACATCCCCCGCCTTGACTCTGTCGCCCACCGCGACATTGACGGAGCTTACCTTGACGCCTGCCGCCGCCGTGAATTTTTCGGTGCTTGTGGACTCAACCGTCCCCTTTGTATCAAATGTCGCCTGTATATCTCCGACAGAGGCTGCCTGCACCTGATATTCGGGTCTCGGCTCCGGCTTAAAGGTCTGATAGAGAAGCGCTGCCACAAGCGCAACTATAATTACCGAAATTAAAACCGTAAAAATCTGCCTTTTTCGGGATAATCTTTTGAATTTCTTAAACAAAATACCACCACTTTCGCATTTTGATTGGAATATAATATTTTAAAGTAATTGAGTATACCTAATAATTTTATACTATTAAAGGATAGAATGCCATATGTTTTTGTTAAAAAAGTATGAACAAACAGTTAATAAACACAAAACATGCAAAATGCTCTGCAGGCAGTTTTTTTGCTTTTTCATATCGGCAAGCCTGTCAGCTGTTTGTCTAACCGCCTGCTCACGGCAAGAGAGCATTGACGCATATGAATTTTGCCGCCGCTACAATTCGGAATACGATTCTCCCGAGATCAAGTATGAGGAGTTTTTCAAGGAATGTAAAAGCGACGGCTGCTTTTACAGCTTTTACAAAATAGGAGACAAAACTGCATTATTAACGCTTGACACAGATGAAAAAGGTACGGTAACCGGAATCGCGGCAACCGTGACCGGCGAAGAAGGCTCTTACAATGAACAGGAGCTTCGGGAGTTTTATGACTCGTACATAGCCTTGTCATCGGAGCTTATGGGAGTAACATCGAGGGAGGCTGAAAAAGCCATTAACGACAGCGGTATATTCTTTGACAATTTGAAATTTTGCGATATTGATTATTACTGCGAAAAAGGGCGATATGTTTTTTCGCTGCTCTGCAACAAATACGTGATAACCGCATACACCGAAAAAGCAAACGGCAGGGCATATTAAATGCTCTGCCGTATATTTTTATTTTTTGTCGCCGAATTTTTCAAGCACGGAAACCGCGTTTGCATATTTTTTATTTCTCGTATATATCGAGAACTTTTTAAGCAAAATCTGCGGCGTTTCCTGTATAACCTCAGCAGCCTTTTTGAGCTTTGATTTTTTCTCCTCGTCCTCCTCTTCATCGGAGGGGAGCGCATCTTTTTCGTTTATAAGAGCCTTTAACGAGCGGAGAAATTTGCGCTCCGTGTAAACGGTAAGCCGCGGCAGCTCATATTCCAAAGCGAGCGTTTCAAGCTCATTTACCGCTTCGTAGCCGTAATGCTCCTGCATTGCCTTATATTCCTTTTGGGAGAAATAATAAAACTGACCGAAAAGTCTGCCGAACGCCTTTTTGGTATCAAGATAGCCCATTTTGATTCGACGCTCCGTCGCTTCTTTATCAAACTCAAACGACTCGCCGAGCTCCTTTGCGTCAAACGGACGGATATAAACTATATTGGCACAGCTCAAGGCCTCCTTGTGACCTATTCCTTTTATGCCGGATATATCGACTACGATAAGGCGATTTATGCCGCGCTTTCTGAGTATGCCTATCGGGGTATTGTCATAAACGCCGCCGTCGAGGAATTTGCCGTCCTTTGGGCCTTGTCTGTTAAGCCCCGGAACTCTTGCGGATGCCATAAGATAATCGATAAGCTCGCCCTCGGGCATTTCATCGACAAACATCTCGACAGGCTTCAGCGAATCAAGGTCGATAGTATCAATAGCGAGCGGAATGTTTGACGCTCTTACTTTTTTCTCGTCGATATGGGCAGCTATAAGCTCCTTTGCCGGCGTAACGTCAACACCGCCGTTGCGTATTATCTCGTGTGCGATTTTCGGGAAATTACTGAAGCTGAACAAATTTTTCGGGTCCTTCAGCTCGCCCTGAATATTTACACCGCTCGAAACCTCAACGTTGCTCCAAAGCTCATACGCATCGTCAAAATCCCCTTGAGCTATCATAGCTCCGTTTATAGCGCCAATTGAGGCTCCCGCTATAGCCTCGAATTCAATGTCAAGCTCGCGCATGGCTTTCCAAGCGCCTATCTGGTATGCGCCCTTTGCACCGCCGCCAGCAAGTATAAGTCCATACGGCTTCATATAACCACCTGCCACAATTCATTTTAGATTACATATGAATTATATATCACTTTTTCGATATTTACAATAAAAAATCGCTGTCAAAAATACAAAAAGCGTTGCGGACTCAAAGTCCGTAACGCTTTTGTAATTAGGAATGAGTAAAACACGTTATCGGTTTTTCTTCTTTGCCGCTGTCGGTTTTATTCGATTCCTGAGAAGAGGTATTTGAGTTATCCTCCGGCTCAGTCTTCTCTGTAATGCTTGTATCCCGGGTGTCTGCCTGTTATGCCGTAATACTTACGAAGCTCTATCAGCTTGTCGATATTTTCGCGCGAAATTTCCTTTTCGCCGCCGAGAAGATGTGCCGTAAGGCTGATTTTTGCAAATAGCTCAAGTGTTTCCATACGGTAATATGCGGTTATTGCGTCGGCACCGACCGTAAGCGCGCCGTGATTTGCAAGAAGCAATACATCGTGCTCTTGAAGATACGGGGCAATGGCATCCGGCACCTCGTATGTAGACGGCGTACCGTACGGTGTTACGGGGATCGAGCCTATCGCCGCAACGGTTTCGATCATCGTGTATCTGTCAAGCGGAATGTGCGCTACGGCGTATCCCGTGGCCGTAGGCGGATGAGCATGGAGCACCGCTCCTACGTCGTCGCGTTCTTTATAGCAGCGAAGGTGCATTTTGATTTCCGACGACGGTCTGTAACCGTCAATAGCCTGGAGCACCTCGCCCTCGGGATTTATTATGACGAGTTTTTCGGGAGTTATGAAGCTTTTGCTGATGCCTGTCGGCGTTGCAAGGAAGTTACCGTCGGGCAATTTTACCGAGAGGTTACCGTCATTTGCCGCAACCCAGCCGAGCTGCCACATCTTATGGCAAATATCGCACATAACTTCTCTTGTTTCCATATAATCCATTTTTCAAGTTCCTTTCGTTATTTAATCAGACAACGCCCTTTTGGAGCATTATATTGGCATAAAGAGCCTTTTCGCTTGTAGCTATAACAGCATACGCCGTCTTTGTCTCTTCGTAAAATTTGAATCGCTCGATTTCGCCTATGGCGTTTTTCCCGCGCTCATCATATTTTTCGACTGTTTTTTTGTAAACGTCCCAAATCGGAGTCTGCACATCGTCGCCCGGCATAACCTCCATAAGATTTACCGGCTTTTCGATATATGTATCAAGCGGAAACACTTTTAGAATTGCATCAAGTATTTCAGGTACGCCGTGCCCGTCCATACGGATTATCTGAGCGTTTTTGCCCATACTCATAACGGGGAAATTGCCGTCCGCGATAACAAGACGGTCGCTGTGACCCATTTCACAGAGCACCTTTAAAAGCTCCGGAGAAAGTATTTCCGGTATTCCTTTAAGCAAGAGAAACTACCTCCTTAAAAGTCTGATATTTTTTATTCCACGCTTCGGGTTCGCTTGGTGTAAAGCTTGTGACCTCTTCGGAATTACTGATTATTCTGCGCGCGTCACGGAGCGTTTTTATTTTGCCCTCCGCCAAAAGCTGAAGAGCAATATTGCCGAGAACGGTGGCCTCGGTAGGTCCGGCGGAAACATTTTTATTGCACGCCGACGCGGTAAACGATGAGAGAAGCTTATCCTTTGTGCCGCCGCCCACAATATATATTGTGTCGTATTCTTTGCCGGTGCAAAACTCAATCTGCTCTGCGGCATAACGGTATTTCATGGCAAGGCTCTCATAAATACAGCGGAGAATTTCTCCTTTGGATTCGGGAACATACTGCCCTGTTCTGCGACAATATGCCCTTATCCGCTCCGGAATATTCCCGGCGGCAACAAAATCGGGAGCGTCGGGGTCTATAAAGCAAGAAAACGGCTTCGCGTTTCGTGCGAGAGTCTCCATCTCGGCAAACGAAAGGCTGTCGCCCTCCTTTTGCCACTGTCGGCGAGTCTCCTGTATAAGCCAAAGACCGATAATATTTTTAAGAAAAGACGCTTTTCCGCCGTATCCGCCCTCGTTTGTAACATTGCAGCGGAGCGTTTTTTCGTTTATGAGAGGCTCTGAGAGCTCTGTTCCGAGCAGTGACCACGTGCCGCAACTAAGGAAGATGAAATCATCTTTTTCGGTGGGAACGGCTACCATTGCGCACTGTGTATCATGACCTGCAACCGCAGTAACGGCGCACGGCTGTATCGACAGTTCCTCACATATTTCATCGGACAAGGTTCCCGCCGCGGAACCGGTGGGTACAATATCGCAGAAAATGTCCTCGGGAAGAGAAAGAGCGTCAATTACTCTCTTTGACCAACAACGCTTTTCGGCATCAAGCAGCTGAGTTGTAGAAGCTATCGAATACTCGGTCGTTTTTTCACCGGTAAGGAAATAGCGAAAAAGGTCGGGCATCAGAAGCATTTTATCCGCCCGTGAGAGCAAATCGGGGCGCGCGTGCTTTAACGATAAAAGCTGAAACGCCGTGTTTATCTCCATAAACTGATTGCCCGTTATGTTATAAAGCTCCTCCTGTGGAATATAAGAAAAAGCTTTGTTTAACATACCGATATTTCTTTTATCACGGTAATGCACAGGATTTTCAAGCAGTTTTCCGTCCTTGTCAAGCAGACCGAAATCGACACCCCAAGTATCTATGCCGAGACTTTTTATATTATAAGGGCGCGATTTTAAAAGCCCCTGCTTAATTTCGTGGAACAGCCTTAGCACGTCCCAATACATAGTTCCGCCGACAAACACCGGGTCGTTGGGAAAGCGGTGTATTTCGGAAAGCTCAATTTTTTCGCCGTCAAACGAGCCGACTATTGCCCTGCCGCTTGAAGCGCCGAAGTCAAAGGCGAGTGTGTTATATTTTTCGTTACTCATTTTGCACCTTATTTATACATAGGGCCGAAGTTCTTGCAGGCTCTGTAATCCTGACCCTCTTTATCCATTCCGAAAGCGTTCCATGCCGCCGGACGGAATATTTTTTCTTCGGGTACATTGTGCATACAAACCGGAATTCTGAGTATGGAGCAAAGCGTTATGAGGTCGGCTCCGATATGACCGTAGCATGACGCTCCGTGATTGGCGCCCCAATTATTCATAACGTCATAAGCCGATTTAAACGCACCCTTGCCGGTAAGGCGCGGAGCAAACCAAGTGCACGGCCATGTATAGTCTGTGCGCTTCCAAAGCTTGTCGGAAACCTCGTCGGGAAGATTTACGGTGTAGCCCTCGCATATCTGCATAACCGGACCGAGACCCTTAACGAGATTCAGGCGGCACATGGTTACGGGCATTTCGCTTCTTGTTAAAAATCTTGAAGAGAATCCGCCGCCGCGGAAGTATCCGAGATCCGCCGCATTCCATGTTGTGGCGTCGGTGCAGGCTTTGATATCCTTATCGGTCATTTCCCAGAACGGTTTTACAATACCGTTGCCGTTTTCGTCTTTAACTTCGCCGCAGAAATCAAGAGCGGACGCGCCCGAATTTATCAGATGCAAAAATCCCTTTGACTCCTTTGCCACGCCCTCAAGCTCATAGCCCGTAGCCTTTTTGACTGCCTCGGGGCTCCAATATGTACGAACATCGGAGAAGAGCTGCGCGGTATTTGTAAGCAGCTTACCGAAAAGCATGGAAACGCCGTTCAACGTATCGTTTTCGGTAGCGAGAACATAGGTTTCGCGAGCACCATTCCAATCAAACGACGTATTTAAGAGCGCCTCGGGGAAATCACAGTTCGGGTAAAAATCCGTCCACTGTCTCTGACCCTGGAAGCCGCCGCAGATTGCGTTGTGACCTACTTTTTCCTCCTCGGCACCGTCGGGGAGATTTTCGTTGCCGTTATAGAGGTCTTTTATTATGCACATCATCTTAACGACAAATTCCCAAGCCTCTTCCTTTTCCTTATCGGACTTTTTAAACCAGTCGGGGTTCTTATCGAAGCCCTCCTTGCAGTTTTCTTTTGTCCATTTGAGAGCCTTTTTAAACTCTGCCTCGTCATATATGCCCTCGGTCATTCGGCGGATTATTTCCACCTCGTCTACCGACTCAACGCGCATACCGAGATACTCTTCAAAGAAATCGGGATTTATTATAGAGCCGGCTATACCCATTGTTATGGAGCCTATCTGAAGATATGATTTTCCGCGCATGGTAGCCGCGGCAACTGCCGCTCTGCCGAAACGCAGTAACTTTTCTTTTACATCGTCGGGAATTTCGGTGGCGTCAGCCTCCTGTACGTCTCTGCCGTAGATTCCGAACGCAGGGAGTCCCTTTTGAGCGTGTGAGGCGAGCACCGAAGCTAAATAAACCGCACCCGGTCTTTCCGTTCCGTTAAAGCCCCAAACGCCTTTTATGGTATTCGGGTCCATATCCATAGTCTCGCTACCGTAGCACCAGCACGGAGTAACTGTAAGAGTTATGTCTACTCCCGCTTTTTTAAATTTATCCTGACATGCCGCCGCCTCAGCAACTCTGCCTATGGTTGTGTCGGCAATTACAACCTTTACCGGCTCGCCGTTTGTATAGCGAAGATTGTCGGTAAAAAGCTTTGCCGCCGAAAGAGCCATATTCATGGTCTGCTCCTCGAGCGACTCACGCACCTTTAAAGGGCCGCGTCTGCCGTCGATTGTAGGGCGGATTCCTATAACCGGATAATCACCTATAAGTCTTGTTTTACTCATAATTTCCTCCTGTTTATAAAAATTAAATATATTTTTTTCATATATTTTTAATTATACTGTTGTCTTTATATAAATTCTTGTAGTATAATAAATAAAAAATATAACAATTTTCACTTTTGAGGTAAATTATGAATTTCGGTGAATTTCAGGAGAAAAAATCACGAGGCACTTTCGACTTTCCGATAGAGCTGCACCACGTTACAAAGGAGCACCCGCGTTATCAAATGCCGTTTCATTGGCACATGGATTACGAGCTTATCAGAGTTTTAAAGGGCAGTCTTGTACTGTCGCTCAACGAAGAAACTTTAAATCTTACCGAGAACAGCGGTATTGTGCTTGTGTGCGACGGGGTATTGCACGGCGGCATGCCCGTTGACTGCGTTTACGAATGTCTTGACTTCGATTTAAACGAATTCCTGCGCGGCTGCTCGGCAGGCAAAAAGGATATTGACGATGTGCAGAGTCACCGCATAATTCTCGACAATTTTTTTGCCGTTGACAGCGAAGAATATAAAACCGCAAACAGGCTGTTTGACACCTTTATAGAAGAGAAAAAGGGTTATGAATTTATAATACAGGGACTTTTGTTTGAGCTTATGGGGCAAATTCTCGGCAATCACCGTTATAAGATCAGCGACGACGAAACGTATAAAAGCCTCAAAAGGATACGGCAATTAAAAAGCTCCTTAAAAATTATCAGAGAGGAATATATGAACCAGCTCACTCTCGGTAATCTCGCAGAAGCCGCCGATATGTCGCCCAAATATTTTTGCCGTTTCTTTTCCGAAATGACCGGCAAAACGCCTATCGAATACCTCAATTATTACAGAATAGAATGTGCGGCAGAGCAGCTCTTGTACACAGACGACCTCGTTACGGATATTGCTCTCAACTGCGGATACAACGACCTGAGCTATTTTGTCAAAACATTTAAGAAGTACAAGGCTCAAACCCCAAAACAATTCAGAAAAAACAAACATACATAAAGAAAAATCCGCTTGCACCGAAAAAAGTGCCTGCGGATTTTTTAATTTCATACCATACCGTATTTTTTCAAATCGACTCTGCCGTTTTCGTCTACCTCGACGCCCTCGCTTTTAAGAAGCCGTATCTGCTCGTTTTCGCCGCCGAACGCAAACGCCTTTGACACCTCGCCGAACCTGTTTACCACGCGGTAACAGCGCACATTTTCGGGGTCGGGATTTACGTGAAGAGCGTATCCGACTACGCGCGACCATCGCGGATTACCGGCGAGAAGCGCAATCTGACCGTAGGTTGCGACCCTGCCGTACGGTATTTTCTTTACCTGCTCATATATTTTATCAAAAGTATTCATATTTTAATTTTACCGTTGTTATTCCCCTCTGTCAACTGCTCGGAACCATATTTTCGTCTCCGGCGCGGCGAAGCTTCGCATTTACGGTTACGCTGTACCCGGCCTTTTGCAAAACGCTTTTCCAGTTATCCGATTCAGCCCTATAATATTCGGCGTCGGCTCTTTTTACCCTCTTGTCAAATCCGAACGGGTCCTTATTAAACTCGGTAAAGCACTTTTTTACGGTATCGTCAATATTTCTTCGGACGGCTTTTTCTAAGGCCGTTTTTATATTTTCCGCCACCTCCGGAGTGAATGCTTCGTTCATAATTTTTGACGTCTCGGTACAATCTGCAACGCAATCGACAGAAATATCAAAGCTCGGGCATCCGTTTTTCACAGATGTTTTTATCTTGGTTTTTGACTTAGTCAGCAAAACGCCGACGCGCGTCCCGTCGTCAAGCACAGCCGTAAGAGAGCCGTTGTTAAAGTCATTACACAGCATCAAAAGTGCCGGAACATTGTCCTGCGGCAGAATGTTTTCCATCTTATCGCCGTTAAACAGCGCAGCTCCCCTAATCACGGGCTTGGCAGAATCCTTTCGTCCGTCCTCGCCACCATCGTCGTCTTTTTCATTTTGTTCTATCGCGATTAACGGAAGAAATGCCGATGAGGTCTTGCCGGTAACGCCGTTCACGAACTGATAAAAAGCTCTCTCGGCGGTTACGGAATTATACTTTGACGAGGAAAGTACATTAGACAGCTCCTTTGCGGGAATGACGCGCTGCCCCATTTCGGCACGCAAGATCTGTCCCGCGGTATCTTCGGCAACAGCCGCATAGACGGTAGCGCGGTTATCGGAATTTCGCACGAAATAATCAAGAGCTTTGCCGACGCCGGCTTTTGCCGCTTCATTTCCGAAAATAATAACACGGTTCTGAGACATCATGGGGAGCTTGCCGAGCGTCTTTGAAATACTCTGAATTGCGGAGGATATATTTTGTGAGTCTATGGTCATATTCTTCACTATATCGTCCGGAGTGCCGCCGTTATTCGGGTTGCTTGACTGGTCGGCGTTTAAAAACTGTACGGTCACTCGCACTCCGATATCGCAATAGTCTATTCCTATCGCCTCCACGATTATGCGGTTTTTAAGCTCAAGCTCTGTCGATGCGCATGAAGAAAATGTCAGCATCATAACAGCCGTTAATAAAAGTGCGGCGATTTTTTTCATATATTGCGTTGTTCCTTTCTTCTAAATTTCCCGAGAGCGAACGTCAAAAGCGGAATAAATATCACAACAACATAAAACAGTACGCTCCTTATATCGTTGCTTGTCGAAATCAAAAAGCCTGTAACATTTCTCGAAACAACAAACTGTAATATTACAGCAGCCGCTCCGAAAGCAAATATATATATTTTTTTATATTTCGCCGAAAATGAACGGCTTGCTATATATGACGACAAATAGAGCATAAAGCTGATTTTGATAAAAGCAGAGAGTATCCACACCCCCGTGAGTATTACGTCAATACGCTGAAAAACGCTGAATTCGGACAGCACGGCTATTGAATGTATCGGGAAAAGCTGGGTCATGGCATAATCTCCGAGTCCCGAAAAAGTGAAGAAAAACACAATTTCCAAAAACGCCGCAAGTACCGACATCCATATAAAAAAGCCTCTTTTTTTGTTTCCGCTGACTCTCGGAAAGAGCACCGCCATTGCGGCAGGCTCTATCGTTCTCACCGCCATGGTTTGTCCGGCGGATATCACACGTCCCGCTCCGTCGTAAAAAACGGGAGAAAAATTGTTCAAATCAAGCTTTGACAGCATTGTCACAATTATAAACACAAATGATACGGAAAATACAAAAAGCGATATGGCCCCGGCTCTTCCGAGAGCCTCAAGCCCCAAGTACGCGGAATAGCATGCAAGAAGTACCGAAAGAACCACGAACACCTTTGTATCAGACTCTCGAAAAATTACCGTACCCGAAAAAAGGTCAAGCCTCGAAAGCGTTGAAAAAGCGTAAAATAAGAAAAGCAATATATAAAAAACCGATATTATCTTTGAATAAAGCGGTGAAATCTCATACGCCATATCAAGCACACTGCGATTATCGTTGCTCTTATATATCAGTGCCAGCGGCAAGCATGAAAAAAGCACCATTATCATCCCTATGACGCCGGCGATAAGATAATCGGAGGAATTGAGCCCCGCGTTATAAATCGGCGAATATGTGAGCACGGATATAAACCTTGATAAGAGCAGCAGAGAGAAAAACTGCCCGGAGCTTATTTTGGCTTTCAAATTCATATACTACCTCTTCATCTTATCGATATTGAGCTCACGCCTGCCGAGTCTGCGCCACCCGAATCTCAATATCGTGTCTCTTACGGAGCCCGGCGTAAACGGAGAAATCGACGAGGTATACGGTACCTTATATGGATTTATCGCGCAGATATTCACAAGCAAAACACCGAAGCCGAGAACTATGCCGTAAAAGCCGGTTATACCGCCTATTATCATAAACAAAAATCTCAACACCGAAACGGGCTGATACAGCTGTGATACAACAAACGAGCTGATTGCGGTCATGGCCACAACTATCAGCATCGGTGCGGCTATGAGCCCTGCCGTCACCGCGGCATCGCCGATTACAAGTGCTCCCACTATACTAACGGCGTGGCCGACGGCCTTTGGCATACGAAGCCCCGCTTCACGCATAACCTCGTATAAAAAGTGAATGAAGATAGCCTCTACCATAACGGGAAACGGCGTCATACTCTCCTGCACCGCCATATCATACAGCATTGACGACGGCAAAACCTCCTGATGGAAGGTACATACCGCAACATAAATACCGGGAAAAAACACACTTATCAAAAAAGATATAAATTTCAGCGTCCTTATAAACACGGCATAATACGGACGGTAGTTATAGTCATCCATGGACTGGAAGTTTTCGACAAACAAATACGGTACAATCAGCGCAAACGGCGTACCGTCAACAAGCAGTACGACTCTCCCCTCCGCCATTTCAGCACAGGCAACATCCGGGCGTTCGGTGGTGCCGACGCCCGAAAAAAACGAGGTACTTTGTGAATCGAGAAACGGTGCAATGTAACCGCTGCCGAGTACCATATCGAGCTTTGCCTTTTTAAGACGCGCCTTAATATTGTCCACTGTCTCTTGTGACGCTCTGTCCGACATATAGCAGACGCAAATTCTCGTTTTGCTTGTTGTACCAACAGTCAGCGTTTCACATTTCATTATCGGCGAACGAACTCTGCGGCGTAAAAGCGCCGCATTATCCTTAAAGCTCTCCGTAAACCCCTCATGCGAGCCTCTCTCCTGCACCTCGGTCTTTGCATCATCAACGCTTCTTTTCGGAAAGCCCTGCACGCCGAATTCAAGGCAAAAATCAACTCCGTCGATAAAAAGAACTATAAGTCCCGACAATACATCGGTTATCGCTTCGTCCAAATCGTATGTCTGCGACTGGTCGGCTCCCGTGGTTATCCGGTCACGGATGTAATCAGCCTGCCTTGACGGCTCTTTCGGCATATTCGGCGCAAACAAAACAGGACCTATAACCTGCCATATCACCTGCATATTATTGCACATACCGTCCGCCATAACAAAAAGTGCCTTGTTGCCCTTAAGCGATATTTCCTTATACAATATATCAAAGCTGTTTCCGAACCGACTCTTTAAACAGATTGTATTCTCGGTGATGCTTTTCGACACGCGAGTTTTTTCGGCCGGCTCCGTAGCGACGGGGTCGGTTATTTTTTTTACTTCCTTTTTAAACCACTTGCTCATTTTTATCACCGTTTATGTTATTTCCGAAAGAAAAGTTTATATTCGGCAAATATGGGACAACATAAGTGTGGGTGAAATTATGCTGATAACTCTGTTTCGCACTTTGATACTCTACATTCTGATAATTTTTACAATGCGTGTTCTCGGAAAACGTCAAATAGGAGAATTGCAGCCTGCCGAGCTTGTAATTACCATACTTTTGTCTGAGATAATAGTAATACCGATGCAGGACACGGAAATTCCTCTCGTCAACACTCTTATACCTGTTTTTGTACTCTCCGGATTTGAAATGCTCGTATCCTTCATAGGTATGAAAAGCATTAAATTCCGCTCGGTAATGCAGGGCAATCCGGTTATTGTCATTCGCGACGGTAAGCTCAACGCCAAGAAGCTCAAGGAGCTTAGGTTTACAACAGACGACCTTGCGGAGGCACTGCGCAAAAAAGATATTTTTGATATATCGGAGGTACAATATGCCATAGTTGAGACGGACGGCACGTTAAGCGTTCTGCTCAAAAAAGAAAATCAGCCCGCCACAAAGAGCGAGCTGAAAATAAATACTTCGAAAAGCTCTCTTCCGTGTATAGTCATAAGCGACGGAAGAATAATCAAAACCGATTTTGCCGAATGTAATACCGACAGCGACAAAATAAAAGCTATCCTAAAAGACAAGCATCTAAACGAAGAAGATGTAATGCTTATGACACTTGATAAGGACGGCAACATAAATATATTAAAAAAGGACAAGGAAAAATGAAAAGACTGATAATTGCCGTATGTATGCTCATTACGGGAATAGCGATTTCGATAGGCGGGTATGTAAATCTGAAAAGCATTTGCCGCAATATGAGCTGCTCGGTAAACGAGGTCATAAGAGCGGCGGAAAACGGTGACGCCGACGAGACGAAAAGAAAATGCGACGATACGGAAAAAATGTGGGATAAAAAAAGTCCGCTGCTCGGCGTTTACACCAATCACAGCGAAATGGATGAGCTTATGATGCTTATGAAGCAGATACGACAGCTCAGTACAGATAAAGATTATGATGAGCTTATTGAAAAATGCCGCGAGAGCATTTACCGTTTCGAGCACATAGCAGAAACGGAAACGCCCTCGTTCGGAAATGTTTTTTAGTTTTTCGGCAGCTTATCGAAATTTTTCTTGGCAAGATATGCCGCTCCGAGCATTCCTGCGCGATTTTTGAGCATGGCTTTTTTGATTTGCACGGTTTTAAAGCTTCTTATATCCTTTGAATGAATACGCTTATCAATCTCGGAGATTATATAATCCTCATTCATAATACCGCCGCCGAGAATTATGACAGCCGGATTAAATATGAAAATGAGCGTAGACAAACCGCCCACTATTTCGTCTATCCAATTATCTATTATCGCTCTTATTGCAGTATTATGAAAATTTTGCGGCTCGAAAATTTCACGCCCCGTAAGCTCTTTTCCGGTGCCCTCCCTGACCATTCTGATAAGTGCCGATGTAGAAGCGTACATCTCATAGCAACCGTTATTTCCGCAATTACAGCGCAAACCGCCCGTATGTGTGACGATGTGCCCGAATTCGCCCGCTGAAAAATCATGGCCCGTGTAAAGCTTACCGCCGAGCCAAACCGCTCCGCCGACTCCCGTTCCGTAAGTCAGGCAAAGAAAGTCGTTTGAGCCTTTGCCGCTGCCGAACACAGCTTCAGCCGTCGCGGCGGAATTTACATCATTCTCAACAACAACCGGTATATCATATTTTTCAGTTATCATCTTTTTGATTTCGGTGCCCGTATAGTGGGGGATACTCTCGTTTGCGAAGATTATCCTGCCCTCTTCGGAATTCACCTGACCCGCGGTGCTGATTCCCACACAATCGACACCGCCGTAATATGTACCTACGATGCTGAGTACCTTCAGCATAAGATGATCTCCGCCGAGTTTTGCCTCGGACGGTATTTCATAGAATTCACAGACATTAAAATTTTCGTCTGTAATACCGTATTTAATGGCTGTTCCGCCTATATCAATAGCTAAGATTTTCATTTTAACCCTTTCGCATTTTATTCTTCTAATGTCTTGAGGGCATTTACAAAACGTCTTGTAATATCTCTCGGCCTTGTTATGGCGGTACCGACAACTGCCGTATAAGCTCCGCTCTTATATGCGGCCTCAAGCTGCTCCGGTACCCAAATTCCGCCCTCGGCAACCACTCTTGCCCGAAGCTCCTTGCTGTATCGCTCTATTAAATCAAGTGCCGGAAGCGAATGCCCCTTTGTATACTCGGTATAGCCGCACATAGTTGTGCCCAAAAGATCGCAGCCGAGCTCCAAAGCTTTTTTCCCCTCTTCAAAGCATGATGTATCGGCCATAAAAAGCTGATTCGGATATTTACTGCGTATATTTTTAAAGAATTCTTCAAATGTTATATTACCCGGACGCATACGCTTTGTGGCGTCAACGGCAATTATATCGACGCCCGTTCGCACCAATTCGTCAACCTCTTTTTCGGTCGGAGTTATATAGACGTCGCTTCCCTCATAGTCTTTTTTTATTATTCCGATAATAGGCAAATCCACCTTTTTCTTAATTGCCTCTATATCAACCGTAGTGTTGGCACGTATTCCTACGGCCCCGCCTTCTTTAGCCGCATACGCCATCATAGACATTATGTACGGGTCGCAGAGCGGTTCGGTGCTAAGCGCCTGACACGACACTATAAGACCGCCTTTTATTCTCTTCAAAACTTCCTCGTTAGTCAAGTCTTTTCATCCTTTGTAAAATATCAAATTTACTATATTATATTTCCGATTCATAAAAAATACAATACAAAAACAAAAAAGCATTGTTTTGATTGCGATACGGTAATATAATATATAAAAATGCTTTTAGGAGTGATTATAATACCATGAAATACGATACTTCGATTTACAGAGGGGTTTTTTGCGCTTTAAACGCAATATACGACAAAAACGACAACATAAACACAGACGCGATAAAAGCCCTTGTGACAAAATACAAACAGCTGGGTGTAAACGGAATATATGCCTGCGGCTCCACCGGAGAAGGCTTTTTACTGAGCACCGAGGAGAGAATGCAGGTAGCAGAGGCTGTTAAAGAGGCCGCCGGAGACGATATGGCCGTTATTGTACACGTCGGAGCCGCGTCCACAAAGGAAGCGTGCATTTTGGCACGCCATGCCGAAAAAATAGGCGTTTCTGCCGTCTCGGCTGTTCCGAGCGTATATTACAGACTTTCGGAGGCTTCAATCGAAAAGCATTGGGACACAATAATGGACTCCACGGAGCTTCCGTTCTTCATATACAATATCCCACAGCTTACCGGATATGATTTGTCTTTTGAGCTTTTTGAAAAAATGGCAAAGAAAGAAAAGGTTATAGGCATAAAAAACTCCTCGGAAAGCACCTGCCAGACGGAGAGATTCAGAAAAATCGCAGGCCCCGATTTTGTTATATTCAACGGTCCGGACGAGCAGCTGCTTGCCGGCAGGCTTATGGGCGCAACGGCAGGCATAGGCGGTACATACGGCACCATGCCGGAGCTTTATCTTGAGCTCACAAGGCTTATAGAAACCGGTGATATAGAAAACGCAAGAAAAATGCAGACAAAAATAAACGACTGCATTTACGAGCTTTTGTCATTCGGCTCTCTGTACGGAGCGTGCAAAGCGGTTATGACTCTCAGGTACGGCATAGACTGCGGTATTCCGAGGCTTCCGATGCTTCCCGTAAGCAAGGACGACCCGAAAATCAAGGCTCTGGCCGAGAAAATCGACCGTCTTGTCGCCGAAATAAAAAAGTAAGAAAAGATTAAAGCATAAAAAAGGACTGCAAGGAATTATACCTTGCAGTCCTTTGGTTTTATTTAAGCCTCATATAGATTTGTATCAAAAGATATCACTTATTCTCGGAATATCTATACCGAATCCGTTTGAGGATTTTGTAGTTGACGCCGAGGTTGTTGTCGGAGCCGCACCCCAAACCTGAAGATACACTTCGCTGCCGCTCTCTGCCGATGTGCCGGCACTCGGAGTGGAGGCTATTACTTTGCCTGCCTGATGTGTTCCGTCATTTGATTTTTCAACCTTTTTGACAGTAAATCCGGCATCCGTAAGAGTTTTTTCCGCATCGGCGTAATCCTTGCCGGAAACATCCGGTATATCAATATACTCCGTGCCCTTGCTGACAGTAAGCACAAGCTCGGTGCCGTAGGGAACCTGCTGACCCTCTTCTATGCTCTGAGAAATAATATATCCTACGTTCACCTTATTGTTATATTCGTATTTGGCCGTAATCTTAAAACGCTGATTTTGAACCTCGTCTGTCGAAATTCTCGTATAGCTCTGCCCCGCAAAATTGGGAACGGAGACAAGCGAAACCTCCTCCGTAGGAGTCGTATTGTCCTTTTGCGCCTTTTCACGGGTAGCAAAAAGCCAGCCGCCGAGAACCACAAGCCCTATTGCAACGCAAATCCCAAAGGTTATGAGCAGAGTTTTGGTCTGTTCCTGTTTCCGTTCCTGCTCACGGCGAAGCTTTTCGCGGCGCTTACGCTCCGCCTCCTCATCCGCGGTTGTTGTAGGCTGATCCTGTTTTTTGGGAGCATCCTCTATGGGAGTTTCATATTTTATTTTATTTGTCGCCATGGTGCTCGGACTTCCGGAAAGCTGCTCACGGAGATCATCAACGGTTCTTATTCTGTCCTCGGGCTGAAGCTGAAGACCGTTGTGTATGGCACTGACAAGATATGCAGGAAGAACCTCGGCGAATTTTGCCGGAATTAAAAGCTTATCGTTCACCACGCGCTCATTCGAATCGTCGGGAGTGCTTCCTATAAGTGTTCTGTAAACAACTGCCGTAAACGCATATACATCGGACCAAGCACCTACCTTGCCGTTCGGGTCATACTGCTCATAGGGAACATAACCCTTTACAAGCTCGGCGTTAAAGTCGGTATTTGTAAGTCGCGCGTCGGATATCATAAAGCCCGTGAGTCTGAGCTTACCGTCACGACCCAAAAGAAGTGTGTTCGGTGAAATACCAAGGTGATAAATTCCTGCCTCGTGCATTGTGGCAAGAGTTGAAAGCACAGGCATCAAAAGCGTCTTTGCCTGATCCCAGCCGAGATAGCCCGTGCGGCTCTTTAAAAGAAAATCGCGCAGCGTTATGCTCTCTATGTATTCGGAAACGGAGTACGCAGTATTATTTTCGGTAACTATGTCAACAACGGGCTTTAACGCCGAGAGATCACGAAGTCTTGCGATTTTGCGCCAAAGCTCCAAAAACGCCATTATACCGTCGTGAACCACAAGAGAACTGTCCTTTTTAACGGTTATTGCCCTATCTCCGAATTCACGGATTATATGCTCCAGCGGAAGGAACTCTCTTACGGCTACCGCGACATTGCGTTCACGGTCCCATGCGATATATGTTACACCGTCTCCTCCGGTTGAAATGGCTTTACCTATAATATATCTGTCGTTGATAACCGTTCTAAGCGGCAGAAGCGGAGATTCCTGAACGAAATCCGCATGCAAACCGCAATGGGGACAAACCTTTTCTTCCCCAAGCTCTCTCATACAACCCATACATAAGTTATCGGTCAACATCTTTTTTCCTCCAAAACCAAATAGCATAAATACCTTTTTATATGATAACAAACTTACACATCATTTGTCAAGAAAACGAACATAAGGCAATCGGTTTGTTTTTTCAGTCGAGTTGCTTGTTTCAGGCTTTACCCGTATGGAAACATTACCCGTGCCGAATATAACACAACACGAAAAAAGGCAAAAAAATACCACCTGACGGTGGTATTTTTTACTGCTTTAAGTGTGGAGAACAAAAAGCAGCCGTGGCAGACAATCTGCCGTAGAAAAGTGTATAAAAAGAGAGGAAATGGAATAAGCAAGTTTATGCTGCGAATTTGCCGTTTGAAGATATTACTCCACCGCCGAAACGGCGAAGATCATAGACACGAACAACAAGTCTCGGCATTTTTGCGGCAAGCAGTTTTTCCGACACATGCTTGTTAAAGAACGCAACCACCGGGCCCATCATAAAGGCGGTAACCACAGTACCGATGCCGACCGGTCCGCCGAAAGCAAATCCGACAGCCGTGCAGATAAGGTCTGTTATGACTCTGCACCATTTATATTTAATCTTAGTCCTGTCATCAAGGACAAAGCCCGTGGCGTCATAGGGAGCAACTCCGAGATTCGAAGTGAAATACATCGAAGCCGCAAGAGAGAGGAAAATTACGCCGAAGAGCATTAAGACTAAGCGTAAAGCAAGGGATTTTTCGACAGGCAGGTGCGCATCATACAGCGAAGTAAAAAATTCGCAGATATAACCGACGCCGACCATATTAACTACTGTACCGAAGCCGATAAGATGTCTGCCGAGAAAAGCAATTGCAATAAGGATAACGCAGTTGATGCACATCTGATAAAAGCCGAAGCTGATACCGATTTTACCGCTTATCGCCATATTCATTGATGTGAACGGGTCAACGCCCATATCGGAATAAGAGAAAAGCGAAATACCGAAGCCCATAAGCAGTATGCTGAATATCATCATAAAAAAGCGTTTTACGCCTTTTTCCTGTTTAAACACACTTATCAAATTCATTGATCTGATGATTTCTGCCATTTTAGCTCCTCGCTTTGTATCTATTGCACAAGTATTGCTTCCTTTATTTGTACACATCTTACAGCCGCGTTGTCGTTTTGTCAATAGTTGAGCTGAATTTTTTGTCACTTTCTACAACTTTTGTATATTAGTACAAAACGACGGTTTTGATGCCGTAAATTTAGTGCGATTGCACAACACAAGCAGCATACGCCATATAATGTAATATATAAAAAACGACCGTCGTGCACTCGGCACGGCGGTCCCAACAGTAATAGTTTCAAAAGTAGGCTTTATGGCATAATATTCTGCGGAATATTGTCAGCCGCTATAACGCGAGCGACACCGTTGCGGTCGTCACCGAATGTCGGATGCTCGTTCAGCATGGGAACAAAGACAAACATTTTTATAAACAGAGCGGACATTATAAACAATGTTATAAAAAGTCCGAAAAGACGGCTCTTGATTTTTTCTTTTCGAATTTCCGAACCGGCGGGTTTAACGCTATACTGTATATCCATATATAATATCTCCTGTCAAATCTTATTGTACCTTATCAACTGCAATACAATATATATCATCGCAAAATTACAAACAAGAGTCGAAATTATTAAGATTAGGTTAAAAAGTGTTTTTCGTTTAAACCCTGGCTTAAAAGGCAATAATGTTGGCTTGTTGCCTCTTTGGGTATATTGCTTAGTTTTTACAATTGACTACTGCATATTTTTGTATTATAATTCCATTATGTCATTTATGCTCTGCTGTGGATTTTTCGCAAACGAAATCAACTTATCAGCAGCTATGTAAAGTATAATGCTTTACAGGTTTTTGTTTTTTATAGGCGTGAAAGATGAGCTGCTACGGCTTATAAAGGCGCTATATAGCGGATTTCTTTCAAGTTCTGAAAGCAAAAGGTCTGTGTGTAAATGTAGTTTGCTTTACACTACTCGGTATCATCCTATCAGGTATCGGAAAGCAAACAGCAAATGCAAAGTGGATAAAACACAAAAACGGAGGAATTGTATGAGCAAATCAGAAGAAGCTATGCACGGCATAACCTTTAAAGACAAAATAGGCTACGCCATGGGAGATATGGGCGGACTGCTGACATTCGGACTTGTCTCCGCATTTTTGAATATGTTTTACACGGACGTTCTCGGAATATCCGCGGCGCGCATAACCGTACTGATGATAGTTGCGAGAATTTGGGACGCAGTAAACGACCCTATGTGGGGTTCTTTTATCGACTCAAGGAAGCCCACTAAATACGGAAGATTCAGGCCGTACATACTTTGGGCATCTCTGCCGCTTGCGGTAGGTGCTTTCTTTATGTTCTTTAAAATTCCGGGTCTCAGCGACAACCGGTATCTTATTTACGCATATATCACGTACATATTTTACGGCATGATGTACACCGGCGTAAATATTCCCTACGGCTCGCTCGCCTCGGTAATAACTGATGACGAAATAGAGCGGTCTTCGCTTTCGATGTGGCGAAGCATCGGTGCAGGCATCGGCGGTCTTCCCGCCTCTATTATTTTACCGCTCATCGTTTATACTACAGTGACAAATGAAAACGGAACAACCGCAAAGGTACTCGACGGCACAAAGCTCTCGCTGTCGGTAGCCGTTCTCTCGGTTCTCACTGTAATAATTTTCTTCTTACACTTTAAATTGACAAAAGAGAGAATAACCTTACCGCCGACGCAGAATCAAAAGGATTATAGTATCGGCAAAGCGATGCGCGCTCTTTTAAAAAACAAGCCGTTTATCGCGCTTTGCATAGTATCAATGCTTCTTATCTGCTTCCAGATGTATACTCAGACCGTTTACAACTATCTCTTTAAGAATTTCTATGAAAAGCCGGGTCTTTACGCACTTGTTACCGTATGTACATATTTGCCGATGGTACTGCTTTTGCCGTTTATGGGCAAGCTTATAAGAAAATACGGCAAAAAAGAGATATGCTCCGCAGGAATACTCTTTGCTCTTATTGTAAACATAGCAATGTTCGTCATTAAATTCACTCCGGCTGTGAGTAATCCGTATGTATTTCTCGTTCTCTCGTTCTTCTCCGGGGCCGGTCAAACCTTCCTTATTATGCAAATTTGGGCACTTGTTACGGATGTCACGGACTATCACGAATACATATCGGGCAGACGAGAGGAGGGCACATCTTACAGCTTTTATTCGTTTGTACGCAAGCTCGGTCAAACAGTAGCCGGCGCAGGTGCGGCAGGCGTTCTCGGAGCTATAGGCTATGACGGCAAGCTCGCCGTTCAATCACCCGAGGTTCTGACAAGGCTATATGACATAGCAACAATAGTCCCCGCAATATTGCTTGCTCTTATATTCGTTGTATTGACGTTCGGCTATAAGCTTTCAAAGGAGCAGCTAGATGAGCTTCACAATGTTTTGCGCGAAAGAAGAGAAAAGGCAGAAGCCGAAACAAAGTAAAAACAGGTCTTGATGACAAAATCCCCGGATATGCCGAAGCAAGCATATCCGGGGCTCTTTTTTGTAATTTACAATGTATTATTCTACCGTCAGTATTCTGTCGTCTGCATCGCAAAGCACAATATCCGGGGTAAATGATTTTTCACCGATATTCTCGATACGGACTCTGACATACTCGCTGTCGCAATCCACGGTGAACAGCAAGTGAACGCAATCGCCGGTTTTATACGCAAAGCTCTCGCCGTCATCTGTAAAGAATTCCGATTTAAAGCTGCCGCTCCTTAACGGATACACAGTAAGCCTTAATTTTTCCGAGGATTTGAACCCGTACTCCCCCTCATCGGTAGCTATAACGCTTCCGCCTCGCACAAAATACGGGACCTCCCCGTCGGGCGGAATATTCAGCATTACGGACGTACCGCCGTCGTATACTTTATCGTTTAAATACCAAATTTCGTTTTTGGGGAGATAAACCTCGGTTTCGTTCACTCCTTCATCGAGAATACACGCGGTGAGAATATCTCTGCCCACGAGGAACGATGTGCTGTCGCAGTCTATCTCTTTGTCATCATAGTAGAGTAACAGCGGAGCTGTCATCGGCACATCGTTTTCGACAGATAAAAAGGCGGAATTATAAAGATACGGAATGAGTTTTTTTCTTTCCGCCATTATTTTTCGTGCGGCAGGAATGGCATCCGGATAGCTCCACGGCATAGTTGCGGAGCCGTCCGAATTCCACGAATGTATTGTAAATCTGGGCTCGAAAATGCCGTGCTGCATCCATCTTAAAAGCAGCTCACGTGACGGCATATCGCCCGAAAAACCGCCGAGATCATGCCCGTAGAAGAAAAATCCCGACAAAGACAGCGTCATACCTATGTAATGGCAATAACGCAGGTCATGAAATGATGTAAAATTGTCACCCGACCAGGTGGTTGCGAGACGTCTTACGGCACTGCTGCCGCTTCGTGTCGATAAAAACGGTCTTTTGCCCGGATATTTTTCTGTTTGCGCAGAATACGAGGAGGCGACCATAAGATACGTGAGTATCGGTCTTATTCTGCTCGCCTTTACGCTACCGTCTTTAAAGCCGTTTGCCACAGCGTCGGTATCTTTTATATCAAATTCGTTGTTATCGTTCCAAGTGGCGTCTATTCCGTAGTCCAGAAGCTTTGCCGCAACATTGTCGTGCCAAAACTTAAAGCCCTCGGGCAGAGTAAAATCAATGTAACTGCCCATACCGTCCCAAAACTCGGTTACAAACGGTGTGCCGTCTTTATTCTTTACAAAAAGCCCTTTTTCGGCTATTTCGTTGTACATCGGGTGCGACGTCAAAAAGGCAGGCTTGATATTGGGTATCAAGTGAATTTTCTCGCTGTTAAAACGCTCAATAAACCTTGCGGGGTTCGGGAATTTATCGTAATTCCAATTAAAAACACACCGCAAGTCGCCGATGGAGGTATAGCCCGAGGACAGATAAAATCCGCTGCAGCTCATATTTAAGGTATCAAGCTTTCTGAGAAATCCATACAACTGTTCTTCGGAATTCGGCGCATCGGTATAAGCCATGGTGCTGGCACAGTAATCAAAGCTCCATTTCGGAGGCAGGGTCTGTTTTCCGCAAAGAGAGCAATACTGCCTTAAAATTTCAAGCTTTGAGCCGAAGAACACATAATAAACAAGACAATCGTCATCGCTTTTGAAGAACTTGAAAGCGGGATAATAATTATTTATTTCTCTTCCGAAATCCATAACGGCACTGTCGGACGTATCGTAATAGATACCGTAGCAACCGACGGAATTTTCACACATATAAAACGGCACGTGCTTATAAAGCGGGTCCGACGTTTCCGCATCATAACCCATACTGTCGCTCGTCTCTATGCGAAAGGTGCGCCCCGCCTTATTGACACTGCCGCCCTTATCGCCGAGGCCGTATATTTTTTCGCCCTTTTCGCGCGTTAAATAATGATATGTACCGTTTCCGAATTCGTTCTGAAAATTATAGGCAAGCGGTGCTCTGTCGGCAAAAAGAAGCTTGCCGTCCTTTTTATAGCTCAGTACAAAGTTGTGCGTATTAAGCTCTGCTTCGACATTTCCCAAATAGAAGCGCTCACCATCGGCTGTTTCATTTACTTGCGGAGCAAACAGCGAAAATCCGTCAAGGCTCAGCTTATCCCTACCCTCTGTAAGAAATTCGTTTTGCGGGTCTACGGTAAAGGTGGGCAGCATTTTACAATCGTCACGGAATAAGGCGACGCGCATCATACTGCCGCTCAAGAAGTCGATTCGCGCCGTAATATCGCCGCAAACGTAAACTCTGCTGCTGCCGCTATGCTCGGACAGCTTAAAATCATATGAAAACTTCATTACAGCACCGGCCCCTTATTGAAGAGTGTATTTTTTATAAGCGTTGCGGTCTTCCAGCCTGCAAGGCGCGTCTTTTCGCAAAAATTCATCACCTTGTGCGTTCCGGGCTTCCAGGTCGGGATTTCCCTGCAATTCGGGTCTCCGCACTTTACAAAAGCGCTGACTGCCGCCACCATTTGCTCCGATATGAGATAGTCGATATCGGTAAACGGCCGCCAACCGTTTTTGAGAGTTGCAAACACATACGGCAAGTCACTCGAATGCCATGCGCCGCAGTTATCGCCCGGCAAATTGCGCGCAAAAAGATAGACAAAGCATTTACTGCCCTTATCGTTTCGCACCCACTTTTTCACAAGCAGTTTTAAAACTATCGGTATCATATCTGCCGTTGTAACGCCGAGTATTTTCGGCATTGCGCTTATTGTTTTTATGTTAAACGTATCTTTCGTAAGAAGCTTTCCGTCTTCACACGGAAGCGTGTAAGAGAGTGTACTTTTAATTCCCTCGTCGCGGCACGCCTTAAGCCATGCATAGTAAAGGGTTTTCGCGTCCGTATCTCTAAGCTCGGAAAGGCTTGTTTTACCGGCATTTTTGATTATTTCGTCCCAGAATTTTTTCATTTTTTGCGGCGACAGCGGGCGTGACAAAACTCGTTGAAGCGCGGCTCCGCTCAACATAACGGCACCCGACACCATATCCCTTGTAAGCGGACTTGACAGAAGCACATCTACGCTCATGGCTCCTGCGCTCTGCCCCAAAAGGGTTATTCTTTCGGGATCTCCGCCGAAGGAAGAAATGTTGTTTTTTATCCATTTAAGTGCCGCAGCTTGGTCAAAAAGGCCGAAATTACCGCATACTCCGTTTTCATCGGCGACATCGGGGTGAGAACAAAAGCCGTACGGTCCGAGACGGTAATTCACAGAGACAAAAACAATGTCATTTTCGGCATATGCCTTACCGCTGATATGCCCCTCGTTTGAGCTGCCGCCCGTAAAAGAACCGCCGTGTATATACAACAAAACGGGACATTTTTTTGCGTTTTTGGGCGCGCTGATATTGAGATATTGACAATCCTCGCTGTATGTAAAGCTCATACCGCGCCTGAATTCCCTGTGATAAAACGGGTTAACCTTTGCGTCGTCCTCAAAACCGCGGTGCTGGTAGCAGCAATCGCCGAAAGCGGTCGCATCATATACGCCGTCCCACCCATCGGTAACGACCGGATACTCCCACCTGCCCGCGTCGGCATACTTTATGCCGCGAAACTCAACATAGCTGCCGTTATCGAGCCCGACGATATCTCCGCACTCGGTTTTTAATTTTACCGTATTCATTTTATCGCCCCTTACGTTATCGCATAAATCACAGTAATGAAAATCTCGGAAAACTTCCAAAACGTTACATACATCATTATGTGCAAATTATATGCCACAACGAGAGCGGTGTCAATTATTTTAAGACAATATATACAAATTAAAAGTTGTTTTCAGCTCTGCGTGAATTCAGCTTATTACCGACCGCCTTTTTATAAACAACGGCGGAAATTACGGCCGACACGGCTTCTGCTATCCAAAAGGCATTCCAAACACCGTCAGCACCGAATATCCGTGTTAATACAAAAGCTGTCGGGATTATTATTACTGCATACCTGCAAAGTGATATTATGAGAGATTCAACACCCTTGCCGAGTCCCTCAAGAGCTCCGGATGACGTTACGGAAATTGACGAAACAACAAACCCGGCGCTGATTATTCTGAGCGCCTTTTTGCCTGCGTCTATCGTTTCGGGATTATCGGTGAACATTCCTATCAGCTTATGCGGCAGCGCAATGCACAGCACAGTACCGAAAAGCATTATGCCTGCCGTCAGCACAAGAGTTATATCGTAAATTTTTTTTACTCTTTTATGCTCGGCGGCACCGTAATTATAACCGATTATCGGTCGCATTCCCTGCACTATACCGTTAGCGGGGAGGTATAAGAACGTCTGAAGCTTATAGTAGACACCGAGCACAACAACATATATCTGTGAAAACGAAGCAAGCATTGCATTAAGGCTTGACACAAGAAGTGACGGCAGCGCAAGATTTATTGACGCCGGGATACCCACAAAGTACAGTTTACGGTCTATAGCCTTATTACGTTTTAAATATTTGCGGTTTATGGTTACGCTCGGTTTTTTCACGGCGTACAAAACTACATACAGTAAAAGGGTACTCACCTGCCCTATGCCTGTTGCGAGGGCGGCGCCGTCAATTCCCATTTTCGGAAATGGGCCTATACCGAATATCAAAAGCGGGTCAAGTATGATATTTACAATACAGCCCGTCATAAGTCCTGCCATGGAGGCATTCATTCTGCCGACAGCTTGGAAGATTTTTTCGTATGCAAGGCTTATCATAATTACAATCGAAAACGAAAAAACTATTGTTGAATAGCGCACCCCGAGGGAAATTACGTTTTCGGACTGCGTGAACATTTTAAGGAATGGGCGCATAATCGGAATGCTGACTGCGGCGGCGATAATGCCGTGGAGTATTGAAAACAAAAATCCGTGTGTGGCGGCGGTATCGGCTGCCTCTTTTTCACCTGCGCCGAGGTGAAATGCGATAACGGCATTAAGTCCCACGCCGAAGCCTATTGCAAGCGCATTGACAAGGTTTTGCACCGGATAGACAAGCGACAAAGCTGTTATTGCGTCCTCGCCTATTTTGGCGACAAAAAAGCTGTCCACTATATTATAAAGCGAATTGACGAGCATTGATATTACCATGGGAGTGGCCATAGACATAATAAGCGGAAAAACAGGCTTTTCCTTCATAAATTTTTCGTTCATACAAATACATCTGCCTTTCGAATCCGAGCGTATTTTCTCAATTAAAAACGCCACGCAATTACTCAAAATCGAATAATTGCATGGCGAAAACACATCTTTTTAAGACCGGAAAAATCCATACGTTGTTTTATCGGTATGTAATATAACACACTTTCGCCGCTAAGTCAATAACGGCTGAAACATAATAATATATATGCCGAGAGAGAATAATGCTCTGCTCAAGGGCTTTTATTCGTCATCCTCCGAATAGTAATCGTCATCCTCAAAATAGTAATCGTCCTCCTCCAACTCCTCCTCATCAAAGTTCCAGACATCATAGCTGCCGTTTCTGACCAAATCCTTTTGCCAATCCTCCAAGCAATAAGAATTCATTTCCGCTTCAAGCTTTTCATCGTAGGAGTTATCTTTTTCATCGGAACAATCCGTCATCAGCTCATCAAAAACCATAAGGCTCGCCATCCCGGTCATAAGCCCGTCTCTGTTCTCGCTTAATTCGCAGGCTTCGGGAACAACCGTATCGGATTCGGCGATTTCTTCGCTTAATGTGCGCTTTATTTTCTGCCTTAATTCAAAGGAAACGGCTGACAAACTGTTCAGACGGCGCAGCAGTATTTCCTCCGATAAATTCCCAAAGCGAATTTTTTCGTAATCTTGCACGTTTAGGCTATACAGCCTTGAATAGCGTTTAAACTCCTTAACAGTCGAAGACGGAAAATGCTGCTTATTTTTTTCTAAATAACATTCCGCATTTTTAATCATTGTTTTACAGTCTTTTATCTGCCGGTTTATCTCCGCAATAATTTTTTGCTTGTTTTCGCCGCATTTCACCTTATACAAAAGTGCATATATGTGCTTACAGTTTTGCTTTCTCTCCGTATAATAGGGGCATGTGCAGCTCATACTTACTATTTTGTCGTTGTCTCCGAATGAAAGCTCAACATTATAGTCGGCGGTACCTTTTACAATACAGGAATAATGAGTCCCCGTTTTTTTAAGGTCTCTGATTTTGCCGTCGGAGCAATATGCTTCTCCGCGTTCTCGTATCAAGGGGCTGAATAAGCCGTCATAAATTCTCTTATCAAATAAGCCTAATTTCTCCCTGCTCACTTCCGCCGGAGCTGTTGAAGTCTCTTCGATATTTAATTCGGTATCGACAAACGGGACGTCGGTAATGTCCTTTTTGGCTTTCTTTCTCCTGTGCTTTTTGACAGCATTCCCCACAGCCTTTACAATCACCGCCGTTATCAGGCACAACAGCTTAAAAGCCCATTTTAATATGTAATATGCGGCCATTCCGAGAATCAGCAATACCATCACTATAAAATTCCCGGTCATTGCAATGTTTTTCTTCTTCATATATGTATTCACAATCTCACAATCGGCAAGTACCGTATGATATTATACTACTCTCAAACTACAGTCTTTACACTCGGCTGTCCTCCGTGTTTCAGTACCTTATGAAATTACACTACTCTCAAACAATGAATTTCCCCTCCTTTGCGCTGTCCGAGTTTCAGTACCTTATGAAATTACACTACTCTCAAACGGTTTAAGAATAAGAAAAGGGGATAAGATGTTTCAGTACCTTATGAAATTACACTACTCTCAAACCACGGACAATCCACATCGTGAAGTGCGATAGTTTCAGTACCTTATGAAATTACACTACTCTCAAACGATACTTTAAAGTATATATGTAATTCATATGTTTCAGTACCTTATGAAATTACACTACTCTCAAACCTCAAATAAACTGCGCCACTACAATGCACAGGGTAATAACATAAGGTACATTTATTATACTATCTAAGTATCTTCGTCGTCAATAACGCAAAGGTCATTGTCGACAACATACAGTTTTTCGCCGTCGCAGAGCCTTTGCGGCTCCGAATTCTCAAGCATTAAAAAATTGATATGCTCAAGAGCTAAAGCCTTTAACAGCTCTGATATTTCATCCGGCGAAAAGTAAAGACAAATATTGGCGGCAACAAAAACCTTCGTCTTGAGATACTTTGCCGATAATTTCAAATAATTTACAAAGCATTCCAAGAGCGAAGAAGACTCCGCCGAAAACCTGAAGCCCATTAGCTTTATTATTGCAGAGGTGTCCGTTTCATCGGAATATTCACAATCGAAATCACAAAACGCTTTAAGCTTATCGGCAAGCCTTGCGATTGCCGCCTTTACCTCGGTTGTATCCTCGGCGAACTCGTCATTTGCGGTCTGCTGCATATAGCCGTCAAGCTTGCCGAGGAGCTTTCTGCTGTTCATATCGACAAAAATCGGTTCGGATATAAAGCACCCGTCCTTGGAAAACTCAAACGGTTTAAAATCCTCGGAAAAGACAAAATAATCTTCCTCGCACGAATTTAAGAATGACGACATCACGCCTCTGTAAAGCTTTTTGTTTTCTATTACGAGAACCGGAAATATTCCCTCGCCTATTTTTATGCAATCATCAATATACGAAAACTTAGCCATCATAATATCAACAGCCTTTCGTCCGAATCCACAACACTGCTGTGGCTTTTGCCGACAATCATTTCCATTTTGGCGAACTGCTTTTCGGTAACGGTAAGCATTTGCACAAGACCCGACGGCGGTTTCTGCTTTTTTACCGAATCGCAAATACCCGTTGCGACATTTTGGTTAAGCGCAATTTTTGAATAAACCGATTCCTGCATCATCATAAATCCGCTTTTAATCAAAAATTTACGAAATTTTGCATATTCGTGCCGTTCGCTCTTGGTAGTTGTCGGCAAATCAAAAAATACAATTACTCTCATAAATCTATAACTCATACTTCACTTCCGCAAGCTTCACAAGCGAAGCGTCATTTTGCTCTATTGCGGCAAATACGCTTTTTACATAGAGTTTTATTACATTCACAAGCGTATTAGCCTTGCCGTCCACTACGAATTCCTTATTCAGTAAGCCTATCAGAGTGCTCTTCTGCTCCTTGCCGAATTCCTTGGGCATCATGGATTTTACGCAAAAATCGACTATCGGGCGAAACGGCTCCATTAAATCGCAGCCCAAATTAAAATGGTTAAACATATTATCGTGAAATATACCGAGCTGAGTCAAATAACCGCTGCAAACTATTTCACGGTTAACGCATGACAAAATCAAGCTGTAGCCGTAATTCAGCGCGGCGTTTACGGGAACATCGTCATTTCTGCTGAAGCTCTTTCCGAAAAGAGCGTTGAAATACACCTTTGCAGCGTGCCCTTCGCGGTTTGTTCCATCGTTGAATTCAAGCTCATTTATGTACCCCTCAAGGAGCTTATACTGCTCAAGACCGTAATGTTTTAAAAGCAGAGCCTGATTTTTGATTTTTTCGGCAACTATACTTGTCCACACAAGCTTTTTGGCATCGTCTGCCCAGGATATCTGGGTTTTCAGCTTCTGACTGCAATCATGACAACCGTAATATGAGACGAGCTCCGAGGACGGATTTCGTTTTTCGTCGCAGAATATCACCTTGATTTTTCGTTCGGTTAATTGGCTGAGCAGCGCCGCAGTAACGGAGCTTGCCGTATTCTCGACTATCAGAACGGAAATCTCGTCGAGGTGGACGCGCGTTGTTTTTTCGACATCGCGCACAGCCAAATAGCCCATGGAATAATCAAGCTTAGAGGGGTTTGTAACAACAACCACACGCCAGCCCATAACAATCCCCCTTATTTCAGCAGGTCGATTTCCTGCTCAAAAAGGCCCGTTACCGACTGATTGATTAGCTTTATGCTATGAACGTCTTTAATTTCGGAGAACTTAGCATTGGTCTTCATAGTACCTGTATTAGGACTTTCACCTATAAGACTAAGGTCTCCCGACAACACATTGGCGTGAAGGATTTTCAGAATTTCATTTAAGACGCAGCATTGCTCCTCCGGTGAGCAGAGCACAAATTTTTCACGGCGTTTTTCGAGCTTTTTACCGATGCCGCTGAATTTTACACTCAAAACCGTATTTAGCATTTTGCCCGTTAAGATATCGTAAAGCTCAATATTTTCTTCTGCTGAAATATTGTCCCTCGGAATAATCTCCCTGTCCTTATGCTTTGTCAGGTAATTTTCGATATTTCTTATATACTTTTCATATTTATATCCCAAAACAAGCTGCATTCCGGGCTTATATCCTATCCGATTTCCGGTCTTTTTGGTTATAAACATTCTGCAGCCGTCAAAGGATATGCAGGCGTCATATTTAACGCAGGGAATCAGAATTTTTACGTTTGAAGCTTCGGCTATACGGCTTGTAACAAAGCCCTGCATATCGGCTTCATATTCTTTCACCTCATACAGATTGACGGGGAACATCTGACGCACGGCTTTGCCCTTTTTGTCGGTATACTCCACATACGAAAAATATGCCGAGGTCGCTTTATCGTATCCGCCGTATTTTTCAATACAGCTTCTTGCGCCCGAAGCCTTCAGCGGAACCTGCCCGTTTCCTTTTTTCAAAGGATTGATTTTAAACAGTCCTCCTTGCTTTTTGCGCGGGAACCTTGTATAGCGAATGTTGTTCTTGTTCATAAATCTGCGGACGGTATTCATACTGTCCTTAACCGACCACGCGCCGGGTATATCGTGGCTGAAAAATTTTTCGGGATTTACGGTATATCCTTTATCGTTGTTTTGCAATCCTTTTATGAAATTCACCTTATTATGAGTGACCTTTACATTGTATGCATTGCCGACAACAATATTGAGGTAAGCATCCTTTGCGTGATGCAAATCGTTCACCTCACGGCACTTGAGCATATCGTTGCTTTGCCTGAAGGCGTGAACCAAAGCCGCTTTAACATAGACTATTTCGGTTTTCGGCTTCGGGTACAGCTGCTCCAATATATGCGCAACGGCCTTTGTAGACTGCTGAGTTTCGGTGAGCTGCCTTGACACAAACGCGGAGAGCTCATCATCGGTAAGCGGCGTTTTACGGGTAAGACGCTTATAGGTTTCCTCGCTTATCAGTCCGCTGCTACGAAGCATCTGCCAATACGGACTCATTTTGCTCTGTATAGCCGCATCAATGGGATAAACATTGGTTTTATTGTTATTTACTGTTTTATTGACAAGGACTTTGTTTGTAAGGCTGTCATCCTTTATCTTCGACCGAGGATAAATATGGTCAATATCAAAGCGGCCGTTACCGTTCATCAGCTCGCCGAGGGATATTTCCTCACCCGTATACATACATTTGCCGAGCTGAATATAATAGAAATAAAGCTTGTCACGTCTGAGCTTTGACTCGTCTTCATCACTCAGCTTTTTACTCAGGGCATCGAAATACGGGCAGAATTTTTCGGCTTCCTTTTTACAGTTTTTGTATAATTCCATAAGCCTGTTTTTTCTTGAGTCCCTGTGTCTTTCTTCTCTGTTATCAATACCTCTTGCAACCTCTACGAATATCTTCTTCGGAGGCCTTTCCTGTATCTTTTCTATTTCCTTTGCAATCAGCAACGCACGCAATATCGGCCGCTTAACCTTCGGAGAAACGTAAAGCGCGTCAACAGCCTTGCGCAGAGAATGCTGATCACCTGTATAGCTGAGCTCATCAAGCTTGTCATTTAAATTCTTTTTTTCATCGCCGTCACAGCAGAAATCTTCGGAATATAAAATCTGCATCAAATTGTAATTCGTTTCCCAAAGAGCCGTGATGACATTCATAACCTCACCGGTCTTTTTATATGTAAACTCGACATCGCACAAAAACTCCTTTGACAGGCGGCTCCAGCCGGTGTACTTAAGCTTGCATATTTTTTTGATGTCTTCATCCGTCAGCTTTTCAGGGAAAAGCTTTTTCAGCCTTTTCTTGAGTAATTTTTTATCATCGCCGAAAATTACCGATGACGCAATAATACTCTCCTTGTCATCAAAGGTCAGGCTCTCAAAACCCTTAAAATCAAAATAAGATTTCAATGAGGATTTTACGGTTGTATCTATTCCGCTCAATACGTCGTTATTATCATAACAGCCTCTTGCCTTGAGATAGTCCTTAATTTGCTTTACGGTAACCTTGCGGCGAGTCATAAACAAATCTTTATAAATCCCCTGCTTTAATTCGACGGGTATATCCTCGCCGTTCAGTTTGAGATTGTTTATCTCGTTGAGAACGGTGAATTTCGAATAGAGAAGAGAGCATTTGGGAATAACGTCACACTCCGGCAAATAGGTGCATTTACTTGTGAGGTTGTTTATGAATTTCTCAGCCGAAGAGTCAATATCAACAACGTCGTCAAAGTTCCACGGATATATTTTTACGCCGTCTTTTCTTTTAAGCCAGCTGTTTTCGGTATGAGTATTAAGCGGCCCGACATAATACGGAATGCGATACTCAAATATTTTGATAATTTTATCGTACACGGAAACACCGTTTTCATCGCACGAATTTAAAAACGACAAATAATCCTTGGCATTATCCAAAATTGCTTTAAGCTCTTCCTCATTTACCTGCATCGGAACTACGCCGTTGCTCTTTGTCACCTGCTTCGGCATAAAGGTCTTATTCTCAATTTCGTCAAACATTTCCTTATATGACAAATCGGCGTTTTTGCCGAGCGTCTTTTTAAGATAAGCGCAAAAATTCTCGGAATTACAGGTCTTTTTAAGCTCGCCTGTTTTGCCGCTTTCCTTAATGTGACCGGAATACGCCACATAATTGTCTTTTTTGCCGTCGCTTATTTTAAATATCTCGTTATACTTTTCCGGTAAATAAGTTTTGACATATTTTTTAAGCGTTTTTAAATCATTTTTATGTTTTTCATATACGGCGACCTTTGCCTCGGAGATATACTTCTTACCGTCCAAAATATCGGCGAGTACGGCCCAATCATATACAGCCTTTAAAATTTTGACAAGCTCAAAGCGATCGCCTAAAACGGACGCGTATATTTCTTCGTTTTCTTCATAGCCGCTTGCAAAAGATATATTGTTTTTCTCTACGGTTTTTAGTTCATCATCGCCAAACAAATCACACATTTTAACAGTCGAGCCGCTTAAAACCGCCATTACGGCGTAAGAAACGGGATCGGATTTTTTTGTTATACCGAAAAGCGAGGCAAGATTCTTCGTCTTTTCTATTTTACCCTGACGCCTGTCCTTTAATATAGCTTTAAATTGCTCAATATCGGAGCAATTAAGCTGTATTTCGTTATCACTGAGATAAGAGCACATAGTTTCGTATGCCGAATTAAAGTCCTCTGCCGATGACAGGGAATCAAAGAGAAAATGTCCCCTGTTTTTGATAATATGGTGAAGAGCCAAAAAGACAAGTTTTACATCGTGCGGCTCTTTATTTTTAATAAGCTCGTATCTCAGGTGATATATCGTGGGATATTCCTTGTGGAAATCCTTATCGGTATAATTTTCGTCTGCAAAAACAGCGTATTTATCGTCGCCGGACTTGTCCTCCGGCCACAAGTCGCTCTCGTGTAAACGTCTGAAAAAGGTGCAGTCCTTTTTACAAATTTCTTCATCAAAGAGCGCTTCCAGCAAGGCTAAGCGCTCCCTTTTTCGCTGAGTGCGTCTTCTTGCGCTTCTGAAGCCTCTGCGCTTCACCGAGGTCTCTCCCTCGTCAAAAAGATGTACGCCCCACATAGCGTTGCCCTTGAACTTCGGAATGACATAGTACTTATCGGTTACCGCCCAGCCAACGGACTCGGTGCCGATGTCAAGTCCTAAATAATAATCATCCACATTCCGCAATTTGTTACCCATAAAAAAACTCCTTTAAAAAAATATATTGACAAAGCCTAAACAAGATGTTATGATGTAGACAATCTCAGTACCGAGATTACACTACGAGTTCAAATAAAAATTTATTCTAACCGTTGCTTTGGCAACATCACAGTGTGTGAGTTGAGACCTGCTTTTGCAGGTCTTTTTATTTTTCCCGGATTAATCCTGAAATGTCATCACAACAGTGCCGCACAAATTAAAGACTGCACTATTGTCATTTTATCATAAAAAATAACGGGTGTAAACCTCACATTGTGTCAGAACGCAACAAATGTCCGTATTTATGTACATATTAAAGACCGTCCCTGATTAGGAACGGTCTTTGCTTTATATTTTTTACGAACGTGACCGCACCGTTTGCAGAAAATCCGCTCCAAGGCAGAGCGTTAACAAGCAAAATCAGCGCGTTTTTTTGTTACATACCGTATCAAAGCTCGGATTAAAGGCGTAGAAATTTTTCTCGTTCATTTTGTCCGTCGCAATTCTGAGACCCTCGCCGAAGCGCTGATAATGAACCACCTCGCGCTCGCGCAGGAATTTTATAACATCTCTCACATCCGGATCGTCAACAAGTCTCAAAATATTGTCATAGGTAGTTCTTGCCTTTTGCTCGGCCGCCATATTCTCATGCAAATTTGTTATGACGTCTCCCTTTGAAGCTATGGCACCCGCATTGAACGGCACGCCGTTCGCCCCTGCCGGGTACACCCCCGTTGTATGATTTACAAAGTATGCGTCAAAGCCGCCTTGCTTAATTTGCTCTTGAGTAAGATTACGAGTAAGCTGATAAACTATGGCACCTATCATTTCGAGGTGACCGAGCTCCTCGGTACCGATGTCGGTGAGAAGTCCTTTAAGCTCAGGATACGGCATCGAAAAACGCTGAGAGAGGTAGCGAAGCGAAGCACCGAGCTCACCGTCGGGTCCGCCGTACTGCTCTAATACTATCTGAGCGTATTTGGGATTTGGATTTTTTATATTTACCGGATATTGCAGCATTTTTTCATACGAAAACATTATTTAACACACTCCTCTTGTTTTTCCCAAGGCCACGGCGATTTCAACCATTTTTCACCGTTGCCCTCCGAGGGATTCAGCGGGCCGTATTTCTTTGTAAATTCAGCTCTGACTTCATCGTAGGCTTTTTTGTATCCCATATAACGCGCTTCGGCCGCAGCATCCATGGGATGCGTATCGAGATAAAGATGCAGCTCCCAAAGCGAGAACTGAAGAGAGCCGAGCTTTAACAGCATAGCCTTTCTCATATTCATATACATCTTCCCCCTAAAAACGGCTTATTAAGGTCTGAAAACACAGTACCGTTTTTATACCCGGTTTCGGCATCGTACATTGTCGTATCGGTCTGAAACGGAACGTAAGCCATTGTAGTTACCGTATTTTCCGGAAAAGGCGATACGCCGAGATACTCGCTTGCCGTTTTCATGGGACAACAATTGTCTGCGTTTTCGGCCTTGAGAGATTTTTCACAGAAATCCAAAAATTCATTCAACAGATATTACTCCTTATAATTTATTTGTGCAGCCTTTCGATATCATATTATTCGGACGAGACATCAAAAGTGACAAAAAAACCGATCCTCCGCGGCTGAGCCGTTTCGGACCGGTTTATTTGGGAGCAAAGTTAAAAATCAGGCGTCGAGGCGAACGACCTTATTGTTTTTATCGCTGCTTTTCCAGGTGTGTATAACCTTCGGATTTTCGAATATATCGTCAAGCCTCTTAAGAAACGGAACAATATCGCCGAAATCGAGCGCGCGGTGGTCAAATGCTATACATATAGGGAGCACCTTGCGCGCTTCAATGCTCTTATTGCCGAAGCTGTCTGTTATAACCATAGGCTTATCCTGAACGGCACCTACGCCGAACGCCGTAACCTGCGGCGGTATTATTTCAAGTAAGGCGGCAGCGCCGGACTGTTCGCGGTAAAGCGAGCCGAGATTTGAAATGGTGGTGGTTCCCTGCTCTATGTCACGCTTTGTAAGGCGTTCGGTTTCGGGAATTGCCTCATACTCTTTTTTTGCATCGCCCTTTAAGGTCTTGACCTTGTGCTTACCTGTTTTAGATCCGATAAGACGATATACAGCCTGCATAAATTTTCCTTTTTTGAGAGCAGTAAGGGTGTTATCCAATGAAACGTCAAACATAGCCTCATTAAGGTCGGTATTCTCGGCTCTTCTTGCAACGTCATTTACGGCGTCGGTCATTTCGTCGAGATTTTTACTTTCAAAACCGCGAAGATTTACGGTCATCATTTCACCGCTCGGAAGAATCATCGGCATAGAGATATTTATATCTTCAAATGTGTCGACTCTGCCGCGTACAAGCTTGCGGTTAAACTCGATATGAGAATTCATAACGGGTGCTGCTTTAAGTCCTTCGGTAATGATTTTCATTATTACGGTATTGAGCGTTATTTTGCTGTCGCGGTTACGATCGAGATTTAATTTTTTATACTCGTGCATAAGCTTTGTAACGTCGGGCTCATACATATATGTTACGTGAGGAATTGTCTCCCAGCTTTCCGTGGTCATATTTGAAACTATCTTTCTCTGTATTCCGAAGTGGATTGTATTTGTTTTTTTCATGGTTGTGCGCTCCTTTTATGTTAATCGGTTTTTGGTTTTTTAGTTGCGTTGGTTTTCGCTTCCGTTGCCAAAATAATACAGAAAAGAGTGCGGTTGCGCTATACATTTTAGTTTTCAATTCGGTTTACAAGGGGGAAAAAATCGGTTGCGGGCACGCTGTTTCAACAAAAACGGGCAGTTGCCGTGAATTTAAGGCGAGAAAAACGAACCCCCTCGGATAATGCCGACGCATCTCCGAGGGGGCCTAGCGCACTGCTGTGCAAATGTTATTTTCAGGCAAGTGCCATATAAACACTCAGCCGAATTACGGCCTGTCTTTTAAAATGGAAATAACAAAAATGAGGTTTTACAAAGCCTGATTATACCTTTGCTATAATCTCAACTTCCACAAGAGCGTTTTTAGGAAGGTCACCGACACCGACGCAGGAACGTGCCGGTTTTGATGAAAAATACTCACCGTAAATTTCGTTAAACGCACCGAAATCGGATATGTTTTTAAGGAAGCAGGTTGTCTTAATTACGCTGTCAAAATCAGCTCCCGCCTCTTTCAAAATCGCAGCGATATTTTCGCAAACTCTTTTGGTCTGACCCTCAATTGTATCTTCTTCTATGTTGCCGTTTGCAGGATTTATTGCTATCTGCCCCGAAGCAAAGAGAAATCCGTCAACGATTTTGCCCTGTGAATACGGTCCTATTGCGGCAGGTGCCGATGAAGTGTGAAGTGTTTTTATCATTTGTTTTTCCTCCTTAATATGACTTAATGATAAATCCGGCGTCGGTCAGTGCCTTCTTTATCTGAGCTATATGGTCAAAGTTTTTGGTTTCGAGAACAATGCGAAGATAACAGCCGTTAATATCGGAGCCTTCGGACGCACGCTCGTGATGAATTGAAATAACATTGCCGCCCTCTTTTGCAATGATGTCGGCAACGCCCTTTAACTGACCGGGCTTGTCAAGAAGCTCGATTGTAAGAGAATATGTTCTGCCCGATTTCAAAAGTCCGCGCTTAATAACTCTTGACAAAATGGTAACGTCGATATTACCGCCCGAAAGGAGGCAGCAAACCTTTTTGCCCTTGACATCTACTTTGTTAAACATAGCCGCTGCAACCGAAACGGCACCTGCGCCCTCGGTAATGAGCTTTTGTTGCTCGATAAGTGCAAGTATTGCCGCGGCTATTTCGTCATCGGAAACTGTTACAATACCGTCAACATATTTTTGACACATAGCGAAGGTGATGTCACCCGGCTCTTTAACTGCTATACCGTCGGCTATGGTTGAAACGGAATCAAGCTTTTCGATTTTACCGTCATCAATCGATTTCAGCATACTCGGAGCACCGGAAGCCTGAACGCCGTATACCTTAACATTCGGATTGAGCTCTTTTATCGCAAAAGCAACGCCGGAAATAAGTCCGCCGCCGCCTATGGGAACAATAACAACGTCAACGTCGGGTATCTGATCGAGTATTTCAAGTCCTATGGTACCCTGACCCGCTATAACGTCCTCATCGTTAAACGGATGAATAAACGTATAGCCCTTTTCATCTTTAAGCTCAAGAGCTTTATTATATGCGTCGTCATAAACGCCCTCTACAAGACAAATATCCGCGCCGTATTTTCTGGTCGCCTCAACCTTTGATATGGGAGCACCGTCCGGCAGGCAGATAAGTGATTTAATACCGTTTTTGGTAGCTGCCAAAGCAACGCCCTGCGCGTGGTTACCTGCCGAGCAGGCAATTACGCCGCGTGCCTTTTCCTCTTCAGAGAGCTGTGATATTTTATATGCGGCACCTCTGACCTTAAACGAACCTGTAACCTGTAAATTTTCGGTCTTGAGATGTATTTCACTTTCGGGATTTATGTTCGGCGCCAAAATCATATCCGTTTTACGAATTATGTTTTTTAAAACAAATGAAGCGTGATAGACTTTGTCGAGTGTTAACATCTTTATCTCTTCTTTCAAAAAATAGTATATATTAGTATATCACGTTACGGTCAAAAATCAATAAAAAGGTTTTAACGCTCCGGCAAAAAATAATCCCCGAAGACAAGGCTGAGCCAATGCTTCGGGGATATAAAAAGCTTAATTATTTCTGAGGTCCGTTAAAACCGTTTGCCTGCTGGAACTTATCTATTTTATCGATAACTCCGAGAATAACATCAAAGCCGTCACCGACGGTTTCGAGCTCAAAACGTTCGGGCATATCGTGCCAGGTATGATAATAATAGGTAAGAGTGGGGTCCTGAGCCGCAAAGGTAACCGATTTCATACCTGCCTTTGTCATAGGAGTGCTGTCGCATCCGCCTACGGGGTTATGTATGCAGCCGTTTGTCTTGCTGACTATACCGAGCTCGTTAAAGGTATCCTTAAACATTTTTTCAAGGTCGGTATCAAAGCGGCAGAACTGCCAATCATCCTTAATAACAACTTCAAAGAAATCTTTATCGGCAACGGAGTCGATATTGATGTTCCATGTGTTTTCAAGTATCGGCTCTCCCTTATGCTCACGGGTAAATGCGATAGAACCGCGAAGTCCCGCTTCCTCGGAGCCGCAGTTGAAGTCGATTATACGGCAGTTCTTCGGCATCTTTTCGGGATGATCATGGAAGTATTTTGTAACGGCAAAGCTGAGAGCACAACCGGTGGCGTTATCCATAGCGCCCCTTGAAGCGTTGCGCGGATTCGGATCAGCCCACATAACTACAAACATACAGCCTATTGCCGTAACAACGGGAAGGAAGTGCATAGCAAAAAGGAAGTTGGCAAAGGAGGCGGAATTGGCGATCTTTAAAGCCCAAACCTCACCGAAATACACACCGCTTGAAATAACGGTCATGGCTATTGAAACGGCAGTGAGGAAAAGGAAGCATATAACGCCGAAGCCAACCTTGGCGAAGGTTGCAACAAGGCCCATGGCAGGCTTTGTCTTTTTAAACTTTGAAGCGTGAGCGGAATGTCTCCAGCACCAGCTTGTATCCGTGTGTCCCGAAAGAATTATGGTGTAGTCGTATTTTCCGTCGGGCGGTAAAAGCTCACCGTAAGTGTTCTGTGATATTTCCTGCTTAAAGAACATATCGAACCATGTCTTATAAAGAAAAACGCTTAAAATAAGCCAAACCCAGCATACAACCGAAGCAAGCGCCATACCGTACCAAACCGCGCTCAAATGCAGAGCCACATAAACAAGAGCGCTCATAATAAGTCCGAGATAACCTGCATACGGAATGCCGCCTATCGACGCTCTCGGAGATACGGCAAATTCCTCACGTACAGGCTCAATACCGATACTTCTGAGCTTATCTCCCATATAAGCCGCGTACTCTTTTTCGCCGTCGGATCCGGGCAGACGTGAGCCGATTTTTTTGGCAGCGTGCTCGACTATTTCGAACGCTTCCTCGGCATACCTTCTGTTTTCTTCTTTCATATAATAAACCTCCCAAATAAAATACATAAATAAATATATTGCATTTATGCAATAAATGCAAGTGTAAAATTCAAAAAACAGCTAAAACCGGCGTAAAAAACACCTGTTTTGGTGCAAAATGAATTTTGTGTTTAAAGGTGAACCGAAATTCACTTTTTTAAATTGACAATCGGCAAAATAATTGTTTAGTAAAAGATATGACGCGGCACAGATAAAAAACATTAAAATCTATGCCGCGTCGGTATTTAATTATGTTTTATTCAGTTCAATTTATTTATTGCGTCAATAAGGGCTTTTGAAGCGTTTTGATTTGTTATTAATGAAGCGGCTCTTAACGCCTCCTCCTTATCCGAGGCAAGCCCCGTTTTTATGTAACGTGTTATCTTTTCCTCGGTGTTAACAAACGACAGGAAATCGTCGGACGATGCCGTTACCATAACATTTTTTCCTCTCTCCGACATATCGCTGTCATTCGCGTAATCATAATACGCTATATCGAGGTCGGCATATTCGCTTTGGACACCGCCTATGCTTCCCTTGCTTGTATACTGCCATATATTATAAGGATATTTGAAATCCGTCACGGACGAAATATGATGTGCAAGCCAAATTTCGTATCCTCTGCTTTGAAAAGCGGCATAACCAAGATTATTATAGAAGAATGATTTGCTCGCATATACGCCTGGCTTATAGCCTGCATTTCTGACTGTTTCGCAAAAAGCTATCGCCAAAGAAGTACGCTCCGCTTTTGTAAGGCCGTCAGCTCTGCCCGTGCGGTTTGGAGCTCCCGAATACTCGGAATCGAAATATACGGGCAATTTAATATCGTAACCCTTAATTATATCAAGCGCTCTTTCCGCTTCCTCCACAGCTTCTTCGGTCGTAACAGCCTGGCTGAACACATAAATTCCGACGTCGATATTTTGAGACAATGCTCCTTCAATGTTTGCCGCTATTTGAGAATCCGTCATCAAATTGCCCGAAGAACCATAGCCGCGCACCGCTGCTCTGAGAATTACAAATTCCACACCCGACTGCTTAACACTTGCCCAATCTATTGTTCCCTGATGCTTTGAAAAATCCGCTCCGAAAAGCGATGCCTTTGCACCGTTTGCATTAAAGAAATATCTTTTGCCGTCTATATATTGGTTTCCGTACAGCGGTCTGCCGTCACTTCCTATATAATATGTATTGTCCCCGTAATCATACCAGCCCGTTTTACCGTCGGCGTAAACGAGATTATAGTCGGTGTACTTAGACTTATATATTCCGGTTTGAGCAATGCTCCCGACAAAAATATATTTGACGCCGTTGTAATCCGCCGTACCGTTATAATCCCATGTTATCCTGCCGCCGTTTACATAGTAGAGTGTTTTGCCATATAAAACCGCTCCGCTGAAATTCCAATTTAAAACGCCGTTTTCTACGTAATACCAAGTATCATAGTATTTTGTAAGCCCCGTATAGTTCCAATTCAGGATACTGTTTTCGACATAGTACCATGTGCCGTAGTAATTTGTAAGACCTGTATAATCCCGGTTAAAGGCACTTTTCTCAACGTAAAGCCATCTGTCGCCGAAGTGCACAAGACCCGTATAGTCGTTTTTAACTGTACCGTTTTCAGCATAGTACCATTTATCGCTCCCAAAGAGCGCAAGCCCCGTATAATCCCAATTGAGTATGCTGTTTTCCACATAATACTTTGTGCCGTAATAATCGGTAAGACCCGTAAAGTCCCAGTTGAGTGCGCTTTTTTCGACATAAAACCATCTGCCGCAAAAATATGTAAGCCCCGTATAATCGTTTTTAACCGCTCCGTTTTCGGCATAATACCACTCGTCGCTGCCTAAGAGCGCAAGTCCCGTATAATTCCAATTGAGCACACCGTTTTCCACATAATACTTCGTGCCGTAATAATCGGTAAGGCCGGTAAAGCTCCAATTCAGGATACTGTTTTCGACATAGTACCATGTGCCGTAATAATTTGTGAGCCCCGTATAATCCCAGTTAAGGGCACTTTTTTCGACGTAAAACCATCTGCCGCAAAAATATGTAAGCCCCGTATAGTCGTTTTTAACCTCTCCGTTTTCGGCATAATACCACTCGTCGCTGCCTAAGAGTGCAAGTCCCGTATAATCCCAATTGAGTACACCGTTTTCCACATAATACTTCGTGCCGTAATAATCGGTAAGGCCGGTAAAGCTCCAGTTAAGCTCACCGTTTTCGACATAGTACCATGTGCTGTAGTACTTTACAAGACTTGTAAACGAGGTATCCTTTACACCGTCTTTTACATAAATCCATTTGCCGTCAACATTTTTAAGCCCGTCATCTGCCGCAGATGAGGCAAATGCCGAAGTGAAAAGCAATAATATCACCGCCAAAACAGCACTTAATGTCGCAATAATTCTTTTTTTCATTTTCCGTATCCTTTCTGTCCTATATAAACAGTCCCACCCCGCATTAGAAAGCAATCCGAGACAAGACAAAAATATGTTTTTTCAACGTATATTTTTTTCGCGGTAATTGCGCTCCTTACGATGAGAGGAAAGCGACTTTACCGCATACAAAGCGGCAAGCATAATGCTCATAAGAAAAGAAAATACCGTAAGCAATATGAATGCTCCGCTTAAATTTACAAGCAGCAATGAAAAAATCGAAGTATAAAATGACCAAGCCGAAAGGCGTATATATTTTTTCGGCGACGCGGCGGATTGGTTTTTTCTTGCAATATATGTAAAGCTTAATTCCTTTTCAGCCGTTTCTTCCGGGTTTCCTCCGCAGATCTCCCAAAGCAGCAGTCGTTCGCGTTTTGACGGCTTAAAAGCTCTGTATTTTTTACCGTCTCGATATTTTACCGGAGCAGACGCTGCCTTTACCGAAGCACGGCAAACATTAAAAAGTCTGTTTGCCGCCGAAGCTATATCGGCATTTTTATCACACATATTTTGCGGCACGGAATTTAATGTATACGCCGACAATTCCGCAAGCTTTTTTAAAGAGGTAAATCTGTGTTCCGCTCCGTAGATATTAGAATAGCAGAAGCGTTCAAAATATTCCGAATTCAGCCCGGAAAAGTGGCTTGCAAGATAATTTTCGACGTAGACGCATACCGTTGTAAGCACAGACAGGTAAAGCTCATCGGCTTTTTCGGGCGAGTCTTTCGCGGTTATAACCAAGGAATTCACTTTTGCGGATAACACACGTATATCATAAAAGACATCATTTCCGAGCTTCGTCAGAGCATCGGTCGGAAGGGTTTCACTCATAAGTCATCGACTCCGTAATATGTGATTATTACATATTACGCGGATAAAGTCAATATGCCATTCGGCAACACTAGCTATTGTATTTTATTCTCCTCGGTCATCATTATATTTAAAACCTTGAGACAAATCGGCATTGAAAACAGGAATGCAGCCACGTCTGCTGCTGCCTGACTTATCTCGACTCCCGTAAGGCCGAAAAAGTGCACAAGCAATAACAGCGCCGGAACAAAAAACAAAAACTGCCTCGACATAGCCGTTAAGGTGGCTGCCTTTGCCCTGCCTATGGTCTGAAGATACATATTCGCCGTAACTATAAACCCCGAAAGCGGAAGAGATATGCACTGTGCCCTGAATGCAAACGAACCGATTGCAATTACATCGGTGTCATCGCGTCTGAATAAAGCTATAACATACGGTGACAGAATAAAGCCGAAAACGGCAACCACGGTCATAAATACGGTGGTCACCTTGACGGAGAACCAAAACGCCTTTTTTACTCTGTCGTATTTCTTCGCACCGTAATTAAAGCCGCATACGGGCTGGAAGCCTTGACCGAAGCCTATTACGGCGGCTCCGAAAAAATTCATTATCTTTGAAACAATGGACATAGCGGCTATCGCGGCATCGCCGTAACCGCCTGCAAGTCGGTTCATAGCCACCATGGCAAGCGACGCGAGACCTTGCCTTGCAAGGGACGGAATTCCGCCGCGGAAGATTTCTTTATAGAGCTGTTTTTTAAATCGGAAGTTTTTAAACGATATGCGGATATTTCCTTTTTTGGTACAGCCTATGAGCAATATCACAAAGCCTATTGCCTGGCTCAGCATCGTGGCGCAGCCCGCACCGCCGACCCCCATTTTAAATACAAATATAAATATGGGGTCAAGCAAAATATTGAGCACTCCGCCAGCCGTAACGCCTATCATCCCGTTTACCGCGCTGCCCTGAAAGCGAAGCTGATTATTAAGCACAAGCGAACTCATCATAAACGGCGTTCCGCAGAGAATGTAAAAAAGATACTGCTTTGTATACGGCAAAATGGTATCGGTTGAACCGAGCAGCTTTGACAGGGGCGAAATGAATATCAGCCCCAAAACGCCTATTATAACTCCCACGGCAAACGACGAAAAAAATCCCGTTGACGCCATTACGGACGCCTCTTCTGTCTTTTGCTCGCCGAGCTTGCGCGACATATAGTTTCCCGATCCGTGGCCGAAGAAAAATCCGCACGCCTGGATTATCGCCATAAAAGAAAAGACGACGCCAACCGCACCGGTTGCGCTGGTGCCTATTTTCCCGACAAAATATGTGTCCGCCATATTATATACGGCAGACACCAGCATTGTTATTATTGTAGGAACGGCCATTTTGCATATCAGCTTATTTACCGGCATTTGCGTCATCATGGTAAATTTATCGCTGCTTACTTTTTGTTTGTTTTTCATTTTCCGCCTCTCCGAATTCGGTATTACAGACCCGAGGATTTAAAAATATCATTCATCAGCTTTTTATTCTTATCCGTCAACGCCTCAAGCTCTTTTGACTTATTCTTTGCCTTGCCGCCCTTTTTAACGAGCCTGACGAGCCAATAAAACGGCAGCAAAAACGGCAGTCTTTTAAGCACGGGATAGTTTTTCACCATAACCTTAAGCGGCGGAAACGCCATTCGCATAAACGCCGAAAAGCGCGTGCTTTCCATATTTTCGGCTACTGCGCCGGCATTTTGTATGGGGGGACCCAAAACTATATACTGCTGCATTACGAACAGAGCTTTGTCGTCCTTTGCATCGCCGAACCAAATGTCGCCGACTTTTTTTATATTTTCCGCAAAGCGCGCAAGTCCGATTTTTTCAAGCTCGCCGCCTATATACGTAAAATCAAGCTCTTCGCTTTTAAGGCGGTTAAGCATAAAAATATCCATAGTCGGTCTGAAGCATGCTCCGCCGTCCTTGTAATGCTCCGCCAGATGTGCCATAACATATATATAAAGGTCATTGTCGGTCATTTTATATTCGTGCTCGCCGCATTTTACGGCTCGCTTCCAAACGTCGGTAAAATAGTCGTGCCGACTGTCGCTCTCAATAAAGAGCATATTGTGAAGCTCCACGGTTAAAAACGGCGGATTTATAAGGACTATATCCTTGCCGTTGTTCATTTCGCGAGAAAAGCCGCGTTCCGTCAACAGCTTTTCCGCGCGCAAAACGTCCTCTTTTTTGACAAGAATGTCCATATCCACCATAAAGCGCATTTCCGGCACAGGATAAAGTGCTTTGAGGTGTGCTCCCTTGAGGCACATAAAATCTATATTGTTTTCGGCAAAAGCTTTTCTTATGAAATTAAGCTCGTTTTGCTGTGCGCTCTCACGGAGAATCGCCGCCTTATATGAACGCTCAAGCTTTGACATATATTCCTGCGGCAAAGCCCCCGGCTTATCTTTAAAAGCAAGGTAGAGTATGACCTGAACGCTGTTGCGATATGCGAGCTTCACGAGGAAAACCTTATCGGTGCCCTCGGGTATATCGGACAGTGGCTCCGAGAGCAGAGCCGAACGAACCACGGAGCAAAGATATTCTCTTGCAAGCGTTTTTCCGGTCATATTTTTTATCCTTTCATTAAATACGGTATCAGTCTGTAAGCATAAGTGTAACGGCAATCGGGAAATGGTCGCTCGGATATACTCCGTCATATGTGTTTTTCACAATCTCAAAGCTCTGCGCCGTAACACCCGTCTTTGAAACCATAAAATAGTCTATACAGCTTCTGTCAAGTGCCTTGCCGAAATTCTGATATGTACAGGAGTTGTCGGGGTTATCCGTAAGGTACTTGGCGTCGTTAAAGTTTTCGGTTGCCATTTTATATGTTTCGCTGTTCTCTTTAGCATTAAAATCGCCCATAATTATCGACGGCTTGCCTCCGAACTGTGCAATTTTGTCAAGCACAACGCGAATTCCGTTTATGCGCGCCTCGTCGCTGATATGGTCAAGGTGAGTGTTAAACACAACAAAATCTTTACCTGTCTGTTTTTCTTTAAGTATAACATAGCTGCAAACTCTGTAACACGCTGCGCCCCAATCCTTACTCATAACCTCGGGCGTTTCGGAAAGCCAAAATGAGCCTTTATCCTCAAGCTCGAATTTTTCGGTGCTGTAAAATATGGGGCAGCCCTCCGAGAGATATGTATTATCTCGATACTCTATAACGCTGTCATATCCTTTAAGCGTATCTTGCAAATATGCGTAATGGATCTTTGTAACCTCTTGAAAGCCTATAACATCCGGCATAACCGAGGCCACGTTTTCAATTATGAGACCCGCGCGGTAACACCAGCTCTTTTTGCCTATATCGGTGGGGCTGATGCAGCGCACATTGGCACTCATAACGGTTATCTCGTCCGTCTCCGCCTTTGAGGATATATCAAACGGCTGTTTTTCGGTTTTCTTATATTTCGGATAATACCAAAACTCTATTGCCGCAACCGCAATTATAAAAACAAGAATTACCGAAAGAACAATACAGAATATTTTTAAACCCTTTTTCTTTGCTTTCGCCACAAGAAGCACCCCTTTTCATACTTTTTCACAGGAAAAATAATAGCATAAAAGCGCTTAAAAGTCTATATGTTTGTTGACTGTAATGCTGAAGATGACTATATTAAGCCTTTAGTTGCACTCCGGCAATTTATGGTATACAATAGCATAGAAAGAGGTGATTTTATGCGCACCGAAAAATGGATGAAAAACATTCCCGACGAAACACCGCTGTCAATGATAAGTATTCCCGGAACTCACGACAGCGCGGCAAGATTCACAACCGCTCCGACACCTCGGATATTTTGCTGCCAGGATATGTCCGTAAAAAATCAGCTGTTGTCCGGAGCGAGGTTCCTCGATATACGGCTTATATTGAGTCATAACAAATTCAAAGCGGTACATTTTTTTATAAGATGCCGCAAAGAAAAAGAGCTGTCAAGCGGAACGCTGCTTTTTGACGACATACTTTGCGACACAGCCGAGTTTTTAAAGGAAAACCCGACCGAAACCGTTATCGTGAGCATAAAAATGGATTTCGGCGTTAACGTAAAGGATTTTTACAAAAGCTTCAGAAGCCGATACATAGATTCGCAAAAAGACCTTTGGCACACGGAAAACAAGATACCGAAGCTCGGAGCGGTTCGCGGCAAAATAGTGCTTATGAGGCGCTGTATGCTCGGCACAAACGACCTCTCCTCTGTTGACAACGGACTTGATTTTTCGTATTGGGAGGATCAGAAAGGGACGGACAGTCCCCTGCCGCTGCCGTGTTGGTTCGGAAACGAAAAAAACGAAAAGGCAATAATACAGGACCGATACGCCCTTAAAAAAGAGGAAAAATGGCAGTCTGCCGTCACAACCATGCTCGGCGATTACCGACCGCACAAAAATATTATGGCGTTAAACTTTTTGAGCACAAGAGGCAACCCGAGAGAAAATGCCGAATATATAAACAAAATGTTTTCGGAATATTCTCTGCCCGATAAACCGTTCGGCATAATCATATTTGACTTTTTGACCGAGGCTCTTGCCGAAAAGGTCATTAACACCAATACGGAGGGAAAAGATGAGTCTGATATTTGAAGAGACGAAAACGCTGACGCCCAATGACACAAAAACCAACGTTCCGCTGCAATTTTATGTTGCGGAGGAGCTTGAAAAAATGAAAATTGAATTCTCGTATTCGCCGAAAAACCTCGACGATGAAGAAAAGGCGCACAAATACATAGACGACGGATTTGAAAAGTATGCTCCGGAGCCGTACAGAAAGGGATATAAGCCTTGGTACGAATACCTGCCGGTTAAAAATCTGCTCACGGTATCGCTTGACAGTCCGGACGGCTATATCGGCTGCGCTCACAGGCAGGACAGCCGCCAAACGCACATTATTTCGGAAACGGAAAGCTCTCGCGGATTTATAAAAACGAGGCTTCCGAGCGGCCTTTACAGAATAACAATAAACGTACACGCGCTTGTTACCGACGAATGTACGTTTAATATAAAAGTTTTCGGCGAGGTGAAAAGCAATGCTTAAATGGTTCCCGTGCGAAATGCACTGTCACACCCTGCACAGCGACGGCAAATTCACCGTGGAGTCGCTTATGCAAACAGCTAAGGAATACGGGCTCTCGGGTATAGCCCTTACAGACCACAACACCGTTTCGGGCTGGGACGAAATTACCGAGGAAAGAGAAAAGAAATACGTTTCCGTTTTGAAGGGAATAGAATGGACTACCTTTTTCGGCCATATGCTTGTCACCGACTGCAAGGAATTTGTGGACTGGCGCGACGCCGTTCCCGACAACATAGACGAAAAAATCGCCGAGGTCAAAAAGCGCGGCGGTATGGTAGGTATAGCACATCCGTATGAGCTCGGAAGCCCGATGTGCACCGGTTGCTTTTGGGACTATCACGTAAAAAAATGGGAAAATGTGGACTATATCGAGGTATGGTCAAAGCCGTTTCCGCCGTCAAAATCGGCAAACGAGCGCGCCTTTTCGCTTTGGACGGGTCTTCTTGACAAGGGGTATCACCTTGCCGCAACCTACGGCAAGGACTGGCACAAGAAATCCGACGAAACGGAGCCATACGGCTGCACTTACATAGGCACCGAAAGCGAAACGCTCACCGGTGCGGAAATAAAAAAAGCCGTGCAAAACGGAAGAACGTCAATTACCATGGGTCCTTTGATAACACTTACGGCACAGCGAAACGATGCTGAATATAACGTAGGCGATGTTTTGGAGGAGGGCAAAGCAAAAATTAAAATAGAAGTTTTTCCGAATACACGAAAAGAGCATTGGGAGAAATTCAACATCACCTTGGAATCGGTAAGGTTAATAAGAAACGGACGCCAGACCGTGTTCGAGTCAAAATACGGCGGCGACGCTCTGTCCTTTACCTTAAACTGTGAGCCCGGCTGGTATATAGCCGAGCTTTGGGGAAAGATAAACGGTCAAAGGTATATGATAGGATTTACAAGTCCTATGTACTTTACCGTTAAGAAATAACAATACGCCGTGCAAAACGCAAAAAACTGCTGTAAAGAATAAGCCTTTACAGCAGTTTTTTAATGTTCAATCGAAGTTTTTGTCACACCCGTGCTATGCCGCATATATGAAACCATTGGCAGTCGCCGCATACAAAGCGGAGCATATCTTTTTTTATGATATTATTTTCGACAACCGAATAAAGACAGCCGTACTCATACACCTTGTCAAAATCGAGATTGCACGAGCTTATTACAGCACTGTCGTAGCTTTTAACCTTTTCACCGTCGCAACACATATTTTTTCTGTTATTGGGGCATTTGCGGCAGATGTCATCACAGCCGCGAGTCAAAAGAACCTCGCTGCCGTTTTTCAGATTTGATATTACATACCGCATATTTTCGGTAAATTCATCCGAATAGCCGCAGCCTTGAAAATAGCGCATACACAAAAGGTGATGCGGTCTAATCAAAAATTTTGACATATTTCGGCACCGTCTTTGTTATAACTACGGCGAGGGCGATTTTAAACGCGTCCGGTATCAAAAACGGAACAACACATTTCATAAGGGCGGCCGCAAGTCCTATCGGTGCCGCTTTTTGCGCATAAACGACCATAAACCAAATCGTACCGAAGGCATAGCAAGCCAAAAGTCCGAGAACCATTCCGAGGATTATCGCCCAAAGCTTTTTTCCGAAAATCGCCGTTATGAGCCAATAGATAAGTGCGGTGAATATAAATCCCATTATATATCCGCCGGTCACACCGAACAGCGTGCCTATGCCGCTTGAAAATCCCGCGAATACCGGGACTCCGACAGCTCCGAGTAATACATATATGAGAACGGACAAGGTTCCCCTTTTACCGCCGAGCAAGCCGACGGCGCAGAAAACACCGAAGGTCTGAAGCGTAAACGGCACTACCATGGGCACCGAGATCCACGAACAAACGGCAATTATTACGGCAAATATCGCTATGTATACCATATCAAGCGTTTTTTGCCTGTTGCTTCTTTTAGCTTTAATTTCCTTTTCCGCCATAAAAATACTCCTTTAAGCTGAAACTTAAAGGAGTATAACATTAACCGTTTTGATTGTCAACCAAAAAATCAGTCTTGGGTGACAATATATTTTTTGAGCATATCGCGAACCATCTGCTCAACCGTTTCCTTAACCTCGGAAACCGGAACCTTCTTGCTGACGGATTTGTCTCTTGTAACAACCTCGCAGACATTTTCAGCCATATTTCTGGGGCTCACTATTACTCTTACGGGAACACCGAGCAAGTCGGCGTCGGAGAACATTACGCCCGGACGCACGTTTCTGTCGTCATATATGACCTCAACTCCGTCATTCTGCAAATCCTTGTAAAGGGAGTCGGCAAAGCTCTTGGCGTTTTCATCGTCGGAGCGAAGGCAGCAAAGATGAACCTGCCACGGTGCTATTGACATAGGCCAAATAGGACCGTATTCATCATGGTGAGCTTCACATACCGACGCAGCAAGTCTGCCGACGCCTATACCGTAGCAGCCCATTATGGGGTACTGCGCGTTGCCGTCCTTATCGAGGTATGTCATATTCATACTCTTTGTGTATTTTGTTCCGAGCTGGAATATGTTTCCTACCTCGATGCCGCGTGAAATTTTTATGGTATGCTTGCCGCAATTCGGGCAAATGCCGCCGGCGGTTATTTTGGCTACATCAACATATTCGGCATCGGGAACGTCGCGCTCCATACAAAGGCCTGTATAGTGATAGCCCTCTTTATTTGCGCCGCACGAGAGGTTGTTTGTGCCCTTAAGCGAGCTGTCATAAACAACTCTGAAGTCGCCGCTTAAATTACACGGACCGATAAATCCGGCTTTAAGACCGCACTCCTCCGTAATAACTCCGGGGTGGATATTTTCGCAAAGATAATTAGTAAGCTTGGTTTCGTTTACGTCGAGATCGCCTCTTATAAATACGACAACAAATTTGTCATCCGAATTCTGCTGGTACACAACGGCCTTACATGACTTTTCAAGCGGTGTTCCGAGGAAGGTGCAGATATCCTCTATTGTATGGATATTCGGTGTTTCGACAAGCTTCAGCTCCTCGTCGTCACCGTCCTTTTTGTTTTCCGTAATGCTCGCCGCTGCCTCCATGTTCGCTCTGTAATCACAATCGGAGCAGTATGCTATTGTATCCTCGCCTACCGGAGTTAAGAGCATATATTCATGCGAAACGCTGCCGCCCATCATACCTGAATCCGACTTTACGGCAACTACCTCCGGCAAGCCGGCACGTGCAAAAATGCGGTTATATGCTTCGTAGACCTCAGCGTAGTACTCCTCAAGATCCTCCTGCGAAGTATGGAAGGAATATGCGTCCTTCATGGTAAATTCACGAACACGGATAAGCCCTGCGCGCGGTCTTGCCTCGTCGCGGAACTTCGTCTGAATCTGATATATCATAAACGGGTATTTTGTATATGAATTTGCATACTCGCGAACAAGCTGCACCGACGCCTCCTCATGAGTCATACCGAGGACAAGACGAGCGTTATTACGGTCGGTAAAGCGCATAAGCTCGCTGCCGACGCTCTCATATCTGCCCGATTCGTCCCAAAGACTTGCGGGAAGCACTACCGGGAATTTAACCTCCTGGCCGCCTACCTTATCCATCTCGTCGCGAAGTATATCCTCGATTTTACGGCATATACGGTTAAGCGGTGTATACTGCGAATAAATACCGTTAGCGACGCCCTTCATATATCCGCCGCGCAGCATCAGTGCGTGGCTGTCAATAACGCAGTCGGACGGCTTTTCTTTGAATCTCTCGCCTACGAGCTTATCAAGTTTCATACATAATCCTCCGGTTCAACAAAAAATAAATCCCGAACGAAGCCATAGCTTCATTCAGGACAAACTAACAAAATAGCCTGCGGTACCACCTGTATTCGGAAAATCCGCTCTCATTTGTCTGTAACGGGACGCCCGCCGCGTTCTGCGCGGAGCTCAAAGACGGGTTCGATAATAACGCCGCAGGGCTTTCACCGACCGCCCGCTCTCTGAAGCGACAAATACTATCTACTGTTTCTCATCAACGCTTTTTTTATATCTCGGATATTATACTTCCGCAAGCGCAATTTGTCAAATCATATCATTTCATCTCGGCTTTATCGGCCGTATTTTCGTTACTTTCGTTCTTTTTGCGCTTTTTGTCAACCGCGGCTTTAATTATTATCGCTATAACCGCAACCGGAATGGCAAAAAGACATATGGTCATTATGAGCTTCATTGGGATATAATCATATATTTTGTCACCGAGAATCGTAAACAATATTACTCTCGGAGCAAGCCCCAGGAACGAAAACAAAATGTACTTTCCGAAATTATACTTACTGCTGCCGAGAAACAGGCTTACAAAATCAAGCGGAAACACGGTTATAAAGCGCATAAGGAAAACGGACGCGTCCTTTTTATTTTCCTGCATTTCAAGTATCTTTTTACCGTACTTTTGCTTTTGCATCATCTTATTTATATAATCGCCGCCGAGGAAAAGCCCGAAGAGGTATGACGCCGTAAATTCAACAAGTATTCCGGCGATATTCACAAGCACCGCCGTCAAAGGGGAAAATGCCATACCGACTGAAATATAGACGAGTGACGCCGGAATAACAAGCACAAGCCCCTTTACACAATATATCGCAAGAACCGACAATACGGCCGGCAAAAGCGACGGAGCCGCCGAAACAATTTCACGTACATCTATATTTACAAGCTCTTTATAGTTTATAAGCACAAAAACAAACACGGCCAACGCCACCGCTATTTTTGAAATCAGCTTTATCAGTTCTTTTTTATTTTCTTTCATATGCCGCTTTTCGCCTTCTTTTTTATAGCTTTAAACCAAGCGGAAGCGATGACCCTCGCGCCCGCGCGGAAACAACAGTAGTATACCACAGAAAAACGATTTGGCAAACAAAAAGAAAAAATATGTACAGAATTTTTTACAGCGGCGGCTGAACAGCTCACCCGGCATCGGCATATGAAATAAACATTTCCTTAACGGTCTTATACTTTTTTTGAGGAATCGAAATTTCGGTTCCGTCACGAAGTCTTGCGGCATACGGATATATCGCGGCAATATAATCAAAATTGACAACGAAACTCTTGTGCAGTCGAACGAAATTCGGCGGCAATTTATCGGTCGCTTCGCTTATTTTAATATATGCCGTATATGTTCCGGAAAGAGTGTGAAAAATCAGTTTTCGCCCGTTGCTTTCGCAGTATTTGATTTCATTTGTGTTCAGCACCGTAACGGCATTGTCATAACTCAACGTGATGTATGCGGGCTGCGCCTTAATGACATTTTGCAAAGCACGTATGAGAACAAGCTGCAAATCATCGGCATTTATCGGTTCCACAAGAAAATCAGCATACTTCACGGCACAAATATTCCGCGCATTTTCCGCATATGCGGAAACTAATATCACCTGAGCATCGGGGAAAGCGTCGGTAAACCTCAAAGAGAGCTCAAGTCTGTTTTCACTGTCGGAGTCTATACCGAGAAAAACTATATCGCAGACGTTGCCCCTTGTAAAAACAAAATCCGACATCTCTTTTCCGTTCGCAAATGAAAATATCTTATGCTCTACCGAGCATTTGCTTAAAATTATATCCGCAAGCGCGGCAATATGCTCTCGCTGTAAATCATTACTGTCACAAATCGCAATGTTAATCAAAAAAATACCCCTTTTGTTTTCATATAATAAAAGTGCGTCTTGCAAACATAAAAATTGTATCAAAAACCGTTTTTATGCAATAAAAAACACAATTTAAAATTTTACACGGGGTTTTGTGCAAAAGCTATTCTCCGTTTGAGTACAAAATCAAAATTTCTTTTTGCAGCATCCGACTTGTATTCCTGCCAAAAAGCGCGATAAATCGCCGTTTCTATTGACAAACCGCCGTTTTTTGAGTATCTTATATATAGACAATTTGTTGCGGTTTGTATACTTTTTTAAATTACTTTTGTATTTAAAAAAGTATTTTTATTGCGGCAAAACAGCACGAAAGGGGTATTTCAAATGACGGCGTCCGGGGTAAAAGCCTCAGAAAAAAACACAAATGACCTTATGGAGGAATTAAACGACGGTAAGGTTCCGATAGAAAACTATATTCAAAGCAATTCAGACTCTTTCATCAATATCGATTTGAGTAATTTTTGGAAAGAACTGATAAATAAATCGGGAATGACAAAAACCGATATTATCAACAAATCGGACTTCAGCTACGTGTATTTTTACGATGTGATTAACGGCAGAAAAATTCCGTCGCGCGATAAGATAATTCGTCTTGCCTTGGCACTCGGTCTTTCGCTTGACGAGTGTCAAACTGCCCTTAAATTTTGCGGAAGATCACAGCTTTACCCACGGATAAAGCGCGACAGTATTATAATCCACGGCATCAACCGAAAACTCAGCATATACGAGGTTTCGGACAAGCTTCTATCATTTGGAGAAGAAGATTTAAAATAACATTTTTTAAAGGACGGGGAAAAAATGGCAAAAAGATGTCCGTTTTGTCAGAAAGAGATGCCTGATGAGGCTAATTTCTGCCTTAACTGTTTCTCGGCACTCGGCACAGAGGCATCACCGGAAAGCTGCGGCGCAAAAAACGGCAATCACGATGAAAAGCCGACACACAAGCATACCAAAAAGCATATAAGCAAGCCTAAAGCGGAAAATGCTTTACCGCTCGTCAACAAAAAAGCGCGGCGAAAAATATTTGCGGCGGCGGTTCTTGTATGCACCTTTCTGCTGTGCGGTATTCTTGCCGTACTCACAAGAAAACAAATACGCACCGCAGCTTTAGGTGAGCCCGAAACCATGGCGGTTCTCGTTACCGACGAAAACGGGGAAGCCGTCACCGATGAAAACGGCGACAATGTTTACGAATATGTTGAAGTACCGCAAGAGGAAAAAGGCTTTTTCGGAAAGCTTTTCGGCAGTTTTACGCATAACAAAGACGACGCCGAAGGCACCGACAATACATACGCCGAAAACGGCAGCCAAGGCGAAGCGGTGCAGGACAAAGCCGAGGACTCCGTTTATTCGACCGGAAATACGGGTTCGGGAACCGTCGGCAGCAATACGGGGAGCAGCAAAACCGAAGAGAACATTACAGATAATTCTCCGCCGTCATCGGAGGGGCTGAAATACGAGACGATAGCCACAGCAAACGGCTCATACATTAAAATAGTCGGCTACGAGGGACACAGCGCAAATGTGCTTGTGCCCGCATTCATACATGACATTCCGGTAACATATATCGCAGGCGGTGCGTTTAAAAACAACGATGTAATACGGACTATAACATTTGAGGGTGCCGACGACCTCTCCAAGCGTCAATTCTATTTACCGGCTTCTTCGAATTGCGCTCCAGCCGTTTTTTACAATCTGCCGAATCTTACAAAAATCACATTTCCGTATGAATTGTCATACGGACGTTATTTAGCCGACTATTCATTGTACTCCTATAGTGATTCCTGGTGTTATCTTTTTGAAGGAACCCCGAAGCTTGCGGCAATCGAAACTACATCGAAGCCGTCAAAAGCCGACACCGCAAGCCGCAGATATGCTTATATGACGTCAAAGGACGGAGTATTGTATTCCTCTGATTTAGACGGCTTATACTTTTATCCATATGCAAAAAAAGACAAGTCCTTTACCGTTCCTTACGAGACGTGGTATGTTTTTATAAATGACTGCTTTTATCTTGAGGAGCTTCGCATAAATGCTACCCCGTCGCATTACTTCGACTTCAATATTTTGCCGTCGAATACCCATTTAAAAAAGGTTATCGCGGAAGGCGGAAAGCCGTTTGAAACAAGATACTGGACAGACGGAGACGTGCTTTTCTCCCGACAGGAAAGCACAACCGCCAATCCGAAGGCTGTTTCTGTTGCATATTATCCGCAAACCAAGAATGATAAAGCATACCGCCTGCCGGATATTCCGGAGGGATATTATTACAACATCATAAAACAATTCAACCTTAACACGTATATCGAGGAGCTGTATGTTCCGGCACGGGCAACGGTGTGGGCGGGAATGACGGAAAAATCATATCGTCCGCCTAATCTCAGAGCCATACATCTGCAGGAAGGCAATCCGATGTCACGATCGGATATTGACGATTTTACGCGACACGGAGTTAACATCGACTATAATTACTGATACCGAAACGGAGTTATTTAACGTGAGCGAATTAAGCAATTATATAGACGAATACCTAAAAACAGAATACACGTTAAAAAGCACACTTAAGGATTCTGTGCAGTCGAGTGTTTATCTGTATCAAAAAAATGATTCGGCAAAGCAAATTGTTAAGATAAGTCAAAAAAACCGCAACGATCACGTTCTGCGACGTCTCAGAGGACAACTCAATAAAAATACCGCAACGATATACGAAGTTTGCTCAAACGACGAGGACGTAACCGTACTTGAGGAATACATAAGCGGCGCAACGCTCAGACATATCGTGGAAGCGAACGGCGGAACGCTCAAACGGGAGCTTGCCGTAAAATACGCGCTCGATATTTGCAACGGGCTTGTGTTTATACACTCCCTCGGCATAATACACCGCGACATAAAGCCATCAAACATAATAATAACCGAGCAGGGCGAAGCGGTTATCATAGACTTCGGTATAGCAAGACTTACAGACGACAGCAAGTACGCGGACACCAAAAATTTAGGTACTGCCGGATATGCGGCACCGGAGCAATTCGGAATTTACCAATCGGGTCCCGTTACCGATATTTACGCCGTGGGAGTTCTTTTAAACGAGCTGCTTCTCGGAGTACACCCCACGATTGACACACCGAAAGGTAAACTCGGCAAAGTAATTAACAAATGTATCATGGCGCAGATGTCAAAGCGTTACCAAAACGTTTCGGAGCTTGCGGAAGTGTTAAATAAGCTTTTATAAAAAAACAGATAAAAAAACAAACCGTCCGTTGGGAGATCGGACGGTTTGTTTTTTGCTTTTAAGAAGGGGGAGAAAGTAATGAAAAAGTCTAAAAAGATCTGACAATCTTTTTATCAAATCAACAGCTTATGTCGTTCTCTTGATTTGATGTCTTTAGTATAAACACAAAATGTTTCGGCAAAAAGTACTTTTGATTAACATTTTGTAAACAGATTATTTAGTTTTCTTAATAACTTCCCCCACGGGATTTAGTCACAGCACTTCGGAATAGCTGCCGAGATACGTAAAATCGTCGATACTTTCCGACAGCTCGGTAATAACGCGAGAAAAGCCGTCTGAGTGAACGGGCGACTCTATGTCAAAGTAAAACATAAATTCAAAATCCCTGTCCTTTAAGGGTCGGCTTTCAAGCTTTAAAAGGTTTATATCATACGCAAAAAATCTCGCAAGTATATTGTAAAGCGCACCCGGCTCATGCGGCAGGGTCATCATAAGGCTTGTTTTATCGGCACCGGGATAGACTTCAAGGTCTTTACAGATACATATAAAACGTGTGTAATTATTGCCCGTATCCTGTATATCCGAGGACAGCTGGCAAAGCCCGTACAGCCCTGCACAGTTAGCCGAAGATATAGCCGCAACATCACGGCGATTGCTCTCTGCGACCATTTTGGCAGCCATTGCCGTATTGGCACAAACGGTGACCTTAACTCCGCTTAGAGAATTTAAAAACTCCGAGCACTGATTGATTGCCTGCTCGTGAGAAAAAATCTCTTTTACATCGGTGAGTGACGTTCCTTTTTTCGCAAGCAGCGAGTGGTCAACCTTGAGGCGTATACTGCGTACTATATAAAATTTATTTTTGCTCATAAGGTCGTAAACCTTATTTACGGAGCCTGCCGTGCTGTTTTCGATAGGCAATATGCCGTAGCGGCAAAGCCCGTTTTGAACGGCTGAAAAGACGCCGTCAAATCTGTCAAAAAACATTATATCTGGATAACGGAACAGCTTTTCGCAGGCAAGGCTCGAATATGCGCCCTCTACACCCTGACACGCGACAACGGCTTCAGTCGGGAAAACATCGGCGGTATTTGCGGACGCCGACAGTATTTTTTCGGTCAAAACGGACGTATTGTCAAGGAAGCTGTGCTGATACGAACGGGAGAGATTTAACACGGTGGAATAAAGAAGCCTTGTGTATGTTTTCATCTCGTCGCCCGACATTTTTGCTACACGGTTTAAAAGCTCCCGCTCACGAGCACGGTCAAGCACCGGCATACCGGTTTTTTTCTTATACTCGGCTACCGACAACGAAACTCCCATACGCTTTATAAAAAGCTCCACAAATTCGCGGTCGATACTGTTTATCTCATTTCGTAATTCATTAATATCCTTATCCATTGCCATTGCCCTTTCGGATTTTTTAAAGAACTATATCAAGCATTGTCACAGCCGTTACCGCTTCGACTGCCGGTACGGCACGCGGCACTATACAAGGGTCGTGCCTGCCCTTTATCAAAAGCTCCTCTTCCTCCATAGTTTCAAGGTTTACGCTCCGTTGAGGCTTACCTATGGACGGAGTCGGCTTTATTGCCACACGGAAAACTATGGGCATACCGCTTGTTATACCGCCGAGAATTCCGCCGTGATTATTTGTTTCGGTTCGTACTGCGCCGTCCGATACAATAAATTCATCGTTATTTTCGCTTCCGCGCAGCAGCGCCGACGAAAAGCCCCTGCCGAATTCTATACCCTTTACGGCAGGTATTCCGAAAACGGCGGCGGCAAGGCGATTTTCAATGCCGTCAAACATGGGCTCGCCGAAACCTGCTTTTACACCCGTTACGGCACACTCTATAATTCCGCCGACAGAATCTGCGTCAAGCCTCGCCTTTTCAATTTCAGCCTTCATTTTATCTCCGGCAGCATCATTTATTACGGGAAATTCTTTTTCCGCGATATTTTCGTCCGTTATGCTGACGGGGTCGAATTTTTCATCCTCAATGCCGCCTATTGCCGCAATATGAGCCTTAATATCTATGCCCTTTAGTTTTAAAATCTGCATACAAACGCTTCCTGCAAAGCAAAGCGGCGCAGTCAGCCTGCCCGAGAAGTGTCCGCCGCCTGCAATGTCATTAAAGCTGTTGTACTTTACAGCTGCAGCATAGTCGGAATGACCCGGACGCGGAAGGGTCCGTATATTACCGTAGTCGCCCGAACGCGTATTTGTATTCTCAATTATCATCGCAAGAGGCGCGCCGCACGTAGTATTATCAACAAGTCCCGACAATATTACGGGCTTGTCCGCCTCGCGGCGCGTTGTCGAATATTTATTGCGACCCGGTGCTCTTCTCTCCATAAATTTTTCTATTGACAAGGTGTCAAGCTTTACGCCTGCCGGCAGTCCGTCAATAACACAACCTATCGCTTCGGAGTGCGACTGACCGAAAACCGAGACATTTATCTTGTTTCCTCTAAGAATTGATGACATTGTAACTACCTCCGAGCGAAGAAAAATCTTCAAAGAAATTCGGGTAAGATTTATTTACCGCTTCTGCCCCACGCAAAATAATATCGCCGCTTGAAACAGCGGACAAAACAGAGAGAGCCATAACCATACGGTGGTCGTTATAGCCGCTGACAGCACCGCCGCCGACAATACCCGTTTTGTTTATCACAAGTCCGTCATCGGTTTTCGATATATCGACCCCGAGAGCTTTAAGGCTTTCGTAAACTGCCGCGAGTCTGTCGGACTCCTTTATTTTAAGCCTCTCGGCACCCGTTATAACGGTCTCTCCGTCATTTGCCGCGGCTGCTGCCACGGAAATTATAGGAACAAGGTCGGGAATATTTCGCGCATCGATATTTATACCGTGCAAATCACCCTTTTTAACGGTTATACTGCCTTGCTCCACGGTTATTTCGGCTCCCATTTCTTTGAGAATCGTAAGTATTTGTTTATCGCCCTGAACGGACGAGACGTCAAGCCCCGTTACGGTGACTCTGCCCGAAACGGCACCTGCCGTCAGAAAGAATGCCGAATTTGACCAATCGCCCTCAGATTCGACAGTACCCGGCGAAGCATATTTCTGCCCTCCGGGTATAAAGAAGGAATTACTTTTTTCCGTGACGGTTATACCGAATTTTTTCAACGTATTAAGCGTCATATCTATATACGGCCTTGATTCAACGGGCGGTATAACGTTAATAATGCTGTTGCCGTTTAAAAGCGGCAGTGCAAACAAAAGCCCCGTAATAAACTGCGAGCTTATATTTCCCTTAATCGTAAATTCGCCCGATATCATTTTGCCGTTTATTTTAACCGGAAATACATTTATCGGTGAAAAAACGACACCGTGAGCCTCCATTTGTTCGCGCAGCGGAGACAACGGACGTTCCGGAAGTCTGCCGCCACCGGTAAACTCGGTGTTTGTACCGAGTGATGCGGCAACGGGAAGTAAAAATCTGATGGTTGAGCCGCTCTCATTACAATCGAGTACGGCACTTTTTCTTTTTTCTTTGATGGGTTTAACCGAAATGCCGCCATCAACAAATTTTATATCCGCCCCGAGCGAATTAAGGCAATTCACCGTTGCCGTTATATCGGCAGAACGCGCGTTGCACCTTATAAAAGTCGGTCTGTCGCTGAGCGCCGAGGCAATTAAAAGCCTGTGAGCGTCAGATTTTGACGATATTGCCGTGACTTCACCGCAAAAGCGGCACGGTTTCAGCCTTATATTCATTAACAGAGTCCCTCACCGATTATTTTTTCAAGCTCCGAAGTCGGTACACTTTTTATAACACAGTTACCGAGAGATTCGGGAATTATCAGTTTTATTTTGTCGCCCGACCGTTTTTTATCCGCCATAGCCGCAGACGAAAGCTCGCTTGCGGAAAAATCGGTACTGACGGGCAAAGAATATTTTTTATTGAGTGACGCTATAATATCGGTGTAATTTTCGTCACAGAAGGAGCATTTATATGCCGCCCTCGATATTATTACCATTCCGACAGCAACCGCACTTCCGTGTGGAATTTTATATCCGCTGCATTTTTCTATGGCGTGACCTACGGTATGACCGAAATTCAGAAGTGCTCTGACGCCTTTTTCCTTTTCGTCGGCATTTACAATGTCGCGCTTTAACTCCACACAGCGAGTTATTACATATTCGAGATTGTCTTTTGCCTCGTTATCGCGCAGAAACTCAAAAAACGCTTTGTCAAAAACCACTCCGTACTTAATGACCTCTGCCATTCCGTCGGCAAAAATCCCGTCGGTAAGAGTAGAGAGCGTTTCGAAGTCGGCTATAACAAGCTTCGGCTGATAAAACGCGCCGGCAAGGTTTTTACCTGCCTTTAAATCTATTGCGGTTTTTCCGCCCACGGACGAGTCAACGCACGCCAAAAGCGTAGTCGGTATCTGAATAAAATCTATGCCTCGCAGATAGCTTGCGGCGGCAAATCCCGCGACGTCGCCTACAACTCCGCCGCCGAGCGCCACCAAGGCGTCGGTTCTTGTAAGTCCGCTCTCGGCTAAAAATTCAAGTATTGAAGAAAATGTTGATATGTTTTTTGATTTTTCCCCATGCGGAAATACGAATTTAAAGGTTTCAAAGCCTGCGTCGGAGAGCGACTTCATAACGACATCCGAATAAAGCTTATCTACGGTATCGTCGGTTATCACAGCCACCCTTTCGGCGGAAGTAACCTCTTTTATCATATCGCCGCTTTTCGGCAAAATGCCCTTGTCAATTACAATATTATAACGCACGGCAGCGTCTACTTCAACTGTTTTCATAATGCCTCCGAATCGACGATTTTAGTTTTTATACATACCGTCTATCTTTTCTTTGCGCTCGCGACCCTCCTTGAGAAGTGCCTTCAGCGTGACTGCGTCGTGCTCCTTGAGAGCCTTTGAATATTTTTGCAGATTTGCTATAATGCCGTCTACCTCGTTTATGAGATTATCCTCATTTTCAAGGAAAAGCTCTGTCCACATAGTCTCATTGAGCTTTGCGACACGCGTTAAATCCTTGTAGCTGCCTGCCGAAAAGCCCTTGTGCACTTCCGCCTCGGGGCTTTTAACATAGGCGTTTGAAACGACGTGGGCAAGCTGAGAGGTATAGGCTATTATCTTGTCGTGCTCCTCGGGAGTCGATATTTGAATATTTGTAAATCCGAGCTTGAGATATAAGCTTTTAACGGCCTCCAAGTCCTCGATTTTGACATCCTTTGATGGGATAATTATCATGGAAGCCTCGGAGAACATACCGACATCGGAATATTCAAAGCCCGAGAAGTGAAGTCCTGCCATTGGGTGCGCTCCGATAAACGTAAAGCCGTTTTCGGAGGCTACCTTCCAGAGCGGCTCGCAGACGACGCGCTTTACGCCGCAGGAATCCATAACAATGGCACCTTTTTTTATCTTATCCGCATGAGTGCGTACAAATTCAAGCGTATCATTAGGGTAAAGTCCCAAAATCACCATATCGCACGTCGGGAGAATGTCACTTGTGAGTTCCTCGTCAACGGCTCCCAAAAGCTTGGCTTTCAGCAGGACTCCGCGGTCAATGTCATAGCCGTAAACGGTATTGTCCGTATTGTATTTGATTGCCTTGGCTATTGAGCCGCCGATAAGTCCCAAACCTACTATTGCTATATTCATCTTTATCGCCTCTCAAAATTACAGATTGTTTACCGTTTCTCTTATAGCGTTAACGCCTCTCGTTACCTCTGCAAATTCCTCCGGACGAAGAGCCTGAGGACCGTCGCAAAGAGCCTTTGCAGGGTCGTTGTGAACCTCTATCATAAGGCCGTCTGCGCCGCAGGCGGCAGCCGCAAAGGACATCGGCTTTACAAGTCTTGCGATACCCGAAGCATGGCTCGGGTCAACTACTACGGGGAGGTGCGTCATTTCGTGGAGCATTGCGACAGCCGAAAGATCGAGGGTATTTCTCGTGGCGGTCTCAAAGGTTCTTATGCCGCGCTCGCAGAGTATAACCTTTTGGTTGCCCTCGGCCATAATGTATTCGGCACTCATAAGGAATTCCTGAAGCGTAGCGCAAAGTCCGCGCTTTAAGAAAATAGGTTTGTCTATTCTGCCGAGCTCCTTTAAAAGCTCAAAATTCTGCATATTCCTTGCTCCGACCTGAATTATGTCCACATTCTCAAACAAATCAATATGAGACGCGTCCATAATTTCGGTAACTATCGGCATACCTGTTTCTTTTTTCGCCTCAAGCAAAAGCTCAAGTCCCTCGGCGCGCATTCCCTGGAAAGCATAGGGCGAAGTGCGCGGTTTGAAGGCACCGCCCCTTAAAATATTGGCACCGGCCTTTTTGACGTCTTTTGCTATCGAGATTATCTGCTCGCGGCTCTCAACCGAGCAAGGACCTGCAAAATACTGGAAATTTCCGCCGCCTATTTTATGTCCGCCGACGTCAATAATCGTGTCGTCCGGATGAAATTTTCTGTTGGCGTTTTTATACGGCTCGGAAATTCTTTTTACCTTTTCAACTATGTCAAGACCCTGAATAAGGTCAATATCAATTTTGCTCGTATCACCGATAAGGCCTAAAATCGTCTGGTACTCGCCTATAACCTTATGAACCGAAATTTTCTGATTTTCGAGCCAGTCGGTAAGATTTTTTACTTTTTTACTGTCTGCACCGTCTTTTAAAATTACTACCATTGTTTTGCTCCTTACTCTGAAAAATAAAAAGTCCCGCAGCGAATTTCACTGCGGGACGCATTTACCAAAATACCTTAAATCTCAGCACGCTATCTGTTTTGCAGCAAAATTCATACTAACCCTACCAAAAAAGTTGATAAAGTAAAAGTAATAGTATGAAGCTGTAAAGACAAGATTACGCATTGATTATTACCTCAATATTTTAGCGGTTTAAAGTATAATAATACCAAAGATTTGATTTGTCAACACTTTTTATAAAACTTTTGAAAGAAATTCCTGCAGCCTCGGATTTTGCGGATTCGTGAAAAGCTCCTCAGGAGCATTCTCTTCGAGAATCTTTCCATCGTCCATAAACAAAACTCTGTCGCCGACCTCGCGTGCAAAGCCCATTTCGTGGGTAACAACAACCATTGTCATACCCTCCTTGGCAAGTTCTCTCATAACCTCAAGCACCTCGCCTACCATCTCCGGGTCAAGGGCACTTGTAGGCTCATCAAAAAGAATGACATCGGGATTCATGGCAAGCGCGCGCACTATTGCAACACGCTGCTTTTGACCGCCGGAAAGCTGAGACGGATACACATCGGCCTTATCGGCAAGCCCTATTCTGTCGAGAAGCTCAAGAGCATTTTTATGCGCTTCCTCTTTTATCTGCTTAGTGGTCTTGACGGGTTCTTTGGTATCGGCTTTGCCGAGTGCCCTTTGACGGCGAAGCTTTCTCATTCTGCGTTTCTCACAAAGCACGGGTGACAGCATTATATTCTCTATAACGGTCTTGTTATTAAAGAGATTAAAGTGCTGAAAGACCATTCCTATCTTTTCGCGCTGCCTGTTAATATTGACTTTCATATCCGTAAGGTCTACTCCGTGATAAAGCACCTTGCCGGACGTAGGATCCTCCATACAGTTAAGGCAACGAAGCAGCGTGCTTTTGCCGGAACCCGACGGCCCTATTATAACTACCTTTTCGCCCTGCTCTATTTTAAGGTTAATACCCTTTAGCACGGAGAGGTCGCCGAAGCTTTTGCAAAGATCAATGACTTCTATCACTCTTCTTCAGGCTCCTTTCCATAATCTTAATGAAGAAGCTGATTATCAGCACCATCAAAATATAAATGATTGCCATAACAAGATACGGCACCATAAATTCATAGCTGTTGCTGCCTATATAGTTGAATGCAACGTAAAGGTCGGTAGCGCCGACAAAGCTTACTACCGATGTCTCTTTTATAAGAGAGATGAATTCGTTGCCGAGCGTAGGCAGAATATTTTTTATTGCCTGCGGAATGATAATTTTCATCATCGTGGTTCCGTAGCTCATACCTACGGCTCTGCCGCCCTCCATTTGGCCGGGGTCGACCGACTGTATGCCGCTTCGCATTATCTCGGAAACATATGCCGCGCTGTTAAGCCCGAACACACATACGGATACCGCAACCGACGTCATTTTAATGTTTAACAGAGGTAAAAGCACATAGTAAAACACAAGAAGCTGCACAACTACCGGCGTTCCTCTGAAAAGGCTTACATAGAAGCTGCAAAAGCCGTTTAAAATACGAGGCAGTCTTCTGTATTTCGGCAAAACTCTGATTGTGGCTATAAGAGTACCTATAAGTATACCGATAACAAGACCCAATACAGCTATTATAATAGTATTTTTAAGGCCTAACAGAACCTTGTTATAGGCACCTGCGTTTATAAATACATCAATAAAGCGCTTGACCCTAATATCAAAATTACCCATGTATCAAAATCCTTACTTTAATATAAACAATGCCCCACTTTTATTAGGTGAGGCATTGAAGTGTTAAGTCTTAACCGTAGTTCAGTTTACTTCGTTGATGGACTGAGCAATGCAAGCCGCGGGAGCAGCATCAATTATAACATAATTGATATTGCCGTTGATCATATCCTGAACGGCAAGAGAACCGCTCTTGTAGCCTACACAAACAGCTTTAAGTCCGGGGAACTCCATCTCCGCGTCGCCCTCGCAATAAAGCTGACCTGTGGTGCCGTTTTGAACGCCTATTTTTACACTGCTGTCAAGAGTGTTGAGGATAGCCTCAACAGAAGCGACGTCGGTACAACCGTCAAACTTGGTATCGGAGCCCTTAACTACAAGTCTCTGAGAAGCCTTGTAATAAGGAGTAGAGAAAGTGACATACTCTTCTCTCTCGGCCTTTACGGTAAGACCTGCCATTGCGACATCGCACTTGTGCTGACCTACCGAGAGGCAAACCGAGTCAAAGTCCATATTCTGGATAACGAGCTCTTTGCCGAGATAATCCGCAAGAGCCTTTGCTATTTCCATATCGATACCGCTGTAACCGTCGCCGTTTGTATACTCAAACGGTTCAAAAGCCGCGTTGGTGGCAACTACAAGCTGATCCTTGGTAGAATCAAGAGCAGCTGACTTGATTACATCGGGAGTGCCGCCGGCGAAATATTTATTGCATATTGCGTCGAAAGTTCCGTTAGCTTTGATTTCGGCAATAAAGCTGTTGACCTTTTCAAGAAGCTCGGGCTGATTCTTGTCAACGCCGAACGCATATTCTTCATCCGTAAGGTTAACGTCGATTACCTTAACTGCCGGTGTTTTTGCTTCCTTGGACGTATCCGAGCCGGGTGCCGTGTCATCCTTGCTGCCGCAGGCTGCAAACGACATAACCATTAAAACGGCTACGAGCATAAGCGAAATTACTTTTAATGCTTTTTTCATTACGATTCCTCCGTAATAATTTAATGGATATATAATATCACTATCAGTCAAATTATGCAAGTGTAATGTATAATTATTCGGTTTTGCACGAATTATATACGCAAAACGCCGTATTATTATGTTTATTTGACGGATTCGGTTTCATCATTTGCAAGTGACTCCGCGTGTCTTTCCGCAAGTTCCTTTTCGACCTGCGCACGCTGAGCCTTTGAATAACGTATGCATAAAAACGGAATGAGATAGAGCACAGAACCAAGTGCCGGAAGGAGCATAAAGAGCGGCCACTGAGCCTTATAAAAAGCCTGCGTCTGGCCCTCAAGGCCCAAATTCGCGTCGTAACCGAGCCCGGAAAGTACAAGTCCGCTGAATATCAGCTTTAAGGCGTCTACGAATTTGTTCGTCAAATTCTGCATGGAATTTGATATACCCTCGGTTCGCTTGCCGGTTTTCCATTCGGTATAGTCTATGGAATCGCAAAGAAGCGCACGCTGAGCTATACCGACCATATTCGTCGGTACGGATGAGATGGATATTATGGCGATTACCGCTATCATCTTGGGGAGCGTGTCAAAGCCTATAAAGAAAGCCACGACTCTGAAAGCGGCATTCATAACCTGCGCCAGTACGACCATATTTTTCATACCGCCGAGCTTATCTGCAAGCTTTACGGCAAAGAACATACTTACGGCGGAAAACGCACTGACAAGTATGCCGTAATAGAATTGCACCGTTTCACCGTTTATAACCTTGCCGCCGATATTTACGCTGACGCAGTATTTAAAGAAATATATCCACGCTATGGCTCCGTTGAAGAAGTTGAGAATCTGCGCAAGCAAGAGTAAAATGAGTATTTTGTTGTACCTTAGCATTGCAATGTCTTTTAGAAGCGACTGCTTAGGCGGTGCAACAAATTCAACTCGCTCCTTAGTCTTGTATGCAAGTATTGACATCAGCTCGCCGCCTAAACCGAATACAATGCCGAAAATAAGGAACAACAGCTTTTCACTTATTCCTATTTTTTCTCTTGCGCCCATTATCATCGGAATAAGGCTTATTGCGCCCCACGCCGCTCCGACGCCTATGTTAAGCCACTGAGAAACCCTCGCTCGCTCGTGAGGGTGCGGCGAAATCAACGACATCATACCCCACAGGGCAACATCCTGAAATGAATATGTAAAATCCCAGCCGATATAAACGCAGAGTATTATTACCATGGCCGCGGTTTCTCCCACGCCGAAATCCACAAACATAAGAGCAGTCAATATGCCGATAAAAATCGGCAGCTTACCGAGATACGGATGCAGCTTCTTACCGTTTTTACATCTTCTGCGGTCAATTACCGCACCTACTATCGGGTCGTTCAGAGCGTCCCAAATTCGTGAAAATCCGGTGAAAAATCCGACTTTTCTGGCACTTATTTTAAGTACGTCGGTACAGAAATAAAACAGCCATTGTGTTACAAACTGATAAGTGAGATTTTGCCCGGCGAGAGCCGCAGAATAAGCAAATAGCTCTCTGTTCGGCACATATCCTTCATCGGCTTCTTTGCTGAAAAGGCCGCGTCTTTTGGTCTTTACGCTTTCGGTATCAACCGACGAGCCGCTGTTTTGTGTCCCCATAAAATAACGCCTCCCAAAACAATCTTAATACACTTTTCCTGTTTTTTTTAATTGCCGCTAATTATTTTACCCAGCCCTTTTTATAAAGAAGATGAGTGCTGAGCAGGGCAACAACAACACCTATGGGTATAAGTACTCCGGAACCTACGGAGCCGTTGATAAGCAAAACTATGACTATTACGGCAAGCGGTATTATGGATATCTTCCAATGCTTGCGGAAATAGCTTATTCCGAGTGCGCCGAACAGCGCCGGAACAACCTGATTAAATGCCGGGGTAAGCGGTGAATCCTCTGCCGTGATATACGGGAGTAAGGGAGAAAACACAAGCACTCCGAGAGCTATTATTACCGTAGTAACGATAGATGAAGTGGCTATTGCGATTGTTGATACAACCTCGCCTTCCTCCGAATTTGCGCGAACGCCCGCATTCTCCATGGCATTGAGACCGCACGGAAGCTTAAGGTTTGTAATATTACCGGTTACAAAGCCGAGGTATGTTCCGCCGGCACCGAGTAAGGGGGTGTATGTAAGAACCTCTATAACCGCCGACGGGTAAAATATCATGGCAACGGGTAAAAGTCCCTTGAATATATATTTAGCCTCGGGCCATACATTCAAATGCAAGCAAATAGAAACCGGAATCATCATAAAGACAAGCAAGGCGGCAATATCCCATATAATTCCGTAAAAATGAACGCTGTCAGAGTAGCTTCTCTTTTTCTTCATCCTTAACCCCTCCATTCAAATGTCGCAATGCCCGACGGAAGAACCTTGGCAAGTATCATTACGAGTATCATTGCAAGTATCATACTAAACGGCATGGCAAAAGGCTTGAGCCAATTTATATTATGCTTATCGGACAGCTTTTCGAGAATGAACATAAAGAGCATTGACGAAAGAAGTGCCGCTACGGACATTACGCCGGCACCGTCGCCTACTACGAATTTATCACCGGAGCCTGCGAGTGCTCTGCCGATAAAGGCGGAAATAAGACCTATAAAAGCCGCGGCAGACATAAGGTCGGACCATCTGCTGTCCTTACTCGCGACCTTATTCATACCCTTTTGTATTTTTTTGAGTACAAACGGAACAAGCACAAGCGGCATAACACTGCCGATAGTCATAACCCATGCAGCAGTTGCAAAAATCTTGGGATCGGTTATCTCCTGTGAAATTCCGCTCGAAATTCCGAATGCTTCAACGGCTGCCTCAGCGGCCGGTACCTCATACTGTATTGCGCCGATTACCGAAAGACGTATCCACGGAAGAACTATACCGAGAGCCTTAGCAAGAGTTATTACCGTAGCAACTATCGCAAGTGCCGGAGCTACCGTGAAAACGGCACTGGATGAGATGGTTTTTTTGACAGTCGAGGTCTCAATTCCGAGTGCTTTTGCCCTCCTCACGGCGCGCACAAGGAAAAACACCGACTGTGCAATGACGAAAAGGACAATACATATACCCAATCCGTACATAAATGAATCCGATTTAAAATCCATTAAGATTCCCCCAATAAAAAATTTCATTTAATAATAACATAAAATATTATAAAGCACAATAAAAAATCCTCAAATTGCACAAACAATTTGAGGATCTGCTTTTACATCACGCCGATGTCGGTGACGACCGATTATTAAATTGGGATTATGGGCCTGTGTCGCAAAACGACATTTTCGCTGATTGCTTATCGCACTATATGACGCTGCTCTTCAGCGTTATAAAATCTTCTATTATATATTGTATATGACACATCTCCGGTCTGCCGGATCTCAGCATAGCCAGCAGCTCGTTGATTTCGCTCTTTTCGAGAGTTATGCCACGTATTTTAACATCGGTCGAACCTGTTTTACAGCATATTCCGTACTCGGCAAACCGATGACCTTCCTCATCATATGTATACTCGCAAAAAGCCGAAAACCGCAAATTTTCTCCCTCCGATTATTTAAAAGCCCGATTCAAAAGCCGCAAGAATCGTGCCGCAAAATACGGAACACGGAGATATATTCTGCCGGAAAGATAAAAAGCACCTCCGCTGACAATAGCGGAAGTGCGTTTTTTAGTTTGGTGGAGATAAGCGGGATCGAACCGCTGACCTCTTGAATGCCATTCAAGCGCTCTCCCAGCTGAGCTATACCCCCATATTCAATGCATAAAATAATAACACATCATTTTATGTTTTGCAACGATTTTCACGAGTTTTAACCATGCAAAAGAACAATATCGTCCGATTAGACAAAAATTCACGAAAATGATTGTGAATATGCACGAAAATGTTAATGCAACATTACAATTACGTCATTATATGATATAATAACCTCACGAAACGAAAACAAAATCAAAGATTTTGACCGTTTCGGAGAACATTGAATGACTAAATTGCGGCTTTCGCCGCTGCACTTCGTGCGTCCCTGCTGCCGCAGGATATTTATGATATAATAATTAAATTAAAAGCCTGATGATTCGGGCTTAAATTATTATAAATCTCTCATATGAGGTGTCATTATGGACTTTTTAACCAATGAATACAGCTTTAAATCAGCATCGGGGCTCTGCGATATATATGCTCAGTCGGCTTCCCCCGCGGACTACGGAAGCGTAAAAGGCGTGGTTCAGATAACGCATGGAATGGCTGAGCACTCTAACCGCTACGGAAGATTTGCCGTTGAGCTTTGTAAAAACGGTTATGCCGTATTTATATGCGACCTTTTGGGGCACGGCAATTCCGTCAGCGACGACAGCGAGCTCGGCTACTTCGGTGAAAACGGCGTTGAAAGCCTTGTTGACGATATGAAGCAATTAAACGACATAGCAAGACGCGAATATCCGGGACTCCCTGTGTACCTTTTCGGACACAGCATGGGTTCGTTCCTCTCACGCGCATATACTGCAAAATATCCCGACACCATAGACGGTACGATATGGTGCGGAACAAGCGGTGCCAACCCTGCCGCAGGTCTTGGTGCAGCCTTGGCAAGAGCAATTGAAAAGCGCAGCGGCGACCATCATCGTTCGGACTTTCTCAATTCGCTCGCCTTCGGAAAATACAACAAGCGCACCGAAAACGAAACACAATTCGACTGGCTTTCGAAGGACAAGGAAGAGGTTAAAAAATACATAGACGACGACTACTGCGGCTTTGTCTTTACCGCAAACGGCTTTGAAACTCTGTTTTCGCTTTTGAAGCAAATCTCGGGCAAGGACTGGTACCGCGCGGTTCCGAATGATAAGCCGATATTTTTAATTGCCGGCGAAAACGACCCTGTCGGCGAATACGGCAAGGGTGTAACCGAGGTATTCATGACATTGAAAAAGACCGGGCATAGTTCGGTCGAAATGAAGCTTTACCCCGGCGACAGACATGAGCTGCTTAACGAAATCGACCGTGACGCCGTAACCAAAGACATCACAGATTGGCTCAACAGGCAGACAAAAAGCTCGCACGTTGAAAATGCCGCCGAGGCCGTCTCCGAAAAGTAAGACGCACTTGTCATTTTAGACAAACGGCATTACTTTATTTTGTGATACTTGTTGATGTATCCAATTTTAAAATTCCGCGGTTTTTGGTATTGATTTTTTCTGTCGTAAAAAGTAAAATTACAGTATAGTTTTTGTGCTGACGGAGGTATAAGAATGCTTTTTATCAAAAGCCTTTACGGAAATGATTTGATGAATTCGCAAATACTCTGCCGTTGTGCAAAATTATACCGCAGCAAAATAGGTGCGGCAAAAATGAAAAAACGCAATAGTTGCGAAAAAATGTATTATTAAAGAACGGCGTAGTATAAAACTACGCCGCTTTATATTTTACCGGAGGAACAAAAGATGAAAAAAGTTGCAATAATCATGGGCTCTGACAGCGATCTGCCCACAGCCGAAAAAGCGGCAACAGAGCTTAAAAAGCTCGAAATACCCTTTGAGGTTCACGTGATGTCGGCACACCGCACACCGGACGAGGCGTCGGCCTTTTCAAAGAACGCCGAGGAAAACGGATTCGGAGTTATAATTTCAATAGCCGGTATGGCGGCTCATCTCGGCGGAGTGCTTGCCGCCAACACCGTTTTACCGGTAATAGGCGTTCCGGTGGGTTCGTCATTCGGCGGACTCGACGCACTTTTGGCCACGGTACAGATGCCGTCCGGCATTCCCGTAGCCACGGTGGCTTTGGGCGGAGGCAAAAACGCCGCAATTCTCGCGGCTCAAATGCTTGCTCTCTCCGACGACTCTCTTCGGGAGAAGCTGCGCGGTATGAGAAAAGAAATGGCCGAAGCGGTTCGTGAAAAAGATGATATAATTTCAAATCAATTTAAAAACTAAAACAGAAGGAGATATACAAATTATGAAAAAGCTTGAACAGCTCTATGAAGGTAAGGCAAAAAAGGTTTTTGCAACGGATGAGGACGGCGTTGTAATAGTTGATTATAAAGACGACGCAACCGCTTTTAACGGCGAGAAAAAAGGAACCATAATGGGTAAGGGCGTAGTTAACAACAAAATGTCAAACTATGTATTCGGTCTGCTCGAAAAGGACGGAGTTCCCACTCATTTTATAAAGGAGCTCAGCGACCGTGAAACCGCCGTTAAAAAGGTTTCAATAGTTCCGCTTGAGGTAATAGTAAGAAATGTGGCCGCAGGCAGCTTTTCAAAGAGAATGGGCGTTCCCGAGGGAAAAGAGCTCCTCTGCCCCATTCTTGAATTCAGCTACAAAAACGATGAGCTCGGCGATCCGTTTATCAACGACGATTATGCGCTCGCACTCGGACTTGCGACTCAGGACGAAATCGACACAATAAAGAATTACACAAGAAAAGTAAACGAGTGCCTCAAAAAGTATTTCCTCTCTGCCGGAATGAAGCTTATTGACTTTAAAATCGAATTCGGCAGACTTCCCGACGGCACAATAATCCTTGCCGACGAAATATCGCCCGACACTTGCCGTCTCTGGGATGTCAAGACAAACGAGAAGCTCGATAAGGACCGCTTCCGCCGCGATCTCGGCAATGTGGAAGAAGCTTACAACGAAGTATTCCGTCGTCTCGGCCTTAAAGACTAAGCAGTTTACAAAAGCAATTTACGAGGTATTATATGTTTGACAGTATTCATGAGGAGTGCGGCGTTTTCGGTATATACTCCGAAGAGACCGCAGACGTGGCGTCCGCGGCATATTATGCGCTCTTTGCACTTCAACACCGCGGTCAGGAGAGCTGCGGAATAGCGGTAAATGACGACGGCGTTATTAACTGCTACAAGGATGCGGGGCTTGTAAATGACGTGTTCAGCCGTGAAAAACTTGCTTCGCTCGGTATGGGGCAAATGGCTGTCGGTCACGTCCGCTACGGCACCACGGGAGGCGGCTCACGAGAGAACGCGCAACCGATGGTAGTAAACCACATAAAGGGCAGCATGGCTCTCGCTCACAACGGCAATCTTACAAATGCCGCCGAGCTTCGCAGAGAACTTGAGATGAGCGGTTCGATTTTTCACTCGACAAGCGACACCGAGGTTATTTCATACATCATAACCAAGGAGCGAATTGCCGCTCCGTCAATTGAGGCGGCGGTCTTTTCGGCAATGTACCGCCTAAAGGGAGCTTATTCTCTTATCATAATGTCGCCGTCAAAGCTCATAGCGGCGCGTGACCCGCTCGGATTTCGTCCGCTTTGCATAGGCAAAAAGGGCGGTAAAACGATATTCGCTTCCGAATCTTGTGCTTTATCCACTCTCGGTGCAGAATATGTACGCGATGTGCGCCCCGGCGAAATAGTGGTTATCGACAAATACGGTATGCGCTCAATAGAGGGTCATTGCTCCGACCGCAAAAAGGCTCTTTGCGTATTTGAATATATATATTTCGCACGTCCCGATTCCGTTATCGAGGGTGCTTCGGTACATTTGGCAAGGCAGAAGGCCGGAGAATTTCTCGCCGAAGAGCATCCCGTTGACGCCGACGTTGTAATAGGTGTGCCCGACAGCGGTCTTGACGCCGCAATGGGATATGCCAAAAAATCGGGAATCCCCTACGGTATGGGCTTTATCAAAAACAAATATATAGGCAGGTCGTTTATACAGCCGACTCAGGAGCAGCGCGAAAGCGATGTCAGGATAAAGCTCAATGTGATAGGTTCCACAGTAAAGGGCAAAAGAGTTGTTATGATAGACGACTCAATAGTCCGAGGAACAACAAGTGCGAGAATAGTTAAACAGCTCCGCGACGCAGGGGCAAAAGAGGTCCACGTGCGCGTTTCGGCTCCCCCGTTCAGGCATCCGTGCTATTTCGGAACGGATATAGACTCGGCCGAAAACCTTATAGCAAACAACCATTCAATAGATGAAATCCGCGAAATAATCGGTGCGGATTCGCTCGGATTTCTCAGCGAAGAACACGTCTTTGAGCTTGCCGACGGCTGCAAGCTCGACTTCTGTGCCGCCTGCTTCAACGGCAAGTATCCGATTGAAATACCTGCCGACACCAACAAAACTCAGTTTGAAAAGAAGATAAGCGAAAAGAATGAAAAGGAGAATTTATAATGGAAAAGAGCTTTTCCGAGAGCTACAAGGCTGCCGGTGTTGACATAACCGCCGGATACAAGTCAGTTGAGCTTATGAAACAGCATATCAAAAGGACTCTCACCTCGGGAGCAATGTCGGATATAGGCGGCTTCGGCGGACTCTTTGACCTCAAGGATGAGATGTGCTCGGAGCCGATACTCGTAAGCGGCACCGACGGCGTAGGCACAAAGCTTAAAATCGCTATGCTTTTAGACAAACACGACACCATAGGCATAGACTGCGTTGCAATGTGCGTAAACGACGTTATCTGCTGTGGTGCAAAACCTCTTTTCTTCCTTGATTACATCGCTTGCGGAAAAAACTATCCCGAAAAGATAGCATCAATAGTATCGGGCGTTGCAGAAGGCTGCGTCAGAGCCGGCTGTGCTCTCATAGGCGGTGAAACAGCCGAGCATCCCGGTATGATGCCCGAGGACGACTACGACCTTGCCGGATTCACGGTAGGCATAGTTAACAAGCCCGATGTATTTGACAACAAATCGGTAAAGGCCGGCGACGTTATAATCGCCCTGCCCTCAAGCGGCGTACATTCAAACGGATTTTCGCTTGTCAGAAAGGTATTCGATTTTGACAAGGGTGGTATAGATAAGACGTATGACGAGCTCGGCTCGACCATAGGCGAGGCTCTTTTAACTCCCACCGAGATATATGTAAAGCCCGTGCTTGCGCTCGCAAAGGAAGTTAAAATTAAGGCTGTATCGCACATAACCGGCGGCGGCTTTTATGAGAATATTCCGAGAAGCCTGCCGGAAGGCATAACCGCTGTTATCGAGAAAAAAGCTCTTAAAATACTCCCCGTATTCGATATTATCGAAAAAACCGGCAACATTCCGGAAAGGGATATGTTCAACACCTTTAATATGGGCGTTGGAATGAGCATAACAGTTGCCCCAGAGGACGCCGACAGGGCCGTAAGAATCCTTCGCGAAAGCGGCACAGATGCATATATCATAGGTGAAACCGCAAGCGGCGAAGACGGTGTTAAAATATGCTGAAGACAAAAATAGCCGTCTTTGTTTCCGGCGGCGGAACAAATTTTGAGGCTCTTATAAACGCTCAGGAAAACGGTAAGATACCGCATGGCGAGATAGTTTTGATGGTGTCCTCCTCAAAGACTGCATACGCGCTCAAAAGAGCCGAAAATCACGGTATAAAATCCGTTGTATGCTCAAAAAAAGAGCTCGGAAGCCAGGAAAGCTTTGAAGAAGAGATTTTAAAAAATCTCGAAGAAAACGATATTCAGTTAATTGTTCTTGCGGGCTTTATGTCAATACTCTCAAAGGAGTTCACAAAAAAGTACGAAAACCGAATCATAAACATTCACCCGTCGCTTATACCGTCGTTTTGCGGTGAGGGCTTCTACGGGCTTCATGTTCACGAAGCAGCTCTGAAAAAGGGCGTTAAGGTTACGGGCGCTACGGTGCATATAGTAAACGAGATTCCCGACGGCGGACCGATTATTATGCAAAGGGCAGTTTATGTTGAGGAAAATGACACTCCCGAGATACTTCAAAAACGCGTTATGGAGCAGGCGGAGTGGAAAATTCTCCCCGAGTCGGTCGAGCTTATGTGCTCAGGTAAAGTAAAAATCGAAAACGGCAGAACATACTGCAATGAATGAGAACAAATTCACGGGTAAGGCGGAGCTTTATTCGAAGTATCGTCCGTCATATCCCGAAAAGCTTATTGATTGGCTTTACGAAATGACTAACGCCGAAGCCGTGGCGGATATAGGCGCAGGCACAGGAATTTTCACATCTGCGCTGCTCAAAAAGCCGTGGAGCGTAACGGCGGTTGAACCTAACTCGGATATGCTCTCGGTTCTCAAAAAAGCTTTGGGCGACAAGGTAAAAACGGTTGTTGCCTCAGCGGAAAGCACAACGCTTAACGCCAAAAGTATTAACCTGATAACCGTTGCCCAAGCGTTTCATTGGTTCGATAAGGCGAGGTTCAAGGCGGAGTGCCGACGGATATTAACTCATGACGGACACCTTGCTATCGTGTGGAATTCAAGATGTCAGAACAGTCTTGAAGAAGAGCGCAACAAAATCTGTATGAAATATTGCGACTGCTACCGAAGCGGTCATGTCAAGACAGGTTATGATGACTTTGACGGCGACTCATTTTTAAGAAACGAATATTTTAAAAACACCGATTTTTTAAGACTTGAAAATGAGAGATTTGTCACAAAGGAACAGTTTATCGGCGACAATCTTTCCCGTTCGTATGCGCCGCGGCGTGATGACAGCGGCTATGACGGCTTTGTTTGTGAGCTTGAAAATGCTTTTTCAAAACATGAAAAAGGCGGCAAGGTTTCACAAAATTATATTACCGAGTGTTATCTCGGTTCATTTTAATAAATTTTGAAAGGATATTGCTTCATGGAGATAAAATCTATTAAGGAAGAGCTTAATTCTCTCGCATATCACGGTAGGGGAATTATGATAGGA
>HF993135.1:108405-185215 GCA_000432435.1 Eubacterium sp. CAG:180
AGTGCAGACGGCAAAAAGGCTGTTATGGCTTATTTCATTATGGGCAGAAGCGAGAACAGCAGAAACCGTGTGTTCGTTGAGGACGGCGAAGGTATTCGCACTCAGGCTTTCGACGAGTCCAAGATGGTTGACCCCCACCTTATCATCTACGCTCCCGTAAGAGTTCTCGGTAACAAAACTATTGTTACAAACGGCGACCAGACCGATACAATTTATGAGCTTATGGACAAGCAGATGACCTTTGAGCAGTCGCTTCGCACAAGAGAGTTTGAGGATGACGCTCCTAATTTCACGCCGAGAATATCGGGCATTATCCACATAGACAACGGCGAAATGAACTACGCCATGTCAATCCTTAAATCGGCAGACGGCGACGGCAGCTCTTGTCAGAGATACACCTATGCGTATCAAAATCCACTCTGCGGTAAAGCAAAATTTATCCACACTTATAAATGCGACGGAAATCCGCTTCCGAGCTTTGAAGGCGAGCCGAAAACGCTTGAGCTTCCCGACACGGATATTGATACTCTTACAAAGCTTATCTGGGAAAATCTCAACGAGGACAACAAGGTTTCGCTTTTCGTAAGATTTATTGACATTGAAACAAACGAATACACCCAAAGAATCATCAACAAAAACAATTAAGAAGTGACTTTACGGAGGTCTGAAATGAAAGAGATCGAACTTAAATACGGCTGTAACCCAAACCAAAAGCCGTCTAAAATTTTTATGGCGGACGGCAGAGACTTACCGGTTACCGTTTTAAACGGCAGACCCGGCTATATTAACTTCCTCGACGCGCTGAACAGCTATCAGCTTGTAAAAGAATTGGAATCCGCCATCGGTCTTCCTGCGGCTGCTTCCTTTAAGCATGTCAGCCCTGCAGGCGCGGCTGTCGGCTTGCCGCTCTCCGATACGCTCAGAAAAATTTACTGGGTTGACGACGATGCGGTTCTCTCCCCTCTCGCATCAGCTTATGCAAGAGCAAGAGGCACAGACAGGATGTCGTCCTTCGGCGATTGGATAGCGCTCTCAGACACATGTGACGTTCCCACGGCACTGCTTATAAAGCATGAGGTTTCCGACGGTATAATTGCTCCCGGATACGAAAAAGAGGCTCTTGAAATACTCAAATCCAAGAAAAAGGGAAATTACAATATAGTTGAAATAGACCCCGAATACAAGCCCGCTCCGATAGAACATAAGGACGTTTACGGCGTTACCTTTGAGCAGGGCAGAAACGAATTAAAAATTGACGAAAGCTCACTTTTAAACATAGTCACCGAAAGTAAGGAGCTTCCCGAAAGTGCAAAGCGCGACCTTATAATTTCGCTTATCACGCTCAAATACACACAGTCCAACTCCGTATGCTATGCAAAAGACGGTCAGACCATAGGCGTTGGCGCCGGTCAGCAGTCAAGAATTCACTGCACACGCTTAGCCGGCAGCAAAGCCGACAATTGGCATTTAAGACAGCATCCTAAGGTTCTCGCTCTCGACTTTATAAAGTCCATCGGCAGACCCAACAGAGATAACGCCATTGATGTATACATCTCCGACGACTATGAGGACGTAATCGGCGATGATGTTTGGCAGAACACCTTTAACACTCGCCCCGAACCCCTCACAAAGGAAGAAAAAAAGGCTTGGCTCGCACAGTTTCACGATGTATCGCTCGGCTCGGACGCATTTTTCCCGTTTGACGACAACATAGAGCGTGCAAGAAGAAGCGGTGTTTCGTATATAGTTGAACCGGGCGGCTCCATACGTGACGACATCGTAATTGACTGCTGCAACAAGCACGGCATTACCATGGCATTCACAGGAATACGTCTTTTCCATCACTGATAAAACAATAAGAGGTTTCTAAAATGAAAATACTTGTAGTCGGCGCGGGCGGAAGAGAACACGCCATAATTAAAAAGCTGAAGGAAAATCCGGAGGTCACCGAGATTTTTGCGTGCCCCGGAAACGGCGGCATAGCAAAAGACGCGGAATGCGTTAACATAAGTGCCACGGATTTAGACGGCATTACGGATTTTGCCGTTAAAATGAACATTGATTTCTGCGTAGTGGCACCTGATGACCCGCTCGTATTAGGATTGGTGGATATTCTCGAAAGCAAGGGAATACCGTGCTTCGGTCCGTCTAAAAAAGCGGCCATAATCGAGGGGAGCAAGGTTTTCTCAAAAAATCTTATGAAAAAATACGGTATCCCGACAGCGGGCTATGAAGTTTTTTCGGATCCCGAAGAAGCGCTCTCTTACATAAAAGAAAAAAATGAATATCCGACCGTTATTAAGGCGGACGGTCTTGCCCTCGGAAAAGGTGTTATAATAGCCGAATCCGAGGAGCAGGCAGAGGACGCCGTAAAAACAATAATGGAGGATAAAAAGTTCGGTGATAGCGGCAACAATGTCGTTATCGAGGAATTTTTAACGGGTCCCGAGGTTTCCGTTCTCTCTTTCACCGACGGAAAAACCGTAGTTCCCATGGTTTCGTCCATGGACCACAAGCGTGCTCTTGACGGCGACAAGGGACTCAATACAGGCGGAATGGGAACAGTTGCGCCGAACCCCTACTACACGGATGAAATCGCAAAGGAATGTGCCGAAAAGATATTCCTGCCCACAGTTAAGGCTATGAACAACGAAAACAGAACCTTTAAGGGCTGCCTTTACTTCGGTCTCATGCTGACACCGAAGGGCCCTAAGGTTATAGAATACAACTGCCGCTTCGGCGATCCCGAAACTCAGGTTGTTTTGCCGCTTCTCAAAACCGACCTTCTCACAATTATGCGTGCGGTTCACGATGAAACGCTCTCGTTTTTAAATGTTGAGTTCAAGGACGAAAGTGCGGCATGCGTGGTTATCGCGTCCGGCGGTTATCCGCTGTCTTACGGCAAGGGCTATGAAATAGACTTCGGCGACAGCGAAAACACGGAAAACGTCACGGTATTCCATGCCGGCACTGCCGAAAAGGACGGCAAAATCGTGACCTCCGGCGGCAGAGTCCTCGGAGTTACGGCAACGGGAAAAGACCTTAACGCCGCTCTCTCTACCGCTTACAAAGCAACCGAGCAGATTAAATTTAAGGACGCCTTTTACAGAAAAGACATCGGTGCGCGTGCGCTTGCCGCACTGAAAAAATAAACAGGAAGTGACGAAATGGTATACAGAATTTACGTTGAAAAGAAAAAACAATTTGCAGACGAGGCTGCATCGCTTTTATCGGATATACGCTCACTGCTTATGATAGACTCGCTTGAAGAGCTTCGTATTTTCAACAGATACGATGTGGAAAACATCAGCGAAGAGCTTTTCGAGTGCTGTGAAAAAACCGTTTTCTCAGAGCCGCAGCTTGACAACACCTACGCTCGCCTGCCTCAGACCGACGCCACGGTATTTGCAGTTGAATATCTGCCGGGTCAGTTTGACCAGAGGGCAGACTCCTGTGCTCAGTGTATTCAGATAGTTTCGGAGGGCGACAAGCCGACTGTTCGTACCGCGAAAGTATATATGCTTTTCGGCAAGCTTGCTCCGGCACAGCTTGAGGCTATCAAAAAGTATGTAATAAACCCCGTAGAGAGCCGTGAGGCTTCTCTTGAAAAGCCCGAAACGCTGAGTGTCAATTACAACATTCCGACAAGCGTTGAAACTCTTACGGGATTTACGGAGCTTAACGAAAATGAGCTCAAGGCATTTATAGACAAATATGCTCTTGCAATGGACCTTGCGGATATTGAATTTTGCCGCAAATACTTCAAAGGCGAGCATCGCGACCCGACTATAACTGAAATCAGAATGATTGATACATACTGGTCGGACCATTGCCGCCATACCACGTTCCTCACGACGATAGACGGCGTAAAAGCAGAGGACAAAACCATACAAAAGGCATACGACAGATATGTTTCCATACGCAAGGAGCTCGGCAGAACAAAGCCGCAGAACCTTATGGATTTGGCGACTATCGGAGCACGTTATTTAAAGCACACGGGTCAGCTCAAAAATCTTGACGAGTCGGATGAAATCAATGCCTGCACCGTAAAAATAAAGGTTGACGTAGACGGCAAAGACGAAGATTGGCTCTTCTTATTTAAAAACGAAACACACAACCACCCGACGGAAATCGAGCCGTTCGGCGGCGCGGCAACCTGCATAGGCGGAGCTATCCGCGACCCGCTGTCGGGCAGAGGATATGTTTATCAGGCAATGCGTGTTACCGGTGCGGCAGACCCGTTAAAGCCCGTAAGCGAAACCATGCCCGGTAAGCTGCCGCAGAGAAAGCTCGTAACCACAGCTGCGGCAGGCTACAGCTCATACGGCAACCAGATAGGGCTTGCGACCGGCTCGGTAGACGAAATCTACCATCCCGGATATGTTGCAAAGCGTCTTGAAATAGGTGCCGTTGTAGGTGCCGTTCCCGCAAAAAATGTTCGCCGTGAAGAGCCTGTTCCCGGTGACATAATCATCTTACTCGGCGGCAGAACCGGCCGTGACGGCTGCGGCGGTGCGACAGGTTCTTCAAAATCGCATAAGCTCTCGTCACTTGAGCATTGCGGTGCCGAGGTTCAAAAGGGTAACGCTCCGGAAGAGCGAAAATTGCAGAGACTTTTCAGAAACAGTGAGGTTACAAAGCTCATAAAAAGATGTAACGACTTCGGTGCGGGCGGCGTATCGGTAGCCATAGGCGAGCTTGCCGACGGCTTGCACATTGATTTGAATAAAGTCCCCAAGAAATACGAAGGTCTTGACGGCACGGAGCTTGCAATTTCCGAATCGCAGGAGAGAATGGCCGTTGTAGTTGCAAAAGAGGACGCGGAAAAGTTCTTGGAGCTTGCCAAAACGGAAAACCTCGAAGCCACCGCTGTTGCCGAGGTTACCGACACAAACCGTCTTACAATGGAATGGAACGGCAAAAAGATAGTCGATATTTCCCGTGAATTCTTAAATTCAAACGGTGCCGAAAAGCACACTCTTGTAACCGTTACAAATCCTCAGCCCATAGTTAAAAGCGTTGAGGGTAAAACCAACGGTGAGAAATTCTTGAATCTCGCCGATGACCTTAATATTTGCTCAAAGCGCGGACTCTCGGAGCGTTTTGACTCAACAATAGGCGCAAATACCGTGCTTATGCCCTTCGGCGGAAAATATCAGATGACGCCGGCTCAAGGCATGGCGGCTAAAATTCCCGTTCTTAATAAGGACACAAAGACCTGCTCGGTTATGGCTTGGGGCTACAACCCATTTATCACCGAGAAAAATCAGTATCTCGGCGCATACCTTGCGGTTGTGGAGTCCGTATCAAAGCTTATAGCCACGGGCGGAAACACGGAAAACTGCTACCTCACATTCCAGGAATATTTTGAGAGAATGACAAGCGACAGCAAGCGTTGGGGTCAGCCCACCGCGGCACTTCTCGGCGCACTTACGGCTCAGCTTGAGCTCGGAATAGCGTCAATAGGCGGCAAGGATTCCATGAGCGGCACATTCGAGGATATTGACGTTCCTCCTACTCTCGTTTCATTTGCGGTTTCCGTCGGTTCAAGCGACGATGTTATGTCGCCCGAGTGGAAGCTCCCATGCTCTAAGGTCTACTACATAGAGCCGAAGAAAAATTCCGACGGCACATTTGACACAGAGAGCCTTAAAGCGGTATTTGCAAGAGTTGAAAAGCTCATTAAGGAGAAAAAGGCTCTCGCCGTATTTACCCCGTCTTACGGAGGCATTGCCGAGGGCGTTATGAAGGCCTGCTTCGGAAATAAAATAGGCTTTGCTTTTGACAAGAGATTCCCGGCGGACAAGATATATGATTACAGCTACGGCTCGTTTGTTATAGAGGCCGCCTGTGAGCTTGACGACGCGGTTCTCCTCGGCGAAACGACCATGGATTATTCCGTAAAGATAGGCATTGAAAAAATCGACCTCAACGAAATCCAAAAAGTATACGAGAACAAGCTTGAACCCGTATTTGCCTGCAACATAAAGACTCCCGAAAAGGCTGTAAACGCATACAGCTTTACGGCAAAAACGCGCATTTCGCCCAAAATCGGCATCAAAAAGCCCAAGGTTTTGATTCCCGTATTCCCCGGAACGAACTGCGAATACGATACAACAAGGGCGTTTATTAACGCCGGCGCAGATCCCGAAGTTATGGTAATCAAAAACCTCTCTGCATCTGACGTAACCGAGAGCGTAAATGTTTTCGCCGAAAAAATTGAAGCTTCGCAGATAATATTCATCCCCGGCGGCTTCTCCGGCGGCGACGAGCCGGACGGCAGCGGTAAATTTATAACCGCATTCTTCCGCAATCCGGTTATAAAAGAAAAGGTCCACGCACTGTTAAAAGAACGTGACGGACTTATGGCCGGTATCTGCAACGGCTTCCAGGCACTTATAAAACTCGGTCTTGTCCCCTACGGTGAAATCATAGAGCCGAGTGCCGACACACCGACGCTTACCTTTAACACCATAGGCAGACATCAGTCAAGACTTGTCAACACGAGAGTTGCCTCAAACAAGTCTCCGTGGCTGTCGTCCTCAAATGTAGGCGATATACATACTGTTGCGATTTCTCACGGCGAAGGCAGGTTTGTTTGCCCGAAAGAGCTTTTCCGCTCACTTGCGGAAAACGGTCAGATTGCAACGCAGTACGTTGACGAAAACGGAAAGCCCACCATGAACATCAGATTCAATCCGAACGGCTCCTTTGAGGCGGTCGAGGGCATAACCTCGCCGGACGGAAGAGTATTCGGTAAGATGGGTCATTCCGAACGCTTCTCCGATAACGTATATAAAAACGTTGACGGCAACAAAGATAACCGTATGTTTATAAATGCGGTAGATTACTTCAAAATCTAATAAAAAAAGACCCGCTGTGAAAAAAATTCAAGGAGGAAGATTCACAGTGGGTCTTATTTTTATCAATTGTCGCCGAAGAGGCTGAGCAAAGACCGTAAAGCTTTGGCTGAGTGCTTATAAGTCAGTATTGCTTCAAAATAACATCTTTTTGCATAACCCCTCAGATAAGCCCAAACTTATCTGAGGGATGCATTTTCTTGTATCAAAAATATATAATTTTGAAGTGCTCCGCAGTTTCATAGCTATAAAAATTTTTTATGCCGAAGTCAAGAAATGAAGCAAGGCTGTCGCCTTGCGAGGCTTTTTGACAAAAGCATAAGAGATTTTTATGCGAGAAACCAATACTTCCTTATGAACGCTCAGCCTTAACTTTGCGGTTTTTTACTTAAACAAGCCTCGGAGCTTCATTTTTCGGCGACAACGCTTTATAATAACCCGATAAAAATCGGCTTATTTCATTATCAGACGGCTGCAAGAGCCGCACCGAGCGCCTTGCACTCTGCGATTGCATCATCAGAGGGAGCGTCGTTGCATATCACCGACTCTGTCACAAGTACTGCACCGTCTGCTGTGCAAGTCTCCTCCCAGCTTCTCATCCATTCGCCGTCGCCCCATCCGTAGGAGCCGAAGAGCGCAATTTTTTTGCCTCCGAGATCACCCTCGCACGAATTAAACATAGGCTCGAACTCGCTGTCCTCAAGCTGTTCGCTGCCCATTGACGGACATCCGAACGCCACAGCGTCAAAAGAGGAGAGCATTGACGCATCAAACTCGGAAGCCGTAAAAAGCTCTGCCTTAGCGCCGCCCTCGCGAACACCGTCAACCACGGCCGAAGCCATTGCCTCGGTATTTCCCGTTCCGCTCCAATATACTACTGCTACCTTACTCATTTTATCATATCCTTTCAGATTATTTATTATGACTGCTCACAACAAGGCGTTCAAATGAATTGTGCTTTTTGTAAGCGTCTTTATACACTCTTGTGCATTTTTTATAAAGCTTGAATTTTTTCTGTGCCTCCGCTTCGTCACCGTAAACCTTCCAAGTGCCGACACATTTTGAATTTTTTGCGCCGTGCTTTATAAAGCCGCTGACATCCTCAGACGGATAACCCAGAAAGAGTCCTATTTCATGCGGAAAATCCTCTTCGTGCCTGACACGTCTTATGAGCTCCGCCACACATCTTTCGGTACAGCCCACGGGGTAAGCCCTCTCCGACAGCAGCTCGACAGCGGTTTTGTCGGCAAGGTCTTTTTCGAGCCTGTCGGGTCTGTAAAGATATATCAGCGCCCTTGTTTTTGTGATTTTAACCGGCATAATGCGAAGCCCGCGAGGCACAAGCCGCCGATTCAGCTCGCGAACCGAGCGAAGCAATTCGCTTTTATCGTCAACCTTGCTGGAAAACAGATTTCCGGTTTTAAGACCGGCAAGGCATGGCGAACAGCAGTTAATAACCGTTTCTTCGGACAAAATCGGTCACTCCTCTCTTATGTCAAAATCCGTAACACAGTCCACGCGGTTAGCGTTCGCTAACTACAAGAGCTTTTTAAAATCCGCTCTGTGTGGCGGATTTATTGCGGCACCGTCAAGGGAATTTAAACTCCGCATATGGCACCGATTTAATAATTCTACGCTTCAAGTCGGTTAGCATATGCTAACCGTTTGGTGTAAAAACTTCCTGCTCGACTGTCCGAGCAGGTTGTTTACATATGAATTATATCAGATTGCCGAACGGTATGTCAAGTACATTTTATCAGCCTTGTATTTCTGCCGCAATTTCCTTCGCCAAGGCTGCAAGGGCTGCTGCATTGCTGCCTTTAACCGCAGATTTCACCGTAGTCGTATTTTCGCAGATTTTACAGCTTTTAAGCGTTTCTACGGCCTCGCGCATTTTTTTGCCGGCGGTGGGTGCCCATGTTCCGTTATCAACTATCGCAAACGTCTTATTTGAAACATTAAGGCGTTTCATATCCGAAATATAATCGTCCATCTTGGGATAAATCTCAAGATTGTATGTAGCCGACATCAACACTATGTGACTGCAGCGGAAGGTCTCTGAAATGAGATAAGACACGTCGGTCGAAGAGACGTCATACATGGCGATATCCTTAACACCGAGCTTTGACAATTCATTCGCAAGGTAATATGCGGCATTTTCGGTATTGCCGTAAATCGACGCATAAGCTATCATAACCGAATTGCCCTCAGCCTCATATTTACTCCAAAGATCATATTTATTTATGATATAAACAAGATTTGAGCGCCAAACCGGTCCGTGCAAAGGGCATATCATCTGAATATCGAGCGTCAAAGCTTTTTTGAGAAGCGACTGTACCTGCATACCGTATTTGCCGCAAATATTTGTATAGTATCTGCGATAATCCGGAAGCCAATCACGGTCAATATCGTATTCGTCGTTGAATATGTTGCCGTTCAGCGCGCCGAATGTACCGAATGCGTCCGCGCTGAAAAGGACCTTTTCAAAGCTTTCATACGTCACCATAACCTCAGGCCAATGAACCATAGGTGCCGTATAAAACGACAGCTCGTGTTTACCGAGGGACACGGTATCGCCCTCTTTTACGACTATTTTCTCATTTTTAAGCTCATCACCGAAAAACTGCGCCATCATATCGACAGCCTTTTTGGTTGCGACTAAAGCCGCGTCGGGATAGAGGTCGCAAATCAGCCTTAAGCTGCCTGCATGATCCGGTTCCATATGATTCACAACAATATAATCAAGCGTTTTACCATTAAGCGCAGCCTTCACGTTCTCAACGAAAACACGACTCGAATCATAATCCACGGCATCTATAAGTGCCGTTTTTTCATCATTTATAATGTAAGAATTGTATGAAACACCGCGCGGTATGGGGAAAATATTTTCAAACAGCGAAAGACGTCTGTCGCTCACACCGACATATGTGATGTCATTTGTAATCTGTCTTGTAACCTGCATAGTCTGATCTCCTGTGTATAAAATATAGCTTTAGCATAGCTCTTCGCTTAGCAGTATAACATAAAACGAGTCCAAAATAAATATGTGAAAACATAAATTTAGAGTTTTATATTGACTTTTTGCATTTTGTTTGCTAAAATACTGAATGTTGTTTGCGGGTGTAGTTCAATGGTTAGAATTCCAGCCTTCCAAGCTGGCTGTGTGGGTTCGATTCCCATCACCCGCTCCATTTGAAGACAACTTACGGACTAATTAAAGTTCGTAAGTTTTTATTTTATAAAAATATAATGTTCTCTTTCTAGGAAGGAGGACATTTTTTATGCTTGAATTTAAAATTACCCAAGAACTTAAACCTAATCCTAAACTTTTAGAACTAATTAAGGACTTTACTTATAAAACTAAAAAGGGAAAAGTCAAAGTTCTTCTAAATACTAATTTGTCTTAAATGAATATGTTTTTGTGTAAATAATCTTTAAAAAAGAGGAAAAAATTATCAAAATAATTTAATCCTCTTTTTATTTTTTTTAGACTGTGGGAGTAAAAGTAGTGTCTAGCCAGCACTGAATTTATACTCCCGCATAAATTCTACTATGGGAATTCCCATACCCTTATTTAAGATAATTATTTAAATATTCAATCCATTCAGGAGCATTTTCTTCATTAAACAAATGATATAAAAAATCTACAACTATTTGATGCCTATTTTTAGATTCTTCTTTACCGGAATCAGTTAGCATTAAATCTTTAAGTTTTAATATTTTTTCAAAAATATGGCATACACTACTATCTGCACATTTTCTTGTATATTTTTCTGCATTCATATCTTCAATTGGGAAAATATTTCTATCAAAAAATGGTTTTCCATTTTTCATACTATAAGTATAGACTCTTAAAATACCATTTGCTCCTAATGCATCACACATATCTACATCTGATACAATTTTCCCTTCAAGAGTTGTTGGACTATGTCCTTTTAATCTTTTGCTATATCCAATATTATTAATAGCATCACATACTTGTTCTTGGATAGCTTTATCAACATTGCAATCATCCATAATTATTTTGGCGTTTGTAAGTTTCTCTGCATTTTCCCTACCAAATAACTTATAATCATCTGCATCATGAAGTAATGCTATTAATGATACTATATATTTATTTGCATTTTCTTTTTCAGCAAATTTTAAAGATAAATCTAAAACCCTATTAATATGTTCAAGTCCATGTCCAGAGTTGTCTCCCTCTAATAGTTTTGCTACTTCATTTTTTACTTTTTCTATATGATTACTAACATTATATTTGTACATAACTTCAGAGCTCCTTTTATAGACATTTGTTATTTTTGATCATTCAGAAATAGATAAAAAATCAAAAAGTTCGGTTGGATATGTAGGTCTATATTTTGAATAATCTTCTTGTTTTCAAAAATAAAATTTTTTACTATCTTTTTCCACATTATATTTCATATTTATAAAATAATACCATAAAACAACAAAATTTTCCATGTTCCCGTTGAAATTCAATAAGAATTCATATATAATATTTTTAGAAAGGGAGCGTTATGGTTCGTAAGCTGTTGCTTAATCGCTCCAAAAACCGACAAGTTCAGTTGAAGCTTGTCGGTTTTATTTTTACCGAAAACAGTAATACAGTCCAAAAACACCGCGACCTAAAGCACTCACAAAAACAAGTGCTTTAGGTCGTTTTAGGATGTTTAAAATGCAATGGTTTTTGGTTTTGCTTTTAACCGTTCAGGATTATTTTATCTTTAAAGCCTCGTACATACAGAGGAACTCCTTTTCGGTCTCGGATATATTTTTTGAGTTATCCTTTACATCTATATGTATTTCCGGTGTAAAGTCAAACAGCTTGTCACCGTGGTAGCAAAGAAACTCGTGATACAGTAAGCTGTCGTCTACGGATTTCACCTTTTCCTTTTCGTCATCGTCAATATCAAGCGTCGCATATTTTGAAAAAATTACCTTTTGCAGCTTTTTTTCATATTCGGAAAACAGCGGAAAGTGCATTTTCAGAGGTCTTGTCATATCTCCTATATAGCTTTCGGCGCTGTCGTGCAAAAGGCAAAAAAGCGCGACCCTTTTTGAATATCCGCGTGCCGTTGCCTCAAGCGCACAGTTTACGGAATGTCTTGCCACCGAATAAAACTCGGTGAAATGACCGTTTGCCCTTGTCATCATAGAAAGAGCGTGCGCTATGTCGCGTATGTCTATATCGTCTTCGCACGGATTTGTCGGGTCAAAGCGTATTTTGTTTATTGTTGAAATTTCGTTTTTTCTTGTGTTTGCCACAATACCACTTCCGGAGTATATTTTACACTTTTGCCGCTCCGAGTGCAATACCGATTTACATACAAAAAAGCTGCAATTCTTTTACATCTATTATATGAAAATATAGAAAGCGGCCCGTAAAGTCATATGGCTTTACGGACCGCTATGCTTATTCGGTTACGGTTTTTTCCTCGGCCTTGTCAAAAACAAATTTGTCATCTTTGACATTGCAGATATACTTGCCGCCCTTTTTCACGTTGCCCTTGAGCATTTCCTCGGACAAAGCGTCCTCAATTCTGCTCTGGATAGCACGCTTCAGAGGTCTTGCACCGTATACATCGTCGAAGCCTGCGTCGGCTATCTTGCTGACAGCTTCATCGGAGAAAGTAACCTCGATACCCATATCCTCAACGCGTTTCTGGAGAACAGCGAGAAGTCTCGAAGCGATTTCTTTGATGTTTTCCTTGGTAAGGCGCTGGAATACTATTATGTCGTCTACTCTGTTAAGGAATTCGGGACGGAAGGTGTTGCGAAGCTCACCCATTACAGCGTCCTTGATTTCCTTTTCGTTCTGCTCAAGCTCTTTTGCGCCTGCGGCAAAACCGAACGCCTTTTGCTTCTGCGAAATGAGCTTAGCACCGACATTTGAGGTCATTATGATGATGCAATTCTTAAAGTCAACGCGTCTGCCCTGACCGTCTGTCAGAACACCGTCATCAAGTATCTGCAAAAGCATATTGAACACGTCGGGGTGTGCCTTTTCAATCTCGTCGAAAAGTACAACGGAGTACGGTTTTCTTCTTACCTTTTCGGTAAGCTGACCGCCCTCGTCATAGCCGACATATCCGGGGGGCGAACCTATGAGACGAGACACCGTGTGCTTCTCCATATACTCAGACATATCAAGTCTTATCATAGCGTTTTCGTCACCGAACATAGCGGCGGCCAAAGCCTTGCAAAGCTCTGTTTTGCCGACGCCCGTGGGGCCTAAGAAGATGAACGAGCCTATGGGCTTTTTCGGGTCCTTAAGTCCGACTCTGCCGCGGCGGATAGCTCTTGAAACAGCCTCGACCGCTTCATCCTGACCGACTATGCGGCGATGAAGCTCATCCTCCATATGAAGAAGTCTGTCACTCTCTTCGGTAGAAAGCTGAGTTACGGGAACTCCGGTCCAAGAGGATACTATATCGGCAATGTCGGCGGGAGTTACCTCGTCATGGCTCTTGCCTGCCATATCGTGCCAGTTTTCTTTCTTGTCCTTAATTTCCTTGTCGAGCTTACGCTCCTCATCACGAAGAGCTGCAGCACGCTCAAATTCCTGAGCATTTACAGCCGAGAGCTTTTCCGCCTCAACGCTCTTTTTCTTGTCTTCGAGTTCTTTAAGGTCCGACGGAGCCGTATAGGAACGAAGTCTTACCCTTGAAGCCGCTTCATCGATAAGGTCTATGGCTTTATCGGGCAAATATCTGTCGCCTATATATCTCGTTGAGAGTTTAACGGCGGACTCGATAGCCTCATCGGTTATCTTTACCTTGTGATGAGCTTCATATTTATCTTTAATGCCCTTGAGTATTTCAATAGCTTCCTCCTGCGAGGGTTCATCAACCATTACAGGTTGGAAGCGACGCTCCAAAGCGGCATCTTTTTCGATGTGCTTACGGTATTCCTCAATAGTGGTTGCACCGATTATCTGAAGCTCTCCTCTTGCGAGAGAGGGCTTTAAGATATTGGCTGCGTCAGCCGCACCCTCGGCACTGCCTGCGCCTATAAGAGTGTGAACCTCATCTATGAAGAGGATAACGTCCTTGGCGTTTTTAACCTCGTCGATAACCTTTTTAATTCTCTCTTCAAAATCGCCGCGGTATTTTGTACCTGCAACCATACCGGTAAGGTCAAGAGAATATATCTTTTTGTCCTTTAAAAGCTCGGGAACCTCACCCGAAACAATTTTAAGAGCAAGCCCCTCGGCGATTGCCGTTTTGCCGACGCCGGGCTCACCTATAAGGCAAGGATTGTTTTTGGTACGTCTTGAGAGAATCTGAATAACCCTCTCTATTTCTTTCTGACGGCCGATTACAGGGTCAATCTTACCGTCCTTTGCGAGCTTTGTAAGATCTCTGCCGAACTGCGAGAGCATACTCTCGTTTTCCTTGCCGCCGTCCTTATTGTCGGTGCCGGCGTTTGCCGTACCGCCCATAAGAGCCTTTGACACATCATTTACAATGTCCTGCATGGAGACTCCGGCGCGGCTTAAAAGAAGCGTTGCGCTGCACGAGCCCTCACGCGCTATTGCGAGCAATACGTGCTCAGTACCTACAAGCTGCTGACCCATCTGCCTTGCGAATGCAACAGAGGTTTCGAGAATGTTTTTGCTTCTCGGTGTAAAGTCGTCGGGCTGAAGCTCGGTAGGTACGCCTACGCCGATGCTTCTCTTGAGCTCTTCTTCTATGTCGGCATAGGTTATATTATGTGCAGCCAGCACCGCACCCGCAACAGTGGATGTATCCGAGAGAAGGCCCAGCAATATATGCTCGCTGCCGATGTAAGTATGTCCCAAATCCTCGGCTGCCTTTACCGCCGCATTCAAGGACTTATTTGCTTTTTCCGTAAAACCGGTGAATTTGAACATAACTGTCATTCCTTTCAAATCAATTGATAAATTAACGCCGCAAAGCGAAAATTCATTTAAAGTCTTTGTCTTACTTGCTTTGCACGCTCAATGTCGCGCTCGCGGCTGTCAAGATTTTTGCCCGCCGCCGCGTTTATTGTTGCGGGCTGCATTGAAATCATAAGCTCATCGACGGTCTCGGGCTTAACATTTATAAAACCCGCAACCGCTCCGAGACGAACCTTTGATACAAGAGTCATAAATTCCTTGACGGGGAGAATCCTCGCCGATTTCAGAATTCCGTAGGCTCTGAATATCTCATCCTCGGTTTCTATGCTTTTAACCATTTCCGCTCTCGCTGTTCTCTCCTGCGCCGCAAGCTGCAACGTTACCGTTTTGAGATTGTCAATAGCGGCTTTTTCGGAGATGCCGAGAGTTACCTGATTACTGAGGCAGTATATATCGCCCATGGGAACGCTTCCCTCACCGTAAGAGCCGCACACCGTAAGCCCGAGCTTTGATACGGTTGAAGAGATAGAGCTCATCTGGCCGCACGCCGTAAGCGCCGGAAGATGAAGAAGCACCGAGGCTCTCATACCCGTACCGAGATTGGTCGGACATTGGGTAAGGTAGCCGAGACGGTCATCAAATGCGAAAACAAATTTTTCGTTAAGCTCATCGTCTATTCTGTCTGCCTCGGCATAAGCCGTTTCGAGTGAAAGACCGGGTTTCATAACCTGTATTTTAATATGGTCCTCTTCACAGAGCATTATGCTTATGCCCTCGCTGTCTGATAAAAGCAACGCTCTGCCGTCATAAGACGATGCAAATTCGGGACTTATCAGATGCTTTTCGGCAAGCGATACTATCTGCGGTTGAGTAAGAGTTTTCATCTCGATAAATTCGAGATTCTCTCTGCCGCATACAGCGTCGCCGATTTTTTTATTCAGAGCCGTTCTCGTTTTCGTATCAAGCTTGCAGGGAAAAGGATAATCCTCAATATTTCTCGCAAGTCTTATGCGTGTGCTTATAACGATGTCGTTTTGTTCGCCTGCGCCTATATACCACTTACTCATTTTTGATTATCCTCGCTTTCCAGCTTTTTGATCTCGTCGCGAAGGCGTGCCGCCTCTTCGTAATTCTGAGCCTCAACCGCCTGCTTAAGATTTTCCTTAAGCTCTTCGGTTTTGCTGAGCTTCTTTATTTCCGGAGAAGTATTTGCCTTTTTACCCTCGTGATGGGTTCTGCCGTGGATACGCTCAAATGAGGGAAGAAGCTTATCATAAAATGTACTGTAACAATCGCCGCAGCCCATTCTGCCGCTTCTTACGATGTCATTAAACGTACTGCCGCACTTTTCACAGCGGACTATACCGTTGCTGAGAGCGCCGACCGTTGCCTCGTTGAAAAACGAGCCGAGCATATCTGAAAAGTTGAAGCCGAAATCCGGAAAGACGCTGTCATAGCCGAGAGCGCGTGCACAATCGGAGCAAAGATGAGCTTCCGTGGCCTCGCCGTTTACAATCCTTTTGATATGTGTAGTTGCCTCATATTTACCACAGTTTTGACACAACATATAAATCACTCCTTATTTCATAGATGAAATCAACATTTGCTTAAATATATTCGCCCTAAGCTTATCGCGAAGCTCGTGCGGCACATCGTGATACGACTTATCGGCGGTTGCCGCCAGCATTACCGCCGCCTCTTTATCCTCCAAAAGCCCTCTGTCGTGCAAATTCACGATATGTGCGCGACAGGATCTTTCATCAATATTATTTCCTATCGAATTGATGAGGTGCATTTTCAGAGTGCTGAGATCGTATGTGGCTCTGGTTATCTTGATATAACCTCCGCCGCCGCGGCGGCTTTCTACTATATAGCCGTGCTCCGGCGTAAACCGTGACGAAATGACGTAATTTATTTGGCTCGGTACGCACCCTAGCTGCTCTGCCAAATCATTGCGGCGTATTTCGGTAGTTCCGCTGTCGGAGAGCATATCAAGAATCATACCGGCTATTTCCTTGCTTAAGTTCATTTGTTAATCACTCCGTCTTTTCCGATTGTCAGAGGACTTTTACAGTACCCGGCTCATCGCCTAATCTATTTGACTTTGACTATCTTTGACCTTTGACATTTTCTATTATATGTTTTTCACCCTTTTTGTCAAAGGTCAAAAAAGGTCAAATTTAGTTTTTGCGAAGATAAAAATACATATTATCTCTTGTTTTCTTTAAGTTACTGCTTTTTTTATGCTTTTTGCTCATTTTTCATTCCAAGGCTGACTCTTTGGCTCATAATTCAGGCAAAAACGAGCCCAAAAGCCCTCTGTACCGTCAATTTCACGCCTCCCCTCCTCCTGTTTCGCGAAAGTTTAAAGGTCAAACTTTTTCTCAAAGGTCAAATTTTTTTGACTTTTATACTCACAAAAATATATTGTATGCCGAAACATCGAAAAATATTAACACAAGCTTTGCCGTTTACATAATATGTATTGAAGGCGGGCAAAAACCTGCCGTTAAATCTGAAAGGAGGATATTGGATGAACTGCTTTGGCGGATGCGGCAACAACGGTCTTTTGATACTTGTCATCATCATAATCCTGCTCTTTGCGGACGGTAGCTACGGCAAGAACGGCTGCGGCTGCGGTAATGACTGCGGTTGCGGTAACTCAGGCTGCGGCGGCTGCGGGTGCGGCTGCTAATCGGTAAAACGGCACAGCCGAAGATTCGGCATACGCGGCCGCTTACGCGCAAAAATCCGACCGTATACAAGCCGAATCTTCACCGATAAAAAATCCGCCTCGGGAATCCTCCCGGGGCAGATTTGTTTTTAATTGCACAATATATAGTTTTTTCACAAAAGCCGCTATTTAACAGCTTCGGCTATATTCATAAGGCACTTGTACCGATACTGCGGTGCGTTTGCCGCAAGGTATCTTTTAAGCTCTCCGCACAGCGCACCGTTTATTATATATTTCTTAATAACAAAACCGCGGCGCACGGATTTTGTCAGATACATGGAATCTACAAGGCTGAAGTTGTTGAGCAAGAGAAAAACGCCCTGTTGATATTTCATAAGGTCGTTTGTGGGTATGTCAATCAGCTTTGCTGCGGGCGACATACTGCTGCAAAGCTCCTCAAGCTTTTTAAAATCCTCCCTCAAGGAAAGCTTCGGCATAAGCCCCCTGTTTTTCCTCTTTTCCGTAAAATATTTTATCGTCTCTTCGCGGAAATCGGTGTTTACTATGTTAACATTATAATTTCCGAGCCACTCATTGACCTCGTTCATATCTGACGAGGTATCATCGTCGCCTATGTCCTCGGCTGTGTATATAACTATATCGCTGTCCGCCGTTTCTCTGCCCTTAATGGCAAACGAGAGGGCTACGTAAATACATTTTGTAAAGTCCACAAACGGACTTATGTCAAGGTAATGCTGCGCAAATGCCGTCATATAGTACATACTGTTCTCCGACGGTTCGCCGTAGAGAGTTTTATATACCGATATAAAATGTTTTCTCGAACAGTAAAAATCAAAAAGCTTTTTACTGTCAATATTAAAAATCGAACCGCCGTTCATTTCCGATATTACGTCTTCATTTCTCAGAAGAGTTGGTATGAGCCTTCTCGTGCGGCTCTTTATTCTCTCGCCGCGATAATAGAGCTTTTCGCCGCTGTTGTAAGGCTCCAGCAGTACTCTGCCGAAATCGTCGAATGTGTCTATTTTAATTTCGGACACATCGAAATTGACATCGAACGCATCCTCTAATCTGTCTTTTATTCTCGTCCCCATTAAACCCTGAGGCAAATTTATGTCTTCTATCTTCAAAGCAGCATCACCGTACCCCGACTTTTGTTACAGTATAACATAAAGCACATTGTTTTGGCAAATAAAGATAACCTTCGACAATATTTGTGTTATTACACACACAGCACAAAATTTGCACAAATAAATATGTAATTTTTTTGAGAATTTACCCTTTTTTTCAATTAAAATGAGGTTTACATAATTTCATAAAAGTGTTAAAATTACAGAGTATGTACAATACATCCATTCTGTTAAATATCCATTCAAGGAGGAAATATCAAATGGCAGAAACCAAAAAGGCCTTAGTCGAGCGCAAAGCTAAGACTATGGACGGTAATAATGCCGCTGCTCACGTATCTTATGCGTTTACCGAAGTAGCGGGTATTTACCCGATTACCCCGTCAAGCCCTATGGCTGACTATGTTGACCAGTGGTCGGCACAGGGACTTAAAAACATTTTCGGAACCACAGTTAAGGTTGCCGAGATGCAGTCCGAGGCAGGCGCTGCCGGAACCGTTCACGGTTCTCTCGCAGCAGGCGCTCTCACTACGACTTACACCGCTTCACAGGGACTTCTTCTTATGATCCCGAATATGTATAAGATTGCCGGTGAGCTTCTTCCGTGCGTATTCCACGTATCGGCTCGCTGCGTTGCTTCTCATGCACTTAACATCTTCGGTGACCACTCGGACGTTTATGCTTGCCGCCAGACCGGCTTTGCAATGCTTGCCGAGACAAATCCGCAGGAGGTTATGGACTTGGGACCGGTAGCTCACCTTGCAGCTATTGAGGGCAGAGTTCCGTTCATCAACTTCTTCGACGGTTTCCGTACCTCTCACGAGATACAGAAAATCAATGTATGGGATTACAAAGACCTCAAGGATATGGTAGATATGGACGCTGTTAAGGCGTTCCGTGAGCGTGCTCTCAACCCCGAGCATCCGACAATGCGCGGTTCGCACGAAAACGGCGATATCTTCTTCCAGCACAGAGAGGCTTGCAATAAATATTATGACGCTGTTCCCGCTATCGTTGAAAAGTATATGGACAAGATCAACGAGAAGATCGGCACAGACTACAAGCTCTTTAACTACTACGGCGCTCCCGATGCAGAGAGAGTTATCGTAGCTATGGGCTCAGTTTGCGATGTTGCAGAAGAGGTTATCGATTACCTCACCGCAAAGGGCGAAAAAGTAGGTCTTGTCAAGGTTCGTCTTTACAGACCGTTCTCGGCTGCAAAATTTGTTGAGGCTATTCCGGCTACGGCTAAGAAAATCGCTGTTCTTGACAGAACCAAGGAGCCCGGTTCAATAGGCGAGCCGCTCTTCCTTGACACAATCGCAGCTCTTGACGAGATGGGCAGAACAGGTCTTAAGGTTTCCGGCGGCCGTTACGGTCTCGGTTCCAAGGATACTCCCCCCGCAAGCATTTTTGCTGTTTACGAGCATCTTAAGGAAGAGACTCCCGCACGTCAGTTCACAATCGGCATCAACGATGATGTTACTCACCTTTCACTTCCCGAAAAGCCTGCTCCCATTACCGCGGCAGAGGGTACTATCGAGTGCAAGTTCTGGGGTCTCGGCGGCGACGGTACAGTCGGTGCAAACAAAGACTCTATCAAGATCATCGGTGACCATACAGATAAGTATGTTCAGGCATATTTCCAGTATGACTCAAAGAAGACCGGCGGTGTTACAATTTCTCACCTTCGCTTCGGCGACAAGCCCATTAAGAGCTCATACTATATAAACAAGGCCGACTTCGTTGCCTGCCATAACCCCTCTTACATAGAGAAGGGCTTCAGAATGGTAGAGGACGTAAAGCCGGGCGGCGTATTCCTCATCAACTGCCAGTGGGATGAAAAGGAGCTTTCTGAAAAGCTCAATGCAGAGACTAAGAGATATATCGCAAAGAACAACATTCAGCTCTACACCGTTAACGCTATCGACATAGCTGCTAAAATAGGTCTCGGTAAGCGTACCAACACCGTTTTGCAGTCTGCATTCTTCTCGCTTGCTAAGGTTCTTCCCGCTGAGGAAGCAATCGGCTACATGAAAGAAAAAGCTCAGAAGTTTATGAAGAAGGGCATTGAGATAGTTAAGATGAACGAGGCGGCTATCGACGCAGGTGCTTCCGCTTACGTTAAGATTGATGTTCCGGCTTCTTGGGCTGACGCAGAGGATGCCCCCAAAGCTGTTACAGAGCACGGTCCGGCGAAGCTTGTCAAGATGGTTGACAGCATCATGAAGCCCGTAGGCAATATGGACGGCGACCGTCTCCCCGTATCCGCATTCTCCGAGCACGTTGACGGCACCTTCGAGCAGGGCGCTTCGGCTTACGAAAAACGCGGCGTTGCCGTTATGGTTCCCGAGTGGGACGGTGCGACTTGTGCTCAGTGTAACAAGTGCTCTTATGTCTGCCCGCACGCTACAATCCGTCCGTATGCTCTTACCGCTGAGGAAGCAGCTAATGCTCCGGCAGTTGCAACAATAGTTGACAAGAAAGGTAAAGGCAAGGACGTTTACAAGTATACAATGGCTGTTTCTCCGCTCGACTGCATGGGCTGCGGCGTTTGCGTAGGCGTTTGCCCGACCAATTCTCTTAAGATGGTTGCACGTGAGACACAGGATGCTAAGCAGGCTGCATTTGACTACATGGTTGAGAACGTTACGGTCAAAGAGGATCTTGCAAACAACACCGTTATGGGCAGCCAGTACAAGACTCCGCTTCTTGAATTCTCAGGCTCATGCGCAGGCTGCGCCGAGACTTCATATGCAAGACTTGTAACTCAGCTCTTCGGCGACAGAATGTATATTTCAAACGCTACCGGATGCTCCTCAATTTGGGGCGGCCCCGCAGGCACATCACCCTACACCGTTGATAAGAACGGTCACGGCCCCGCTTGGGCTAACTCCCTCTTTGAGGACAACGCAGAGCACGGCTACGGCATGTATCTCGGTCAGGAAGCCATTCGCAATCGTCTTGTAGAAGAGGTTGCCGCTATTAAGGACTCCGACAAGGCTCCCGAGGACGTAAAGGCTGCTTGCGACGAATATCTCGCTACTTTGGAAGACGGCGAAAAGAATTCTGCAGCAACAAAGAAGCTTGTTGACGCTCTTACCGCATTCGACTGCGACTGCGAGATGAGAAAAGACATTCTTGAGCACAAAGAATACCTTTCGAAGAAATCGGTTTGGGTATTCGGCGGCGACGGTTGGGCATACGACATCGGCTTCGGCGGTGTTGACCACGTACTCGCACAGAACAAGGATATTAACATTCTTGTATTTGATACCGAGGTTTACTCAAACACCGGCGGACAGGCTTCAAAGGCTTCCAACATCGGTCAGGTTGCACAGTTTGCTGCCGCAGGTAAGGAAACCGCTAAGAAGAGCCTTGCCGAGATAGCTATGAGCTACGGCTACATCTACGTAGCACAGGTAGCTATGGGTGCAGACCAGAATCAGACAATCAAAGCTCTCACAGAGGCTGAGGCTTATGACGGTCCGTCACTCGTTATCTGCTACGCTCCGTGCGAAATGCACTCAATCAAGGGCGGTATGACTCATTGCCAGGATGAAATGAAGAAGGCTGTTGACGCAGGCTACTGGAATATGTTCCGCTTCAACCCCGACCTCAAGAAAGCCGGCAAGAATCCGTTCACTCTTGATTCCAAGCCCGCTTCGGCAAGCTATCGTGACTTTATAATGAACGAGGCTCGTTATTCACGTCTTACACGTGAGTTCCCTGAGAGAGCAGAAGCGCTCTTTGAAAAGGCTGAGGAGACTGCTACAAACAGATATGCCCACCTTCTCAAGCTCAAGGAAATGTTTGAACCCGACAACAAGTAATTAAGGTTCTGACTTAAAACAAAACGGATACCGTATTTAAATACGGTATCCGTTTTTTGTTGTAATTTTTAAAATTGAGCTTACCTTTTGTCGGTCAAGCCCAAAATATAATCGGTTGAGGTGGGCGAAACACTCACAACAAACACTCTTAAAATAACATATAAGTCAAGTGCCGATGACAAGGGAGCGGAATACTTCCCGGCTGCAAGCGGAAATAAAATAATTAAGCTTACATTTGAAATAGAGAACATTTCATCAACCGACCAAATAGTAAGCGTTTACGATTTTAAATGTTATTCAGATGACGTTGCTTCATCTGCGTATTACTACGGCGACGACGGATTATCAACAACAACTCTTTCGGCCGGCAGAAAGGCTACCGGAAGTGTTTATTTTGAAGTTCCGCAGAACGCAAACTCGATAGATGTTGAATACGAAACGAACTATTGGAGCGGAAATAAAGCGATATTTGTTGTTAAATAAGGAATTTTCAATTTTGACTCCGAAGGAATAAACAAATAAATACAAACAAATCACCGCGGAAGAATATTCTTCCGCGGTGATTTATTTTCTGTTAAATATCTTTTCGGAAAGCTACAATTTTTTGGCTCTTTCCGATATTGTATCACACATTTCCTCTATGTTATTTTCGGGCATTTCGGCAAGCATTGCGCACGCCGCCGATCGTATATCCGCTTCTTTCGGGAACACGGTGCAAAGGCACGAGCACAGCGTATTGTAATATCGTTCATACCGCTTTGCTACGTCCTCTCCGTCCTGTGTGAAACGAATTGCGCCGTATCTGTCTTTCTCTACAAGGCCGAGAGAGCAAAGTGATTTTGCCATTGTGTAAACGCTCGGCTTAGTAACGCCTATGGAGCGTGCAAGATCTGTACTGCGTACCCCGCGCGGTTCCATATTAAGCTCTCTCATTGCCAAAAGATATTTGATATTAGAGGCTGAAAGTGTAGACTTTTGGCTTACCAAAATTATACCTCCGAGTACAAAAGCGGGAGACGAAGCTTGTCATCCCCCGCTTTTTCATGTTACTTCTTTTTGTGATTGTTACAACCGCAACTGCTGTACGGGCAAGTGGCGCATCCGCCGCTGCAGGAGGATTTAATTTTTTTACTTCTTCTGACCATACCTATAATTATGGCCGCAACTATCGCAACAAGTAAAAGCGTTATCAAAATCGTTGCGAGATTTTGTGAAAGCCACGAAAGCATTTCGCATTCCTCCTTAATACCGGTTAAAATTATTTAACTCTGACTTTTTCCGTAAGAACGGTGGATTCTTTATACTTCTTGAAGAAGAGCATATAAACGATAAGTGCAAGAACAAGTATCGCAGCGATGAGGCCTACTACGTGAACATTGCCTGTAAATGCCGAACCAAACTGATATACCATAAGCGATACCGCATAGGCAAACAATGTTTGATAGCCTATAGCGAACCAAGTCCATTTAGCGCTGTTCATTTCACGCTTGATAGCACCGATTGCCGCGAAACAGGGAGCACAAAGAAGATTGAATACAAGGAACGAATAACCGCTGAGACCTGTGAACACCTTTGCGAGAGTAGCATATACATTGCCTTCTCCGCCGTAAAGAATACCCATAGTACCAACGATGTTTTCCTTTGCGACAAGACCTGTGATAGAAGCAACGGCTGCCTGCCATTCGCCCCAACCGAGAGGCTTGAATATCCAGCAAATCGCGCTGCCGATAGCAGCCAATATCGAGCTGTCTATTTCGTCCTCCGAAAGCATACGGAACGAACCGTCTACTACGCCGAAGTAGGTTGTGAACCAAACAAATATTGTTGAAAGGAGAATGATTGTACCGGCCTTTTTAATGAAGGACCAGCCGCGCTCCCACATTGAACGGAGTACGTTTTTAAGAGTGGGCCAGTGGTAAGCGGGAAGCTCCATAACGAAGGGAGCGGGATCGCCGGCAAACATCTTTGTCTTTTTAAGCATAATGCCCGAGACTATGATTGCCGCCATGCCTACGAAATATGCGGATGTTGCAACCCAAGCCGAGCCGCCGAAGATAGCACCTGCGATCATTCCTATGAACGGAACCTTAGCTCCGCAGGGGATAAAGGTTGTCGTCATAATCGTCATACGACGGTCTCGTTCGTTTTCAATCGTTCTCGAAGCCATAATACCGGGAACACCGCAACCTGTGCCTATAAGCATAGGTATGAACGATTTACCGGAAAGGCCGAATTTACGGAATATACGGTCAAGCACAAATGCTATACGTGCCATATAACCGCAAGCCTCAAGGATAGCAAGCAGGAGGAACAAAACGAGCATCTGAGGAACAAATCCGAGAACCGCGCCGACACCGGCTACAATACCATCAAGAATAAGACCGCTGAGCCAATCTGCGGCACCTGCTTTATCAAGTCCGTTCCCAATAAGTACCGGAATACCCGGAACCCATACGCCGTATGATGAAGTATCGGGAGCACCAAATGACTCTTTATAATCCGTGTCGAGATAATTGTCAACAGCGGTCTTAAGATCGGCTTTTGTTGCGCCCGGATGCTCGGTAACTTCGAGCGTCTCTTCGTCTTCGGTCTCGTAAGTTACGTTTGCGTTATCGGGAGTCTCTGCAACAAGAGAAGCGAGAGCGTCCTTTGCGGCAGATTCATTATATTCATCGGCGCCGATGTCAACAGTGTCTTTCATTTCATCTGTGCCGTACTCGGCTATGAATGCGTCGATTATCTGATCGCTGTCGCCGTAGTTTTCGGCAGCCTCTTCATATTTTGCGGAGCCTATTCCGAAGAGATGCCAGCCGTCGCCGAACACGCCGTCATTCATCCAGTCGGTAGCTGCGGAGCCTACGGTTACCATTGAGAGGTAATAAACGAGGAACATTATTACCGCGAATATCGGAAGACCGAGCCAGCGGTTTGTAACTACGCGGTCGATTTTATCCGAAGCGGAAAGCTTGCCGGCCGATTTTTTCTTATAGCTCGCCTTGAGAATGGAAGCTATATAAATATAACGCTCGTTTGTGATGATGCTCTCCGAGTCATCGTCGAGCTCTTTCTCGGCCGCTTTTATATCGTCCTCAATATGAGCGAGAACCTTCGGGTCGAGATTTAACTGCTTTAAGACCTCGTCATCGCGCTCGAATATTTTGATAGCGTACCATCTCTGCTGCTCCTCGGGCATATTGTGAACGGCAGCCTCTTCGATATGAGCTATCGCGTGCTCAACAACACCCGAAAAAGTGTGCATGGGTACAGTCTTGGAATTCTTGGCAGCGTCGATTGCAGCCTCTGCCGCCTCCATAACTCCGTCGCCTTTAAGAGCCGATATTTCAACAACCTTGCAGCCGAGCTCTCTTGAAAGCTCCGGAACATTTATCTTATCGCCGTTTTTCTTAACAACGTCCATCATATTGATGGCGATAACTACCGGAATACCGAGCTCTGTGAGCTGAGTGGTCAAGTAAAGGTTTCTCTCAAGGTTGGTACCGTCTACGATATTGAGTATCGCGTCGGGTCTTTCACCGATAAGATAGTTTCTTGCGACGACTTCTTCCAAGGTGTAGGGAGACAGTGAATATATACCGGGCAAGTCGGTTACTGTTATGCCGTCGTGTTTTTTAAGCTTACCTTCTTTTTTTTCAACGGTAACGCCCGGCCAGTTACCTACGAACTGATTGGAGCCGGTAAGTGCGTTGAATAGCGTTGTTTTACCGCTGTTAGGATTTCCCGCAAGGGCAATTCGCAAATCCATTAGTATGTTCCTTTCTTTCATGATTAGCATTTGCTAACCAACTGTTCTGAAAAAACGGGAGAAATGTTCTCCCTTTTATTCTGCTTCGATTTCAATCATTTCGGCATCCGCCTTACGAATCGAAAGCTCGTAATTGCGAACCGTAACTTCAACCGGATCACCGAGCGGTGCAACCTTACGGATATAAACCTCGGTTCCCCTTGTAAGACCCATATCCATAAGTCTGCGTTTAACGGCGCCCTCACCGTGAAGCTTAACAACCTTAACGGTTTGACCGACTTTTGCATTACGCAAAGTTTCCATAGCTATTCCTCCTTCTGCCATATTGAATATGATACGAAACAAAAAATCAAACCATGATTTTTTGTGCCATTTCCCTGCTTACTGCAACTCTTGTCTCCTTGACATTAACAATTACATTACCTGCCATGGAGGTTATCAGCGTAGCCTCGCCGCCTACCACAAAGCCGAGATTTTCAAGGTGTTTTTTCACCTCGGGACTGCCTCCGATATGCTTTATAATATTTTTCTCGCCGATATCGGCAAGTGTTAAAGGCATCATTTAACATCCCTCATCACTGCATAAAATTAAGTTAGTTAAAACTAACCGAATGCTTTTTAATTTGGTTAGCTCTCGCTAACCGTATAAATATTAGCACCGGCTAACTAAAAAGTCAATGCTTTTTTAGGAAAAATCAACCATATATTTTAATTTCGGCAAAACGCAATACGAGTTAGAGTGTGCTAACTATATTGCTGTGCAAATTCGACAAAAACAAAGCTTGTACGCAAAGCTCTGCCATGTGCAGAAATTCGGTATGAAGAAAGCCGAAAAAAGGGAATGTAAAAAATCTTTTACATTCCCTTTGCTGTATTTTTCGGTAAACGAAGTATGTATACGTCTTATCAGTTGTTGATAAGCTTGTCTTCGTTGTTCCAGGTGTAGAGCTTTCTTACCTCTGCGCCTACTTTTTCCGACGGATGCTCCGCAGCGAGCTTTCTCATAGCCTTGAAGTGAACCTGACGGCCTGCCGGTGACATATCGAGGAGGAATTCCTTGGCAAAAGAACCGTCCTGAATATCGGAAAGGATCTTCTTCATAGCCTTTTTGGTGTCTTCGGTAACAATCTTGGGTCCGGTGATGTAATCGCCGTACTCAGCGGTGTTGGAGATTGAATATCTCATACCTGCAAAACCGCTCTGATAAATAAGGTCAACTATGAGCTTCATCTCATGGATGCACTCGAAGTAAGCGTTTCTCGGGTCATAGCCTGCCTCACAAAGAGTCTCGAAGCCTGCCTGCATAAGAGCGCAAACGCCGCCGCAAAGAACAGCCTGCTCACCGAAGAGGTCGGTTTCGGTCTCGGTGCGGAACGTGGTCTCAAGAAGGCCTGCTCTTGCACCGCCTATTGCAAGACCGTAAGCAAGTGCCATATCAAGAGCCTTGCCGGTGTAATCCTGCTCAACAGCTACAAGGCACGGAGTACCCTTGCCTGCCTGATATTCGCTTCTGACGGTGTGACCGGGAGCCTTGGGAGCTATCATTGTAACATCGACAAACTTCGGCGGCTTGATGCATCCGAAATGAATGTTGAAGCCGTGAGCGAACATAAGCATATCGCCCTCTTTAAGGTTGGGCTCGATATCCTTCTTATACATATCTGCCTGAAGTTCATCGTTGATGAGGATCATAATAATGTCGGCTTTTTTTGCAGCCTCGGCAGCGGTATAAACCTCAAAGCCCTGCTGCTCTGCCTTAGCCCATGATTTACTGCCCTCATAAAGGCCGATGATAACATTGCAGCCCGACTCCTTTGCGTTAAGAGCGTGAGCGTGACCCTGACTGCCGTAGCCGATTACGGCGATGGTCTTACCGTCGAGTAAGGACAGGTTACAGTCTTTCTCATAAAACATTCTTGCTTCTGCCATAATTTTTCCTCCTGAACATTAACAAATATTTATATTTTAGTTGTACGACATCTATAAGTCGTTGTCATACAACCATTATAACGCGAAAACAACGGTTGTCAATACTTTTTTTCATTTTCTTCCAGAGATATTTGCTCCGTGAGCAACGCATGGTGCAAATGTATGGTAACTGCGCTTTTAAGAGCCACAGCGTCACGCTTTTCGAGGAAGTCCATTATAAGTATATGATCTTTGTACGCCTGTTCGGCTATCATATCAAGATTGAAATTGAGGGCAAAGGTTTGCTCTATGGTCTCGGTAAGTATCGGCATAAACCGACTTAAAAAGTCATTATGCGACGCCTTTAATATTGCGCCGTGAAAAGCCGCCTCGGAGTCTATTCTTCGCTTGCCCTGCGGGTCGCGCAAAAGTTCGCGTTGGCAAATGTCACCGAGACGCAGTATCTCCTTTATCTCGTCCTCGGTAGCTCTGCGGCTGGCAAGAGCCGCCGCCTCCGGTTCGAAAATCATACGAGTCTCATACAGGTCTCTCAGCGTTATTTTGAGCTTTGAAAACTCCTGAAAGTCTATGCTTCCCTCGGCATATTGATTGAGCGGCTGTGCCACAAAAGTACCGAGCCCGCGCCTGACTTCAAGCAACCCGTCGGACGCAAGTATGCGTATTGCCTCACGCAGGGTTGTACGGCTTATGCCGAGCTTTGCGGAAAGCTCGTTTTCGTTGGGGAGCTTTTCACCGTATTTGTAGATATGCTCCTTAAGTATCATCTTTTGCAGCGTTTCGGCAGTTCTCTGCGACAGGTTTTCTTTTTGCATAACGGTCCCCGATCTCCTGTTGGAAATTTACATTTTAATACTACAACATCCGCGAAAAAAAAGCAACCGAATTTACTTAGCACTTGAAAACAGTTATAAAAGACGATATAATTTTATCAGATTTATTTCTTCGGAGGAAAAATTATGGATTTACGAAGCAAAAATGTAACACAGGGTGTAGAGCGTGCTCCGAACAGAAGCCTTTTCTACGCCATGGGATATACAAAGGAAGATCTTGAAAGACCGCTCATCGGCGTTGTTTCGGCACACAGCGAAATAGTTCCGGGTCATTTTCACCTTGACAAGCTTACAGAAGCAGTTAAAGCCGGCGTGAGAATGGCAGGCGGCACACCCGTTATGATTCCGTCAATCGGCGTATGCGACGGTATAGCGATGGGTCATATCGGTATGAAATACTCTCTGCCGTCACGCGAGCTTATTGCAGACAGCGTTGAAACCATGGCTATGGCTCACGGCTTCGACGGTCTTGTCTTGGTTCCGAACTGCGACAAGATAGTCCCCGGAATGCTTCTCGGCGCACTCAGGATAAACATCCCCACGGTAGTCTGCTCAGGCGGACCTATGATGTCGGGTCTTGTTGACGGCGTTGAAACCTCGCTCTCTAAGATGTTCGAGGCTGTCGGCGCGTGCAAAGCAGGCATTATAGACGAAGAAAAACTCTGTGAATTTGAAAATAACACATGCCCCGGCTGCGGCTCATGCTCCGGAATGTATACCGCAAACAGTATGAATTGCCTTTGCGAATCACTCGGAATCGCGCTTCCCGGAAACGGCACCATACCCGCCGTTCACGCAGGCCGCACCCAGCTTGCAAAGCACGCCGGAATGGCGATTATGGAGCTTGTGAAAAAAGACATTAAAGCCCGCGATATTATAAATGAAAAGGCGCTCCGCAACGCGCTCGCCTGCGATATGGCTCTCGGCTGCTCCTCAAACAGCGTTTTGCATCTGCTTGCAATCGCAAAAGAGGCAGGCTGTCCCATGGACCTCAAGGTATTTAACGAAATGAGCGCAAAGGTGCCGAATTTATGTCACTTGGCACCCGCAGGCCCCACACATATGCACGACCTCAACAACGCAGGCGGCGTAAGAGCGGTTCAGGCGGAGCTTGCTAAGAAAGGACTGCTTGACCTCTCGCTTATGACCGTTACCGGAAAAACCGTAGGTGAAAACATAGAGGGAGCGTACATAAAGAATACAAACGCGATACGTCCGATAGACAATCCATATTCGGAAACCGGCGGCATAGCAATTCTTTGGGGAAATATAGCAAAGGACGGCTGTGTTGTAAAACGCAGTGCGGTAGCACCCGAAATGCTCGTTCACACAGGCCCGGCGCGTGTATTTGACAGCGAGGATACAGCAATTAAAGCAATTTACAACGGCGAAATCAAGGACGGAGATGTTGTTGTAATCCGTTACGAAGGACCCGTAGGCGGCCCCGGTATGCGAGAGATGCTCAATCCCACCTCGGCACTTGCCGGTATGAAGCTTGACAAAACGGTTGCCCTTATCACGGACGGAAGATTCAGCGGAGCTTCAAGGGGTGCTTCGATAGGCCACGTTGCTCCCGAAGCAGCCGCAGGCGGTGAAATCGGCCTTGTAGAAGAGGGCGACATCATTGACATTGACATTCCTGCCGCAAAGGTAAATGTCAGAGTATCCGACGAGGAGCTGGCAGAGCGTAAAAAGCACTATGTTCCTCATGAGCCTAACGTCAAAACAGGCTGGCTCGCAAGATACGCGTCGCTTGTTTCCTCCGCCAAGGACGGCGCCGTTATGAAATTCTAAGCGAACAAAAAACAAAGCTCCGCCAAAGAAAATTCTCTGTGCGGAGCTTTTATTGTATAAACAAAAAGAGTCAATAGTCAAGAGACTACTGACTCTTTTATTTATACGGACACTTTAACTATTTGTCGCAATCCTCAATAATCATATCATCTATCGTTTTGCCTGCCGGTATAAGAGGAAGCACCTTTTCGTCTTTGGGTATAGCGCAGTCAATCCAAACGGGACACTTATCCTCCTTAAGTGCCTTTTGGAATACGTCGTTAAACTCGGCTAAAGTATGCGCTCTGTATCCCTTTCCGCCGAAGCCCTCTATTACCTTAACATAATCGGTTTTGCGGTGCGGATCTGTCTGCGAATAGCGTTTGCCGTAGAACGCGGTCTGCCACTGACGAACCATACCGAGAACCTCGTTGTCAAAAATCACGGTTATTATCGGCAAATTATAGCTGACTGCGGTGCACGCCTCATTCATATTCATATGGAAAGAGCCGTCGCCCGTGATATGTATAACTCTCCTATCGGGGAACGCAACCTTAGCGCCTATTGCCGCTCCGTAGCCGTAGCCCATAGTGCCGAGACCGCCGCTTGTCAAGAACGAACGCGGATCGGTATGCTCCAAATACTGAGCCGCCCACATCTGGTGCTGGCCGACATCGGTAACATAAACAGTATCCTTCGGTACATTTTCGCAAATCGCCCTTATAAGCTGATGCGGCGTAATAAATTTGTCGGAATCTACCGGGTGATAATCGCTCTTTTTGTATTCGTCAAGGGTTTTAAGCCAATCGGTCCGGTCGCTTTGCTTTACGTAATGCAAAAGGTCCATAACGATAGTCTTAACATCGCCCACCAAAGCGTGATCGACTTTAACGTTTTTATCGATCTCACTCAAGTCAATATCGATCTGTATTACCTTTGCTTTATGAGCAAAACGATTAGTATTGAGAGCGACTCTGTCGGAAAATCTTGTGCCTATCGCAACAAGCACGTCTGCTTCGTCAATAGCTTTATTGGTAACAAAGCTGCCGTGCATACCGACAAGGCCGTAATTCAGCCTTTCGCTGTATCCGAGAACTCCCGCCGCCATAAGCGTATGACAGCACGGCGCGCCCGTTTTGTTTACGAGCATACGCACAAGGTCCGAGGCTTCCGACGACACCACGCCGCCGCCTATTTCTATAACCGGTCTTTTTGCCTTGTTTATAAGGGCCGCAGCCTTTTTGACCTCGTCCTCATTTATTACTGTATTGTCAATTATAACCTCGGGAGCAGCTTTTTCGTATTCGGTAATCGCCGCCGTAACGTCCTTGGGTATATCAACAAGTACGGGACCTTTCCTTCCGGAATTTGCTATTTTAAAAGCCTCTCTGAGCGTCGGAGCAAGTTCCTTTATGTCGCTGACAAAAAAATTATGCTTTGTAATAGGCATTGTAATGCCTGTAATGTATACTTCTTGGAAAGCGTCTTTACCTATATAAGATGTTCCGACGTTGCCTGTTATGGCTACCATAGGTATGCTGTCCATATATGCCGTGGCAATTCCCGTAACAAGGTTTGTGGCGCCGGGACCGCTTGTCGCAATTACAACCCCCGTTTTGCCGGTTGCCCTTGCATAGCCGTCAGCAGCATGGGACGCGCCCTGCTCGTGAGCTGTCAGGATATGATGAATTTTATCTCTGTATTTATAAAGTGCATCATAGATATTGAGTACCGCTCCGCCGGGATAGCCGAAAATTGTGTCTACCCCCTGCTCTATAAGCACCTCAGCGATTATATCCGATCCGTTAAGCTTCATCTTTTTCTCCTGCCGATAAATAAATTTAAAATATATTTTATATCCGTTGTCGATAAATGTCAATAAAAAGACTGTATATATCGCCGTTTCGCGCACAAAACAGTCTTACAGCCGCTTTGATTTGCAGCTATACGACAAGGCCTCCGAGAACTTCGCCTACCTTACCGTGAATAACAAGGGAAAACTCGTCATCTCCTACATTTGCATCGCGGTTTATGAGTACCGAATTCCTGCCGCGAAAATATCTTATAAGCCCTGCCGCAGGATAAACGGTAAGCGACGTTCCGGCAACAATCAGCATATCGGCGTTCATAATATGCCTTACGGCGCCGTTAACCGTGCTTTCGTTGAGCGGCTCCTCATAAAGCACTACATCGGGCTTTATGATGCCTCCGCAGGTGCAATGGGGAACACCTTTACACGACAGCATATCTGTAAAGGTGTAAGCCTTACCGCATTTCATACAATGGTTATAATAAACGCTGCCATGCAGGTTATAAACGTTTTTGCTTCCGGCTTTTTCGTGAAGTCCGTCTATATTTTGCGTTATTACCGCTTTTAATTTTCCCTTTTGCTCCATCTCGGCAAGCTTCAGATGCGCGATATTCGGTTTTACATCGGGATTTAACAACTTATCTCTGTAAAACCTGTAAAACTCCTCGGGATGAGACATAAAATACGAGTGACTGAGGATAACCTCCGGCGGCACGCTGTAATGCATATTGTAAAGCCCGTCGGCCGAGCGGAAATCAGGTATTCCGCTCTCGGTAGAGACGCCCGCTCCGCCGAAAAACACCACGTAGTCGCTCTCGTCATACATTTTTTGAAGTTTTTCCGTATTCGTCATTTTTCCGCTCCTTTGCCATATTTCCTTTTTCTATTGTATTATATTAACTTTTCAAGTAATTTTCAATGAATTTTGCCTTGTAAGACGCACTATATTTCACCGTTTTTTAAAACATTGATTTTATATTCAAAAAAGTGCTTAAAAGGGTTGACAAACAGCCGAAATGAGCCGATAATAATAAGGCTTAAAGCAAATAAATAAATATCGGTAGGTAAGGCTCCCACAGGGATACGGGCTGCTGCCGCGAAAAGTGGAGACACTGTAAGCAGGTCAACAGGCCACATCGAAAAGTAAGGTGTGTTCTAACGCAGTTTCATCGCCCTCTGAAGCTAAAGCTTGAACGAAATATTTTTATCAATTCCGCTCATATCACCTATCGATATGAGCGTTTTATATTGTGAGGTGAAAAATAATGGACGCAGGAAGCGCAAAAAGTGCAAAGCCCAAGCCGCGATCTATCGGCTGCGTGAATAGCATAACGCCTTTGGCGTTCATTGTTTTATTCACATAAGAGCTTTGCGCTTTGTTTCCTATGATAAGACAAAAACGTAAAAGGAGGAAGCAAGGTGTACGATAAGGTCCTTGAATTATTAAAAGAAAAAAATTATTCCGAGCTCAAAAAGCTCCTCTCCGATATGAACGAGGCGGATATCGCATCAATACTCACCGACGTACCGGAGGAAACGCTGCCGCTTTTATACCGTATATTACCGAAGGAGCTTGCGGCAGACGTGTTTGTAAATATGGATTCGGACGCGCAGGAGATACTCATAAGAGCCTTCAGCGATACCGAGCTTAAAGAGGTTCTCGACGAGCTGTATGTAGACGATGCCGTTGACATCATTGAAGAAATGCCTGCAACGGTGGTCAAGAGAATACTGCAGCACACCGATCCGAATATCCGTAAAAGCATAAATGAAATACTCAAATATCCGGAGGACTCTGCCGGCAGCATAATGACTATTGAGTATGTTGACCTCAAAACATACATGACGGTTGACGACGCTTTTACGAGAATCAGGCGCACAGGCGTAGACAAGGAAACCATTTATAACTGCTATGTAACCGATGAAAACCGCAAACTGCTCGGCGTTGTAACCGCAAAGAAGCTGCTGCTTTCCGAAAAGAGTGAAAAAATAGCGGATATAATGGAAACAAACATTATATCCACAAACACATTAGCGGACCAGGAAATAGTTGCCGAAAAGTTCCGTAAATATGACCTTTTGGCAATGCCGGTTGTCGATCAGGAAAACCGTCTCGTAGGTATAATCACCATCGACGACGCCATGGACGTTCTTCAGGACGAGAACACAGAGGATATTGAAAAGATGGCGGCTATAACCCCCACGGACAAGCCGTATCTTAAAATGAACGTCTTTGAGATTTGGAAAAAGCGTTTCCCGTGGCTCTTGCTTTTGATGGTATCCGCAACCTTCACCGGAAAAATAATAACGCATTTCGAGGACTCGCTTCAGTCCTGCGTCATACTCACGGCGTTTATCCCGATGCTTATGGATACAGGCGGAAACGGCGGAAGTCAGGCGTCGGTAACGATAATCCGCGGACTCTCGCTCGGCGACATTGAATTCAAAGATATTTTCAAGGTTATCTGGAAGGAATTTCGCGTATCGATACTCTGCGGTCTTACACTTGCCACTGCCAATTTCATAAAGATGATGATTATAGACAGAGTAACGGTGCTTGTAGCCCTCACGGTTTGCTTAACGCTTATATTTACAATAATGCTCGCAAAATTCGTAGGCTGCACACTACCTATACTCGCTAAAAAAATAGGCTTTGACCCGGCGGTAATGGCAAGTCCGTTTATAACCACAATAGTTGACGCCCTGTCGCTTCTCATCTACTTCAACGTGGCGGAAGCGGTGCTGAAGCTATAAAAAAGGAACAAACAAAAAAAGGCTGCAATGCAGCCTTTTTTATTTGCTTGATTTTAGATTCAGTGCTCTATCCAATCTCTGGAGCGCTCTACGGCTCTGAGCCATCCGTGATAAATCTCGTCACGTTTTACAAGCGGCATCTGAGGCTCAAATATTTTGTCTACCTCTCTTATGTTCTCAATTTCGTCGAGATCCTTCCAAAAGCCTACCGCGAGTCCGGCGAGATATGCCGCTCCGAGAGCCGTAGTCTCAACGACCTTAGGCCTGTTGACCTTTGTTCTTATCAGGTTTGCCTGTATCTGCATCATTATATTGCTGACAGACGCGCCGCCGTCAACGCGAAGCTCGGACAGCTTAATTCCCGAATCCGCCTTCATGGCTTCGAGCAGGTCTGTCATCTGAAAAGCTATTGCCTCAAGAACGCTTCTTGCAATATGCTCCGCCTTAACGCCTCTTGTAAGTCCCACAATCGTGCCGCGCGCATACATATCCCAATACGGAGCGCCGAGTCCCGTAAACGCAGGAACAAAATAAATGCCGTTTGCATCGTCAACACTCTCCGCAAGCTCATCGCAACGGCGTGCCGAGTCAATGAGACGCAAATCGTCTCTCAGCCATTTAATAACCGAGCCCGCATTAAATGCCGAGCCTTCAATCGCATAATTGACCTTACCGTCAAGGCCCCACGCCACGCCGGTTACGAGGTTGTTTTTGGACTTCACCCTGTTTTCGCCCGTATTCATAAGCAAAAAGCAGCCTGTGCCGTATGTATTTTTTGCCTGACCTGTCTTAAAGCAGCCCTGGCCGAACAGAGCGGCAGGCTGATCGCCTATTGCGCCGGAAATCGGAGTTCCGACTATATCCTCAAAGCCGAGAAGCCCGGGAGCTACCGTTCCGTACACCTCGCTCGACGGCTTAACCTCCGGCAAAATTGACATCGGAATGTCAAGCTTTTCGCAGAGATAAGGGTCCCACTCAAGCTTATCAACGTCAAAAAGCATTGTTCTTGACGCATTGGAATAGTCCGTAACATGAACCTGACCTCCGGTCAGATTCCATATAAGCCACGTCTCTACGGTTCCGAAAAGCAACTGCCCGGCATCGGCAAGGATTCTTGCTCCGGGGACGTTTTCCAGCACCCATTTGATTTTGGTGGCAGAGAAATAAGCGTCCACAACAAGCCCTGTATGCTCCTTTATGTAGTCACAAAGCTCCTTGTCTTTTTTTATTTCCTCGCACATCTCCGCCGTCCTGCGGCACTGCCATACTATCGCATTGTAAATCGGCTTGCCCGTACCCTTATCCCAAAGAATGGTGGTTTCGCGCTGATTTGTAATTCCTATCGCGGCTATATCCGATGAAATCACCTTCTTTTGAGTTATTACATCGGTAACCGCCTGGAACTGCGAATACAGTATCTCCATCGGGTTGTGCTCCACCCAGCCCGGGTGAGGATAGATTTGATTGAATTCATACTGCGCCTTGGTTACAATATTGCCGTGCTTATCAAAAAGAATGGCACGCGAGCTTGTCGTACCCTGATCAAGCGCAAGTACATAGTTTCCCATTTTATACACCTCTGCAATTCTCCGTGAAACCGCACGGAGTTTTTTATTATTTTAACGGTTTTCCTTTTTGGCAAGAGACCTTGATTTTTCATCCTCCGCAAGGTCATACAGCCTATGGAAATTAACGGTCTTGTTTCTCCACGCAACACCGTATGCCGCTTTTCTGAGCTTACTCGGATTTGCTTGCTTTAACGTAGCATAGCGAACCTCATATATATTCAAAAGGTCATAGTATTCCGGCAGGCTGTTCAAAAATCTCTCATAGCTTCTGTCGTCCTTATCCGACCACGCAGTCTCGGCTATCGCCGCAATACGTGGGAACACCATAAAATCAAGCGATTTTATACTGCTTATGTGCTCTGTCCAAATAACCGCTTCTGTCCCCAGAAGCTCGCCGTAAACAGGCTCCGGGGCATATTCATACGTCTTTTTGAGATTTATCATACTGTACGGCAAATTAAGATAATAATGCGGCGAGGACGAATTTATAAAAGCTCTGCCCATTTTGCCTTCTCGACTTACGACTTTGCCGTTCATATCTTTATCGCAAACCTGCCAAATTATATTTTTATCAAGCGGTTTTTCTTTGTCGCTCCCGTCGCAGCTGCGTATTATCGCCTTTCCGCCGTTTTTCTCAATATGAGACGCTATCTTGTTCATAAACCAAGTGTATAGCTCTTGCTCGTCTTTGAGAGACTCGTCCTTTATGCGCTTTTGGCAGTGCGGACATATGCTCCATCTCATTTTCACGGCGTCATCGCCGCCTATATGAATAATCTTATCGGGGAAGAGCTGCATTATCTCATCCGTAACTTCGTATACGAATTTAAGCGTGCTGTCCTTACCGGCGCACAAAATGTCGTGCTTAACGCCCCAGCTCGACGCCACATTCCGCTTTTGCCCGAAGCAGGAGAGTTCCGGGTACGAAGCTATTGCCGCCACCGTATGCCCCGGCACGTCAAATTCCGGAATAACCTTTATAAAGCGCTTGCGGCAATACTCTACAATATCGCGTATCTGCTCCTTGGTATAATATCTTTTGCCGTCATTTGTTTTTCTGTCGCGACGGCGGCGGTGCGAGCCCTTTTGCGTAAGCATCGGATATTTATCGATTTCAATGCGCCAGCCCTGGTCATCGGTAAGATGCCAATGAAAAACATTCAGCTTGTGAAGTGCCATAAGGTCTATAAGACGTTTTATCTCGCTTGTCCGCCAAAAACGGCGACTCGAGTCAAGCATAAAGCCCCTGTAAGGATAGAGAGGCTTATCCTCTATATACATATCGGGAACGGTGCCATCGCCCTGCAAAAGCAGCTGCTTTAGGGTTTGCAAGCCGTAAAAAATACCGCACTCGTTTTTTCCGTAAATATATATGCGCCCGTCGCGCGAAATAAGCGTATATCCCTCTTCGCCCGCAACCTCGCTGCTTTTAACAAGCTTTATCGAGACATCGTCCGAAATCTCACGGTGAATACGTATGTCAAACTGCTTTTTGACAAAATCGCGAAATTCCGTGGTAAAATCCGTTTTGGTTACGGTAGTATCCGGCGAGAGCGAAAATGACGGTTTCCCCTTTGATATTATTATTTGATTCGGTTGAGGGATTATATTAAACACAATTATCCTCCGGAAAAGATTTGATTTTGCACCGTCAGGTACAAAAAGCAAGAAAAAAGTGCTTTTCGGGCAGCGCACGAAGCATGCCGCTTCATCTTATACATTATATCAAAAAAGCGTGATAATAACAATACCGTTTTTCGTAATTTTGTATAAATAACAGCGAATATCGCTTCAATCAGCCGCTTTCTGTCGTGATAATCGATAAAACAACGATAAAAGGGTTAATAAAATGCTTTTTGTATTTTTTGCATTTAATATTGAAAAGGTCGAGAAATTCTATATAATATATAAAGACAGTATCCATGATTTAAGACGGCAATACCGCACAACGAAAGGCTGATACAATGAATATTTACGAAGCAATATCCTCACTCGTTTTTTACGGAGAAAAAGAGGGACTTATAGAAAAAGAAGATGAAATTTACACGAGAAACCGGATAATGACCGTACTCTCTCTTGACTCATTTGAGGACGCGGAGCCGAAAAAGGACGCCGAGCTTGAAGACATACTCTCGGTAATATTACAATACGCCGAAGAAAACGGGCTTTGCGAAAGCTCGGTAGTTTACCGCGACCTGTTTGATACAAAAGTGATGGGCACGCTTGTTGCAAGGCCGTCCGATATAATCGCCGAATTCCGTAAAAAATACAGCGTATCTCCCGAAGAAGCCACATCATATTATTATCATCTGAGCAGAAAATCGAATTACATAAGAGAATACCGTATTAAAAACGATATTAAATGGATAACAAAGACGGATTACGGTGACATAGATATTACAATAAATCTGTCTAAGCCCGAAAAAGACCCCAAAGCCATAGCCGCGGCTCTCAAATGCAGACAAAGCTCATACCCGAAATGTCAGCTTTGCAAGGAAAATGAGGGATACGCCGGCAGAGTCAACCACCCGGCGCGCGAAAACCATCGTATTATCCCGGTTACAATGGGCGGCTCGCAGTGGTATTTTCAATATTCTCCGTATGTTTATTATAATGAGCATTGTATAGTATTTAACGGAGAGCACACGCCGATGAAAATCGACGAAGGCGCTTTTTTAAAGCTTTTTGATTTTGTAAAGCAGTTTCCGCATTATTTTGTCGGCTCAAACGCCGATTTACCGATAGTTGGCGGCTCAATACTTACACACGAGCATTTTCAGGGCGGCAACTATACCTTTGCCATGGCAAAGGCACCTATCGAAACAGAGCTTTCCTTTGCCGGATACGAGGATGTTTCGGCAGGCATTGTAAAATGGCCTATGTCGGTAATTCGTCTGTCGGGTAAGGACCCCGAGAGAATATGCAGCCTCGGCGGAAGAATACTTGCGGCTTGGAGAAATTACACCGACGAGGACGCATTCATTTTTGCAACCACCGACGGTGTTCCCCACAACACAATAACGCCGATTGCACGCAAGCGCGGCGAAAACTTCGAGCTTGACCTTGTTTTACGCAATAACATAACCACAAAGCAGTATCCTGACGGCGTTTATCATCCGCACCCCGAATATCACCATATAAAGAAAGAAAACATCGGTCTTATCGAAGTTATGGGACTTGCCGTTTTGCCTGCAAGGCTTAAAACCGAAATGGAGCTTTTAAAGGAGGCCATGCTTTCTGGCACGGATATAGAGAAGGACGAGAGAATAGCCAAGCATAAGGCGTGGGCCGAAGCGATAAAGAACAAATATGACATAACAGAGGAAAACTGCGATGACATATTAAAGCACGAAATAGGCGTTGTCTTTGCGGCCATTCTCGAGCAATGCGGCGTTTTTGCCCGAACCGAAAAGGGAAAAGAGCAATTTTTGAAGTTTGCGGATTCCGTAAAATAAACTTTTTAAAACTTTCAAAATTCTTGTTGACAATCCGGCAATTCGGTGGTATTATACAAACATTCTAATTCCTACGGGTTTAGTATAGATTGTTCGAGAAAGGAAATCGGTATGAAGTTTTTGACCGGCGACATTATGATAATGCAAGAGATGCGCATGTGCTCCATGTGCTTCATGCGTTATGCCCGAAACGGTCATTCACTTTTCTGTAAAGCCTGATTTTTTATCATTGCGTTAAGGCAGCGGAAGGTAATGACCTCCGCTGTTTTTTTATTTCAACGAGAGGAGCTTTATTATGAGTCTTTGCAGAGGCTTTAATATATTAAGAGACGATCGAATGTGCTTTGGGAAAATCATCTGTCAAACACAGATTTTAATCACGCATCATTTCTAAATAAATATAATTTTCAATAAAAAGGAGATAAATCCATGAAAAAGTCAATAAAAAAATCTTTGGCATTAGTTCTTGCGCTTGCAGTTCTCACCGCAATCGCTCTCACAGGCTGCGGCAATTCAAAAAGCTCTAAAATACAGATAGCCGTTCCCAACGACACAACAAACGAAGCACGCGCGCTTCTGCTTCTCCAGGAAAACGGCGTTATAAAGCTCAGAGACGGCGCAGGCATTACAGCCACTAAAAACGATATTGTTGAAAATCCGCACAACGTTGAAATAGTAGAGGCCGAAGCAGCTCAGATACCCAACGTATTAAAGGATGTTGACTACGCCGTAATCAACTCAAACTACGCTATAAACGCAGGTCTCAACCCCGTATCGGATTCGCTTCTTATAGAGGGCTCCTCCTCGGCTTACGGCAATATTCTCGTAACTAAGCAGGGAAATGAAAATTCGCCTAAAATTCTCGCTCTTGCAGCAGCCTTAAAGAGCAAGCAGGTTGCGGACTTTATAAGCGACAAATACAACGGCTCGGTCATCAGCGTTGTTGAAAATCCCGGTGACGGATACGACCCGAACGTTGACTATGACGCACTTAAAGACACAACTATAACCGTTGCGGCTTCTCCCACACCTCACGCCGAAATTCTCGAAGTTGCAAAGCAGATTCTCGCCGAAAAAGGCATAGCTCTCAATATTCAGACCTACAACGACTATGTAGTTCCCAACACCGTTGTTGAGGACGGCACCATAGACGCAAACTACTTCCAGCACACTCCTTACCTTGACAACTTCAACGAAGAAAAGGGCACTCACCTTGTGTCTGTCGGCGCAATCCACGTTGAACCGATGGCTCTTTACGGCGGCAAGCAGACAAATCTTGACGCTCTCGGTGTTAAAGGCAAATAATAAGGCTAAAGGGGAAATTATCCTTGATTGAATTAAAAAACGTAAGCAAATCGTTTGATACCGCCGAAGGCAAGGTTGACGCGCTGAAGGACGTCTCAATAACAATAGAGGACGGCGATATATACGGTATCATCGGTATGAGCGGCGCCGGGAAAAGCACGCTCGTTCGATGTATAAATATGCTTGAAAAGCCCACCTCCGGTGAAGTTATCGTGAACGGCAAAAGACTTGACACGATGTCTCCGTCTCAGCTTCGTGCGGCTCGTCGCAACATAACGATGATATTTCAGCAGTTCAACCTTTTAATGCAGCGCAACTGCTTAAAAAATGTGTGCTTTCCGATGGAGCTCGCCGGAGCAAGCAAAAAGGATGCACAAAATCGCGCAAAGGAGCTTTTAACCCTTGTCGGACTTCCCGACAAGACCAAGGCTTATCCGGCTCAGCTCTCGGGCGGCCAACAGCAACGCGTTGCAATAGCGAGAGCACTTGCGACAAATCCAAAGGTTTTGCTCTGTGACGAGGCGACAAGTGCACTCGACCCTAAAACCACGAGGCAGATACTTGAACTTATACGCGACATAAACAAAAAGCTCGGCATAACCGTTGTAATAATAACCCACCAGATGAGCGTTGTTAAAGAGGTGTGCAATCACGTTGCGATACTCGACGACGGTATTATTGCCGAAGAGGGTCTTGTTTCCTCTGTATTTACCTCTCCGAAATCCGAAGCCGCGCGCCACCTGGTATTCCCCGGCGGCGAGGATATGACGGTATCGGATCCGCTGCACGAAAGACGCTTAAAGCTGACATTCTTAAATGTAGCCGCAACGTCTGTACCGCTTGTGGCAAGACTTGCCACCGAAGAGGGCATCAGCGCAAATGTAATTTCCGCGACAACGCAGAAGCTTTCGGACGAAATTTACGGCAGTATGCTGCTCGGTATTCCGAACAGTCAATTTGACAAGGCAACCGCTTTTCTTAAAAACTTTGAAAACATTAAGGTTGAGGAGGTGAGCGCAGATGACTGACGGACTTTTTACGGCGGAGTCAATGGCAGAGCTTTTGACCGCGTTTAAAACGCAGTTCCCCATGGCGATATGGGAGACATTTTACGTTACGGTGCTGTCAACCGCACTCTCTCTTTTAATCGGGCTTCCGCTCGGCGTTTTGCTTGTAGCCGGTGAAAAAGGCGGCGTACTTCCCCTGCCGAAGCCGGTGCTGTCGATACTCAATGTCATAATAAATCTTCTAAGATCCATTCCGTTTTTGATACTTATGATAATGGTATTTCCCCTATCGCGTGCGCTGATAGGCACTACCGTAGGAACCACAGCCACAATAGTGCCGCTTGTTGTTGCCGCGTTCCCGTTTGTTGCAAGGCTCGTTGAGAGCAGTCTGCGCGAAGTAGACCCGAATATAATTGAGGCGGCGCAGAGTATGGGTGCAAAGCCCATGCAGATAATCTGCAAGGTGATGATCCCCGAAAGTATCCCCTCTCTTTTGCAGAATGTCACAATAGCTCTCACTACAATACTCGGCTATTCCGCAATGAGCGGTATCATAGGCGGCGGCGGACTCGGTAAAGTCGCAATTGATTACGGCTATTACCGTTATAAATATCTTGTTATGTATGCTGCGGTAATACTGCTTATAATACTTGTTCAGATATTCCAGAGCGTCGGCACACGCCTGGCTTTAAAGAGCGATAAAAGGCTGAAAAAATAAAATATCGAAGTTTCATCACTTCAATTACGACAAAAGGCAACCAAAACAATAAATTTCGGTTGCCTTTTTACTTTGCGGTAAAAAAAATCGCACGACAAGGAATTACTTCTTTGCCGTGCGATTTTCATTTGTTATTTACAGCCGGTGGCTTTTATCAATACATTCCGCCGCCCTGTGCAGCCATAGCAGCAGCCGCAGCAGCATCAGCCTTCGGATCCGGAATATCGGCTACGAGAGACTCTGTGGTGAGTACCATAGCGGCAACGGACGAAGCGTTCTGAAGAGCGGAACGTGTTACCTTAGCGGGGTCAAGAATACCTGCCTTAAACATATCGACATATTCTTCCTTAGAGAAGTTAAAGCCGTAGTTCTTCTTGCCGGAACTCATGATTTCGTTTACGATAACAGAACCTTCAAGGCCTGCGTTCTTAGCAATCTGACGAACAGGCTCTTCAATAGCCTTGACTACGATGTTAACGCCTGTCTTAAGGTCAGCATCGTCTGTGTCAAGGAGCTTCTTAACAGCCGGTATAGCATTGAGAAGAGCAACGCCGCCGCCTGCTACGCAACCCTCTTCAACAGCTGCTTTTGTAGCTGCCAAAGCATCCTCGATGCGGAGCTTCTTTTCCTTCATTTCTGTTTCGGTTGCAGCACCTACACGGATAACGGCTACGCCGCCTGCAAGCTTAGCAAGTCTCTCCTGAAGCTTTTCCTTATCGAACTCTGAGGTTGTAACTTCAATCTGAGATTTGATCTGTGCAACTCTGCTCTTAATGGCTTCCTTATCGCCGGCACCGTCAACAATGATGGTGTTCTCCTTAGAAACCTTAACCTGCTTAGCACGGCCGAGCTGATTTATCTGAGTATCTTTAAGCTCAAGACCGAGGTCGGAGGTGATAACCTCGCCGCCTGTAAGAGTAGCTATATCCTGGAGCATTTCCTTTCTTCTGTCGCCGAAGCCGGGAGCCTTGACGCATACGCAGGTGAATGTGCCGCGGAGCTTATTGACAAGGATTGTGGAAAGAGCTTCGCCCTCAACGTCCTCAGCGATAATAACGAGCTTCTGACCCGCTTTTACGATTTGCTCAAGAAGAGGAAGAATTTCCTGAATGTTTGAAATCTTCTTATCGGTAATAAGAATGTAAGCGTCGTCAATAACAGCTTCCATCTTGTCGGTATCGGTTACCATATACGGTGAAATATAGCCGCGGTCAAACTGCATACCTTCAACAACATCGCTGTAGGTTTCGCTTGTCTTAGACTCCTCTATTGTGATAACGCCGTCGGAGGTTACCTTTTCCATAGCCTCGGCAATCAGCTTGCCGATATATTCGTCGGCTGCGGAAATAGTAGCAATTCTTGCGATATCGTCGGAAGATTTAACGGGCTGAGCCTCGCTCTTGATAGCTTCAACAGCGGCGTCAACTGCCATCTGCATACCCTTTTTAACTACCATCGGATTAGCACCTGCAGCTACATTCTTCATGCCCTCGCGAACAAGAGCCTGCGCAAGAAGAGTAGCGGTTGTTGTACCGTCGCCTGCCACATCGTTTGTCTTTGTGGCAACCTCTTTAACGAGCTGAGCGCCCATATTTTCAAAAGCGTCCTCAAGCTCAACTTCTTTAGCGATTGTAACACCGTCGTTGGTGATAAGCGGAGCACCGTATTTTCTGTCAAGAACTACGTTTCTGCCTTTGGGGCCGAGTGTTATTTTAACTGTGTTGCTGAGTTTGTCTATACCGGCTTCAAGTGCCTTGCGAGCCTCTTCGCCGTAAATAATCTGTTTAGCCATAATGTATTTCCTCCCTTAAATCATTCAACAATTGCAAGGATATCGGACTGACGAACGATATTGTAGTTAACGTCGTCCATCTTAACCTCGGTACCCGAATATTTGCTCGAAATTACCTTGTCGCCGACTTTAACATACATTTTGACTTCGTTACCGTCAACAGTACCGCCGGGACCTACTGCCACTACCTCGGCTACCTGAGGCTTCTCCTGTGCAGACGCGGCAAGGATGATGCCGCCCTTTGTTGTTTCTTCAAGCTCACAGGGCTTTAAAACGACTCTGTCAGCAAGCGGTTTGATCGTCATACTATATTCCTCCTAAAAGATATATTGTAATTATGAATTTATTAGCACTCGCTTTCCTTGAGTGCTAATATATATTTTAGCCTCTTTTCAGAAAAAATCAACCCTTTTTTATAAAATTAACAAAAAATACATAATTTGGAATTTGCACCGCCCAAAAGCCGATAAAATACGGACTTATATATGTATATCGTATAATCATTATTGACAATAATATGTCTGTATAGTATCATACACTTTGAATTCATAGTAGATTACTATGGTATTGCGCATTCAGAGCGCGGTACCGTGAGAAAAGAGATGTAATTATGGAAGTATATGCGGATAACGCCGCCACGACCCGACTGTCAAAATCGGCTCTTAATGCAATGACTCCGTATTTTTGCGATGTTTACGGCAATCCGTCGAGTCTGCACCACATGGGTCAAAAAGCACACAGTGCTCTTGAGGAAGCACGTTTAGCGACAGCTAACGCAATAGGCTGCGAGAGAAGCGAGCTGTATTTCACATCGGGCGGCAGCGAAGCAGACAATTGGGCCATAAAAGGCACCGCCGAGCTTATGGCGAAAAAAGGTAAAAAGCATATTATAAGCACAACCGTCGAGCATCACGCCGTACTGCACACATTAAAAAAGCTCGAAAAGCAAGGCTTTGAAATAACTCTTCTCCCCGTCTCAAGCGACGGCTTTGTGTCTCCAGGCGACGTTGCCTCGGCAATAAAAGACGACACGGCTTTGGTAACCGTAATGTATGCAAACAACGAAATAGGAACAATTCAGCCCATAACCGAAATAGGTGAAATCTGTCGCGAAAAGGGAGTCATCTTCCACACGGACGCAGTACAGGCAGTCGGTCATCTTCCGATAGACGTAAAGGCGCAAAACATAGATATGCTCTCAATGTCGGGTCACAAGTTTCACGGACCGAAGGGCATCGGTGCGCTTTATATAAGAAAAGGCATAAATCTGCCTAACCTTATCGAGGGCGGTGCACAGGAGAGAAACCGCAGAGCCGGCACGGAAAACATCCCCGGAATCGTCGGTATGGCGGCAGCACTCACAGAGGCCGTAAACAATATGGAGGAAAATACAAAAAAGGTCGCAGCTCTCCGCGACAGGCTTATAGAAAAAATACTCGAAATTCCGCACAGCCGTTTAAACGGCTCAAGAGAAAATCGTCTGCCCGGAAATGTCAGCGTTTGTTTTGAAGGCGTTGAGGGCGAGTCAATGCTGCTCTATCTCGATATGCAGGGCGTTTGCGCGTCATCAGGCTCCGCGTGCACATCGGGCTCGCTTGACCCAAGCCACGTACTTCTCGCAATAGGATTGCCTCACGAGGTCGCTCACGGTTCTTTAAGACTGAGCCTGTGTGAATACAACACCGAAGAAGAGGTAGATTTCATCGCCGAAGCTCTGCCTCCCATAATAGAAAGACTGCGTTCAATGTCTCCGCTTTGGGAGAGACTTTGCCGCGAAAACAGCTTCTTCACCCACGATAAACATTGAGATAAGGAAGGATTAAAAATATGGAATACAGCGCAAAAGTCCTTGAACACTTCGCAAATCCTCATAACGTCGGAAAAATCGACGACGCCGACGGCATAGGCGAGGTAGGAAACGCCAAATGCGGCGATATAATGAAAATGTATATAAAGGTTAAAGACGACGTTATAACCGACGTGAAATTTAACACCTACGGCTGTGCCTCCGCAATAGCCACAAGCTCGATTGCTACGGATATGATAAAGGGGAAGCCCATAAGCGAAGCATTGAAGCTCACAAACAAAGCCGTTGTGGAAGCTCTTGACGGACTGCCGGCAGTAAAGATTCACTGCTCGGTACTCGCCGAGGAAGCTATAAAGGCGGCAGTTAAGGATTACTATGACAAGAACGGCATTCAATACGACAAGGAGCTTTTTAAGCCAGATAATTGCCACTATACACACGAGCACTAAATCAGACAGAACCAAAAAGGACTGTAAAACAATCGTTTTACAGTCCTTTTATTTTTTGCGGCATTAAAAATTAAACCTTTGCCGTGTCGATTACTTCGTCGTCATCGTCATCACCGTCAGGAGTATCGTCCTTCTGCGACGACGGCATAACATATATCTTAGGCTGATATTCGCCGTATGTACTCTTTTCTACTACCACAAAGAAAATGGTCACTATTAAAAGATACGGTATCGGGCAGAATAGGCCGGGATTTACAAGTGACATAAGCTCAAGGCTTACATATGAAAGAAAGACGGTCATATTGAAGAGCGTCGGCTTTCTCCAAAGCAGAAACATTCTCTTTATAAATTGATAGACATACGCCAAAATTCCGACTATGCCCATACTTGCGGCTATCTGTATAGGCTCGCAATGATACCAGCATATCGAGAAATCGGCAGGATCATATATATCGATATTTCCCATGTATCCTATGCCGGTTCCGAATATCGGATGGCCAAGAAAATCCTTTATGCCGCGCTCGTACTGAAAAACTCTCACTTCCTTTTGTTCGCCGACGAGCACCCCGTTTATCGCAGACATAAGGCGGTCAAAGGTATAGCCGAAAAACGAGAGAAACTCGCGTGAGAATATCATAAGCGCAAAGCAAATGCAAGCGAGAATGGCAATATACGCAAAACGCCTCTCCCTGTCGTAAAGGAAGAACAGAATACAGCACATCATAAGCTCTATGGCACCGAAAACAAGTCCTCCGCGCGAACCGGTCAGCAATATCGCAAAATAGAACAAAAATCCGAACATAATGGAATACGATTTTTTGTTGCCGCGATAAAATGCAAACGGTATCGACAACATCAAAAACGTAGAGCAGTTATTGCGCCACTGAAAATACAAAATCGTTTTTGTGTCTATAACCTCATTTATATGCGTGAGATAATATGAGGCTACCATAAAGGTACCGAAGCAGCCTATTATCACCATAATGAGGGACAGCTTATCCATAAGAGAATAATCCTTATGGACATTTATATGCGTATTAAATACGGTATAGAGCAACAGCATTCCCACGCCGAGCGCCAAAATGTAAAATATCGACGCGCCGCTGAAATACTCACGTTTCGAGATGAAACCGACTCCGCCGAGTATTACCGCAGCAGACACAAATATCATCGGCAGCGTGAGGAATCCTTTCAGCACCGGCTTCTTCCAGTGCAAAACAAAGTGCATAATTACACAAATTATCAGTACCGCACCGAGCGCCTTATACTGAATAAACACGCTGAATGAATTGTAACACTTTGTTCCTATAAGGCACAGGAACAAAAAAGGCGGAAACGGCGCCAAAAGGTCCTCACACAGAACAAGCGTTATACCCGTAATGCACGCAAAGGTGAGCACACCGGCAACGGATATGTCAAATATAACAAACACCGACGCCAGCGCGAAAAGCACCATTATATATCGCCCGGTAAGCATATACTCGCCCATGCGAGAAATCTTGGGCGAATTAAAAAATTCAATGATTTTTTTCATCTGCGCATACCTTTTCATTTTATAGTTTAATGTTATTATATATTTTTTTCGCCAAAACGCAATAATTATTTCAAGACTATAACTATTATTACAAAAAGTTACAAGTCTAAAAATACCGTGACGCTCTTGATTTTAGGCGAAAAATCTCGTATTATATCAGTATAACGTCGGTACACTCATAAAAAGGTCGGCCGGCATAAAACTTGAAAGAGATGTGTCAAATGATTAAAGACATTCAACAGGAAATTCTCAGGCTTAAAAAGGAAAAGGATATATGTATTTTGGCGCACAGCTATGTTGCGCACGAAATAATTGAGATAGCGGACTTTACCGGCGACAGCTACGCGCTTTCCGTCAAGGCGACAACCGCTCCGCAAAAAACCGTAATAATGGTCGGCGTCAGATTTATGGCCGAGACCGTTAAAATACTCTCTCCGGAGAAAAAGGTAATTTTGGCTCAGCCCATTGCAGGCTGCCCCATGGCAGAGCAAATGGATAAAGAGCTTATCTGTGCCGTCAAAAAGGAATACCCGGATTACAAAGTTGTTGCTTATATCAACACAACCGCAGACCTCAAAACCGTATGCGATGTTTGCGTAACCTCCTCCTCGGCGGTTAAAATCATTAAAAATATGGACGCGAAAAACATACTGTTTATTCCCGACTGCAATCTCGGTCATTATGTCAGCGAGCAGATCCCCGAAAAGAACTTCAAGCTCCTGCACGGCGGCTGTCCCATTCACGCCTCCGTAAGCGAAAGCGAAGCTGTTGCGGCTAAAGAAAAGCATCCGGGCGCTCCGCTGCTTGTTCACCCCGAATGCGTACCCGACGTTGTTAAGCACGCCGATTATGTGGGTTCAACCTCGGGCATTACGGAATACGCAAAAAACAGCGATAAAAAAGAATTTATTATCGGCACGGAAATCAGCATAGCAGAGCATCTTCAATACGCCTGCCCCGACAAAAAATTCTATTATCTCTCCAAAAAGCTCATTTGCCCTAATATGAAGAGCTCAACGCTTATGGACGTCTACAATGCCGTACGAGGCGTAGGCGGCGAAGAGATTGTTCTAGGCGATGACACAATCACGAAAGCGAGAGTCTGCATTGACGAAATGATAAGGCTCGGCGGCTGAAAATTTACGAAAAAAATCTACGGGGTAGGAGGAAACTCCCACCTTAATTTATAAAGGAAAAACACAATGACTGACGAAAAGAAAAAAGTTATGGTTGCCATGAGCGGCGGAGTTGACAGCTCTGTTACGGCATACCTGTTGCAACAGGAGGGCTTCGACATAGTCGGAGTTACAATGAAGCTTTACACAAACGACGACATCGACTTTGTAAAGGACAAGACCTGCTGTTCTCTCGACGACGTAGAGGACGCCAAAAGTGTGGCGGCAAGGCTCGGAGCTTTACACTATACTCTCAATATGACCGAGGATTTTCGTAAGGACGTAATGGACAAGTTCGTCAGAAGCTACCGCCTGGGCGCAACTCCCAACCCCTGTATAGACTGTAACCGATACATCAAATTTTCCAAGCTCTTAAAAAAAGCCATTGAGCTTAAAATGGACCTCATAGCGACCGGTCACTACGCGAGAATCGAAAAAAGCGCAGACAGATACCTCTTAAAAAAGGCGCTTGACGAAAGCAAAGATCAAAGCTACGTTTTGTATTCGCTGACTCAAGACGAGCTCAGCCGCACGCTGTTTCCGCTCGGGAAATACCGCAAATCCGAGGTTCGCGAAATAGCTGAGGAAAACGGCTTTATAAACGCAAAAAAGCATGACAGCCAAGATATATGCTTCGTCCCCGACGGAAATTACAGCGCATTCATAGAAAAATACACCGGAGAAAAATTCCCGGAGGGCGATTTTGTTGACAAGTCCGGCAAGAAGCTCGGCACGCACAAGGGAATAATCAGATACACCGTGGGTCAGCGCCGCGGTCTCGGTCTGGCGCTGCCGCAGTCTATGTATGTATGCGAAAAGGACGTTAAAAACAACAGGGTCGTTTTAGGATTTAACGAAGATCTGTTTTCAAAAGAGGTCTCCGTCGGAGACATAGTGCTCAGTGCCTGTGATTCTCTTGAAAAGCCCGAACACCTCAGCGCTAAAATACGCTACAATCAAAAGGAACAGCCCGCAACGGTAATTCAAACCGATAAAGACAAGCTGAAAATCATTTTTGATGAGCCGCAGAGAGCCGTTACAAAGGGTCAGGCAGCGGTTGTATACGACGGAGACACGGTTATAGGCGGCGGAACTATTTTATAACCTCCGTACAAATCGGGAGTTTAAATATGATAAAAATAAGAAACTTAAAAAAGCAGGATATTTCCTCCGCCGAATATATATGCTTAATAACGGCGGCAAAAGAAATTAAGGACACCCCAAAAAAAGCTCTTCGCACCCTTTTAATGTATAACCGCTGTTATACGAGAACCCAAAACAGCAGCAGCTTTGTTGCCGAAAACGAAAACGGCAGAGTTGTGGGGTACATTCTCTGTGCCGAGAGCTTGCCGAAATATCTCAAAGGCTTTTTCGGCACGGAGCTGCAAGAGATATTCAAAATAAGCTTTACATCGGGTATTGCATCATTTTTTGAGGCTGTCTCCCCTGCCGCATTTTCAGTCAAATACTCCGCTCATCTGCACATAGACATATTGCCGGAATATCAGGGGCAAAAGGTCGGAACCGCTCTTATGTCCGCCCTTAAAGAAAAGCTTGTAAGCGATAATATAAATGGCGTTATGCTGTGCGTCGGAAAAGGCAACGTACGAGCAATCGATTTTTACAAAAAGAACGGGTTTAAAGTGGTATTCAAACTTTTCGGTGCTGTATTTATGGGGCTTAATTTGCCGCAGTCGTAATTGTCAAAAAAAGTGGTAACTTTTTTAAAAAACCGCTTGACACAAATGGCAACCTTTGCTATAATATTCACCGTCGCAAGAAAAGCGACAACATAGTTTGCGAGCGTGGCGGAATCGGCAGACGCGCACGTTTGAGGGGCGTGTGGTAATCCCGTATGGGTTCAAGTCCCATCGCTCGCACCAGAAAAGGGCAGATTTCGTTAGAAATCTGTCCTTTTCAACTAAATCCACCCTTGCGGGTGGGTGAAATATTGCTTCGCAATATGAAATACGCTTTCAGCGTATGAAATCGCTGCGGCGATGGGTGGATTTAATTTCATTTTCTGCGTAGCCGAAAATTTCATCAAAACCGTAGGTTTTGATTTCATCGTGAGCAACGCGAACGATTTCATTAAAAATTCCGAGAGTTCAACTCTATCCACAAAAAAACATAAAAACATCTTTTCTGTACCCCACAGACAAAAACGACAAATCTCTTTTGGGATTTGTCGTTTTTATTTTTGTGAGTTTATGCGTCATCCGCCGAGAGTAATAATCGAGGTGCAAGCAAAAGACCGCAGAGAGCGTATTTGCTTTCTGCGGTCTTTTTGATTTTTAAGAACAGATTATTCCTTTGACATATACTTTATGTAACGCTTAAAGAATTTAAGTGCGCCCTCCATACAGTCCACGGGGATTCTCTCATTTGTGGCATGGGTCAAAAGGAGATATTTTGTATCGACCTCAAACGGGGCGAAACGATAAATGCAATCACAAATATTCTCATAGTGATATGAGTCTGTGCCGCCCATAACAAGGTACGGTGCAACTATATAGTTATTGTCGGTGCGCATACAAAGCTCTTCAAGGATTTTGAAGGAGCGGCTGTCCGTAGGAGAGACCTTTGATGCCTCTTTGCCCTTGAGCAATTCGATTTCTATATCCTTTTTCTTTACAACCTTTTTGATGTGCTCTTTTACGTCCGCAAGAGTGGTTCCCGGCATCATACGGAAGTTTACCGTTATGCTGCTCTTCTGCGGAAGAACGTTGGCGGCAGGGCTGCCCTCTGCCATTGAAACACCCGTTGTGGTTCTTATAAGCGAAGCCGCAGGCGGGAATTTTTTCATAACAAGGGTAACTATAGGCTTTAAGAGCCAGAGATTGCACGTAACTATTCTTGCAGGATACGATACACGCTTGCCGATTTTTGTAAAGAGCGCATACACAAAGTGAGGCATTTTGGCCTTGAACTGATGCCCCTCAAGGTCGCGTGTAACCTTGGCTATCTCGCCTATTCCCGAATGCACCGGAGGCTGTGACGAATGGCCGCCCTTTGAGCGAACGGTGATTTTATAATCGGCATAGCCCTTTTCGGCAATGCCTATGCCGGCAAGCTTTGTTCTGAGGATTTTCGGCACATCCACATTGAGTATGGCACCGCCCTCGTCGATAACGCTGTCAAGCTTTACTCCGCGTTCTTCGAGAACCGCGGCAATTGAGCCCGCACCGGAATTTACGGAGGCTACTATTTCCTCATTGTGGCCAAAGCACAGATAAACCGTTCTTTCTGGCTTAAAGCCCTCGCCGAGAAGCGTCTCTACGGTCTGAATAACCGCGATAAGATGGTTTTTCATATCGAGCGCGCCGCGTCCCCATATAAATTCGCCGTCATCAAATCCGTCAAACGCCGGATGCTCCCAGTCATTTTCTGTGCCGGCAGCTATCGGAACAACATCCTGATGGGCAAGAAGCGCGATAGGCTCAAGGTCGGGGCGCGTTCCCTCCCATGTGAACAAAAGGCTCGCATCGCTGATTTCCTCGTGTTTCAGATTCTTGTAAACAAGCGGGAAGCGCTCCTCAAGAAATTTATGAAATTTTTCAAACTCGTTCCAATCAACATCCTTCGGGTTAGGCTGAGATACGGTTTTAAACTTAATCGCATCGCTCAAATTCCGACGATACTCATTAAGCTGCACCTCTTCGTCCTCAAGCGGCTCGTAGGTTTTTTTCTTCGGCACCCAAAATATCGCGCGAATAAGCGTTATAACAGTTATAACTGCGAGAAAGATGAGTATTCCAATAAAGACCTTCATTGTAAGCCTCCTTACTTATTTATAAGCTTATTTAAGCTCTCATCGAGCAATTTCATCTTTTCGGTATATTCACAGAGAGCCTTTCTCTGCGCTTCTACAACCTTTTCGGGAGCCTTAGAGACGAAATTCGGATTGTTGAGCTTGCTGTTTACAAAGTCAATATCCTTTTGGAGCTTCTCCTTCTCCTTATTGAGTCTCTCCCTTTCGGCCTCAAAGTCAACAAGCTCATCCATCGGGATATAAATTCTTGCGCTCTCGGTGATTATGGAAACAGCCTTATCCATACCGTCGAATTTTTCACCGACGGACACGTCGCTTGCCGACGAAAGACGCTTAAAGAACTCAGTTCCCTTTTTAAAGGTATCGCCGTTCAATGTCTCAATAAACACCTGCGCCTTTTTAGACGGAGCAACGTTCATTTCGGCACGGCGGTTACGTACCGCCTTTACGGCTGTCATAATTTTATTCATCTGTGCCTCTTCTTCCGGGAACGAGAGAGCCTCGCTGAATTCAGCCCAGGGTGACAGCATTATCGTATCGCCGTCATGCGGAAGGGTCTGCCATATCTCCTCGGTTATAAACGGCATAAACGGATGCAAGAGCTTCAGCGTGTTTGACATAACATATACGAGCACCGCTTTTGCCGTCTCTTTTGCCTTTTCGTCATTGCCGCCGAGACGTATCTTCGAAAGCTCTATATACCAATCGCAGAAAACATCCCATATAAAGTCGTACAGCTTCTGGACAGCCATACCGAGCTCATATTTTTCAAGCGAATCGGTAACGTCTTTTACAAGGTCGTTGTAAAGGCTTAAAATCCACTTATCCTCGAGAGCGAGCCCCTCGGGAATATGCGGAGCTTTTTCATCGTCGCCGAGGTTCATAAGAATAAATCTTGCCGCATTCCAAATTTTATTGGCAAAGTTACGGCTCGCCTCAACTCTCTCGTCGGAGAAACGCATATCGTTTCCGGGACTGTTGCCCGTTGCAAGTGTAAATCTCAGAGCGTCCGCTCCGTATTTGTCGATTATCTCAAGCGGGTCAATGCCGTTGCCGAGAGACTTTGACATTTTTCTGCCCTGAGCGTCTCTTACAAGCCCGTGTATCAAAACCGTATCAAACGGCGCCTTACCCGTATATTTAAGTCCCGAGAATATCATACGGCTCACCCAGAAGCCTATAATATCATAGCCTGTAACGAGCGTATTTGTCGGGTAATAATGCTCAAGGTCTGCAGTCTTTTCGGGCCAGCCGAGCGTTGAGAACGGCCAAAGAGCCGAAGAGAACCACGTATCGAGCGTGTCGGGGTCCTGTTTCACATTACTGCTTCCGCAATGAGGGCAAGCCGTAATGTCCGACTTTGAAACCGTAGTGGCACCGCAGTCGTCGCAATACCACGCAGGTATACGGTGGCCCCACCAGAGCTGACGCGAAATACACCAATCTCTCGTACCGCGCATCCAGCTCATATAATTCTTTTTAAATCTGTCGGGAACGAATTTGATGTCGCCCTTTTCAACAGCCTCTATTGCAGGTCCCGCAAGCGGGTCCATCTTTACAAACCATTGCTTTGACACCATGGGCTCGATATCGGTATGGCAGCGGTAGCACGTACCTACGTCATGCTTTAAAGGCTCAATACATTTGATGTATCCGCCATCCTCAAGATCCTTTACTATCGCCTTGCGGGCTTCGAGGGTAGTCATACCGGCGTATTTGCCGCAGTCAAGGACCTCCGGCTCATCCTTTGAAGCCTTGCCGCTGCGGCGAAGCTCATCGGCAAATTCCTTATCCGCCTTGCCTGTCATATGGCCGTCATACGTAAATGTGCGCACGATAGGCAGATTGTGGCGAAGGCCGACTTCAAAGTCGTTGGGGTCGTGTGCCGGAGTTATTTTAACTACGCCCGTACCCTTTGTCATATCGGCGTGTTCATCGCAAACTATCGGTATTTCCTTATTGAGAAGCGGCAGTATAACATGGCAACCGTGGAGATGCTTATATCTCGGGTCGTCGGCATTTATCGCAACCGCTGTATCGCCGAGCATGGTTTCGGGTCTTGTTGTGGCAAGCTCAAGCTTCTCACCCGTCTCCTTTACCGTGTAAAGAAGATGCCAGAAGTTGGATTCCTTTTCCTCATATTCAACCTCGGCGTCGGATATTGAGGTATTACAGTGCGGACACCAGTTTACCATACGGTTGCCGCGATAAATAAGCCCCTCGTCATAGAGCTTTACAAAAACCTCGCGCACCGCCTTACTGCAGCCCTCGTCAAGAGTGAAGCGTTCTCTGTCCCAATCGCAGGAGGAGCCCATCTTTTTGAGCTGCTCTATTATTCTGCCGCCGTACTTTGCTTTCCAGTCCCATGCACGCTCGAGGAACTTATCTCTGCCGATGTCCTCCTTGGTTATGCCCTCTTTGCGCATAGCCTCTACTATTTTGGCTTCCGTGGCTATTGACGCGTGATCCGTGCCGGGAACCCAAAGGGTATCATAGCCTGCCATACGGTGATATCTTATCAGTATATCCTGAAGAGTATTGTCAAGCGCGTGACCCATGTGAAGCTGACCCGTAATATTGGGAGGCGGAATAACTATTGTGTATGTCTTTTTCCCCTCTTGACGCTCGGCATGAAAATACTTATGCTCGAGCCATGTCTTGTAAATACGGTCTTCAACATTTTTCGGATCGTACTTTTTTGCAAGCTCCTTGCTCATTATTTATCCTCCTGTAAAACATAAATTACAAAATAAAAACGCCTCATACAAAAGTATGAGGCGAAAATTACCGCGGTACCACTCATTTTGCCGTAAAAAACGGCCGCTCTGTGCCTTTAACGGCGGCAAACCGTCTTTGCTTAATGTAGTTTCGGCAAAGACGCTCAAAAGTGACGACGGAAAACGCCGAATACCGCTTCGCACCGAACAGCGGCTCTCTTAAAATGCGCATCGCTTTCCTTAAGCTTTTTCAACGCGTTTGAACTATTTATAATATTTTATCATTCCGTACCCGTTATGTCAAACAAAACTATTTGTTCACGACGGTTATTTTATCTCTGTATTCCGACAAGAACAGCCTTATATCATGGCTTGTGTCGGGAGAACCGTTTACGGTGATATTTTCGGCTCCGTAAATGAAACGGCTAACCGTATCCACGCAGTCCTCATCCATATTTTCTTTTGTTGTAAATGAAAACTCGAACGGAGTTTTATCCTTATTGGTTACAACCAGGGTATCGGTCTTTTGATAGAAGGTGGGATAATATCCGCCCGACGAAGCCGGCACAAGGTCGAACTGATATTTATTGGAATCATAAAACCATGCGCTTGCCGTTCCCTTTACGGTTACATTGTATATTCCGTCGTAAGGAGTGTCTCCGGCAATTCTCGTAACCGTTATGCTGTTGACATTAAAATCTATTTTATGCCATCTGTTTTTATAGAGGTTGCAGCCCACGATTACCAGCCATATAAACAAAGCTGTAACAAAGATGCCGAGTACGGTAACGGCTGCCTTTTTCTTTTTTGTTTCCATTATATATAAGACCGTCCTTATTTTCGTGTAATACTCAATATTATAATCAAATTCGGCAAAAAAGCAACATTTAATTTCTTTAACGGTTTTTAATATAGTCTATCAGAGCTTCCGCGCTGCACTCCGGCAGCTCAAGCTCGTTTTGCGGCTCCGGGATATCCGAAAGACGGTGCGCGTCGGAATTTACAAAAAGCTTCATATTGCCAAGGCATGGATTTTCCGCCGAAAGCTTTTTTTCGTCTGCATACCGCGACAAGCCCGCCGCCTTGAAGGTCGGAGTCTCCGGAAAGGTGCCGAGCACCGATAAAATACTGTAAGAGCTTCTGTCTATATGCGCCGGAAAACACACGCCGCCGTATGACGAGACCGCTTTTACCGTTTCGCTCTCGGTAATATCAGACGCCACGGTCAAAAGCCGTTTTTCGTATCCTATTATATTATCCTTTTCGTCCGTTATAATCTGCTCGCCGAATATTTCGGGTCGGTTTATAATATCGGGCATTTTGTCGTATACAAAATCAGAAAATTCTTTTGCGGCGTCAAGCGACGGGAAAAGGCAAACATTGTGTATCTCCTCGGCGGTGCAAAGCTCCATTCCGGGTACAACGACAAGTCCTGCCGCCTCGCCTGCCCTTACTGCCGCAGGGCAATTGAGGCACGAATTATGATCTGTGACGGCTATCATATCATACCCTAAAAGCTTGGCGAGATTTACCGCGTTATAAGGAGTCATATCATCGTCTCCGCACGGCGACAGACAGGTGTGCATATGTAAATCGGCCTTTATAATCATAGCAGACCGGAAAGCTTGGCGGATAGTGAAAATGCATCCTCTGCCGAAGAGAGAATGTTAACACCCTGCTCTTTAGCCTTTTCGAGCGCGTCACCGTCAAGTGTAGAATTTTCACACAGAACTATCGCCGCACAATCAGACAGCACCGCCACCGCCACGGCATTGACGTTCCCCATAACGGTAAACCAGCAGTCGCCGCACTTTGCATGCGACATAACAAAGCTCAGTAAATCGCCGCAGTAACCGCCCTCGACCTCTTTGGACGGCTCCGCTTCGTTTAAGAAGCTCAAGCCGAGCTTTTCAGAAATTTCTTTTATGTTCATATTTTCTCCGTTTCACTCGTTTTTCTCCGTTTTTCTGAACGGCGCAGGTATCGGAATATAGTTGTTTTTATCGGTATTTTCACGCGAGAAGAATACGCAGTCCTCTATAGACGCTTTTCCGCGCACTATATCCTCGGCAAGGTCGCTGCAGGACGGTGCTCCGCACGTTCCGCAATCGAGTCCCGGAAGAGAGCTTTCTATTTTCTTCATCTCGCCCATTTTTTGTAAAGCCTCGCCCATATCGTCGGAAAGGCGCATAACGGGCAGTTCTTTCAGCGGATTATCCCAACGCATATAGCGCGGAACGGTTTTTATTTCAAGATGATTGCAGGACACCGGCATATATTTTCTCAGATGCTGTATGCGTGCCTTTGCGACATACGGATTTTCGACTGTCAGCGGCCCGCCGACGCATCCGCCCGGACAGGCGTTAAGCTCGATAAAATCGAGGTCCGAAAGCTTTTCGTCCTCTATCTCCTCGAGCACCTTTATAACGTTTTCTATGCCGTCCGCCGCTAAATATCGGTCGGTGAGAAGTGCCGAGGCTTCGCCGCCGGATGACGCCCACGAAACTCCGATTATGCCGGAATCGCGTAAAAGCTCTGTTTTGTCCGTATTTTCCATTTCATGCAAAAGTGACGGATAAATATCCTTTATGCCGAACACGCCGTCCACATTGGAGCCGTTGTTGCATATAGGCTGTTTTATGGCTGTGATTTTCGCCGTACACGGCGTTATGAAAAATATTCCTATATCGGATTTTGAATATCCCGTTCGTTTTACCGCACGCTCTCTCGCAAGACGCGCAGCCTCCTCCATGGGCGGGTTAAAATCAAGCACGTTCTCGATAAGATTTGGGAAACGCACCCTTATAAGCCTTACTACGGCAGGGCACGCTGAGGATATTACGGGCTTTTTTCTGCCCGAATGTGACAGCTCCGCCCTTGTAGCCTCTGACACTATCTCGGCACCCTTTGACACCTCAAACACATCGTCAAAGCCAAGCTTTTTAAGCGCGGTCAGCACATAATCGGTATCGTCGAGATTGTTAAACTGACCGTACAGCGTAGGCGCGGGCAAGGCTATGCGATATTTGTATTTTTGAAGCTCGTCAAAGGAGTATTTCTCGGCATACTTCGCGTGATGCGGACAAATTCTGATACATTCACCGCAGTCAATACACCGCTCCGAAATTATATATGCCTTACCGCGGCGCACTCTTATGGCTCCCGTCGGGCAACGCTTTATGCAGTTGGTGCATCCCATACACTTGCTTTCGTCCAGACGTACGGAATGAAAAAAGCCGCTCTTTTCCATTGCAGTTACTCCGTGATTATATAATTTATCTGTTTGTATACACCTTCAGCCGCATGGTTGTGCCCTTGCCGACCAAAGTATCTATTAACATTTCATCAGTATACTTTTTTATATTGGGAAGCCCCATTCCGGCACCGAAGCCGAGAGCACGCACATTGTCGGGAGCCGTGGAATATCCCTCCTTCATTGCCAGAGCAACATCGGGTATTCCCGGTCCGTCATCCGACAAAACCATAGAGATGACATCGGGGTCAATATCCACGTCTATCCTGCCGCCGCCCGCGTGTATTACCATATTTATTTCGCCCTCATAAAGAGCTATTACCGTATTCCTGATTACCTCGGGAGAAAATCCGAGCTTCTTAAGGTGAGCCTTTACGTCACCGGACGCCTCGCCCGCCCTTGTGAAATCATCGCCCGGAACATCATAATGAAGCGTGATAACGCTCATTTCGCCTCACCTCCGCCAAGTCCTTTTTCATACAGCAGGCCGCATGACGAAAACATAGGGAGCTTTGTTGTAAGCAATATAATATCAAGATTTTCGGCAAGCTCCGTCATATCTCGGTCGGGGCGTTTACCGCGCACAAAAACCACGCATTTCATATCCATCATCTCGGCGGTTCTTATCACCTGCGGATTAACAAGCCCTGTGAGCAGAACTGCCTGCTGCTTGACAAACGCAAGAACGTCGCTCATCATATCGCTTCCGCATGCATCGTTTACTTCTCTGTCAAGGCAGTCGCCGCCGCAAACAACCTCGGCGGAAAGTATGTTTTGTATTTCTCTGACAGTCATATATAGGACCTCCGAAAGAGTTGTATTTATAATTATACATAAAAATTACAGCTTTTTCAAGTAATAAAAAGTAAATTTGCATAAAACAGGCGGGCTGTCAAGTGAAATCACTTCACAGTCCGCCGAGCATGATAGTATTTTTTTACGCTCACGCCTTTACGACGATTCCGCCTACCATAACAAAGGAAATGTTTATGTCGTCGTCAAACATAATAAGGTCAGCATCAAAGTCTTTTTCGATTTTACCCTTTTCACCGTCAAGGCCTATTACCCTTGCCGGAGTAAGAGAGGCCATTTTTACCGCGTCGCAAAGCGGTACTCCGACCCTTTTATACATATTTCTCACAAGTCTGTCAGTTGTGGCTACGCTTCCCGCTATGCAAGAGCGGTCGGCAAGCTTCATAACGCCGTCCTCATAAATCGCCGGAACGCCGTTTTTCTGCATAACAAGCGTGCCCTCTTTTGTCTCGGTCGCCGAATACTCAAGCCCGTCGGTGATAAGATACATTTTATCGGCGCCCTTACATCTGTAAATCAGCTTTAAAACACCTAACGGCAAATGGCACAAATCGGCTATTACCTGAGCCGTTAATTCGTCGTGAGTCAGTGCCGCCTCAACTGTGCCTGCGTGCCTGAAAATTCCGCGTTTATAGCAAGATGTACAGGCATTATAAAGATGTGTTACATCGGAATACCCGTGTTTTATTGCCTCCTGAGCCGTATCGTAATCCCCGGAGGAATGGGCTATCGACGCCACAATGCCGCGCTTTTTAAGCTCCTCACCGAGCACCATACCGCCGTCGGTTTCGGGAGCGGCACCCATTATTTTAAGTCCGTCCCACAAATCAAGCAGACTCTCGTACTCATTTTGCGACGGCACCAATATGTTTTCGGGGCTCTGCGCTCCGCACATTTCGGGCGACAAAAACGGACCCTCAAGATGTGCACCGAGAATATTTGATGTTTTACAAATCCGCTTTGCCTCTTTGATATTTAAAAGCGCGGTTTTAAGCTGAGCAATAGGCGCGGCAAGCGTTGTCGGCAATATGGATGTAGTGCCGTAATTCATATGAGCCGTTGCCATTTTCACAATATCCTCCGGCGTGCCCATAGCGGAATATCCGCCGCCGCCGTGAACGTGGAGATCTATAAAACCGGGTGACAAATATTTGCCGTTTCCGTCGATTACCTCTTCATTTTCGGCTTCACGGGCAGTTTTTCCGACCTCGGTTATCTTACCGTTCGCCGTTCTGACGAAGCCGTCCGTTATTTCGTTTTCACCGATTATTTTAACGTTCTTTATCAGCAAATCAAACAGTCCTTTCCGCCTTTTAAAGCTCACGGGATAAATCCGCGGTATAGCAAAGTATTCCGTTATCCGTTATATCGACTATGCCGTAAGAGCCGTCGCGTATGCTGCCGGGGCACATCACATACATATTGTCAATATACTCCGATTTCGGGATATGTGTGTGACCGTATAAAACTATGTCGGCGCATTTTTCTTTTGCGGCGCACAAAAGCTCCTCGGTACCGTGCTTTACCCCTCTTGTGTGACCGTGAAGGATAAACACGGTTTTTCCGCCGCAAGCAAACGTCTCTTCGCTCGGCAGGCTCGAATAAACATCACAGTTACCCCTAACCGAATGCACCTCTTTAAGCGATAGCAGAGACGACATTTTTTCGCATTGAAAATCCTCTTCGCCGTCGCCGAGGAATACAACAACATCGGCTTCCCTGTGCAGCTTTACCGCCATCATAAGCGAGATTTTGTCACGGTGCGAATCCGAAAGCACAAGTATTCTCATTCATAAAACCCCCGTGAAATTCATACTATACAGTATACCAAAATACGGAGGTAAAATCAATGCAGAACGACAACATCGACGAGATAATAGACGGTATTAAAAGCCAAAAATCAAAAAAAGGCGCGGAAAAATTTTTAAAGAACAAGCTGTCGCCCGAGCAATCGAAAAAGCTCAGCGACGTTTTAAGCGATGAAAACGCCTTAAAAAATCTGCTGTCAAGTGACAGAGCCAAGGAGCTGTTTAAAAAGCTCGGCGGCAAAGACGCGGAATAAAGCACACCGAAAGGACAATTCTTATGGATAATATAGGCGACCTGCTGTCCTCAATAAGTCCGGAGGATATGGAGAGACTTAAAAATGTCGCGTCAAGCCTGATGTCGCAAAGCGGCTCCGAGCCGTCATCCGCTCCGAAAGAGCAAGGTGCAGGCGGCAACCGAAATGCGCCTAACGCCGATATATCGTCACTTTTCGGCGGCGATATGGCCAAAACCCTGATGACCGTAGCCACACAGATGAATAAAGAGGACGACAACACAAGATTCATCTCCGCTCTTCGCCCTCTACTGAGCGAGGACAGGCGCAAAAAAGCGGATGAAGCCATGAAATTTTTAAAGCTGATGGAAATGCTTCCGTTGTTAAAGGGGTTTTTTAACGTATGAAAGATTACAGCTATACCGAGCTTAAGGAGATGCAGGACCGAGCCATGGAGAGAGTCCGCGCCATGCAGCAGCGCGCAAGCGAAACCGTCTCAAGAGAAAACTCGTTACAAGAAGAAAAACCAAAGCCCGACGCGCACATCGAACAAAACTCATACACGAAGCCGCATCATATAAAAATGCCGGTAAATATGCCACCGCGCGAGAGTGCGGAAGAAAGCCGCGGCAGCAAAGCAAGCACCGACAGCAATCCGGCTTCAAATTCCGTCTCGGCAAACGAAAACAGCATTATTGAAAGCATTTTGAACGACCCCGACAGGGCCATGCTGCTTCCGCTTTTGCTCCTTTTAAAATCCGAGGGAGCAAACGAGGAGCTGCTTATGTCGCTGCTCTACATAATGTCATAAAAGCGGTCAAAAAAGGCTGTAAAAGCTCTCGCTTTTACAGCCACTTGAATTAGATGTATTCGGTTAATTAATCCTCTTTAAACAACTGAGTGGAGAGGTAACGCTCGCCGGTATCCGGTAAAATCGCAACTATTGTCTTACCCTTGTTTTCGGGACGGCGTGCGAGATCGGTGGCAGCCTTAACGGCAGCACCCGAAGAAATACCTACAAGAATTCCGTCGGATTTTGTAATTGCACGGCTGTAAGCGAATGCGTCGTCGTTTTCAACCGTGATAATTTCGTCATAAATCTCAGTATCGAGCGTATCAGGTACAAAGCCCGCGCCGATACCCTGAATCTTATGCGGACCCGATTTGCCCTCGGAAAGTACGGGCGAGGTTGCAGGCTCAACCGCAACTACCTTAACGTCGGGATTTTTGTTCTTTAAGAATTTGCCCGTGCCGGAAAGTGTTCCGCCCGTGCCTACGCCGGCGACAAAAATGTCAACCTTACCGTCCGTATCGTTCCAGATTTCGGGTCCGGTAGTCTCAAAATGAGCCTGAGGATTTGCCGGATTTACAAACTGACCGGGAATAAAGCTGTTGGGAGTCTGCTCATGAAGCTCGTTTGCTTTTGCGATAGCACCCTTCATACCCTTTGCACCGTCGGTAAGGACAAGCTTAGCGCCGTAAGCCGCCATCAAAAGTCTGCGCTCAACGCTCATGGTTTCGGGCATTGTGATTATTATCTTATAACCTCTTGCCGCCGCAACAGAGCTGAGACCTATTCCGGTGTTGCCGCTTGTGGGCTCAATAATGGTTGTGTCTTTATTTATAAGGCCTTTAGCTTCTGCGTCGTCGAGAATTTTCTTCGCTATTCTGTCTTTGACGCTGCCTGCGGGGTTAAAGTATTCGAGCTTTACAAGTATTTTCGCTTCAAGATTGTTTTCCTTTTCATAATTTGACAGTTCGAGAAGCGGTGTATTTCCTATAAGATCCGTGAGGCTTTTATATATTTTTGACATAATGATTATCTCCTTTAATTCCGTTATTTAAATCATTTAACGGCTTTGAACGCTTCGTCAAGGTCGGCTATGATATCGTCTATATGCTCTGTGCCTATTGATAGGCGGATAGTGTTCGGGCGAATACCCTGCTCCAGCTTCTCCTCATCGCTGAGCTGCGAATGAGTGGTTGAGGCCGGGTGAATAACAAGCGATTTAACATCGGCAACATTCGCAAGAAGAGAGAATATCTCAAGATGGTCTATAAACTTCTTTGCGGTTGTATCATCGCCCTTTATTTCAAATGTGAATATCGATCCGCCGCCGTTCGGGAAGTATTTGTCGTAAAGCCGTTTCTGCTCGCCGCTTGCAAGAGACGGATGATTTACCTTTTCAACCTGCGGATGATTGTTGAGGTATTCAACTACCTTTAACGCATTTTCCGTATGGCGCTCGACGCGAAGAGAGAGCGTCTCAAGTCCCTGAAGGAAAAGGAAGGCGTGGAACGGAGAAATTGTAGCTCCGGTATCGCGGAGAAGTATTGCGCGAATCTTGGTGACAAAAGCCGCAGCTCCGACATCCTTTGCGAAGCTTACGCCGTGGTAGCTCGGGTTCGGTTCAACAAGTGACGGGAATTTGCCGCTGCCGATCCAGTCAAACTTACCGCTGTCAACAATTACTCCGCCTATCGCCGTACCGTGGCCGCCGATAAACTTTGTAGCCGAATGAACAACTATATCCGCACCGTACTCTATGGGTCTTACAAGATAAGGTGTTGCAAAGGTATTGTCAACAACAAGCGGAATCTTATGCTTATGCGCTACCTTTGCTATTTCCTCTATGTCGGCAACATTTGAATTGGGGTTACCGAGAGTTTCTATATACAGAAGCTTTGTATTATCCTGAATGGCGTTTTCAAAATTGCTTATATCGTCGGGGTCTACAAAGGTAGTTGTAATGCCGTAATCGGGAAGCGTATGCTCAAGAAGATTATACGTGCCGCCGTAGATGGTGTTTGAAGCGACAACGTGGTCGCCGGCGACCGCAAGAGAGCGGATGGTGTAATCAATAGCCGCAGCACCCGATGCCGTAGCAAGTGCAGCAACGCCGCCCTCAAGAGCAGCTATTCTCTTTTCAAATACGTCCTGAGTGGAGTTTGTAAGTCTGCCGTAAATATTGCCGGCATCCTTAAGAGCGAAACGAGCCTCGGCCTCGTCGGAATTTTTAAAAACATATGATGTTGTCTGATATATCGGAACGGCTCTTGCGCCCGATGCTATATCCGGCTCTTCCTGGCCTACGTGGAGCTGCAAGGTTTCGAATTTATAATTTTTGTTACTCATTTTGTGTACCTCTTTCAATAATTTTTAAATGATGTTTTGTTAAAATTAAAGGTCAACAGGTACACATTCGGCTGTTTCTCCAGTTACATTGTCTTGATTTTATTCTTTTAAGATCAGCCATTAAAACAGCCTCCTTTTTTTGAACTTCTCATTTCCTATCGGATTAGTATGGTATCAATATATCATACTTTTCTCGGGTTGTCAACAAAAATATTAAGATTTTTTTAAAAAACGCCAAATCGATTGACTTCAGCCGAAACGCGGAAATATAATTTAAACAAAAAAGCAGAATTTACGTACTGCTTTTAAAGCTTTCTCGGAAGGTGATAAATTGGCAAAACACAGACGGAGTAAAACGGCGCGCAAAGTAAAAGGCTTCGGTAAAATATCGTTTTTTGTGCTCATACTTACGTTTGCGATATTTACGGCGCTGCTTGTCACCGCAGCGGTACATATGCCGAAAAAAAGCGGCAACACCGTATGCATAGACGCAGGGCACGGCGGATATGACGTAGGAGCGACAAACGGTGAAAGATATGAAAAAGACGATAATCTGCGCCTTGCAAAGGCTGTGGAAGCCGAGCTTAAAGCCCGCGGAATAAACACAATAATGACAAGAAGCGACGACACATATGTATCGCTTGAGGACCGCTGCAAAACGGCAAACAAAAAGAAAGCCGACCTTTTTATATCCCTGCACCGCAACAGTGCCGACAGCGGCTGCGGCTTTGAAATATGGACGCTTAAAAACTCTCCTCCGGACGATTTGCTGCTCGCCGAAAACATAATGGATGCCCTCGGCGAAGTCGGATTATCAAAAAACAGAGGGGTTAAAGGCGGAATAGCCGGAAACGGAAACAACTATTACGTAAATAAAAACACAGATATGCCGAGCTGCCTCGCGGAGATGGGCTTTATTACGGACGACGGCGACAACGCTCTTTTCGACAAAAATCTGCAAAGCTATGCTGCGGCAATAGCGGACGCAGTCGAGACTACACTCGGTGAAATAAAAAAATAACACTTTTTTCAACTTAAAGGAGAAGTCCTGCATAAATAATAATAGTGGAAATAATTATATATATATGGTAAAATAAGTTGTTATTTATAATGTTAACGGAGAAACAAATATGAAAAGCACTAAAAAATTACTGCCTTGCATAACAGCTTTGATACTTATTTTATCGCTGATATTTACCTCCTGCGGCTCGCCCGATGTAACGCTCAAAACAAAGATTTCGGTTCTCTCAACCGTTTCCGGAGACTATACAGATAACGGCTTTCACGTCATAAACAAAGACAATATGATATTTGTCACCCAGTCCGGTCTTATAGAGCTTTACTATGACAAAACCACGGGTGCCGTCGCGGTAAAAGAGACGTCCGAGGGAAAATTCTGGTACTCCATGCCGCTTGCCTCGGATGACGAAAGCGAGAGCAGAGCATATGTTCTGAGTGCGGTGCTCTCAAAGGACGGCAAAAAATATATACTGAATTCTCAGGATAACTCCGTAGCGTTTTCTTCTTTTGAATTTAAGCCCGTCAGCAACGGACTTCAGGTAACATACAATATGGCGTCCGATAAGGACAGTGCGGTAAACGGACCGCAGGGCGATACGCCGTATGCGTCGGTCACGGTAAGTTATATACTCTCCGACGGAGTAATGGACGTCAAAGTAAACTGCGGAGACATAAAGGTCTCGGACGGTTATGCGCTCGAAAAAATAAATCTTTTAAGCTACTTTGGCGCAGAAAAGGATTTTTCCGAAGGAGACTTCATTCTTTTACCCGACGGCAGCGGTTCGCTTATGATGTCGGACAGCAAATCAGATTATCCGGAAAAAAGCTTTAAGGTTTACGGCTCTGACCCGGCAGTTAAAGACGTGACGGAAAACGAGAGCAAAATAAATGCTTCGGCTCTGCTCGGATTTTTCGGAATGAAGCAGCAAAACAGTGCTTTTGTGGCTCTTATCACAAAGGGCGATACCATAGCCTCGGTGGATTCGGTTCAAAAAAGCAGCGGTGACAAATACGACCGCGCGGGCACGTCATATACAATTACCGATGTGTCATATGTCGGCTCGGGAAGCAAAATGACAAAGTATGTCGGAACACAGTACAGCGGAGAAATAAACGTATGCTACCGCTTCCTCACAAACAAAAACGCGAGCTACTCCGGCATGGCAATAGCCTGTCGCGAACAGCTTATAAGAAATTCGGTTTTATCCACGAGAACGGTAACTTCATCCGCTCATCTGCCTTTTGCGCTGACAATACTCGGCACGGCACAAAAAAGCGGCGGCAGATACGTCAGCCTTACGACGTTTGACCAGGCATACGACCTTCTCAATATGCTCAAGGCAAAAAGCGTAAACAATATAACCGTGCGCTACTGCGGCGTGCTTGACGGAGCAAACAACCAGGAATTGCTCTCGGGAGCCTCAACAATAAAAAAACTCGGCGGCAAAAAGTCGTTTGAGAATTTAAAGCAGTATATTACGACTCAAAAATTCGAGATGTACGGCGATGTGAGTACGGTTATTTTCTCTACAGGGGAAAATTCGGATAAGAGCGCGCGCGATATGTCCGGCAAAAAGCTCACCGTTGAGACGCCCGATAAATTCAGCGCTCTGTCAAAGAAAAATACGACCGAAAGCTATGCTTTGGCTCTGTCCAAAATCGAGAAAAATATTACCGATTACGTAAACAGCACAAGCGACTTTGCTTTTGACGGCTATTGTGTAAACGACGCCGGCAGTCTTTTATATTCGGATTTTTCAATGATCGGTCAAAACAGGGATACCGCCGTACAGACTGTTTCAAAAGGAATTGAAAAGCTCTCGAACGGTCACGACCTTATGATATGCGGCGGCAATTTCTATCTGTTGAAAAACGCCGACTTTGTCTCGGGGCTTTCCTATGACACGGCGTACCCTCAAAGCGATTCGTACTCTTCGGTGCCGTTTGTCGAAATGATACTGCACGGCATTTCCGACTACACCATGGCCCCCGTAAACCTTGCCGACGACAGCGAAACGGCATTTTTGAAATCGCTCGAATACGGTGCGATACCGTCATATGAATGGTACTGCTCAAAGACAGGTAAATCGGAGCTTGACGAAAAATACAGCTATGAAAATCAGCTCAACTCTGCCGCCGAAAAATATCAAACAGCAGACTCTGTTCTCGGCAATCTCCGCAATGCGAGAATGACGGCGCACTACAAGGTTCAGGACGGCGTTTACTGCACGGAATACAACAACAGCATTATAATATACTTTAACTATAACGATACGGCGGTAACCGTTAATTCTCTCACGGTTGAGCCGAAAAGTGCAATGAGAGTTAACTGACGCAAAATAAAATGAGGTGAAAATATGAGAATAACAGACGGATTATCTCCGAAAAAGGTTTTTTATTATTTTGAAGAAATTTCAAAAATACCGCGCGGTTCGGGCAACACAAAAGCGATAAGCGACTACTGTGTAAGATTTGCCGAGAGTCACGGTTTCAAATGTTTGCAGGATGACAGCAACAACTGCATAATCTTTGCCCCTGCCGTAGGCTGTGACAAAGCCGAGCCGATACTTCTCGCAGGGCACCTTGATATGGTCTGCGAAAAAGCCCCCGACTGCACCAAGGATATGGAAAAAGAGGGAATCGACCTTGCGGTTGATGGCGACAATATCTCGGCGGTGGGCACTACGCTCGGAGCCGATGACGGAATCGCCGTTGCCATGATACTCGCACTTCTCGACTCCGACAATAAAAGGCCGCCCGTAGAGGCAGTCTTTACAACGGACGAGGAAACGGGTATGGACGGCGCAAAAAACATTGACACGTCAAGCCTTCGCGGAAAAATGATGATAAATCTCGATTCGGAGGACGAGGGAGTATTTACCGTAAGCTGTGCAGGCGGAAACAGAACGCGCTGCATACTTCCCATAAAAAGAGAAGAATACGACGGCGAAACATTAAAAATAACCGTTTCGGGTCTTAAAGGCGGTCACTCCGGCGCCGAAATTCACCGCGGCAGGGCAAACGCCGATATGCTTCTCGGCAGAATACTTAATTACGTGCTGCCCATTTGCGAAGCAAGAATAATAAGTGTTGACGGCGGACTAAAGGATAACGCCATCCCGACAAGTGCCGAGGCGATTGTCAAAACAAAAAACCCCGAAGAGCTCAAAAAAGCAGTTTGTGAAATAAGCGAAGTAATAAAGAACGATTATTCTTCCGTTGACGACGGAATCGCCATAGACGTTAAAGAAGCCGCTTCAAAGGAAAAAGCCGCAAATGCCGACTCTACCGAAAAGGCAGTTGCTATGCTGTCCGCCCTCCCGTGCGGACTTATCTCAATGAGCCGTGACATAGAGGGTCTTCCGGAAACCTCACTCAACCTCGGCATATTAAAGACCGAGGAAAGTGAAATTTCGGCGGAATTTTGTATAAGAAGCAGCGTACTGCTGAAGAAAGAGGAACTCAAGAGCCGCCTCGCTCTGATTATGAGAGCCATAGGCGGCAAGGTAATTTCCTTCGGCGATTACCCCGCATGGGAATATAAAAAAGAATCGCGCCTCAGAAGCGTTATGACAGAGGTTTATGAGAAAATGTATAAAAATGAACCCGTCATAACCGCTATACACGGCGGTGTTGAATGCGGCTTGTTTTCCGATAAAATCGACGGCCTTGACTGCGTTTCAATAGGTCCGAACCTTAAAGACATACACACCTATCGTGAGAGTATGAGCATTTCCTCTGTAAAAAGAACCTGGGAGTTTTTACTTGAGGTTTTGAACGAGCTTGCAAAGGGTTAATAACATCATCATACCAAACAGGCAACTATAAAGCGAAGCCCTCCGTCAAAGAAGGAGAGCTTCGCTGTTTTTGTTTGTTCGATTTTCAAAACGGATTATTTTAATGCGTTTTCGGTTATACGGCGCATTTCGTCCATTTTCTTTTCCATATCGGCCACAAGAGCAAACTGCGTTTTTGCTCTTACGAGGTTATGCTCGGGATAATCGGTCTTGAAATAAACATCTCCGTTTAAATAGTCACCGAGGAAGCGTATACCGCACTCATATGTCATAAGCTTAGCCGAAAACGCCATATACTCAGTCTCGGTTTCGGTAAGGCTGTCCTTGGCGGAGCTTAAATAGCCCCTTGTATATGCTTCGTAAAGCGGCAGGCTGAGCGATACCTTTGAAACGTCCTTTTCATCCTCAGCCGCCGTATTTGCGCCGAAGCGGATACTGTCGCCGAAATCATAGAGCGAAAGCCCCGGCATTACGGTGTCAAGGTCAATTATACAGATTCCGACATTTGAATCACGGTCAAAAAGAATGTTGTTGAGCTTTGTGTCGTTATGAGTGACGCGAAGCGGCAAACTGCCGCGCTCTATAAGGTCTAAAAGAACGTGCGTGTCGCTTTCTCTTGCAACGGCAAAATCAATAAGCTCTCGCACACCTTCGGCTCTTCCAGCTCTGTCCTCTTTTACCGCGGACATAAAATCAAGGAATCTCGAGTATGTATCGTGGAACTTCGGTATTGTTTCAAAAAGGCTGTCAATGGGATAATCTGAGAGCTGACGCTGAAATTCGCCGAATGCTCTGCCTGCATTTTCAAACACCTCGGCGGAGTCGATTATATTGCAGGTATAAACATTATCTATATATTTGTATACGCGCCAGCAATCACCGTTTTCATCGCGGAAATAATACTTACCGTCCGTCGCCTTAAGGAACGTTAAGGTTCCGCGGTCGGCGTCTTTGCCGGCCTTTAAAAGTGCGGAGCGGATATGTGAGGTAACGCCGACAATGTTGCTCATGAGCGCATCGGGATTTTTAAATATACCGGTATTTATTTTTTGGAGCGTATATTTTACGGTATCGCCTTTGTCATCAAAGGATATGACATAAGTGGAATTTATATGCCCGTCATTAAGAGCGGTGTATTCCTTAAAAGTTCCGTTAATTGAAAAATCAGCGGCAATACAGTCAATATCACAAGGTAATGCAGACAAATTAAACACGCCTTTCCGAAAATGCTTTTTAGTAAAGTTATTTTATTATATTATTTAATGAACGGTAAGTCAACAAAATTCGACATCCGCCTGTTTTACAGCGTATAGTCAAGGTCCTCCAAAATTTCAAGCAGCTCGGAGCGCAGTGCCGAATTGCCCAAAAGCCGCACCTCGGAAAGAAGTGCCGCATCGTCCTTTGCCTTTTCAAGGATTAAATAACGACGTTTTTTCAGGTTATTGATACCGTTGAATTTTGTCATAGCCTCACGGACTGCTTCGCGCTTCGGTTTGTTCTTAAGCACCGTAACGCCGTAAAGCTCCGCTTCTATCGGGGCGGAAATCTCCGTGGGAGGCAGCGAAACGGTAACTCTGCCGCCTGCATCCGTGACCGAACAATCAAGCTTCTCGCCGCCTGACATAACCCTCACGTTCTCTGCGGATACAATATCGGAAAACTCAAACACATACCGCCTTTTAAGCGGAAGATAATCCTTTTCCTTTCCGCCGCAGAGAGTCAGCTTAATACCGTTTTCGGTTTCGCTGACGGAAAGCTCGGTTATTGAAAAATCGCCGTCCTTAAAGCCGTTAGTCTCACCGTCATCCTCGTAGAGAGAAAAGCTGCCGTTGCCGCGGTACACCTTGAATTTCAATACTGTGGGATTTTTGCAGCTGTTCCCCTCATCAAGAGACAGCGGTATTATCGCTCCCTCGCGTGCAAAAACAGGCATCGTATTAAGTTCGCTGTGTATTCTGACCGTCTTTGAACCACGATATATTTTGCCCGTGAAGATGTCAGTCCAACGTCCCTTAGGCAGCCATACACGGGTTTCGGCGCGGCGCGTCTTTTTATTTATCTTTGACGTGACGGGGCAAACCAAAAGCTCGCTGCCGAACATATATCCGTTACGGCATTTGTAAGCACCCTCGCACTCCGGGTTATCGTAGTAAAGCGGTTCACAGAGTGCTCTTCCGAATTTATGAGTACGGTAATTCATAGAGTAGAGATACGGGATCAGCTCATGACGAAGCCTCAAATAACGTTCCGCTGTCATTTCGGCCTCCCAGCCGTAATTCCACGGCTCCTTGCCGGAGAGCGGGTCATTGCTTGAATGCAAGCGCATAATCGGCGAAAAAGTGCCTAATTGCACCCAGCGCACGTACATCTCATCATCGTGCCTGCCGAAGCAATGGCCGCCTATATCATGGCTCCACCAGGTATATCCGCAGTTCGACGCGGTAGATGTAAAATACGGCTGAAATTTAAGAACTCGCCAGCTCATAAATGTATCTCCCGAAAATCCGAGGGGATATCTGTGAGAGCCTATGCCGGCATAACGCGAGAGAATGAGAGGACGCTTGCCCGAACGCTGCCTGTCAAGATAATGATAGTGATTCAGCGCCCATAAAGGGTCAAGACCCGGAAGCTTGCTCTTTTTGCCCTGCTGCCAATCTATCCACCAAAAATCGACTCCCTCATCCTCATACGGATGGTGTGCCGTATCAAAATATGTGTTTATAAACTGTGTATCGGTTATATCAAATTCTATCGGCTTTTTCTCGGCCGGGTCAAGCCCCATAGCCCTCGCCGCCGCGTCGTAGCAGTTTTCAAACGAACGTATGCCGAGAGCAGGATGCAAATTCAGCGTAACTTTAAGCCCCTGCTCATGCAGGAAATTCAAAAAGCCCCTGTAATCGGGGAAAAGCTCGGTGTTCCAGCTGTATCCGGTCCATCCGTCTGACCAAAACAGCGGTCTCGTTTTATTGTATTCTGCATCCGGAAATTGCTTTTTAACATCTACCCAATGCCAATCCATATCAACCGTGGCTACGGTAAGCGGGACATTGTGTTTTTTAAATTCAAGCATCAGGCTTTGATATTCGCTCTGTGTATACGCCTTATAGCGGCTCCACCAGTTACCGAGAGCAAAACGCGGCACCAGCGGCACCTCGCCCGTAATTTTATAAAGAGCATTGACCGCACCTATATAATCGGTGCCGTATGCAAACACATAAATATCGCGTTCTTTCGCGAGGCGCGGTCTGACTTCTCCGTCTTTACACATAAGCAGCGACTTGCTGTCATCAAATACGGCAGCTCCGTCACACGAGATAACTCCGTCTTTGAGCGGAATCGCACCGTGTGACTGGTCAAGAGTGCGTGCCGTGCCCTTTAAATTCTCGCTGTTATCACAGCTCGACTCCATATCTCCGATTTTGGCATATATCGCCGTACCGTTTCTGCGGTTTATGCAAAACTCGGCTTTTTCGGTTTTTATTATGATTTTGGTCTTTGTTATTTCATATGTAAAATCGACCTTACCGTGATTGCGGAACCAAACGCTTTGCGTCGCTTCATCGCAAAAGGATTTTTCACTTCCGCACTCTACCCTTATAAGATTCGGAAATATGACCGTTATTCTTATGCTGCCGGCTATAAGAATATTGTCCGGCTCGGCCTTACCGTCCGTTTTTGCAACAAGGTGTTTATGAAGCGTTTTTTCTTCCATAATATCAGTCCTTTACCTCATCAAAGCTGAAAGCACGGTTAAAAATCTCAATGTTTTTAACACTTGCACCGCATTTGATTTCATCTGCGGCAATATCTGCGCCTGCATTTCTCACATCATAGCCGGAGCAATCGAGTTTACCGTCTATATAGAGCTTAATCATACCGTTTCTTTCACGCAAGGCGTATACCTTTACATTATCTTTGCCGGCAATTATCGTATCGGATTTTGCCTTAATTCCCTTAACGTCGAAAACAAGCTTCCCGTTTGCGGCAAAAATGCTCATATCTTTGCCGCCGAGAAGTATCATACCGTCTGTGGGAACAGCGGAAAGCGTCAGCCTGAGAGCAAAGTCACCGCGCCCAGAAACGCCGTAGGATATAGGTATACACCCGTTTTTGAAATATGTTACGGGTACTTTCTCGGAAAGAACGTTTCCGTAAATATCTTTTACATCTATATCTATATCAAGCTTTTGTAAATTTTCGCCCTCGGCAGGCAAATACACTCTGACATCGCTGTAATTAGCCCGAAGCTCTTTTTTAAGAGCCACGCCGCCAAGTGTAAAGGTGCTCACATTTACAGCGATATGACTGTTAAATCTGAATTCAACGGTCTTTTCGTCGATGAATTTTGCCTCTGTAAGCTTTAACGGAGATGTATTTTCGTTTGTAAACTTGAAAATTCGTATTTCATGCGGCTCCAAATCCACCGAAACGGTGTTACCGTATGAGTATTTCCTTTCATCGGGTTTTTCCGTATACGGCAAAACCGTGACGCACGTCATATTTTCGGCACCCTCGACAACTCCTATAATTCTGTCAAGAATAAACGAGAAGCTCTGTTTTTTATTAGCCGGATTTCGCACCGAAACTATACCGTTTGCGTTTTCCCATGCGGAGTAGCCGTAAACGCTGCCCGTGTCGGGAGACTCGCCTATCAGCTTTGAATTTCGCAATATGCTGAAATTCTCCCTGATAAACGACAAAACATCGGCATTGATAAGCCACATATCGGGCGTAAAGAGGTTAAAGCTGTAATAAAGCTCCCAAAATGCGGTTCCGCGCGTGGATATCATATACATATATTTGCGGAATTCCTCGTCCGTCATATGAATCTTTGCGGTGTTGCCGTAAATCGGCTCGTGATTATACATATTTGACAGAGGGAACTGATACTGCCTTTTTCTGTGGAAGTCAAAATACTTTGAATCGCGGTATGTAAGCATTCTGTCAATATCGCTTCCGCAGAGCTTTTCTCCGCTTGTCGTTTTATCAATAAAGCCTATGTCGCCGCTGTTCTGCATCCAAAAGCTCTCGCTGTACATAAGATGCCACGGGCTCGCATTACAATAGCTTGTCTGGTTAATCCAGAGATCCTTGCCCTCTTTCTCGCGAAGAAGGTGCATTTTTTCAAATATATCCGTCCAGTTTTCCCAGCAGTCCGTAAAGCAGTACATACCGTGTTTTCCGCCTACGGGATGCCCGTGATGTCTGTTTTTACACGATTTCAGCAGAAAACCGTCAAGCTTCCAATAGTTGATATCAAATTTTTCCATACAATCAAGGAAAAACTCAAGCACATTTTTTGTGTATCGGTGATCGGCAACGCACACATCGCGGCTCTGCCTGTTATAGCCGCCCTTGCCGGAGCGCTCCATTCTTCTGCCGAACTTGTCGGTTTTCAAATTATAGCCGCCGCGAGGTCCGAGCCAAAGTCCGAATTCGGATGAAAATTTCTTGCTGAGCGCAGAGCTCTCATAGAGTTCATTGGGGAATTTATCATTGAAGCACCAAAAATCCTTATCGTAATCAACCCAACCGTCATCTACGACATAAGAATTGAGCGGCGGAACGCCCGCACTTGAAAGGCCCTTTTCTATTTCAAAAAAAGAGTCGCGTATGTTTTCGCTTGTTATATCAAGCATATGGTCGTACCAAGAATTGTACTGTGTGCGGAGATAAATCGGTTTTGCAATGCCTTTTATATACTCAAGGAAATCGGCTCTCACGACCTCCATATCAAAGCTGCGCGCCGCACCGCCGATTGTCGGATGTGAAATATAGATTTCATTGCCGTTTGACAGCTCCTTAAGGGCTTTTCCGGCGAAATATCTTATATGCGCCGTATTATCTACTATGTTATTATCCGTCGTAGGAAATTCACAGCCGAAATACATACCGTTTATATATATCGGCTGACCGAGTGCCGACTGAAACTGCGAAAGATAGGCTTTTTCCATATCCGGTCTTGAAAAGCGCATTTTAATATCGGCTCCGAGCACAAAATATTCAAGGTCGATATAATCAATGAACAGTTTTTTCGGGGCGCTTGACGATATGGTAACATATTTTCTGATAACGGGGTCAGAGTCCCTCGCCTCAAATATCACCTTCACAAATACGTCGGAAGAGTGTATACGGTACGGCTCAAAGCAAAATACGGCTTTTTTAACCGCCCCATCCTCTTTCAGCTCCGTGCTTTTCAGTTTGCAATCGGAAGAG
>HF993135.1:185258-187377 GCA_000432435.1 Eubacterium sp. CAG:180
TATTTTACCCTTGCCGAACACACCGTTTTTATAGGATATTATAAACTCCTCAGAGCCGTCCGAGGGAGAAAACGAGGTCTCGTCCATTCGCCTGTTAATTATGCGGACGGTTCGCAATACCTTACCGGAGGTCGATATTTCGCGCACCGTATTTTCGTTTCCTATATATATTATCTCTTCATCTGAAGAGACAAATGCGGTATTTTTATTCATAAAACATTTCCTTTTTCATTTTGCAGTTGAGCTTTTAGGGAGCACTAATCCGAGAAAAGCACTTTTTCCGTAGCTTTCACCGCATCTTCCACAATTTGAGCGCAAGGCCGCTTTTTATAATACTCTGCCGTGCGTTTTTCGGCGTTCGGAGTAACGGCACAGTTTTTTGACAATCCCAAAAGTTCGCGGCAGATTATAGACGGATTGGTCTTTTTAAATTCAGCGGCAATTTCCTGAACCTTTTTATACGTATAGGATTTTGCCTCCCTGTTTTCGCCTGTATCGTCACCGTATACCATACCTGCAACCATAGCGGCTCCGCACATAGCTCCGCAGACCTCTCTCATTCTGCCTACTCCGCCGCCGAGGCCGGACGCGACCTTGAGAGCGGTTTTTTCGTCCATTCCGAATTTATCGCAAAACGCCGCAAAAACAGCCTGAGAGCAGTTAAAGCCTTTGCCGAAAAGTTCCGCGGCGCGCTCTGTATAAACCGACATAAATTATCACCCCGTTTTGAGTTTTGTTGTTTTAAACGCAGCGCCGAACCCTATCGGATTGGCACTTATGCATTTTATACACATTTTATATTATTTTAACATAAGCGACATTTATATACAACATTTTTTATAAACCGATGGCAAAAATCGGCCGATATTTCGTCAAAACGCCGCGTTAAAGCTCACATATTCTATTGCAAACAACAGAAAATATGTGATATAATGAATAAAAATTCAAATTACGAAAGAAGTAATACTATGGCGAAGAAAAATATTGACTGGGGTTCGATAGGCTTCAGCTATATCCCCACGGACAAAAGATATGTTGCCAACTTTAAGGACGGCAAATGGGATGGCGGTCTTACCTCTGATCCCAACGTCGTTATCAATGAGTGTGCAGGTGTTCTTCAGTACTCGCAGTCTTGCTTTGAGGGTCTTAAGGCGTACACAACGGAAGACGGCAGAACGGTATGCTTCCGCCCCGACCTTAACGCCGCAAGAATGAAATCATCATGCGAGCGCCTTAAAATGCCCGTATTTCCCGAAGATAAATTCGTAGAGGCTGTCAAAGAAGTAGTCAAAGCAAATATCGACTATGTTCCCCCATACGGTTCGGGCGCAACCCTTTACATAAGGCCGTATATGTTCGGCTCAAATCCGGTTATCGGCGTTAAGCCTGCCGACGAATATCAGTTCCGTATATTTGTAACTCCGGTAGGTCCTTATTTTAAAGGCGGTGCAAAGCCCATTACCATTCGTGTAACCGACCTTGACCGCGCAGCTCCCAGAGGAACCGGCCATATCAAAGCAGGTCTTAACTATGCGATGTCGCTCTACAACATAGTTGACGCACACGAAAACGGCTTTGATGAAAATCTCTATGTTGATCCCGCTACAAGAACAAAGGTTGAGGAAACCGGCGGCGCCAACTGTCTCTTTGTTGATAAGAACGGCACCGTAGTCGTTCCGAAGAGCCCGTCAATTCTTCCGTCTATAACCAGACGTTCGCTTGTAACAGTTGCAAAAGATTACCTCGGCCTCAATGTTGAGGAAAGAGAAGTTTACCTCAGCGAGCTTTCCGATTTTGCAGAGATGGGTCTTTGCGGAACCGCTGCCGTTATATCTCCCGTGGGCAAGATATATGACCACGGCAAGGAAATTTGCTTCCCGTCGGGTATGGACGAGATGGGTCCTACAATCAAGAAGCTCTACGATACTCTCACCGGAATTCAGATGGGCAGAATCGAAGCTCCCGAAGGCTGGATAGTTGAAATAAAATAAGCTTATACAGATATAAAAATGCTGTGGAACATACGTTCCACAGCATTTTTTATGTTTGCTCACGATTCGGTCACTGAATATAATTCTCAATAAAGATAAGAAAAACAACCGCAAAAAGCAGCATAAGC
>HF993135.1:187441-219657 GCA_000432435.1 Eubacterium sp. CAG:180
ACTGTAAAAGACGAGCTTTTACAGTCCTCAAATTTTATTTTGCCTCGCGTTTTTTCTCCTCTTTTTGATTTTTAACGGCTTTAAGCCTTGTAAAATCTTCACGCTCTTTTTCTTCGAGCGCTTCGGAGATGTACTTAATCGTACCCGTAAACTGAGGTATCATTATGTTGTTTAACGCGTTGGCACGCTTTTGCGTTTTCTTAACCGCATCCGCAAGCCGGTAAATCGAAGCCTCGGTTTCGGCAAGCTTTACGGTCATTTTCTTTGCCTCATTAAAGTTAATATATGCTTCATCGAGGTGAGAATTTGTCGAATTAAAGCCGAAATACGGCATCAGCTTGCTGCTTTCAAGCGATATTTTCGGTATCTCAACACCCATTACGCTGCGAAAATCAAGGGAAAGCCCGTTATCAACGGGTATGGTTCTTGCAAAATTACCGCAAACGCCAAGCGTAATATTGGCAAGCTTCAAGGACGAATAAGCCTTGTCGTATACCGCGTTTATATTTGCCTCGACTTCCTTTGCTTCGCTTATAAGCTGCATCATCTCACGAACAAGAATGTTACGTTTTCTGTCCATCAGCTCATAGCCGAGCTTGGCTAAATCGAGAGATTTCTGCGTCGCCATCAAATTGGCTTTTGTCGGGAACACCTGTGCCATCGGCTTTTCCTCCTTTTCCGAATTTTAAAAGGCTCAGTTTTTGCCTTTATAGTACTTATCAAGAGTCTTATCATCAACACGGTCAAGCATACGGCGCGGAAGCATTGAAAGGAGCTCCCAGCCGAGGTCAAGCGTCTCGTCAATGGTACGGTTTTCGGTAAAGCTCTGATTCAAGAACCTGTTGTCAAATTCCTTGCCGAACTTCATAAGAAGCTTATCGTCCGGAGACAGCTCATCTTCACCTATTACCGACGCGAGCGATTTAGCATCCTGAACCTTGGCATATGTCGCAAGGAGCTGGTTTGAAAGTGCCGAATGGTCCTCTCTTGTAAAGCCCTCGCCGATACCGTCCTTCATAAGACGCGACAGAGACGAAAGTACGTTGACCGGCGGATAAATGCCTTTATAATCAAGGTCACGGTCAAGAACTATCTGACCCTCGGTAATATAACCCGTAAGATCGGGAATGGGGTGCGTAATATCGTCGTTGGGCATTGTAAGAATCGGTATCTGCGTAACGGAGCCCTCAACGCCCTCTATCATACCGGCACGCTCATAAAGCGATGCAAGGTCCGAATAAAGGTAGCCGGGGAAGCCCTTACGGCTCGGAATCTCGCCCTTTGACGAGCTGAATTCACGAAGAGCCTCGGCATATGACGTCATATCGGTCAAAATTACAAGTATGTGCTTATGAAGAGTAAATGCGAGATATTCCGCCGCGGTAAGAGCGCAGCGCGGAGTCATAATTCTCTCGATTATAGGGTCGTTTGAAAGGTTTAAGAACATAACAACCCTGTTCATTACATTCGCCTCTTCAAATGAAGTGCGGAAGTAATTTGCTACGTCGTTTTTAACGCCCATTGCCGCAAAAACTATTGCGAAGTCCTCATTATCGGAAATTGTGGACTGACGTACTATCTGAACGGCGAGCTCGTTATGCTTCATACCGGAGCCTGAGAATATAGGCAATTTCTGACCGCGTATAAGCGTTGCGAGAGCGTCTATCGACGAAATACCCGTCTGAATAAAGTTACGCGGATATTCACGTGATACGGGGTTTATCGGAGCACCGTTAACATCGCGTTTCTCTTCGGGATAGACCTCGCCGAGACCGTCTATGGGTCTGCCGAGTCCGTCGAACACTCTGCCGAGAATTTCGGGCGAAAGCGATATTTCCATGGGCTTTCCGGTAAGGCTTGTGGAGGCGTTCTGAAGAGAAATACCTCTTGTACCCTCAAACACCTGTACCGTGATATGCTCACCGTCTATCTTAACTATTCTTCCGGTGCGCTGTGTGCCGTCATCAAGCTTAAAATTAACTATCTCGTCAAACGAAGCGTCCTTTACGCCGTCAAGCTCAACAAGTGAGCCGTTGATAGCATCAAGTCTTAAATGTTGAATTATCATTGTGCTCACCTACCTTACTTCAGTATTCCGTCCATAACGGCATCGGTTTCTTTGATGTAATCGTCAAGCATTTCTATGTTGCTGTTCGGCACATCGTATTTCATCTTTGTAAACTTATCAAACAGTCCAGTAGCCGTTATCTTCGAAAGAGGAATCTGTCTTGCGACTACTTCCTTTGCTCTGTGGTACAAATGCAGTATAACGTGCATCATCTTAAACTGCTTCTCAAGCGGAACGAAGGTGTCGTCGGCATGGAATGCGTTTTGTTGAAGGAATCCGACTCTGATTACTCTTGCAATTTCAATTACAAGCTTCTGATCGTCGGGAAGCACGTCCGCACCTATCAGCTTTACTATCTCCATAAGTGAGTTTTCCTCAAGTAAAAGCGAGCAAAGCTCTTCGCGGTACTTCATAAAGTCGGGTGAGACGTTATCTCTGTACCAGTTAGCAAGGTCACCCGTGTACTCGCTGTAAGAGAGGGTCCAGTTTATTGCCGGATAGTGTCTCGCATAAGCGAGCGATTTATCAAGGGCCCAGAAGCATCTTGTAAAACGCTTTGTATTCTGAGTTACAGGCTCGGAGAAGTCGGAGCCCTGAGGCGATACCGCGCCGATAAGCGTTATTGAACCCTCAGTGCCGTTAAGGTTTTCGGTATAACCCGAACGCTCGTAGAATTCGGAAAGTCTCGACGGAAGATATGCCGGGAAGCCTTCGTCGGCGGGCATTTCCTCAAGTCGTCCGGAAATTTCTCTGAGCGCCTCAGCCCAACGTGATGTCGAGTCTGCCATAAGAGCCGTATCATAGCCCATATCGCGGTAATACTCAGCTATTGTAATGCCTGTGTAAATTGAAGCCTCACGTGCCGCTACGGGCATGTTAGAGGTATTTGCTATAAGCATTGTTCTGTCAAGAAGCGGTCTGCCCGTCTTGGGGTCGGTAATATCCGAAAACTCGGTAAGAACCTGAGTCATCTCGTTACCGCGCTCGCCGCAGCCGACATAAATTATGATATCGGCATCGCACCATTTGGCAAGCTGATGCTGAGTCATTGTTTTACCTGTACCGAAGCCTCCGGGGATTGCCGCCGCACCGCCCTTTGCTACCGGGAAAACCGTGTCGATTACACGCTGACCCGTAACAAGCGGTTTAGTGGCGGGGAGTCTCTTTTTAATCGGTCTCGGATTTCGTATGGGCCACTTCTGTAAAAGCGTAAGCTCCGTTTCGTTACCCTTTTTGTCCTTGATTTTTGCAACCGTATCGTTTACGGTGTATTCGCCGTCGGGCATTACCTCGGTAACGGTACCCGAAAGCAGAGGACTCAACATTATTTTATGTGTTATTACCGGCGTTTCCGGGCATTCGGCGTAAATATCGCCGCCGGAAAGTGTGTCGCCGACTTTAACCTTTAAGGTTACTTTATATTTCTTTTCGGTGTCAAGCGGAGAGAATTGAGCGCCCTTGCCTATAAAAGCGCCGAACTTCTTTTCGATTGCGGGGAGCGGCCTTTCAATACCGTCGAATATGTTGCCGATAATTCCGGGGCCTAAGGTAACGCTCATGGGAAGACCCGTTGAGTATACCGGCTCACCGGGCTTGAGGCCCGTAGTCTCCTCATATACCTGAATGGTGGTCATCTTTTTATCAAGGCCTATTACCTCGCCTATCAGCTTTTCTTTGCCGACGTAGACCATTTCCATCATGCTCAAATCAGTCTCGCCTTTTATGGTAACGACAGGGCCGTTGATACCGAATATTACATTCTCTGACAAATATATCACTCCTCGATGGAAAGTCCCGAATGTTCAAGGAACCATTCTTTTTGCTCTTTGAGTTTTGTATCAAGAGTATCGTCGGCAAGGCAGTGCGTTTTTCGGTCCGCAGCTCTCAAACCGCCGTAAACTATGTCGTCGCTTTCGGTTACGACACAACCGTTTTTAAATATCGCCTTGAGATCGTCGGAAAACACGAGATCCTCTTTGCGTAAAAACAGCTCAACATCACCGCCGTCAAAAGCCTCGGCAATCTCTTTTGCCGATGAAACAAGCTTTTCGCGGTAAGAATCGGTTTTTGTATACTCGTTAATTTTTTCACCTGCCGCGTCAAACACCTTTTTGCAAAGCTCTGCGCGAAGATCGGTAAGTTCTTTTCTTGACCTTTCTTCACATTCGGAGACGGCGCTGTTACAGTCCGCCTTTATACGAGCGGTTTCGTATTCGGTATATGACTTATAACGATCCTCGGCCTCTTTTTGAAGAGCGCGCAAACGCTCAACACGCAAGCGGTCCGTTTCTTCGTCTATACTTTTGCACTCTTCGTCTGCAAGAGTCTTTATGGCAGTTAAGAACGCCTCTGTCTTTTTGCTGTTGATTTCTTCCATGATCTCACCTCACTGTTCTTTAAATCTTTATACCGATGGCGTCGCGGATATATTCGGTAATGGAATCACGATTTCTGCCGTTTCCGTCGCCGTCGGGAATTGTGACAAGCAGCGGCCTGTTGCCCTGCTTTAATTTTTTTACCGTTTCGGGGCAAAGCTCGGCAACTCCTGCGGTTATAAGCAGTATGCCGATGTCTTCCGCAGACAAAGCCTTTTTGAAAGCCTTTTCGGCTTCATCGCGCGAAGTCACCCGCTTTGCTTCAATTCCGGCAAGACGCATACCGATCATAGCGTCGGTATTGTCGCTTATCAAGAAGAATTTCATAACAATTACCCTTTGTATCCGTAATCTTTTTGGGAAGCCCCCAATGTGCCCTTCGGCAACCAAAACAGCTCACAGTCTGTCTTTTTTCGGTCATAAGGCGGCCTTTGAAAGCACGGTGCCGCCGCAAATCGTTTTAGACCTTCTGGAGAATAAGAATTGAAATAACAACACCGTAAAGTGCTATGGACTCACCGAGTGCAACGAATATAATTGACTTACCGAATGACTTGGGGTCCTCTGCGGTAGCGGCTATTGCTGCGGGTGCGCCTGCGGCAACGGCAATACCGCCGCCGATACCTGCGAGACCTGTTACAAGGCCTGCAGCCAAAAGTCCCATACCCTTTGAATTATCAACAGTCTCGGTAGCTGTGGTTGCAGCAGAGGCGTCGGCAGCCGAAGCATTGTTATCGTCTGCAGCGAAAACGCTTACCGAAAGAGCGGCAATAAGAACCGTAAGTACAGCGAAGGTTGCGAGATTTACCGCAACGGAGCGCTTAATGCTTCTGCCCTGATTTCTTTTTTTGATTATTGCATACGCTGTTGCAAGTATTGCTGCGGGTGCAAGGATGAGAAGTACATAGAAAAGAGTTGACATAATTTTATTCCTCCAACTTTTAATTTTGCGCGTTTAATTTTATCGGCTTGAAAGCCGTTCCTCCGCCCTCATAGAAGCGGCTGAACATCTCGTAATATTCAAGACGAAGTGCCTGTATGCCGGTCAAAAGACCTTCAAGCGCAATGACAAGAATATTGCCGAGGATGATAACAAAGATGTTCTCGTGTGCACCGGCGAGTGAGAATACAACCATCATCATACCTGCATGGACAAGTACGAATGCGCCGACACGAAGGAAGGATACCGTGTTGCTCAAATACGAAAGCACATATTCGAGAAGTTCAAACACATTTTGAAGTATGAAGTCCCCGATGCTCTCCGGCTTCCAATCAGGCTTCCTTTCGATAAGACCTATCGGGATATCCTTTATCATAAGCAGAACCGCCGTTACCGCAAGCGTTACGGCGCATACCTTATTCGGTACGGGAGACGGACCGCCCATAAAGCCCGAAGCGAGATTTACGCCGGACAGATACATCAAAAGTCCCGTAAGTCCGTTTTGACTGAACAATGCTTCACCGAACTGTTTACGCTTTATGCATGCGTAAATATTGAGCAGCATTGCAACTACCATAAGCCCTATGCCTATACCGATAGCTATTAAAAGAACCGTATTTACGCTTTCCATTACGGTCATCGGCTTGCCCTTCCAGCCGAGAGCGTGGTAAACGGGATCGAGCATATCCTCATATCCGAACACGCTGCCGAACATAAAGCCAAAGAACATAGATGAAATTCCGCACGGAATAAGTATTTTGCCGAGCTTTATTTTTTTCTTCGCCCACATAAATATTCCTATGAGCATTAAAACGAAGCCCTGGCCGAGATCGCCGAACATCATACCGAAAAGTATGGTATATGTTATAGCCACGAACCCGGTAATATCTATATCGTCGTACGACGGTGTGCCGTACATATCGACATAAAATCTGTATGGGTCAACAAAAGCCTTAAACAGCTTCGGCGTCTTTTTGAGTTTAACCGGAACCACGGTCTTGCCGTCATGCGGCGGATTGCTTATCTCGACAGAAATCTCACCGACATTTTTAAGCTCCTTTTTGAACTTCTTTTCGCTGCCCTCCGGAATAAACCCGGTAAACATAAAGTACTTGTCATTATGCAGCGCGTAAGAGCGGAGCTCATAAAGCGAATTCTGATATACAAGATTTGAATAAATCTTGTTGCAATGGTCGTGCTCGGTCTGCCAAAGCTCTCGGATTTTATCGTCCGTCTCTTTTATCTGAGACTTGATTATCTCAATGCTCTTTTTAATCTGCTCGATTACTTCCTCAACGGTGCCTGCCGCTCCGGGAACCTCAAACGGTTCAAACAAGAGGAAAGCAAATATACCGTCAATCTCGTTCACCTTGTCACTCGGTGCAAAATATGCGCCCCAATAATCCGTTTTATCCTCGGAGCAAGGATAAAACATAACGTACGGATTATCTTTGAACACCGTCTTCAGCTTTTCGTAGCTCTCCTTCGGCATATGACCGAAACGTATTTTGACGAATTCGCATTGCGATACCTGGTCAAGGTCAATACCAAGGCCCTTAAAGTGCGAATATTTTTCAATACCGCCCTCGCATACCGCCTTTTGGTCGAGCAACGAGCTTCGCTGCTCATAAAGTCCTATAACCTTTTTTTCAACGTCCTTAAGATAAGACGCGTCCTTTTCGTCAACGTCCGAATCGCTTTCTTCTATGCTTTTAAATTCGAGATCAAATTTTGCAGCTTTCGCTATATCACGAAGCTCCGACAGCTCACCGGCATACGGATTGTCATCAACAAACGGTACGAATCCCATTGACGAAGATATGTATTTCGCCGCGGAATCCGGATGAAAACACTCGCTCTCGCAAAGCCTTGCACTCAAGTCATAAAGCTTTGTAAGGCTGCCGCTTATTTTGACAAGCTTCATCTTTTCGATAGCCATAGCCCCTACCGTCTCCTTTCGGTTTTTATAAGGTCAGTCAGGATACCTTAATCTTGACTGTTTCCGATTCTGTATAAAATGCACCGTCTATCTCTTTGAGCCTTTGCTCCGTCTCGTCCTTTGTCGAAAACGGAAGCAGACCGCACAGGATATACGAATTATTGTTTAAAAGCCCGCTCTTTAATATTTCAAATTTTTCGGACTCGTTCACAAGCGTGTGATAAAGCGAATTGCAAAACTCGAAATGCAGCTTAAAATAATATTCCTCAAGAGCCTCGGCTTCAAGTATCTGTCGGTTGAGAATTTCGATGTTTTTATCTATCTGCTCCTCAACCTTTTCGGCTTCGCCGGATGCCGACGGAATATTTATCGGTTCAAACAGCATCGACGCAAAAACCGAATCCACTCGCTCAAAATCCGAACGCGGCACAAGATAAATGCCCCAGCAATCCGTCTCGCTCTCATACGATTTGAAAAACTCTATGTACGGGTCATCCTTATGGATTTCAAGAAGCCTTTTAAGACAATCCTTCGGCATATGACCGAAGCGCGCCTTGACGAATTCGCACTCGGTAAGAGCTTGAATATCTACGGGGAGGCCGCTGAACAGGCGAATTCGTTTTTTGCCCTCCTCGCACTCCTCTTTTTGCTCAATGAGCAACTGCTTATCGCGTTTAAACTTCTTGTATTTATTGTATATCTCTTCGGTTTTTGAGTCAAAGTCCTGCGGCAAATCCTGTTTCTTTTCCGGCAAAGTATATTTCCAACCGGCATATTTAGCCACCGAAGAGAGCCGTTTTATGGGTTTTTCATAAGGGTCGTCGCCCTCGACGCGCCTGAAATCAAGCGCGGCCTCGTTTTTGGCTGCCGGCACCTCGCTTTTGAAATTACCCGACAGCAGCGCCGCCAAAACATCGCGAAGGCTGTCTTCTCTGCAAAGCACACGGACTTTTTTAAATTTCTCTTTTTTCATCACTTATCATCCGACTTTATCAGATATTTCATTATTTCCTCGGGCGGAAGCGAGTACCTGATGCCCTCTATGATATGGGTTACGTTTTGCATTTCGTTTTCCATTATCCCTACATAGCTCAAAAATACCGTTTCGGGATGAGTGGAATAGCGAAGCTGCTTTTCGTTTATGCGAAGCTGCATTATTGCAGTCTTGCGTTCAATCACCATATCGCCCGCAGGAAGATATTTTCCGTATCGCGTCTTTTTAAGTAATTCCAAAACCTCGTCCGGAGACGACGCCGCCAAAAGACTCGCAAGCTCCTTTTCGCTAAAGGAGGTGATTCCGGAATTAAAGAAGCTTCCTGTATGTATATCGGAGCCGCTGCCGTAATATTTTTTGAGCCTGTAAATACTCTCGATGGTCTTCATATCGGATCTCATACGGAAGAAGTCGAGCAGCTCATCGCGCTTTTTGCCTTTTTTATATTTTTCGCATATTATTGACGAAGCTTCGGTATACAAATAATTATAAAGCACATTTTCAAGAAGCTGAACGGAAAATTCGGTTTTGCCGTTCATTGCCTTTTTGATTATGCTCTCATATCTTGTACCGTGAAGCCCCGACAGCAGCTCGTCAAAATTACGTGCTCTTTCTAAGGGCAACATGGTGAGCTCCGAATGTTCCTTAAAGAAATCAGGAACAAACAGAAGATATTCGCCTATATTGTCGCTGTCAAGATAATCGGCGCAGGTTATTATGCAGTCAACGTCGTTTCTGAGGAGTAATATCTCATAGAGGTTTTGACCTATTGCCTTTTCAAAAGAACAAAGCGACGCTATACGCGAAAGCATATAGCGCTTTAAAACAGCCTCAAGACGGGCGCGATGTATTTTAACATTAGGTACCGAAACAAACGCTTCGCTGTATGAAGTCCTGCCCTTTAAATAGTTGGCAGCCTCGTTGATGGTGCGGCAGTTTGCAAGATCAACATAATTTTCATTTGTCAGCGTGCCGGCATACATAGCTCTCGCCTTAGCGAGAACGGCATTCTGTGACAGATCGGAAAAGTTCATTTTCTGCCGCTCCTTTCGTTAATTTGTTTCTTTTCAGCCTATAACGGCTTTAACGATGTTTTCAACCCACATATTGTGGTTTTCATCATAAATCTTTTTGAGTGCGTCTGACTTTTGTTTGGTCTGACCGTCAAGCTCAAGCGACGCACGGTTCACCTTAAGCTCCGCCTTTTCACGCGCTTTTTTTACGGCGTCCTCGGCATTCTTTTTATGGGCGGCGTCTATTTCCTTTTTGCGGCGGGACAGCTCCTCGGAGAGATTTTCACGGCGCTCCCTTGCCTTTTCGACGCTGAGCCTTGACGCTCTGTCGGCGTCTACGATACGTCTCAATGTATTTTCCACAAAAAAGCCTCCTTTTGTCATCAAAGACCGTTATTTACAACTTATTTACATCTGTGTATTATACCACTAAACACAAAAAATTCAACGTCAATTTGTGCAAACAAAAATGCACTTTTATCAATAAATTAGTACATTTTATCTCGTCATTGTTAACAAAAAATACATAATTGTTTTTGATATATATATGTGATATAATCCTAATATTAAATTTGTATTCAGAGAGGTGTATTTAAATTGGATAACACTTGGTACAAGGAAGACGCCTTTTACCAGATATGGTGCCGTTCGTTCAAGGACGGAAACGGCGACGGCATAGGAGATCTTTACGGCGTTCTTGATAAGCTCGACTATATAAAGAGTCTCGGAGTTGACGGTATCTGGTTCTCGCCCATATATCCGTCTCCGAACGCAGACTACGGATACGACATTTCCGACTATAAAAACATCTCGCCTGACTACGGCGACCTTGATTTGTTTAAAAAGGTTCTTGACGAGGCTCATAAGAGAGGGCTTAAGGTTCTTATGGATTTGGTGGTTAACCACACCTCGGATGAGCACTATTGGTTCAAGGAGAGCAAAAAGAGCGTTGACAACCCCTATCACGATTACTATTTCTGGCGCAAGGGCAAGGGCAAGAACGGCAAACGTCCGCCTAACAACTGGCTCTCTACCTTTGAGGGCGGCGCTTGGGAATATGACAAAGGCCTTGACGAATATTATCTTCACGTGTTTGCAAAAAAACAGCCGGACCTCAATATGGATAATCCGAAGGTAAGAGAAGAGGTCAAGAGCATTATGCGCTTCTGGCTCGATATGGGCGTAGACGGCTTCCGAGAGGACGTAATCACATTCATATCAAAAAAAGAGGGTCTGCCCAACGGTTTTCCTCTGCCCATAGCAACCGGCGTTGAGCATTACAACAAGGGTCCGCATATTCACGAGTACTTAAAGGAATTCCGCCATGACGTACTCAACCATTATGACTGCTTTGTTGTCGGCGAATCTCCGATGACCGGAGCTGACGACGCACTCAGCTTTACGGAGGGTCAGGACAAAGAGCTTGATATGATGATAAGCTTTGACCATATGCAGGCAGACTGCTTTATGACCGATACAATTTCGACGCCGTTCAATCTCAAAAAGATGAAGTCGGCATTTACACGCTGGCAGAAAAAGCTCTACGGCAGAGCCTGGAATGCTCTTTACCTTGAAAATCACGACCATCCGAGAATAATAAGCCGTTACGGCAATGAAAAATTCCGTAACGAAAGCGGCAAAATGCTCGCCACTATGTGCTATATGCAGAGCGGTACGCCGTTTATCTATCAGGGTCAGGAAATAGGCATGCTCAACAACCATCTTGACAGTATCGACAAATTCAAGGACGTTGTTACTTTTAACAATCAAAGGCTGTTCAAGAAGTTTGGATTCTCCGACAAAAAATATCTTGAAATCGCAAATAAAACAAGCCGCGAAAACGCACGCACACCCGTTCAGTGGGATTCGAGCGAATACGGCGGATTCTCTACGGCAGAGCCGTGGTTCGGCGTAAATCCCAATTACACCGAAATAAACGTGGCACAGCAGGAGAAGGACCCTGATTCCATTCTCAACTATTACAGAAAGCTTTTAAAGGTAAGAAAGGAAAATCCGATAATTATTTACGGCGATTATGAGGAGCATTACCACGAAAGCAACGAAATATACTGCTATGAGCGCAACTTTAACGGTCAAAAAGCTCTTATAGTGTGCTCATTTGCCGACCACACTATAACATTCCGCGCACCGAAGGGTTTTGACCTTACAAAAGGTGAAGTACTTATTTCAAACTACCACGACGCTCCGGCTAAAAAAGACATATGCGCTTTACGTCCGTATGAAGCGAGAGTATACCTTTATAAATAAACAAATTCAAACTTTTTTCGGGGCGATGTTTACATCGTCCCGTTTTTTTAGTACAATATATAGACAAATGCAGCACACGGATTTGTGCCGACAAAACATCAAAAGGAAGTCATAGCTTTGGCAAAGGAACAAAAAACAAACGTAATGAGAATACTTGACAAGGCCAAAATACCTTATACGGCTCATTACTATGAGCACAACGACAACGAGCCGTTTGACGGAGTCGGCGTCGCAAAGAAATTAGGTCAGGATCCGGCGCTTGTTTACAAGACGCTTGTAACAGAGGGTAAATCAAAAGAACATTATGTTTTTGTAATCCCCGTCGCAGAGGAACTCAATCTAAAAGAGGCCGCGTCATCGGTAAGCGAGAAATCGGTTGAGATGATACACGTTAAGGATATTAACAAAATAACCGGATATATACGCGGAGGCTGCAGCCCGATAGGAATGAAAAAGCAGTTTAAAACCGTAATAGATTCGGCCGCAGAGGCACTTGACAAAATAGTCGTGAGCGGCGGTAAAATCGGCACTCAGGTTGAGCTGTCCCCGAAAGATCTGTCGGAGCTCATCGGTGCGAAATTTCACAATATAACTATGTAAATTGATTTTACTTTACATAGAAAACGGAGGATATTATGCTGACTTATAAGGGAAAAGATTTTTATCTGGACGGCGAAAAGCTGAAAATTTATTCAGGCGCAATACACTATTTCAGAACCGTTCCCGAATATTGGGAGGACAGGCTTCTGAAATTAAAGGCAGCCGGCTTTAACACGGTGGAAACATACACCTGTTGGAATTTGCACGAGAAAAAGCCCGGCGAATTTGATTTTGACGGAATACTCGATATAGTAAAATTCATTGAAACGGCCAAGAAGGTCGGTCTTTACGCTATTGTAAGACCGGGTCCTTATATATGCGCGGAATGGGACTTCGGCGGACTTCCGGCATGGCTGTTAAAAGACAGAAATATGCGTGTTCGCTGTATGTACAAGCCATATCTTGACGCGGTTTCAAATTATTATCACGAGCTTTTGCCACGTCTTTTACCGCTCTGCCACGAAAACGGCGGAAACATAATAGCCATGCAGGTGGAGAACGAATACGGCAGCTACGGCAATGATAAGGAATATCTCAAATTCATAGCCGAGCTTATGAGAGATTGCGGTGTAAAGGAACTGCTCTTTACATCTGACGGTCCGCAAGACGATATGCTCAGCGGCGGAACTCTGCCCGACATACTCAAGGTTGCAAACTTCGGCTCAAGAGCCTCCGCTTCATTCAGAAAGCTCAAGGAATATCAGGGCTTCAAGGCTCCGAGCATGTGCGGTGAATTTTGGAACGGCTGGTTTGACCACTTCGGAGAAAAGCACCATCACAGAGCTTCGGCTCCGGTCGTATCCGAGCTGAAAAATATGCTCAGAAGCGGCGCAAGCTTTAATTTCTATATGTTCCACGGCGGCACAAACTTCGGCTTTACCGCAGGCGCAAATCACGATAAATGCTATCAGCCGACTATAACAAGCTACGACGACGACGCACTCTTGAATGAGTGGGGCGGCTACACGGATAAATATTATGCCGTCCGCAAGGAGCTTTTGAGTGCTCAGTCGCTCCCCGAAACAGAGCTTCCGCAGGAACCGCTCCGCCAGACAGTGGGAGACATCAAGCTCACAAAATACGCCGCATTTATCGATAACATTGAGGCTCTCGGCGAAAAGCACGAGAGCGTAAGCCCCGAAAGCATGGAGCATTTCGGTCAGAACTTCGGCTTTATCTGCTATCATCATCATCTCGTCGGAAAATACGGCGGCAAGCTCTATCTTGACGGCCTCGCCGACAGAGCGTATGTATTTGTAAATAAGGAATACAAGGGCGTTATTTACAGAAACGACAAAAAGCAATGCATTGACCTCCACGGCTTGTCCGGCGAAAATGACATTGATATTTTGGTAGAGGCCATGGGCAGGGTAAATTACGGTCCGCACCTTCTTGACAGAAAGGGCGTAGACCAGATAAGAATAAATTATCAGGTTCTCTCTCATTGGGATATATACACCCTTCCGCTCGATAATATCGACAAGCTTCGGTATACGGACACAAAGGGACTTGACACACCGACATTTATGCGCGGCACATTTAAAACGACAAGTCGCGGGGACTGCTTTGTTCACACAGCAGGGCTTAAAAAGGGTTACATATTCATAAACGGCTTCTGCCTCGGTCGCTATTGGGACATAGGTCCGCAGGAATCGCTCTACATACCCGGAACAATATTGAAGGACGAAAACGAAATTGTTGTTTTAGAGCTTGAGAACAGCTTAAAAACCACGGTACGCATAGATGACAAGCACAATATAGCAGGCGGAAAAAAGAAAAAATTCTTTTTCTTTTAATTGAAATCAGTAAAAAAACAACCCTACTCATACCTCAGGCGTGAGTAGGGTTGTTTTTATTTTATCGGCTGTTTTTCTCAGCTTCTGAGAGTTGCGCCGAGCTTTTCAATAGCCTTAATCGCTTTTTTCATTGCCGAATCGGCATCGTCATCGGTCAAAGTCTTATCTTTTGAGCGAAGCTTCAGGCTGAATGCCACACTCTTCTTGCCGCTCTCTATCTGATTGCCCTCGTAAACGTCGAAGAGAGTTATGTTTTCAAGGGTTTTACCCACCGCAGACTGAATTTCTTTTTCAAGGCTGACAACAGGTACTGACTTATCACATACAAATGCAAGGTCGCGTGTTACGGCCGGGAATTTCGGAAGCGGAGTATAGACCTTTTCCGCACCTGCGTTTTCAAAGAGAACGTCCATGGAAACCTCTGCAACATAGCAGCGTGTGCCTATGGAGAAATTCTTTGCCGTTTCGGGATGAACCTCTCCGAGCAGAGCGAGAGTCTTGCCGCCGACAGTAATACGTGCCGCTCTGCCGGGGTGAAGTATCGGATCATCCGTTACGCGTTCAATATCGTAATCGGTAATTCCTGTTTTGCAGAGAAGCTCCTCTATAACGCCCTTTAATGTGAAGTAGTCGTACTCCTCGCCGTAAAGACCTATAACAATGTTCTTCGGCTCCTCGGGAAGCTCCTTAGTGCCGCGCGGCTTAAAGGATACGGCGATTTCAAACATAGCCGCCTTGGGATTGCGGTTGTTGTAGTTTCTGGAGAGCACATCAAGCATTGACGGAACGGCTGTTGTTCTCATAATGCTTGTATCCTCACCGAGGGGATTCATTATTTTTACGCTGTCTCTTCTCGGAGAATCGGCAGGCAAACGGAGCTTATCGTACTGCTTGGGGCTTATAAACGTATATGTGCAAACCTCGGAAAGTCCCTCCGAAAGCATAACGTCGGTGACGAGCTTTTCAAGCTTCTGCCTGTCGGTATATCTTCCGTCGGCAACACCCGAAAGTGCTCTGTCAGGAATTTTATCATAGCCGTAAAATCTTGCGATTTCCTCGGATATATCCGCCTGATGCTCAATATCGTTTCTGAATGACGGGGCGGTAATTACGCCGTTTTCAACCTTGAAATCTATTTTTTCGAGAATCTTTTTCTGCTCCTCGGCCGATACGTCAATTCCTATGAAGTTGTTTACCCATTCGGGCTCAAACGGAAGAGTAACGGGTGTTTTATCGCTGTGGTCACAGTCAACAACACCGCCGACTATATCACCGGCGTCAAGCTCTTCGACAAGTTGCAGTGCTCTCTTAAGCGAGCGAAGGCAGCCCGTGGCGTCAAGCTCTTTTTCGTATCTTGCCGAAGCCTCGGTTCTCATTCCGAGTGCCTTTGCGGTTCTTCTTACGGAAACGCCGTTGAACATTGCGGACTCAAAAACTATGGTGGTTGTGTCATCCATAATTCCCGAATACTCGCCGCCCATTACACCTGCCACGGCAACCGGCTTATTTTCGTCGGCTATAACAAGCATTTCGGGTTTTAAAGCTCTCTCTACGCCATCGAGAGTTGTAATTTTTTCACCGTCAAGTGCTTTTCTTACAATTACCTTGTGGCCGTCAAGATAGCGAAGGTCAAAAGCGTGCATCGGCTGACCGTATTCGAGCATTACAAAGTTTGTAATGTCAACTATATTGTTTATGGGTCTTACTCCGCATGCGCGAAGTCTCTCGCGCATCCAACGCGGCGACGGCTTAACGCGGACATTTTCAACTACCGCGCCGGCATATCTGTAACAGAGCGACGGCTCCTTTATTTCAACCGACAAAAAGTCGTTTACGTCGCCGTGAGTCTTTTTGACCGCGGGCTCGGGAATAACAAGGTTTGAGTCAAAGGTTGCCGCGGCTTCTCTTGCAAGACCGGTTATCGAAAGGCAGTCGGCTCTGTTTGATGTTATTTCGAATTCGGTGATAACGTCGTCAAGTCCTATTGCCTCGTGTATATCCTTGCCGAGGGTTTTGTCGCAATCATCGCCGAGAACGAAAATACCGTCCTCAATCGCATACGGAAAATCATGAATCGTAAGTCCGAGCTCGCCGAGTGAGCAGAGCATACCGTTTGACTCAACTCCGCGTAGCTTGCCCTTTTTAATATGATGCCCGCCGCTGACGAAGCTATCATCCATTGCTACGGGGACAACATCGTTTACCTTTAAATTCTGAGCGCCGGTAACTATCTGTATATTATCCTTTGCTCCGACGTCGATTTGGCAAATCCAAAGGTGGTCGGAATCGGGATGCTTTACGAGTGATACAACCTTACCTACAATTACGTTTTTGATGTCGGCACCCTCGGTCTCAAAGGACTCAACCTTGGAGCCGGAAAGAGTCATATCATCGGCAAACTGCTGATCCGACACATCTAAATTCACATAGTCGTGAAGCCATCTTTTAGATAAATTCATTATATAACCCTCCCCTTAAAACTGATTTAAGAAACGAGCGTCGTTCTCAAAGAGCAGACGCATATCGTCGATATTAAAGCGGAACATTGTAAGTCTTTCAAGCCCTACGCCGAAAGCATAGCCGGAATAAACCTCCGGGTCTACTCCGCCGTTTTTAAGCACCTTCGGATGAACCATACCGCCGCCGAGTATTTCTACCCAGCCCTCGCCCTTACACATGGGGCAGCCCTTGCCGCCGCACTTAAAGCATGTAACGTCCATTTCGCAGGACGGCTCGGTAAACGGGAAGTGGTGCGGACGAAGTCTTATCTCGGTATCCTCGCCGTAGAGTCTCTTTGCAAACTGCATAAGACTACCTTTGAGATCGCCCATTGTAATTCCTTTATCCACAACCAAGCCCTCGATTTGATGGAAGAACGGCGAATGTGTTGCGTCAACCGCATCAGAGCGGTAAACTCTGCCGGGTGCAATAATTCTTATAGGCGGCTCTTGCTTTTCCATTACACGAATCTGCACGGGAGAAGTCTGTGTACGAAGGAGCATTTTTTCCGTGATATAGAAAGTATCCTGCGTATCTCTCGCCGGATGATCGGGCGGAAGATTAAGCGCCTCGAAATTATAGTAATCCCACTCAACCTCGGGGCCCGTCGCTATCTGGAAGCCCATACCGACAAATATATCCTTAACCTCGTCAAGAACTATTGAGAGCGGATGCTTATGACCTATTTCATGCTTTTTGCCGGGAAGCGTAACATCTATCGTTTCTTTTTTCAGCTTAGCCTCCTGCTCCTTGCTTCTGAGCTCGGCGGTTTTTTCCTTGAGCATTGCTTCGATGCTCGCGCGCACCTCGTTTGCGAGCTGACCCATCTTCGGTCTTTCCTCGGCGGAAAGCGAACCCATCTGCTTTAAAATTCCCGTAAGCTCACCCTTTTTGCCGAGCACCTGAACTCTGAAGTTTTCAAGCTCGGTAGCATCACGAAGCTCTGAAAGCTCTTTTTCGGCACGCTCACGAATTTCCATAAGCTTTTCTTTCAATGCAATCATCCTTTCTGGATAGCGCGTACAGGGCAAAGCACGTGTACAACGCTTAAATTCAGCTGTAAATTCCGAAAAAAATCCCCGTCCCGAAAAAGGGACGGAGATTTATACACCGTTTAACCACCCGATTTCAAGAGAGCCTATACTCCCCTCGCCCGTAACGGGGGCGAATCCGTTGCGACCTACTGCATTTTTCAGCCGCACCGCTCGAAAGTGAAATTTCGGCACATAAACCGCAGTATGCGCTCTCAGCCGACGGCGCAAGCTCTCTTTTACGGCATCATATATACCTACTGTCTTTGTCACAGCGTTTTCGGAATTAATTTTTCTTAAATAGTATAACACATTTTTTTCGATTTGCAAGAGCGAAACATCAGTTTTGTCTGCTTACTATTTTATATTCGTCATACGGGTCAAAATACGGGCAGTATGAGCCCGGGCCGCTTATAAAGCGCATAAATTCATCCTCGTCCATATTGGCAGAGCAGATATATTCTTCGGAATATTCGTCATAGTCGTAATATGAGCATTGCTCGCAGCATGACGCTCTTTTTTGTTTATTCATTCCTATCGCCTTTCTCGTGATATTCCTCTTCGGTATTTACGTTCCAAATCGCGCTCTTGTCGTTTTTGCCGGAAAGTATATTATCCACAGCCAAAAGTGACGTCATCATGGAATGGTCCATATTGTTATAGCGGTGCTGGCCGTTTCTGCCGACGCAGTAAAGATTGTCAAGAGTATTGAGAAAATCTATAATCTCCGGCAAATCCTTATAGGAATCAAAATACGCGGGATATGCCTTTTTAACTCTCTCACGGTGCGCGCTTAAAACCGCTCCGCAGTCTATAACACCGATTCTGACAAGCTCATCGGACGCGAGCGCTATACACTCTTCCTCTGGCATATTCCAAAAATCGTCGCCCTCATCACAGAAGTATTCAAGCCCCAAGGATACGGTGTTTTCCGGCTCCTTCACCATATAGGGTGACCAATTGTTGAATATCTGTATTCTGCCGAGCTTTACGTTTTTATCCTGAACGTATATCCAGCAGTCCGGTACAATGTCGTTTACCGTCTTAATATCCGTCTTATTTTTAAGAAGCATACGGTCGACGAGAAGTCCGACTGTTACAAAATCACGGTACGGGAGATTCTCCGCCGCACTTTTCACCGTTTCGGGGATTTCGATTCCGGATATTCCGCCTACCAAGTCCTTTACGGGCATAGACGAAAAGAATATATCACCCGCAAATTCCTTTTCTCCGTTTTCCGTATCGGCGATTACGCTCAAGACCCTGTTACCCGAAGCATTTATCCTTTTCACGGAGACATTTTTCAATATTTTACCGCCTCTTTCGGTAAATTCACAGGCCGCAGCCTCCCACAGCTCTCCGGGTCCGAGCTTCGGATATTTAAATTCCTCAATAAGCGATGTTTCGTCGCTCTTACCCTTGTGCAAAACAGACGACAAAACCTCTTTTATCGAGAGCCCTTTTACACGCTGCGAGCCCCAATCCGCCGAAATGTCTCTCGGATGTCTGCCCCAAAGCTTTTCGGTATAGTCCTCAAAAAACATCGAATACAGCTTTTTGCCGAAACGGTTTATATAGAAATTCTCAAGAGAGGTTTCGGGCTTTTTGAACATCATCGCAAAAAGGTAGCTGAAGCCTGCCTCGAGCGTTCTTAAAAACCCGAGATTTATAAGCGTTCCCATTTTCATCGTCACGGGATAATCGAAAAATTTATTAAGATAGTATATGCGCGACACCCTGCGGCGATAGAGCATTACCTTATCGGTCTTTTCGGGGTCGGCACCGCCTTTTACGAGATGCGCCTTGCGCTTTAGGAGCTTATCGTCCTTTGACGGAGCACCCTGAAGCGGCAAAATACTCTGCCACCACTCATTTACGCGCTGCTCTTTTGAAAAGAACCTGTGACCGCCTATATCCATACGGTTGCCGTCAAGATTCACCGTGCGCGAAATTCCGCCTATCGAGTCGCTCTCCTCGAGCACCGTCACATCATATTCGTTTTTGCCTCTGCGAAGAAGCTCGAGAGCCGCCGTTATGCCGGCAGGTCCCGCTCCTATAATTATAACTTTTTTCAAATGATTAAGACCTTTCCCGGAATTTAAGCTTCGGGCTTTCCGCTCCAAAACACATAGTCGGTTATAAGCATAGCTCTTACGGGTGACGCCTCTGCCGACTCTATTTTTAACGGCGGCGCAATCAAAAAGTATTCTCCGTTTGCAACATCCGATAAGTCAAGTCCCTCAAGAACAGCTATATTTTGCCCGAGAAGCGCCTTATGAGTTTCATAGCTTTCGCTCTGCGGCGGCTCGACGTCAAGCCCGTCGGTACCGACAAGCTTATACCCGAAATATGCCATGGCGTCGGCGGCACTGCGATGTATAAACGCCCTGCCTCCCGATTTCAGAAGTATACGCTCCGCCCTGCGCGGAAAATACTCCTCAACCACGGAGCCGGTTATGATTCCCGGCGAAACCTCAAGCACTGTGCACGGTCCTATAAAGGCGTCGGGCTTTACCTTGTCGATTCCGTCGGCACCGTCGATAAAATGCAGCGGCGCGTCCATATGAGTACCGTTGTGAAGCCCCATATTGACGGCGTTGAGATTGTATCTGTCACCGTTTTTCAGGGAAGCCAGACTTATAAGCTCAGGCACCGGATCGCCCTCGTAAACCTCTGCCGACAAAACATCGTTGGAAATATCTATTATTCTCATAACAGAGTCCTCCTGACTTATTAACCGTTGCCCGTTTTTTACATTATACCCCGTTTTGTCTGTAAATTCAATCCCACTGTTTCCGGTTAAAATCAAGGCGCCCCGGTTCGGTCGAACGTTTGCCGGCCGAATCGGGGTGTGTTTAAAAATATTATTTGTAATTTCTCAAAAGCTCCTTATAGAATTTTACTGCCAAAGGAATTTTATCAACATTTATGTTCTCGTTTTCGCTGTGAACCGACGCATATTGCTGACCGTCAATGTCAATGGGAGCAAATCTGATTACCGAGTCGGAAAGTCCGGTAAATCTTCTCGCATCCGTTCCGGCAGGAAGAATAAACGGAACTGCCGCAGCGTAGTCAAATACGCTCTGCACGATTTTCCTGACATACTTATAGCCGTCGCTTTCAAGAGAAGTGGGCTTATAATACTCATTGTCGGAGTCTCTGGCAACTATCTCCACCTCGTATTTGGCGGCTATTTCCTTCAGCGCGTCCAAGTCCTTTGCCAAATCCTCATCGTTGATACAGCGAAGAAATGCCTCGCCCTTACAGCTCCCGTCCTCCTCGATATAGAGCTTTCTGAACGTACACCCGGTTCCGAGCATTTCGCCCGAAATGAGCGCAGTATGTCGAAGCATATGCCTTTTCGGCAATAAATGCAACCAAATTTTCGAACACAACGGCAAATAGTGTTTTTTACCGCCGAAAAGCGCAAAAAACGAGGCTCGACTATACGCCGAGTCTCAAAAATCATTCAGATGCAGTTTCAGTTTCAAATATTTACCGTCTGCTCAAAGCACATACGCACTCAACATGATTTGTATGCGGAAACATATCGACGGGCTGTATTTTTTTGACCTTATAGCCGTTTCTGACAAGAAACATCAAATCTCTTGCAAGAGTTTCGGGGTTGCAGGACACATACACAACGGTTTTCGGTGCGAGCTTTACAACCGATTTCAAGAACTTTACCGTGCTTCCGCTGCGCGGAGGATCCATTATAACAACATCGTATTTCTCGTTTGAAGCGGCGGTGTCCGCCAAGAACTCGCCGGCGTCCGCATTGTAAAACTCCGTATTTTCGGCGGAGTTGAGCTTTGCGTTTACGCGTGCGTCCTTTACGGCGTCGGGATTAAGCTCCACACCCAACACTTTTTTAGCCTTCGGCGAAGCGAAAATGCCTATCGTTCCGGTACCGCAATATGCGTCAATAACGGTTTCATTACCGGTAAGCCCGGCAAATTCAAGTGTCGTATTATACAGCACCTCAGTCTGTATGGGATTTATCTGATAAAAAGCCTTCGGGGATATTCTAAACGAAAAATCGCCGAGCTGCTCCGTTATATATCCGTCGCCGAAAAGTACCTCGCTCCTGTTTCCGAGAACCATACTTGTTTTTTGATTGTTTACGTTTTGCACTACGGTGGTAATTTCGGGATGTATTTTCAAAAGTGTCGCAACAAAGTCCTTTTTCTTCGGGAAGTCCCTTGTTCCGGTGACGAGCACCACCATTATTTGGCCGCTTTTAAAGCCTCGCTTTACAAGCACATGGCGCAAAAAACCCCTTCCCGTATCCTCATTATAAGGGCGAAGCTTAAAGTTTTTCAAAAGCCGGCGAATCGTGCCTATTATCTCATCTGCTTTTTCGTCCTCAGTCATACAAACGGTGACGGGAACTATTTTGTGCGACGATGACTGATAGACTCCCGATATTATATTGCTGTGTCTGTCAAGAGCGAAAGCCGCCTGAACCTTGTTTCGATAGTGATAGGGGTTTTCCATACCTATGATCTCGCCGACGCGGCAGAATTTACCGAGCAGCCTTATGCACTTTACCTGCTTATATCGTAACTGCTGCTCATATGTTAAATTTTGGAGTTGGCATCCGCCGCATTTTTTGTAAAGAGGGCAATTGCCGCTTTTAACGCCGCTTTTATTGTTGCTGATTGACTTTTTCTTCTCGGGCATTTTAAAAGCTCCCTCACATCATATTATAAATAGTATTGTAGCATAATGCCGCATACTTTTCAACACCGTCCGGCAAGCGGAAAAGAATCCAATAAAGTCTTGACAAAGCCATACCGTTCTGTTAAAATATCATAGCCGCATATTAGGGGGCAGTATGTCCGCATACTACTAAGCGAAGTTTCCGCCTCCGATAGCGAGTCTATATTAAGGCAGGTAAAAAAATGTACGCAATAATCGAAACAGGCGGCAAGCAGTATAAAGTCGAAAAAGGCGACGTTATATTCATCGAAAAGCTTGCAGCAGACGAAAATGCCGATATTACTTTTGATAAAGTAATCGCAGTCGGCGGCGACGACGGTCTCAAAGTCGGTGCACCCTATGTTGACGGTGCTTCGGTAAGCGCTAAGGTGCTTAAAAACGGCAAGAGCAAAAAGGTCGTTGTTTTCACCTACAAGCCCAAAAAGAACGAGAAACGCAAGATGGGTCATCGTCAGCCGTACACCAAGGTTGAAATAGCCGACATCAAAGCGTAAGTAAAATGATAACCGCAAAATTCGTTTATTCGGGTGACATTATTACGGGTTTTTCCGTATCCGGTCATTCGGGCAGTGCCGAAATAGGCAAAGATATAATTTGCTCGGCGGTTTCGTCGGCTTCTTATATGACCGTCAATACGCTGACCGAAATAATGCTGTTAAATCCCGAAATAATCGAAAAGGACGGCTTTCTCGGAATTCGCCTCTCAAAAGACGAGGCTGCGGCGGCAAATGACCTTTTAAAAGGCTTTGAGCTGCATTTAAAAGAGCTTTCCGAGCTTTATCCGAATTACATCAAAATTGAAAGAGGTGCTGAATAATGCTTAAAATAAACATCCAGTTGTTCGCTCATAAAAAAGGTATGGGTTCCACAAAGAACGGCCGTGATTCTGAATCCAAGAGACTCGGCGTTAAGCGTGCGGACGGTCAGTTCGTTCTCGCAGGCAACATTCTTGTTAAACAGCGCGGAACTCACATCCATCCCGGTACAAACGTCGGCAAAGGCTCCGACGACACCCTTTTTGCTAAGGTTGACGGTACCGTTAAGTTTGAGAGACTCGGCAAAGACCGCAAAAAGGTCAGTGTTTACGAGGTTGAGCAGTAAGCTTAAACATTTACCGAAAAAGGCAGGTTTTTTCCTGCCTTTTTTTGTTTGATCAATATCCCGTAAAATCAGCAAGAAGACGCAATTCGCCAAGTCTTGACAACCTAAGCGCAATATGTGGGTATTGATTTTTTTAGGCTAAACAATTATACTAAAGTCTACCATTGATATTAAAAGGACTAATTATGAAGATGAATTTTACCGCTCCGTGCATATTCGGGCTTGAAAGCCTTGTTTCGGACGAGCTTAAAAAAATGGGGGCGGAAAACGTCGCCGCCGAAAACGGAAGAGTGTTCTTTTCGGGAGACGAATATTTGGCAGCGCGCGCAAATATCCGCTCAAGATTTTCCGAACGTATAATGATAGTCGTAGGCTCCTTTGAGGCGCATTCTTTTGAGGAGCTGTTTGAGGGCACAAAGGCACTCCCGTGGGAAAATTTCATAGGAGAATTTGACGAATTCCCCGTCAAGGGCCACAGCGTAAATTCCGACCTTTTCAGCATCAGCGACTGTCAGTCGATAATCAAGAAAGCAATCGTCGAAAGACTTAAAACAAAATATAACGTACAATGGTTTGAGGAAACAGGCGTAAAATTCCAGATAGATTTTTCGATAATGAAAAACAAGGTTCACCTGATGATAGACACTACCGGCATGGGTCTGCACAAGCGCGGCTATCGCCCGGTTGCAAACGAAGCACCTATCAAGGAGACTCTTGCGGCAGCAATGTGCGCTCTGTCGCATCTGCGCCCGTACCACACTCTCTACGACCCGATGTGCGGTTCCGGAACAATTCTTATAGAGGGCGCAATGCTTGTGCACAATATAGCTCCGGGGCTTAAACGCCATTTTGCCTCCGAGCGGTTCCCGTTTATCCCGTATGAAATTTGGGAGAGCGAGCGTGAAAAAGCAGAGAGTGAAATAATTACCGAAAGCGACTTTAAAGCATACGGCTTTGATATAAACAGGCAAACCCTTGAAACGGCAAAGGATAATGCGATTCGCGCCGGAGTTGCCGACAAAATTGAGTTTGCACGCGCGGACATAAGAGATTTTGCGCCGAAATCCGAAAAGGGCACGGTTATCACAAACCCGCCTTACGGTGAAAGGATGCTGTCGCAAAAGGAGGTAGACGATTTAATACGGTCAATGGGAAGGGTATTTCCGAGAAAGCACGGTTGGTCGTACAGCATAATAAGCCCATCGGAGACTTTTGAAGAGTCCTTCGGCAGAAAAGCGGATAAAAGGCGTAAGCTATATAACGGCATGATTAAATGTCAGTTGTATTTTTACTTTAAATAAAATCTGCATCTTACTTTTTTAAGTTGTATTTATAATGGGAGAGTTATTATGAAGCATATTTTTATAATTAACCCTACTGCCGGTAAAGGGAAAGCCGCGAAAAAAATAATCCCGGTCATTAACAGCTACTGTAAAACACATAAGCTTGACGCTCAGCTTTACGTCACTAAATTCAGCGGAGACGGAATGAAATATGTTGAGGAAATCGCAAAGCGAGGCGAACCGGTAAGGTTTTATTCCTGCGGAGGCGACGGCACGTTGTATGAGGTCGTAAACGGAGCATACAAGTACCCGAACGCCGAGGTCGCGTCTCTGCCCTTAGGCTCGGGTAATGATTTTGCAAGACTTTTCGGAAAAAGAGAAGACCTCACAAACCTTGATTCGCAGGTAAACGGCAGCGTACATAAGCTTGACCTCATCAAATGCGGCGATAAGGTTGCAGTTAATCAGTGCTCAATGGGAATTGACGCGGAGGTCTGTGCAAAGCAGGCTTATTTCAAAAAAATACCGCTCATAACGGGCGAAGCCGCATATACCGCGTCGCTCCTCTACTGCCTCGGCAAGCGCCTCAACAGCGAATTTAAGGTAACCGTTGACGACGACAGGGTAATAGAGGGTACAATGCTGTTTGCGCTCTGCGGAAATTCGCGCTGGTACGGCGGAGGATATATGGGTGCGCCGAAAGCCATTCCCGACGACGGCCTGCTCGACTTTATAATAGTCCGCAAAACCGTAGGCAGATTGAAGCTTGCGGGGCTCATAAACGCATATAAGCGCGGTGAGCATCTCGATTGGGACTTTACCACATTTTTGCGCGGTAAAAAAATGCATATAGAAAGCAAGGAGCTTGCCGCAGTAAACGTTGACGGAGAATGCGAGTACGTTAAAGAAAGCACGTTTGAAATAATGCCGTCCGCTTTGAATTTTGTAATTCCCGCAAATTCGACCTTCTACGAAAACACAGGCCGTCCGTCTCCCAAAAGAAACGAAAAAGAGCTTGCCGCTCTTTAACGCATTAAATTGTAAAATTTTTACTGCCGTTTTTGTAAAATATATCAGTTGAATTATATTATTTTTTGGGATATAATTTTTGTTATGTCTTTGAAGGGTGCTGACACTTCGGCACCCTTTTCTTTTTATTAAGGAGGTCTTTTATGAAAAGGTACATGAGAAAGTCCGAAATATGGACTTTCGGCATAGGTCTTTTCGGCGTCAGTCTTCTCACCGGCTGGATGCCCGATTACACCTATACGTTCTTCAATGATTTCGCATTTAAGGGAAGCGGTATAGACCCAGCCTCCATAACCAAAATGCTCGCCTATGTATTCGGCTTTGCCGGAATAGTCGGCGCGGTTTGCGAGCTTGTCATCGGCTATCTCGTTGACAGGACGAGAACCAAATGGGGCAAAATCCGTCCTTGGATAGGCTTCGGCGTTGTCCCGATGGCAATAGTTGCAATGCTCGTATTTATTGCTCCCAAAACCGGCAATTACAAGCTTGCGGTTGCCTGGATGTTTATAATATATTCTCTTTACACGGCGGCGGCGTGCGCCGTAGAAAGTCCCGCCGGGTGCTTCGGTGCGTGTTGTACACCGAACCCCGAGGAGCGCGGCGACGCAATCTCAATAGCAAGTATATTTAAAGCTATCGGTCAGTCCGGCGGTATGGCGGTTTTACCTGCCGTGGGCTTTGCCATGAAAGCCATAATGGGTAAGCAGCAGTATAAAACTGCAGAGGGTCAGGGTCTTGACCTTGTGATTTCAACGGCGGTCTGCGCGCTCGGCTGCGTTCTCTTTACGATGATATTCTTCCCAAACAACCGTGAGAGAGTTCCTTATACCGAGGAAAAAGTCAGCCTTAAAGAGAGCCTTAAATTCGTATTCACTAATAAAAACCTCCTTATGGTTTCGCTTACGAAATTCACCGGCTTCGGCAGAGGCGTATACAGCACCGTAAGCCTCTACATAGCAGTTTACCTGCTCGGCTCAAAGGACCTCAAAATAGCACTTTTGTTGCCTATGGGCATAGGCACGGCGGTAGGCATGCTTATAGTTAAAAAGCTCCTTAAAATGCTTGATACCAAAAAGGTTTACATAGTATGCTGCCTTTACGGCGCACTCTCGCTCACGGTACTGTTTTTGGTATCAAAGGCAATAGGCTTTGTTCCCAAGGAACTCACAATACCGTTCCTTATCATTAACTTCTTTGTCGGACTTCAGCACGGCAACACCAATCTTACGCCCAACGTAATGATTGCCGACTGCGTTGACGAAATCGAATGGAAAACCGGCAAGCGTCAAGAGGGGCTTTGCTACGCAGGCTTCGGCTTCTTCTCAAAGGTTGCCGCCGCCCTCACAAAGTCTTTCGGTCCCGCGCTTGTTGTATGGGCGGGCTATGTTACCTCTACAAACGCAAATATAGCTTATGCCACTCAGTCACAGACAACCCTTAACAGATTCCTTATGATATACACGATAATACCGGCAATATTCGTTTTGGGGCAGATGATTCCGATATTCTTCTATGACCTCAACGGTAAAAAGCGTGATATGATAGCAAAAGAGCTTCAGGAACGCCGCGAAAAAGCCGCTGCGTTAAAAGCTGCGGGAGAGGAGGCATAAAAATGGCTGTTAAAGAAAAAAAGAAAAAGCCTCAGGTCGAATACGAAAAGCAGCCCGAGAGTCCCACAAAGAAATTTGACGTAACATATGCAATAGTTTCGGTAATCGCAATAATCGTTTTATTCTCGGTTCTCGTCACCGCGTATTATAAAAACAATTACATAATGTTCTCACCCGAAAAGGTCGCCGAGCAGTATGTTGAAAACACCGCCGAAAACGACGGCTATGACGCTCTTAAATATACCGTGCTCATAAAGAACACCAAGTTCGGCAATTTCATCTCCGAGAACTATATGGACAAATACATCGACGAAAATGCCACGGCTCCCGCAATGACTGCCGAGGAAGAGGGCGAAAAGCTCACACTTCTTCTCGACAGAATGTACCCCGTATTTACAGACCTTGTTGATCTCTACGGATTTGAAAATTATGACAAGCTGTTTTCGGAATATTTTGCGGCATATGTTCCCTGCTACGAGGAAATATACGGCAACAAGGCATTTACAACCGATGATATGTTCTCTGCACTTGAAGGGAACCTCGGCACATATATGGATGAATACGCTTATAACTGCGAGGTGCTTTACGGCAAGGGCAAAGAATATGCAGATTATTATCTCGGGGAAAACAAGGCTGTTCTCTCTGACGATGATGAAAAATACAACGCGGGTTATACCATAACCGCCGACACGTCTCTCGTGCGTGAATACGATGATGACGAAGTCAAGACTTACACATCATCGCTTACAAGCAGTCAAAAGGCCGCCTATGAGCATTTCGGAATTTCCGCAAACGACATCTCCGCGGTAGCTGAAGTCAAAACGGTAAAAGTGCTCTCCGGCGTCGGCGACAAAGACGCAATAGCACAGAAAAACGTTGAATTCGCAGAGCACCCCGAAATAATAACGCTCGTTAAAATAGGTCACCAATGGTATGTTGACTTTACTGCCGATATAGACTGACCTTCGTTTTTAAAAATTCAATAACATATAAAAAGCGACTGCAAAAGCAGTCGCTTTTATTGTCGATTTTTATTGCTGTACCGAATACGGCACAGTTCGTCAGGCTATCGGGCGAACCGCCGCCATTATATTTTCGAGAGAACCGAGAGTAACGCCGGAGGCTACCGCAACAACCGCCGCAACGGCTATTATAACATAGATACACCAATACGAACGCGCGAAGTTCCTGCGATTGATATTGGCGTCGCTCACGCTGAAGATGATAAGGAAAATAAATCCCACCACCGGGAGCGAAAACAGAATTGACAAACCGAAATAAGCCCAGGGACTGAGCGGTTTAAAGACATCGGGTCCGTTGTAATTGATTTTTGACATTTTTTATTCCTCCCTGTTTCAGATTAATTTCATTGTAAAATAACAGGAACGAAAAAGCAAGAAATTTGTAATAAATACATATTGATTAAAAATTCAGACGTGATACCCTATAAGTTATGGAAAAATTAAAGTTAAATAATACAAGTAAGGGAATTATCCTGATAATAGCCTCGGCGTTTTGCTTTGCACTGATGGGAATGTTTGTGCGCCTTTCAGGTGACTTGCCGGCAATGCAAAAGAGCTTTTTCAGAAATATTGTCGCGTTCGTTTTCTCCGTGGCCGTTCTTTTAAAAGAGCACAAAAAAATAACTGTCCCGAAAAGTGCTGTAAAATATCTTTTTCTGCGCGCTTTTTTCGGAACGGTCGGCATAGTATGTAATTTTTATGCGATAGGAAAGCTTGTCCTCGCAGATGCGTCGATACTTAATAAGATGTCGCCGTTTTTTGCAATCCTCGGAAGCCTCTTAATATTGAAGGAAAAGATAAGCCCGAAAAAGGCAATAATAGTATTGGCTGCATTCATCGGCTGCCTTTTTGTTATAAAGCCGACGTTTCGAAATGCGGAGCTTGTCCCCTCTCTTATAGGTCTGCTCGGCGGATTTGGGGCCGGTATTGCATACACAATGGTTCGCAAGCTCGGTCAGGAAAAGGTTGAGGGCTCGTTTATAGTGTTTTTCTTCTCGGCATTTTCCACCTTGGTATTTCTGCCGTTTATGATAGCCGAATACAAACCGATGACAGCCTTACAGCTTGGTTATCTGCTCCTTGCCGGTCTTTCCGCAACCGGCGGTCAATATACCATAACGGCGGCTTATATTTATGCTCCGGCGCGCGATATTTCGGTTTATGATTATTCGCAGATAGTTTTTTCTTCCCTACTCGGACTTTTCGTTTTCGGTCAGGTACCGGATGTTTTAAGTATTATCGGCTACGTTATCATAATAGCCATGGCGGCCGCAATGTTCTTTTTAAACCGCAAATCAGCAAAAAGCGCATAACGCGCTCGACTTTATCAAAAAAGCACAGGGACTGTTTCAGTAGTCCTTGTGCTTTTTTAGTTCTTTTCTTATATAGCGAAAGGTTTTTTTCTCGCCCTCGTCACGCAGCATAATAAGCAGCTTTTCAAGCAAAGCCGAGGTTTCGGGGTCAATGCTTCTCGTACTCTTGCCCCTCTCAAAATACTCGAGCGGATACGCGTCGGTATATTTGTCTTTCATATATGTTTTGCTTGCGGCAACACGGTCGCAAAACATTTCTATTACATATTTAAGCGGCATTTTTATGGGCATTACGCATTTTCTTGCGAGATTGTAATCGGTCCAATATTCAAAATGGTGCTTGTTTCTGCCCTTGTGGTGAAGCCATGCCTCCGAATAGCCCTTATCGTTACGTTCAAGCTCGTTTGGACTGCGCGAGCCGTCGTAGTACTTAGCCCCGTTTAAAAACTCCACCGGAGCATACTTTGAGAGGTCATGCCGAAGCCCCTGAAGCGGTATTCCGGCTCTGAAACAGTTTTTGATTACCGCGTGGCGGTGCTTGTTGATGGTTTTTAAATGCCCTATGGGATTTGCCATAAATCTTTCTACCTCTTGATTTTTTCTATATCCGAAACGCACAGTACGTCGTTTTTAACAGAAAATTTTATATTGTATCCCGCGAAGCTCAAGCCGTACAGCTTTTCAGGCGAATCGTCGTATCCGGGTCGCGGGTCTAATTGCAGTATCTCTTTTAACGCCGCAAGCTTATTTTTCGGAAGCAGCAGGGCTTTCTCCTCGGGAATATGAACCGATAAAATATGTTCCTTTGTCATTTTTGTATAGCCCTCCAAAGCATCCGGCACACAGTCGGAGAGCGGAACATACGGCTTGATGTCAAATATCGGCGTTTTGTCGCATAAATCGGCTCCGAAAACATTTATCACAGGCTCACCTGAGGAAGAATATTCAATGCTTTTGAGCCTTACACACGAAAGCCCAAGTCCGTTCGGACGAAACGGGGAACGAGATGCGAAAACGCCTACTCTTTTGTTGCCGCCGAGACGCGGCGGACGAACCGTAAGCGACGACGTCGGAGGGTTTTCGGAAAACTGCCATATAAGCCAAATATGAGAGAACTCTTCGAGTCCTCTTACGCTCTCACGCTTTGCAAATTCCGGCTCGAACACTATTTTCCCCTCAAGAAGAGAGCAAAGCCCGCTTTGACGCGGTATGCCGAATTTTTCACCGAAATCGGTTCTTATATGCGCTATCGGTTTTATTTCCAAGCTCTTTTTCCCCTTTTGTAAAATGTCGTCGGCACATATAGTTTTATCATAAAAACCGCCTCAATACAATACTTATTAACAATCAAACGACAATAAATATTAAAAAAGCGATAATATCGGTTTTGATTTTACGGAAAACGCTTTTGATAAATATATATAAAATTTATGTTATATGTGTATTTTCTACAATCAAATATTGCAATCACAGCAATAATTTGTTATTATTACAGATAGTGTTATACCGTATTCGGAAAAACGCTATCAAGTTTGAAAGGGAGAATGAAATGGAAAGTAAATATTTCTGTGCCAAAAGCAACGGCAAGCTGAACTATTGGCACACAATACTCACCGGATTCGGCTTTATGGCCTCATCCATAGCGTGGGCCATATATGACCCATACATAACAAAGATACTTAACAGGCTCCTTAACGAAAGTGCCGTTATTACTTCGTGGAGCGCAAAGCTTAACGAGGCGTTTCCCGCTCTCGCGTCCTTTGCGGAAGCTAACGGCGAAGACGTGGGCACAGCCGCAGGCGGTATTACCCTTGTACCGTTGTTCATAGGTATAATAATGACCTTTGACAATATCTTCGGCGTAATTTTTCAACCGACCTTCGGCAAGCTCTCGGACAACACTCATTCGCGATTAGGCAAACGCCGCCCGTTTGTTGTTTACGGCGCGCCGATCTCCGCATTGTTGTTCGCGATAATTCCCATTATTGCCGTAAAGTTCAATTCACTCGGCTTCACAATGCTTTTCATAATTATGTTTGTTTTTGTAATGTCGCTGTGGAGAGCACCGGTGGTTGCCCTTATGCCTGATTTGACCCCGAACGAGCTTCGAAGCGAGGGCAACGCCGTCATTAACCTTATGGGCGGTATCGGCAGTGCTCTCGGACTTTTTGCCGGAACCATAGTCACCGCAATTTACTGCGCGGCTATGGGCATTTCGTCCAAATCTCCGGAATTTGACGAATATGATACCTTCCCCTATGTTTTCCTGCTCGGCGCGGCAGTTATGATAATAGGTATGCTTGTCATACTCTTCTTCGTAAAAGAGCCTGACAGCCGTTTAAAGCTTAAAGCCGATATGGCAGAGGCTGCCGACGAAAAGGCAAAACGCAAAGCCGAAAAAGAGGCTAAAAAGGCAGAAAAAGAAAGAATGAAGGCGGAGAAATTAAACCCCGGCGAAAGACGAAGCCTTGTATTTATGCTTATGGGTCTGTTCTTCCTCTTCTGCGGAACAAACGCAATATCCACTTTCTTTGCTCTTTTTGCGGCTGAAATTCTTCATAAGACAACAGCGCAGGCAACCATAATGACCACCGCTTTTGCCGCCGCTTCCGC
>HF993135.1:219705-245400 GCA_000432435.1 Eubacterium sp. CAG:180
TTCCGGCAGGCTGGCTCGGCAAGAAAATCGGCAGAAAAAAGACCATACTCGGAGGTCTGTTTATATTTGTTCTCGCGTTTGCGGCTTACCTTATCACACATATACTCGGCATCGACGCTTTGAGCGGTGCTCTTATTTGGGTAGCTCTTATAGTAGGCGGCGCGGCAAATATGTTTATAACCGTTAACACGCTTCCCCTTGTGCTTGAAATCGGCGGCATTGACAAAGTAGGCACATACACCGGCTACTACTACACCGCTACATTCTCGGCACAGATAGCTACGCCCATAATCTACGGCATAGTTCGTATGTTTACAGGCACATATCTGTCACTGTTCTATTACTGCCCGATAGCATTTATACTCTCAATACTTTGCATACTTGTTGTAAAGCACGGTGAGGCTATTCCTCAGGAAATCATAGATAAGGTCAAGGAAGAAAACGAAGACTGAGTAAATCCGCATATTAAAACAGCTGTAAAACCTCGGGTTTTACAGCTGTTTTTTTGTCTAAAAGCTGATTTTAATTTTTGTTCCGACGTTTTCGACGCTTTCAAGATCGATTTTTGCGCCGTGATATATTGCGGCGTGCTTGACTATCGAAAGCCCCAGCCCCGTGCCGCCTATCTCCTTGGAATGGCTTTTATCCACACGGTAAAAGCGCTCAAATACCCTCGGCTGAGAGGATAGGGGGATTCCTATTCCCGTATCTGCAACCGTAATCGTTTTATTCTCTACGGTAATATTGACGCTTCCGCCCGGGCGATTGTATTTGACAGCATTGTCACATAGATTATAAACCATCTCGTCGATTATATCATAAACTCCTTTGACGCACGACGATTCGCCGGCAACGCTTATCGTAATATCGTTTTTTGACGCGACGCTTTGCAGGGAATTTGCCGTTTTTCGGGCTATCTCAAGCAAATCAACATCGGTTTTTTCCGCTCCGACAAGACCCTCATCAAGCTGTGAAATTTTAATGATGTCGCCTACAAGCGTTATAAGTCTTGCGCTCTCGTTATATATGTTCTCCGCAAAATGTCTTACATCCTCGGGCTTTGCTATGCCGTTCATTATTATCTCGGCAAACCCCGAAATCGATGTCAGCGGAGTTTTTAACTCATGCGAGACATTTGCCGTAAATTCGCGACGCAACTGTTCGCCCTTTTCGCGCTCTGTGACGTCGAGAACAACTATTACCGCGCCGACTATTTTTTCGCCGTTGACTACCGGATTTGCAAAAACGCTGTAAATTCTGTCGTGCATTTTCATGGTCAATTCACCGTGTCTGCCCGAAAGTGCGGCATTTACCGCAGCCTCAAACCGCTCGCTTTGATTTATTGTAAAAACATTTTCATGCTTTTTAATATTTTCAACACCGAATATCTGCTTTGCGCTGCGGTTAAACGAAAGTATGCTGTGCTTAAGGTCGATTATTATAAGACCCTCAGACATATTTTCGGTTATCATTTTAAATTCCTGCTGACTGCGTTCAAGCTCTCGAAGCTGCGACTGAATCTGCGAATTCTGACTGCGGATTTTATAGAACAGCAAAGACAGCTCCGAGCCGAAATTACTGTCGTTTGGGTCGTCCAAATTTATGTCGTTGAGTTCTTTTAAGGTTCGCTTTGACACTACTCGCGCCGTAAAAAGCGCGGCGGCAAAGGATATTACCGCGGAAACAAGCACTGCCAAAAGAAAATCCGAGGGCAGCTCCTCCGCGCCGGCGGAGCCGACATCAGCCTTAAAGCGATTATAAAGAACGGCAAGCGACAGCGTAGCACAGCAAATATTTACCGCAAGCGACACAAAAAACACGGAGTGAGAAATTCGTTTTTTCATTCGGTTCAGTCCCCTATTTTATAGCCAATACCTCGAACGGTCTCTATGTATTTCCCCGCTTCGCCGAGTTTTTGGCGAAGGGTTCTGACGTGCACATCCACGGTTCTGCTCTCGCCGTCGAAGTCATATCCCCAAATTTTATTCAGAAGCTTATCCCGCGTGAAAACAGTACCCTTATTTTGCAAAAGCAAACACAAAAGGTCAAATTCCTTCAGCGTCAGCACCACCTTTTCGCCGCCTACTTTGACGGAATACTTAGATGGAATAACACTGAGGCAGCCGATATTAAGGGTATTGACGTTGTCATTCTTACCCGACTCCTTTGTGCGGCGCAAAAGAGCTTTGACTCTCGCTATCAGCTCCATCATTCCGAAAGGCTTTGTCATATAATCATCCGCGCCCATATCAAGCCCCACGACCTTATCGTATTCCGAGCCCTTGGCGGTCAGCATCATCACCGGGATGTGCTTCGTTTTTTCGTCGGCTCTCAAATTTTTAAGCATTGTAAGCCCGTCACATTCGGGAAGCATTATATCAAGGATAATGAGATCTGCATCATCTGCCCTAAGCTCTCTGTAAAATTCACTCGGTTTTTCAAATCCGTTTGCCGGAAGTCCCGAATTATTAAGAGTGTATACAAGAAGCTCTCTTATACTCTTATCGTCCTCAACAAGATAAATCATATTTTTCTCCTATCGGCAGATTTTATCTTTGCAGCCTTTTTCGATTCTTAGTATAATCTGTTTTTACATTTGTTGCAAGACTGCCGCCTTATATTTCATTTTATCCGCGAACGGTAAAATTTGTTGTATTGCATATGTAAAATCTCTGTAAAGTTATATTCCGCGTTTTGCGGCACATTTTGCCGTCATATGCCATATTATGTGCTGAGGGAAAATCTCCGCCTTTCAAATATGTGCCTTAAATTCGGTTTATATGTTTATAGTTTCCTTTTATGGGCAAAATTATATTGAGCAAGAGAGCAAAACCCATTATGCCGAAAACAGGTCGGCGCGGCAGCTCAGAGCCGTATTGAATTATGCTTCGCTTGCTTAAGGGAATTAAAACAGGAGAGTGAGGAAATGAATATTAAGCGCGGCGATATTTATTACGCCGATTTAAGCCCCGTGGTAGGCTCGGAGCAAGGCGGAATACGGCCGGTACTTATAGTTCAAAACGACGTAGGCAACAAATACAGCCCCACAGTGATTGCGGCGGCAATAACAAGCCAAAAATATAAAACAAAGCTTCCGACACACATAAGCGTCGATGCGGTAGACTGCGGACTGCAAAAGGATTCCATCGTTTTGCTTGAGCAAGTCAGAACGCTCGACAAAAAGCGTCTTAAAGAGCGTATGGGAAACTTGCCTACGGATGAAATGAACAAGGTAAACAGGGCTCTTTCCGTAAGCTTCGGGCTCGGACAAACGATGCGTTAAGCAAGAAAAAAGTGATTCTCCGCAGAAATGCAGGGAATCACTTAGTCTTAAATGCTTGCTATACCGAATTTAATAAGAAACGGAGATTTTCACTATGATTTTAAGCAGCACCCTCGAAATATTAAAGGAATGTCTGCCGATGGAGGCTACTGCCGTGATGAAATTTAAGGAGGGCGCCGTAAACACAAACGACGCTGTGCTTCGCGGGCTTTATGAGCAGGCCGCATCACAGCACCTTAACCATTACAACACACTTTTGAACATCTTGAACGGGAAGTAAAATATGAATAAAGAGAAGCAAAACAATCAAAACAGAATACTGTTTTTGAGCCTATTGTCTGTTCAGAGGTCGCTCTCGATAAAATATAACGAATGCTCAATGAAATGCGCGGACGAGCCGTTGCGTGAGGACATATTAAATATACTGCGCGAAAACCACGCGATGTATCACACACTTTTCGACGAGAGCCGAAGCAGAGGTTGGGAAACGGAAAGCGCCGCCGAAAGCGATGAGGTCTCGGCGGCGTCGGAATATTTTTCGTATATTAAAGGCTCACTTTGAAAGGCGCTTTTTTATTTGGCGCACATCTCTGCCCTCAAATAAAATCAGCTCGTAATCACCTATAATTCTCGAGGTGACTCTTGCACCGTAAAGCCCGGTGAGCTCGTCAAGAGCTGCATTAGAGCTGATTACGGTCGGTCTGCCGTAGGAAATACGGCTGTTGATTATATTGTATATCTCGGAGAGGACATATTTTGTGTCAAACTCTGCGCCGAGATCATCCAAAATAAGCAAATCGCAATAGAGAACCGTATCCTCTGTATTGCCGCCTTCTCTGCCGAAGCGCTCCTTTTCGAGCCGCGTAAACAGATTTTGGGCGGAATCATATACTACGCTGAAGCCTTTTTTTATAACCTCGTTGGCTATGGCGAGCGAGAGATGAGTCTTACCGAGACCCGTTTCTCCGTACATAAAAAGGTTCGGTGACTCAGTGCTGAAATCGGCGGCATATTCGCGGCAAAACTCATATACCCCTTTCATTCTTTCACGCGGGGAAATGCCGTTGCCGTATTTCTCGGTAGGATAATATGACAGGCTGAAATCCTCAAAGCTTGAGAGCTTCAGCGGTGTTTTATATGACAGCTCTTCACTTGCGAACTTTTTGAGGAGCTCCGTTCTGCAAGAGCATATCTTACCGTCCGTGTAACCCTTATCCTTACATATTTCACAGGTATAATGAGGTTTTAGATAATTTTTATCTACCCCCGCGCTCAGAAGCAGATTTTCACGATCCTTTTGAAGCTGCAAATTAGTCTTCATAAGCTCTTCGACCGTCTTTTTAACGTCGCCGCTTCCGCCGATAACGGCTTTTACGGCTTCAAGCCCGGTTTTGGTCAATTCATCCTCTATCACAAGCAATTCCGGATGGACTTTCGCAAACTCAACGCGCCTTTTTTCCGCATCGGTTTCCGCTTTTATACGGCGTGAGTCAAGAACGGATTTTGTCTTTTCATAAACTTCCTTTGAATACTTCAATCACTTCACGCCTTTCTTTTTATATTTCACGACACCCATTCCTGCGTCGGATATTGCCTCATCTATGCTGAATGACGTCCCCTTTTGCTTTGCCGCCTGTTTCTTTTCACGGAAAAGACGTTCGCCGTTTTCCACGTCCTCCGGCGTTTTGTACCCGGCCGTATGCCAATTCAGGAGAATCTTATCCATATAATTAAACGATATTTTACCGGTGCGCTCAGCCATCTCGTCATATGCTCTTGCGATTATCGGAGCTTCAAACCCGAGAGCGCGCCACGACAAAATGTATTCCGTCTGCTTTTGAGTGGGCCGCGGAGTTGACATACCCGTAAGCTCACGCAGAACGGAAAAGGTTTTTTCGGCTTCGGTGCTCTTTTCTATGTAATCGGCGGCAAGCTCCACCGTGTTTATTTCTTTTTCCGCCCAAACCTTGCCGAGCTTTGCAACATAAGCTGTTGACGAGCGCGACTGATGCACACAAAATTCAAGCAGCATAAATATAACTTCGACGCTGAGGCCGTATGTATCATAAAGCATCAAAAGCGTGCTCTGCATATCAAATCCTATTGTTCTGCCGAGAATGCTCTGCGATTCGGACATAAGACGAAGAACGTCCCCGCTTTCCTCCATACGCTTTGAAATTTGCTCGAGCGTGGGCTTCGCAATTTTAATTTCGGGCAGTGGCCGCTTCTCGGGAACGGCAACACACGAAGCCGTAGGCTCCGATTTGTTTTGCGCATTTACGCCGCTGTCGTCGGGCTTTCCCGTCTCAACTGTTTCGGAAGTAAAAGCGGTACCGTTTTTCACAAGCACATTTTCACTTATCCAATATTCAACGGCGTCAAGCGTATCGGCTTTACAGTATCCTATTCTTTTAGACAGCTCCTCGACTGTAAAATCCTCGCCTGGATTGCGCAGTATCAAGAGCAGTACCTTAATTGCAGCAGGCGATGCGAGCTTTAAATATTTATCTGTCAGCACGGACGGAACCGCAAAAACGGAGCCGTACAGCGCAGGGTTTACATTAAACATATCTATGCCTTCAAATCAGATTTTCTTTTTGCAAAATTCGGAAAGACAACATTTATCGCACATCGCACGTCTCGCGGTACAAACCTCTCTGCCGTGCAAAACAACTCTGTGGCAAAAATCATTGCTCTCATCGGGCGGAAGTATTTTTTTTAATTCAAATTCGACCTTTTTCGGGTCCTTTGTGTTTACAAGCCCTATACGGTTGGATATTCTGATAAGGTGCGTATCCGTGACAACCGCCGGTTTTTTATATACGTCGCCGACTATCAGATTTGCGGTTTTTCTGCCGACTCCGGGAAGCTTTATGAGGTCGTCGATATTATCCGGCACCTCGCCGCCGAAATCGGAGCGTATCATACGGCACATACCGATTATATCACGTGCCTTACCATGATAGAAACCGCACGAATGTATAAGCTCTTCCACATCCTCCCTGTCCGCCTCACAAAAAGCGTCAAGGGTGGGATAAGATTCAAATAAAGCGGGAGTTACCAAATTAACTCTCGCGTCGGTACACTGCGCCGAAAGGCGAGTGGCTATTAAAAGCTGAAGCGGCGTTCTCGCCGTAAGAGAACAAATAGCGTCGGGATACTCTTTTTTCAGAGCCTCGACGCACTTTAAAGCAAGTTCTTTTTTATTCACGGTAATACTCCATATCATCGGGCAAGCCGAGCAAATAGTCGGCGGAAACACTGAAATAGCGGCATATCGCCGAAAGGTCCTTCAGCGAAGGCTCGGTAACGCCGGTTTCCATAAAGGAAATCTTACGCTGCGAAACCCCTATGGCATTTGCAAGGTCAGTCTGCGTCAGCGGCGGCAATTTAGACTGCCGCAGCAATCTCAGCCTGTCACAAAAAGCCATATACTCATCTCCTACAATAATTTACAAACCCACACCCATTAAATGAACTTAATTTTAGCACAAACCTCTTTTTGAGGCAAGGAGAATTAAGTAAAAATTTAACTAACAAATTTGTGCAAGAATTTGCTTGACACAAAATGTTGTGTAACCGCATTTATAATGGTCAAAATAAAGAATTATATCTATTGTATTGCCCCAAAAATTTTGATATAATATTACAGAAAAAAATAATTTCAGAGCTTTTTCGGAGATATAATTATGAAGAAAAGTTTTACAAAACAACTGATAAGTCTCATTTTGGCGGTCTGTTTTACGCTTGCTTTTCCGGCTTTTTCTTTTGCTGCGGACAGTAATCAAAGCGACGGCGAAGCAAAGAGTGAATCGATTTATAACGAATTCAAAAAGTCCGACGGCGAGCTGATTTGCGTGTCAAAATACGGCGACACCGACAAATTCCCCGAAAATTCCGCCGAAGCCGTTGCAGCGGCGGCAGAAAAGGGTGCCGACATTGTTTACGTTTCGGTGAAAAAAACCTCCGACGGATACGTGGTGCTTATGGCCGACAGCAATCTCTCGAGAATGTGCGTAGATGAGCTCGGCAATACCGTAAACAAGAACATCGGCGACGTGGGATATCATGAGCTTTCGTCATACCATCTGAGAGCAGGCACGGGCAGCCTGCACGAGCCGATAACATCCTGCAAAATACCGACCCTCGCCGAAGCCATACAGTATCTCGGCGGCAACGCAATGCTGATGATTGCGGACGGCTGGGAATACAGAGATGAGATTTACGACATACTCGCAGGCGAAAACGCGCTTTCAAATTCAATAATTTTAGCTACGGGCGACAAAAAGGAAATCTCCTCTTGGCTTGCCTCAAAAACCGTCATGCCGCTCGTAATATCCTCAAGTGCAAAAAACGGCAATGCCAAAAGTTATGTTTCAAAGACGCTTTCGGCAGGCTGCATTGGCACGCTTCTCTCAGCTAAAAATCCGTACAACTCCGTATTCAAAGACGGAGTTCAATCCAAATTCAAAGACGCCGGAAGAGCTGTTATCGATATGACAAACAGCGATATTTGCGGCGGCAGAGAAGACAATCCTACCGGGTGGAACGATATAACGAAACGCGGGTTCTCGGTAATTATCACAAACGATATTGAGGGATTTAATGCATACCGCGCAAGGGTGAAGAGCTATAAAACGAGTCTCACATCGGATCTTGAAAAAGCTCAGGCGACAGACACCGCTCTTTGCAGCACATCAACAGCAAACAAGCTTAAAAAGACTATTACGGAAGCTAAGAGCACACTTTCATCGTCGATGTCGGAGACGGAGCTTATGGAGGCCGATTATTCGCTCAGGCTTGCGATGGAAGCACTTGCCGACCGCACCGAAAACGACAACGGAAAAACAGTAACTCCCGGCAGAATTACTGCGGTAGTGCTTGTTGTAATAGCACTTATCATATTTGAAATCGTATTTGACACACTTCGCCGCAAAAAGGTGAGTAAGCGTCGCACCGAAAACGGAAGAGCTCATTCCTCCGGAAAAAAATAAAATATTACAATATAGTAAAGGATGCCTATCACAATGACAGGCATCCTTTATTTTTTACGTTTCGCTTTACCAGCCCTCGCCCTCGTCGAGCAATACAGCCTCGGCGCAGCGGATACCGTCAACGCCGGCAGACACGATTCCGCCTGCATATCCCGCACCCTCGCCACATGGGTAAAGGCCTCGCACATTCGACTGGAAAAGCTCGTCTCGGATGATGCGCACGGGAGATGAGCTTCGCGTTTCGGGTGCTGTGAAAAGAGCATCATTTGAAGCAAAGCCCGGAAGCATTTTGTCCATTTTCGGCAGTGCTTCGAGTATTGTTTCCGTAACCTTAGCAGGGAGCAGCGAGCGCAGATTTGTAAGCCTTACTCCCGTAGGACACGTCGGCTTTACGCTGCCGAGCGAAGAAGATGCGAGATTGTTCATAAAATCTCCGACTTTCTGTGCAGGAGCGGTGTAGTCGCCGCCACCCATTTTAAATGCGTGACGCTCTATTTCGCGCTGCATATACATTCCCGAAAGCACGTCCGAGCTCGGAAAAAGCTCCGGCTCTATACCGACAAGCAATGCTGAATCGGCATTTTCGCCGTCTCGCGCATATTCACTCATTCCGTTTACAACAACTCCGCCCTCTTCGCTTGACGCGCAAACCACGGTTCCGCCGGGACACATACAAAACGTATATGCGCCCCTGCCGCCCTGCGGGTGACAGGCAAGCTTGTAATTTGCGGCATTGAGCTTTGGGTGCGAAGCGAATTTACCGTACTGGGTTTTATTTATCATTTCCTGCCTATGCTCTATTCTCACTCCGACCGAAAACGGTTTTTGCATCATATCAATGCCTTTTAAGCGAAGCATTTCGAGCGTGTCACGAGCCGAATGCCCTATCGAGAGGATAACGGTATCGGTTTCAATGTCCTCTTTGCTTCCATCCTTGTGACAAACCGTAATGCCCTGAATGTGACCGTTATAAATTATAAGGTCACAGAGCTTTGTATTGAACATAAACTCTCCGCCGCGTCCCTCTACCGTTTTGCGGATAGCTTTTACAACTCCCGCCAAACGATCCGTGCCTATGTGCGGAGTTGCGGAATACATAATCTCGCTCGGTGCGCCGTGCTCGCAAAATTTTTCAAACACACGGCGGCAACGCTTATCCTTTATTCCCGTGGTAAGCTTACCGTCCGAAAAAGTGCCTGCACCGCCCTCGCCGAACTGCACATTCGACTCGGGATTTAAAACTCTCGTCCGCCAAAAGCTCTTGACGGAAGCGGTGCGCTCATCCACCGTCTCGCCGCGCTCTATGATAATCGGCGAAAGCCCCGCCTCGGTTAAGGTCAGAGCCGCAAACATACCGGCAGGACCGAAACCGACTATAACCGGTCTCAAGGTACTCTTCCGTTTTACGGGCGGCAAGGTATAAACGCTTTTCTCGCTTAACGAAACCCTGTTGCCGGCTTTTGAAGCCACCCTCTTTTCGTCAATATCAAGAGCCACATCGACGCTGAAAATGAATTTAATATCGTCTTTTTTTCGGCAATCCACCGATTTTTTGCAGATTGTCAGCTCTCGTATATGCCTCTCACCGATTTTAAGAGCTTTTGCGGCAAGCCTGTAAAGCTCCTTTTCGTCCTCATCTAGAGGCAATTTAAGTTCATTTATTCTTATCATTTATAACTCCTTCAAAACAGATTCCGCTGCAAGGAACGCCGATGACCAGGCCCAACCGAGGTTATATCCTCCGCACGGACCGTCGACATTGAGCGCCTCCCCGACGGCATACAGATGTTTTACTTTTTTAGCTTCGAGAGTATTATTATCAAATTCCGAAAGAGCCGCTCCGCCGTGAGTCACTTGGGCAAAATCAAAGCCGCGAACACCCGTGACGGAAAATTTAAGTGATTTTATCGCGGAGGCAATTTGTAAAGCTTTATCACTTGACAGGCTTGCGAACGGCTCGTCCTTTTTTACGTTACATTCGCGAAGGACAAAATTTGCGAGTGCTCTCGGTAAAATTCCGCACAGCACATCACCCGACGGTTCACGGAACTTGTGGGATTGCAAAAAAGCTGTAATCTCGTTTTTTGTAAGCGACGGCAAACAATCGAGCGTAGCCGTAGCTTTACCTTTGCCTATAAAGCGCGAGAGCTGCATTATAGGTATACCCGAAAGTCCGTAATCGTTAAATTGAACCTCACCGGTCTCAACATATTCTTTTTCGTTTGAAAAAACAGTGCATTTGCAGTATTGCCTCAGTCCTTTGAGTGAAAAGGGCATATCCTTTACACATATTCCGGTAAGTGCCGGAGAGAGCTCTGTCACACGTATTCCGAGGGCTTTAAACAACTCAAACGAGCTGCCGTCCGTCCCCTGCTTAGGTGCTGCGGCACCTCCGCAGGCAATAACCGCAAAATCAAAGCTCTTATCATTATTTATTACAAATCTGCCTTGTGATTTCTTAATGCTTTTGACAGGTGTGTCTGTAAACACCTTTACACCTGCTCTTTCGGCAGCAGATGAAAGCACACACACCACCGAGGCGGCAGTCTGTGAAATCGGGTATGCTCTGCCCTCCTGCTCACTCATCAAAAGCAAACCCATATCGCGAAAAATCGCTTCTGTTTTCTTCGGAGCATATTTTTCTACCGCCGGGCGCACAAATTCGCATGCCTCAAAGTAATTCTCGGCAACTGCATCAAAATTCAAGATGTTACACCTGCCGTTGCCTGTCACAAGTATCTTTTTCAGCACCTTTGGATTTTTCTCAAAAACGGTAACCTCAATATCGGGCCTTTTTTGCTTTAAGGCTACGGCAAACGCCATACCCGAAGCACCGCCTCCTATTACGGCAACGGAAATCATATATTCATCTCCTGCTTTTAAATTACACTTTGCCTAACGTACAGCTCCGGCACAAAGCGTTGCAGCGCGGTTTTCAGCCTCTTTATCGCAAAAGCTGTGATAAACTCCAACTTAAACCAATACAATTATATCAGCCGAAGACGATTATTGCACCCCTTTTCTCACAAATTCTTTAAAGACTGTGAAAAAAACGCAAAAACCATCGCATAAAGATAAAGGAACCGTAAAAACAGCTTTACGGTTCCCTTTAAACTCTTAAATTTTACCGCGAACGGATTTCATTATTCGTCGGTCTCAAGTTCAGCCTTACGAACATCCTCAAGAATTGATTTTTTCGTACCTGCGTCGCACTGACGGTAAAGGCCTATCAGAATTTTTTCATCGGATGAAAGCTGTGAAATGACGCTTTCTTTTTTGTGACGCTTTGCATAATCGGTCGCTTGATCGCGCAAGCGATAAATATTGATATCGTCAAGGCTTAAAATATAATCCACGCTGACATTGAAGATTTTTGCAAAGCGCTGAACCGCAAAAATATCCGGTCGATTTCTGCCGGTTTCATACGAAGCGTAGGTAGACCTTTCAATTTTCAGTATTTCCGCTATTTGACGCTGAGAATACCCGTTGTAATTACGAATAAGCTTCATTTTTTCTCCCAGCATAATAAGTACCTCCTCGCCTGTACTTTTATACTGTTTATTATATAAAACTATTCGATAATATACGAAAAGTGTTACTTATTAACACAAATATTTTTTAAATTATATGTATATAAGTAACCAAACGTGTATGAAGCTTTGCGAATACATTCGGCACCGCCGAAAAACATCGCATCATTTAAGATAATGTATAAAAAGGCCGCTTAAAAGCTTCGGCTCAAACCAAGTTGATTTGGGAGGCATAGTCATAGATTTGTCGGCTATATTCATAAGCTCGTCAAGAGTTGTCGGGAACATGGAGAACGCAAGCTTTTCTTCGCCCGAGTCAACGCGCCGCGAAAGCTCGGAAAGGCCCCTGATGCCGCCGACAAAATCTATTCTCTTATCGGTTCTGGGATCATCAATACCGAGTATGGGTGATATGACATTATCTTGGAGTATTGATACGTCGAGACTTTTGACGGCATCCAAAGACTTTGTTATTTCAGATTTAGCGAAGAGAGCATACCATTCACCCGACATATACATACCGAAGGAATGCGCCCTTTTAGGACGGTACTCATTTTTCCCATGCTTTTCTATGTCGAATTTATGTCTGAGTTCAAGCAAAAATTCCTCATCGGAAAGTCCGTTTAAATCCTTAATCACTCGGTTGTAATCAAGAATACGAAGCTCGTCGCTCGGGAAAATTACGGATAAGAAGAAATTAAATTCCTCATCTCCCGTGTAATTCGGATTTTGCTCACGGCGTCGAAGCCCTACCTTAACGGCCGAAGCGGCTCTGTGATGACCGTCCGCAATATAGAGAGACGGTACGTTTTTAAACTGTGCGATTATAAAATCAATCGTGTCATTGTCAGACACAACCCAGACTCTTTCACGGACATCATCGGACACAAAATCATAAACAGGCTCGCTTTTTTCTTTTACATCTTCAACAGCAGACGAAATCTCGTTATTTTTTCTGTATGTCAGGAATATAGGACCGGTGTTTGCGTCAAGAGTGTCAACGTGCCGTATGCGGTCCGCTTCCTTATCGGCTCTTGTCTTTTCGTGCTTTTTGATGACGTCGTTTATATAATCGTCAATAGCCGTACAGCCTACAATGCCGGTCTGCGTTCTGCCGCGCCAGGTCTGCTCATATATATACAAGCACGGTTTTTCGTCCTGCTTCATAACCTCCGCCGAAACAAGCTTAGACAAATTCTCGCGTGCTTTTTCATAGACACGGTCGTCATAGATGTCAACCGATTTCGGAAGATCTATCTCCGCCTTATCAACATGCAGAAATGAATACGGATTGCCGAAGACCATTCTCCTCGCCTCATCCGAATTCATAACATCATACGGCAAAGCCGCTACCTTGGAAGCGTATTCCGGAGTCGGACGAAGCGCCCTGAACGCTTTCAAAACTGCCATAATATTACCTCGCTTTATTTTTATGAATATGAGTATATACAGTATATATTATAAAAAACGCCAAAAGTCCGAATGACGCACCGAGACAATCCACAAGTACGTCTCTCGGCTGGCACGCTCTGCCGGACACAAAATATTGGTGAAGCTCGTCCGACGAAGCATAAAGTGCCGCGGACAAAAACGAAAGTGTGTGCTGCGATTTTAAAAACACCGACTGCCAACTGCACGAAAACAAGAAGCAAAGTGCCGCATATTCAAGCGCATGTGCGGTTTTTCGGACGGTATGTTGTGTTAATGTTATATGGAAGAGCTCGGTTATACGGGAAATAACCCCGGAGCTGAGCCCCGATGATTTTGACGAAACCTGAGAAGACAGGCAAAAAATCGTCACCATCAGTGCAACTGTGAGCGTCCAAGATATTGCTATATAGATTTTTTGCGATACGCCGTATTTGTTTTTCATTTTGAATACCGTCTCTTACGATTTTTTTGCATTTATGAAACAGACGTTATCCGCAGAGGAATAAAAGTATATTCCGCTTGTCTTTTTTGATGTTACAAAATAGCTGTTCTCATAAAACACGGGCATTATTACCGCCTCGGAAACAAGATAGTTCTCCGCATCGGCAACGGCGGAACGCTCACCCTCAAGGCTGCCCGAATTATTTTTGATATTACGGATTTTCTGTGATAAAACATCGGACTCATATCCGAATATATTGTTTTGGTCAAAGCCCTCTATAATTTCGCCCGCAAAAGACGATTTCGCCTTGAACGGGTAAAACGCCACGCTGTAATTGCCGTCGTTTACCGCTGCCTCAAGGTCGGATTCCGAAACGACCTTTACCGTGGAGACGAATTTTACTCCGAGGGTTTTCTGAAGCTTTTGCACCATCTGCTTCACGAACGGCTCATACTGCTCGGTGCAAAGTATTGTAGTTTCGACCGACGATGAGCCGAGATCCAAAAGCGCGTCGTTGAAATTCTTTTTTGCAAGCGTCTCGTCATAAGACAAAAGCTCTGCGGCATTTCCGTTTCGGTAATCCTCGCCGCCTATCTTACATGACGGCGGCACTATGCCGTCTGCCTTTGAAATATCGCTTTGCGAGTCAAACAGCGACGAAGTATCGCACGAGCGGCAAAATGCAAGCCGCATATTTTTATTTCGGTAATTATTGTCGTTTTGATTGAATATAAAGGAATAGGTTACGTTTTGAACCGCAACCGAATTCAAATCCTTTTTGTTTTCTATTGACGAGAACTGCGATGACGAGAGGAAAGCCACATCATATGTAACCGAATTCATCTTATCGGCGACTTCCGAATCGTCGTTGTTTATATAGAACGTCACAGACGACGGCGAAACCGAGGATTCTCCGTTATACTCGTTATTTTTAGCCAGCTTTACTGAGGTCTTTTCCGTCCATTTTGACACGTGAAACGGTCCGTTGCACAAAAGGTATTTCGCGTCAAGCCCGTACTTACCGTTTGTGAGATTGAAAAACTCCTCGTCGCACGGCATGGCACCCGGATTTGTCAGCGCATAAAGGAAGTTGTCGTCGGCGTACGAAAGGTTGAAAACTATTGTAAAATCATCCGGCGTACTTATGCTTTTCACCGCCGAAAACAACGGCGCGTCGGCGGAACCGGTCTGTTCCGAGAGGGTTCTCTCAATGCCGAATTTAAAGTCCTCCGCCTTTACGGTTATATCAAACGTATCCTCGTAATTTTCGCCGAGCACAGCCTTATGCCCCGAAAACATAGCCCAATGCGAATTGTTGCGAAGCTTAAACGTATATGTAAGGCCGTCGTCTGAAATATTCCAATCCGTGGCAACGCCCTTGCCTATGGTGCCATCCGCCATTATGCGGACAAGCCCCTCGTAGCAGTTTGCCGCAACGAGCTTTTCGGAATTCGAATCCGCTATCTGTGGGTCAAGGCTCGTCGGCTCATCCATTATCGGCATTGAAAAAGCCTCGCCTGACTTCTTTCTGCCGAAACAACCTGTAAAGGAAGTTGCTATTACACATAACATTATCAAAATTGAAATTATTTTCTTTATCAATTTAAATTACCCCTATAAAGTAATGGTGTTAATCAATTGTCGTTTAAAGTTTATTTCATTTTAACACAAAAGGCTTTTAAAATCCACACATTTGTTATATTGACTCAAGTCTTTATCTCACCTATAATATATTATAAAGAATAAAGGAGAATTAATTTATGCAGACGTTTGAAATAATATTGTCCGTAATTTCCGGCCTGTCGCTTATATGTGCGCTCGGAGCCTTGATTTTTTCTAAAAGGGCGGCAAAGCAAAGCTCCTCGGAGGATTTTGCCGTATTGAATTCCAAAATATCAGACCTTACAAAGAGTACCTCCGACGAATTTCAGCGCAACCGTATAGAAACGCATCAGAGCCTTGAAAATATGTCGGCAAAGCTTGAGGCGATGACAAAGCTCAGCTATGAAAACCGCGAAAAAATGAACGAGACCATAGCGCAGTCGCTCAATATGATACGCGACAAGAGCATAGAGCAAAACGAGCGCCAATCGAAAATAATCGAGACAAGCATTCAGAAAATGCAGGAGAGCAACGAAAAGAAGCTTGACCAAATGCGTATGACCGTTGACGAAAAACTCACCTCAACTCTTACAACACGTCTTGACAGCTCATTTAAGACTGTCTCCGAACAGCTTGAAAAGCTGTATAAATCGCTCGGCGAGATGAAAGAGCTTTCAAACGGCGTCACAAGCAATGTCACTACTCTCAACCGCGTTCTTACAAATGTTAAAGCTCGCGGCACATGGGCAGAGGTTCAGCTCAAGGGAATACTTGACCAGACAATACCCACCATGTACGAAGAGAATGTTGCGACGGGCGAAAAAGCAACCGAGCGCGTTGAATTCGCCGTTAAAATACCGTCGAACGAAAAGGGTGCTGAGCCGACGCTTCTACCGATAGATTCAAAGTTCCCGATGGAGGATTATATACGCCTTTGCGACGCAGCCGACAACGCCGATGCCGCCGCATTGACCGCCGCCAGAAAGGCACTCGAAGACAGGATACTCGGCGAAGCTAAGGAAATACGCAAATACATAAACGTGCCGAAAACAACGCCGTATGCAATTATGTATCTTGCGACCGAGGGACTGTACGCCGAAATTGCGTCTTCGCGTTCGGGACTCCCCGAAAAGCTGCAAAACGAATACAATATTATGATAGCCGGACCAATTACCATAACGGCACTTTTAAACTCGCTGTCGATGGGCTTTAAGACCGTTGCGATAAACGAAAAGGCAAACGAGGTCAGAAAGCTTCTCGCCGCGTGCAAAACACAGTATGATATATTCGGCACGGTGCTGCAAAAAGCAAAGAAAAAGATAGACGACGCAGGACGTTCGCTTGACGACGCACAGCACCGCAATTCCATAATTCAGAAAAAGCTTCGCGGCGTTGAAGATATAGAGCGTTCCGAGGCGGAAAATATATTGTCGATAGACCAAGGCTTCGCCGATACCGAGGACGACAATTAAAATAATCGGCAGAAAAAAGCCGGGCTGTAAAGAACGAAAGTCCTTTACAGCCCGGTTCTTTTCATTTAACAATAGATATACACGACCGAAATCACACTCAGACTTTTTTAGGGCCGTACTGATTATCGGGGGCGCTGCCGGTAAGCATGTATACGAGAATAAATATGTAGCCGACAACCGGGATGAGCCCCATCAATATATACGTGCCGCTCTTGCCTATGTCGTGAAGTCGGCGCACCATAAGAGACAGCGACGGCAGTAACACTGCAAGGCAATACAGCATCATCAAAATATAAAATATCGCGCCGGCACCCATATACGCTATACTCATATCGCCGTAAGCATCATACGCTGCCAGGGAAGAGCCTCCGGAAATCGCAAACAATATGCCCAAAACCATATAAACAATATTATTGAACAGGTAAACCCACCAATATTCGCTTCTTGTAGCTCTGCCGTTGAAATTCACATAGTTTTTAAAAAACAACTTTACCGCCTCGCCGAATCCGATTTTGCGTGTCGGCATATATACGGGCGCGCCGTAAGTATTCTGTCCGTTCCCAAAATTCTGCGGTGCTCCGTAAGGCGGTGCGCTCTGTCCATTCACGAAATTCTGCGGTGCTCCGTAAGGCGGTGCGCTCTGCTGAGGAGCCGAAGCAGGCTCAGCCTTGGCTCCGCAATTAGGGCAATACTGCCCGTTAAAATCCGTTCCACAATTTTTACATATCATAAAAATGCCCCCTGTTATATTATTTGGCATTTCCATTTTATAATATTTTTCACAAAATATCAACTGTTTTTGTAATGTTTTTAGACATTATTGCCGTCCATGGCCGTTTAATTCTTTTTCAATGCAAATTTCGGCTTAGTCTCATTTAGAACAATGCCGACAAATATAATCACGAAACCGACGGCTGTTTGCAGCGTCGGCCTCTCATGATAAAAAATCATTGAAAAAAGTATTCCGAATACCGACTCCAAGCAAAGTATAAGCGAAGAGCTTGACGCGGTTGTATGCTTTATACCCATATTCATAAATACAAAGCAAAGCGCGGTTACAAATGCGGTAACATATACAAGCGATAACACCGAGCCCGTAGATATATGCTTTGGGAAGCTTTCGCTTGAAATAAAGAAAATAAAACAGATAAAAAATGCGGTAAAGAACTGTATAATCGTATGAAGAATAACGTCGAGATCACTGCACCATTTTTCAACCGCCACAATCTGAAGCGCATAAAATATACCGCATATCAGCGTAAAACCCTCACCGAGAAATGAAAATGACATTTTTCCGTCAAGGCAGACAAGGCCTATCCCCGTTATACAAATCGCCGCGGCAATGAAATTATATATGTCGGGACGTTTTTTGCTAACGGCCCAGCTTAAAAACGGCACTATAACGCAATAAACCGTGGTCAAAAACGCATTGGTTCCGGGCGTTGTGTGCTTAAGACCTATTGTTTGGAATATGTACGCAAAGCCCAAAAACGCTCCGGTAATCGCACCTGTCCAAAGGTATTTCAAATTAAGCAATTTCCATTTTTTAACAAATACAATGCTCAAAAGTATTGCCGAGAAAAGAAATCTCACACACAGCAAAAAATACACCGGCAATTCATCCAGAGTGTTTTTTAATATAAAGAAAGAGCTGCCCCATATAACGGCGCTCGAAAAAAGCATAAGCTTCGCGGCAACAGTGCGTTTTGTTTCAGTTTTCATCTAAAAGCTCCGTAAACGTATTTATGTAAAAATCGGCTCGATTTTTAATTTTCGCCATTTGTTTTTCGGCTGAAGCGTCATATACTCCGACCGTTTTAAATCCGCCGCAGGAAGCGGATTTTATACCTGTCAGGCTGTCCTCAAACACTACCGTATTTTTCGGTACAGCGCCTATTTTTTCGCACTCTCTCAAATATATGTCGGGAAATTCCTTGCCTCGCGACACTTCGTCTATTGATGTGGTAGCCTTAAAAAGCCGCAGAATGCCGAGCCTTTCAAGACACGGCATATAAAGCTCCTTCGAGAGAGCCGTTGCCACGCCGAGCGTTTTACCCATACCGCTCAAGCAGTGCAAAAAATCAGCCGCACCGTTTTTTAGCGGTACGGTAGATTCATATTGATTCTTCGACAAACGAGTCCACATATCTGCAATCTCTTCTTTTTTCACGACGCCTTCAAGCCGAAATCTCTCAACCGTGTATGCGGCTCCGTCGCAAAGGCTCATATGATTCACATTAAAGAGATAATCCGAGGGTGCTTTGATGTTAAAGTCGCCGAGAACCTTAACGTAAATATCATCCCAAAGTCCCATGGAGTCAAGAAGCGTTCCGTCAAGGTCAAAGATATAACCTTCAAAAGAAAATATATCCATCAGTATTTAATCTCCGGTGCCAATTTCCTGCGATAAGTCTTCCTTCGGCGCACCTCAGAGTGGTCTATTGACGTATAGCTGTCGCTGATGCTCCCGTAAGAATCAATCGCATATATTTTTATATTATACACTCCCGGAGCCTTAGAGTAAACAGGAAGTTTGACTTTATCAGCCATGGAGGAGATACCCTTATAAAAATCCGAGAAATATTCGTACCGCGTTCCGTCGCTGTAAAAGACCGCATAGCTGTGAACAAAATCATCGCTTTCGCCCTTGTCAAAGCATAGATATGTATTCCCGTTTTCATCATATTCCGTATGGCCGTAGGCGTTCGGCATAACGGGTAAGCTGTTATGCTTTCTTTCGGAAATAAAATCGGCTTTTGTGACAGCGTACGGTATTTTGACGCTCATATTCGGTTTTTCCTCCTTGCCGAGGCGGAAATTCATACGCCTTACGGTTATGCTCTCTTCTTCGAAATCAAGCAAATAGCCCATTGGGAACATATATGCGTCCGGCGGCACGGAGCCGTTAACCTTTCCCTTTTCGAGTTCAACATATGACGTAGACTGAGTTCCGAAGGCGGTAAACGCGCCCTGCCAGATACTTCTCTCATCAAGAAGCGAATAGTGGAGATGGCCTGCGAAATTTATCAAATTAGGATATTGAGAAAACAAGTCAAAAAGGCCCTTGTCTCCCCAATCGTCGCTGCCGTACACCGTATTTTCTGCACAATTATGCGTCGTGACAAAAATCAGCCTGTCGCCGCATTCTTTTTTTGCAAGTTCAATTTCGATTTTGAGGTACGGCAAAATTTTTCTGTAGCCGTCGGACATTTTTTCGCAATCGGGCGATACGCCGATAAAGTGAAAGCCGTTTACCGTATAGTGAGTAAACGGCGATGAGCCGATTTTTTTGGTAAAAAGCCGCCTGCAATTTTCCGGCGTCCTTAAGCCGTAATAATCGTGATTGCCCATTATGCTTTGAATAATCGGAATTTTTTCGCCGAAAACACTCTTAAACGCGGCTTTATATGTATCGTATGCAAAGCCGCTCGCCATATTGCCTATATCGCCTGCAAATATAATCATATTACAGCCCTGTTTTTTGAGTACGGAAAGCGATAAGACAAGATTGTTTCGGAACGTCGTCTCGTTTTTTCTGCGAACAGGGCTGAGCTGGGAATCGGAAATTATGCCGATCCTCAGCCTTTCGTTAATATTAAAGGTTTTTCGTTCAAATTTAAACTCCATTTTTGATTGCCTTTCTTTTTACGGCAAGCTCAGATAATATTTTCCCTTTCTTAACGCCGCTGAAATCATAAAAACAAATCGGTATAAGCGAGAGCAAAAAGCCGATCCCGGGAATTACGGTAACAAGAGAGAAAAGACCTGTAACGGTGGAGGCACTCTGTACAGCCGGCACACCCGCCGCTGACGGCTCGATAAAATGAAACAAAGTAAGTGCCGCAGAAAGTCCTATAAAGCCTACTGCATTGTTGAATTTAGTGACGAAGGAGTTGAGCGAAAAGCACACACCCTCCATTCTCTCTCCGGTCTTCCATTCGAGGTAATCAAGGCTGTCGCCTACCATCGGATACGGAAGAACGTTATATGAGCCGAGAGAGAGACCGCCGATTGTCATAAACGGCAATGCGAAATATATGTTTATCTTGCCGAGCAGGAATGCGGCGGTAAGGCTTACGCCTCCCGTAACGGCAGCTATTACGCAGGTCGTTTTATAGCCGAGCTTTTTATAGATAACAGGCGTAAGTAAAATGCCCGCAAACATACCGCTGCCGACCACAAGATACAGGAGTAGCAAAACCGTGCCGGAGTTAAGCCCCGGAATATTTATTACATAAGTCGCTATATACAATGCCGCCGGCATAATAAGGTAACGAGGCGACGCTGCCATCGACATAAGAAGTGCCATCATCATAGGCTTATTTTTGCATGCAGCCTTTATCATATCGCGCACGGCAATTTTTTCGGTATGAGTGGAAAAACGCTCTTTTGAGTTTTTGAACAGCGTTAAGTAAGCCGCCGATGTTATTATACCCACAAATATCGACATTGCAAAGTAAACATATTTTTCCGGAATAAAAGACTGGAATATCGTAAGCAATCCCACCGGGAGCAAGCTACCTACCGAGCCTACCGTAACGTAGAACGACAGAAGCGAGGCTCTCTCGTCGCTGCTCGGCGTAGCAACACTCATAAGCCCCATGGCAGGCACATCGGTAAGCGTATATGCCATACCGAAAATTATGTAAGAAACGGCGGCAAATATCATTTTAAACATTGTAGGCGCTCCGGTCAAGGGCATAAACAGTACTATGGTGGTGACAAGCATCAAAAACGAACCTATCAAAACATAAGGCCTCATTTTACCGTATTTCGTGCTTGTTCTGTCTACTATTACACCCATCATAGGGTCGTTTAAGGCATCCCAGACCCTTGCGACTATCATAAGCATCATAACGAAAGCCGACGGAATTATAAGTATGTCGGTAAAAAAATACATAAGGTACGATTGGGTTATGCCGGCTACCATATAGCTGCCGACTGCCGCAAATCCGTAGGAGGCTTTTTCCTTTTTAGAGATATATTTTTCCATATTTTCTCCTTTTTTTGCAATTCATCTTTATTTTTTATTTTATAAAAAATTATATTCGTCGAAAACACGTTGTAACAATCAAGACTTCGTTAAATCTTTGTAAACTTGTGTAAAAGCTTTGCTTTGTAACACATTGAATAAGCCGACATAAGATGTTATTGAAGCTATGGTCGGCGGGAACAGAGCATCGATTTTTCCCGTCGGCTGTAAAATCGGCGATTTAAAGGCAAAATCATATTTGGTCGCCGAAATAATTACAGGAGGGATTTTTATGGCAGAAACAAAATCATGCTGTAACGACAAGGTATCCGGCAAAATTCGCGAAGCCGTGTGCATAGACACTAACCGAGTTTACGACTCTTGTGCGGATAAGGATTGTCTTGCGGACTTGAGGGTGTATTTTCCGCCGCAGTATCAGCAAACAATAGACAGGGCGACTAATGTAAGATGCAGGGGCTGTGAGATACTTAACGTCTTTATCGATGTGGAGAGAGTGCCGTTTAACCGCGGCTTTTACTCGGTTGACATCACATTTTTCTTCAAGGTAACGCTTGACGCATATTCCGTTGCGGCGGCTCCGCCCGAAACGGTGTGCGGATTTACCACATTTTCAAAAAAATGCATACTCTACGGCAGCGAGGGCAAGGTAAGGGTATACTCCTCAGAATTCCGTGCGGACTCGGGCGACAGGCAAATCATTCCGCAAAACACAAATCCGAGAGCAAAAATACAGGTCGCCGACCCTATTTGCCTTGAAGCAAGGCTCTGCCGCCCGTGCGACTGCTGCGACTGTCTCGGTGACTCGTGCATTCCTGTCCCGTCCTGCGTGAAATGCGCGTTCGGCGACGAATTCCCGGACGATTTCGGCCACCGTCCCGTCGAAAAAGCCGTTGCGGTTACAATAGGTATTTTCACGATAGTTCAGCTTGAGCGCGACGTCCAGATGCTGATACCGGCATACGACTTCTGCATACCCGATAAGGAATGCAGCTGTGACACGGACGATCCGTGCGAGGCCTTCAGGAAAATACAGTTCCCCGTGGACGAATTTTTCCCGCCCAACGAGACTAAGCTTCAGACCGGCGCAAGCACCGCGACGTGCTGCGGATGTGAACGCAGCGAATAGGCAAAACAAAGAAGCCGATCCTATACGGTTCGGCTTCCTTGACTTTTTAGATTTGTAATGCTAAAATTCCATTGTTATAAATATGATGTATTTTTCGTGTAAAGAGGGAAAAGCTGTGAACGTATACGATTTTGACAACACCATATATGACGGCGAGAGCGGATTTGACATTTTTATGTTCTATCTTAAAAAGGATCCGAAAGAAATTGCCAAGCTCATACCGCGTTTCGGCGAGGCGTTCATACGCTACAAAAGAGGTTCAATAAAAACCGACGAGGTTATCGAACAATACGGCGATATGCTCACCGACTACTGCGTGAAAATCAAGGACATTCACAAGGACATCACAGAGTTTTGGGACGAGCACGAAAAGAAAATCAAAAACTTCTATGCCAAGATTCAAGCTCCCGACGACGTAATAGTTTCGGCCTGCCCCGAAATCATACTCGAGGAAATATGCAAAAGAATCGGCGTAAAAAACTACATCGGCAGCGTTGTGGATATGGAAAACGGAATCATAGAGCGTGTTTGCTACAAGGAAAACAAGATAGCGGCATTTAAAAGCATTTACGGCGACATGCCTATTGACAGTTTCTACACCGATTCCATGAGCGACAAGCCGATGATGGATCTCGCAAATAACGCTTATTTGGTTTCGGGCGACCACATTGAGCTTGTAAAGAATGACGGCGTATGGTTGAGCGAGCCGAAAACGGGCTTGTTCAAATAATAAGTTAAGCAAAAAGCAGTAAATCAGCTTTGATTTACTGCTTTTTATGTTTTTACATCGACACTATATAACGCTTGATTTTTTCGAGATAATCAATATCGACAAGGGCGTCCAGCCGCGTTCCGTTCTCCTTATAGCTTTCGGAATACACGACTCCCGTTTTTCGAATTTCTCCGAGTATATGTCCCTCGCTGAACGGGACTAACAATATCGCTCTCGCCTTGGTTTTCGGAAGCGAGTCCTCAATAACCTCAAGCAGCCTGTCAATCCCCTCGTTTTTAACTGCGCTTATCATAACGGTTTTGCCGATTACCGGCATATCGTATGCGTTTTGGAGCTTGTCGCACTTATTCATTACCGATATAACCGGTATATTATCCGCTCCGAGCTCCTTTAAGACGGACGATGTAACGCTCAGATGCTCGGCACACTCGTCGCTTGACGCATCACAGACATTTAGTATAAGGTCGGCGTTTTTTGCCTCTTCGAGAGTTGATTTGAAAGCATCGACAAGCTGATGCGGCAAACGCCTTACAAGCCCTACCGTATCAACGAGCATAACCTCTCGCTTTGACGGCAGCGTAAGCCTCCTTGCAGTCGGGTCGAGCGTAGCAAAAAGCTTGTCCTCCGACAGCACGCCCGCACTTGTAAGAGTGTTCATAAGAGTTGATTTTCCGGCATTGGTGTAACCGACTATGGCAACGGTGATTACACCGTCCTTTTTTCGCCTTGAGCGGATGAGGTCGCGTCGCTTTTCAACCCTCTTAAGCTCCTCGGACAACGAATGTATCCTGCGTCTTATATGGCGTTTATCGCTCTCGAGCTTGCTCTCGCCCGGACCTCTTGTGCCGATTCCGCCGCCGAGACGCGACATACTCTTGCCTCTGCCCGACAAAAACGGAAGCGAATATTTAAGCTGTGCCAGCTCCACCTGCAATTTACCCTCGCTCGACCTTGCCCTTGCGGCAAAAATATCGAGTATGAGCATGGTTCTGTCAACAACTCTTGTATCGGTTTTTGTCTCTATATTGTTAATTTGCGACGGTGTAAGCTCGCTGTCGGCTATTATAAGGTCTATATCGTTATTTCGACAAAAGGCGGCAACCTCCGCCATTCTGCCGCTGCCGATATATGTTGCCGGCGACGGAGCTTCAAGCTTTTGTATCACCGTTCCGATTATCTCGGCTCCCGCGGTTTCCGAGAGAAGAGCCAATTCCTCCATAGAAATTTCAGCGTTGTATTCGCCCGTGTCCACACCTATCAAAAGTGCTCTTTCGGGACTTTGACTGTTTTCATAAAACTCCATAATTCGCCTTTACCGTTTGTTCTGATTTAAAAATGACAGCGCCTTTATAAATCCGGCGTTGCACTTCGCATAATAATACTTATAAGAATCGCAGTAGTAATTTTTGCCTATAATACCGTTTTCCGAGGATCTGTCGCGGCGGCAGCCGTTGCGGCAAACACAATAGAACGGACACGCTTTGCATTCGTCGGGAACATTTTGCGAATCCTTTATAAATTTAACCGCGGTTTCACTGTTTCGCATTTCCTCAAACGTATTTTTGCCTATTTCGCCTATCTTATATCCGTCGAGCACATAAAAATCACACGGATAAACACTCTTGTCGGCCTCTATAACATACTGAATGTTACAGCAGCCGAACGCGCTGCACATTTCGGGAGGTCTGCCGAGCATCACGGACAGCTGATTGTCTATATGGCGTATGCTTATGTAATTTCCCTTCAAAAGGTCGGAAAGCCAAAGATTAAATATCTTTACGAGAAACTCGGCGTAGTCCTTGGGCGACAGGCTGTATGCGCTCTCACCGCGTTCCGATGAAAACGGCTCAAGGCACGGAATAAACTGCAAATATCTGAAGCCCTGCTTTTTCAAAAAATTATATATTTTCTCGGCGGAGCGTGCATTTTTGCCCGTAACGACCGAGAGCACATTATACGCCGCCCCTTGACGATCCAAAGCATCCGCCGCCTTTATTACCCTGTTAAATGTACCCTTTCCGCTCACATCGACGCGGTTGAGGTCGTTTATCTGTGCCGGGCCATCAAGCGACAAACCTACAAGGTAATT
>HF993135.1:245454-286575 GCA_000432435.1 Eubacterium sp. CAG:180
GCCCAGTCGTCATCAATCAAAAGGCCGTTGGTCTGTATGCTGTGGTGGAATATGAGCCCTTTTTTTGCATATTTCTTTTCGATTTCCGCAAAGCCTTTATAAAAATCAAGTCCCGCAAGCGTAGGCTCTCCGCCCTGAAACAAAAACGTACAGCTGCCGCTTGCGTATTCCGCGGCACTTTTAATTATCTCCTCGGCGTCCGACAGCGACATCATACCGCAAAAAGCAGTTTCGCGGCAATTTGCCTCATCCTTATAAAAACAGTATTTGCAATTCATATTGCACGCCGAAGAAGCCGGCTTTAAAAGAACACTTACATGTGGCATTTTCTACCTCCGCAGCTTTATGTAATATTTATTATATTAGCACACTCGTCTCGGAAACTCAAATTTTTCTCTCCGTGATGACAAAACAATCAGTATGTGATATTATGACATAAAAATAAAAAAGGAGCTGTAAAATGAGTAGGATTATAAATAAACTGATTCGTAAAATCAGCGGCAGTGAGCTTGCGCAAAAGCAAAATGCGAGCATAATAAAAAACGGCAAGCCGAATGAGAAAATAATCCCGTTTTTGCGACAGGCAGCGGCGGACGGCTGCGTATTGCTGAAAAACAACGGGGCTTTACCCATAAACGGCAAGGATAATGTCGCGCTGTTCGGCAGAGTGCAAAACGACAGCTTTTTTGTCGGCAACGGCTCGGGCGGAGACGTATGCGCGCCTTATAAAATCAGCTTTGCCGACGGCATAGAAAAAAACGGAAAAATACATATAAACGAAGATCTCAGAAAAATTTATAATGATTGGTGCGGCAAACGCAAAAACATACCCGATCCGGGGTTTTGGGGACATTGGCCGAGATTTTATCCGGAAATGCCGCTTAAAGACAACATTGTAAAAAGTGCATCCGAAAAGAGCAATAAGGCCGTGGTATTCATAGGCAGAAGCGCCGGAGAGGATCGCGAAAACGTTCTCGAAAAGGGCAGCTATTACCTCACGAGCAGAGAAAAGGAGATGCTAGACCTTGTCACGGCTCATTTTGACGACGTCATTTTGGTTCTCAATATAGGCAGTCTTATTGATTTTGAAGAGATAGATGCATATAAGGATAAAATAGGCTCGATACTTATAGCTTGGCAAGGCGGTATGGAGAGCGGAAACGCGCTTTCGGATATACTCTCCGGTGAAGTCACTCCGAGCGGAAAGCTCAGCGATACAATCGCAAAACGATATGAGGACTACCCGAGCAGCGGCAACTTCGGCGCAAAGGAATACAACAACTATGTTGAGGACATCTTTGTGGGTTACCGCTATTTTGAAACCTTCGCCCCCGAAAAGGTGCTGTATGAATTCGGATTCGGTCTGTCTTATACAAATTTTAAAATCGAAACGGAAAAATCGAACTATTCCGAAGGCAAAACAGAATTCAATGTTAAGGTGACGAATACCGGCTCGGTGCCAGGCAGAGAGACGGTTCAATTTTATGTTTCCGCTCCGAACGGCAAGCTCGGGAAAGCAAAAAAATCACTCGTTGCTTTTCACAAAACAGAGCTTTTGTCCCCAGGCGGCTGTGAAACCTTCGTAACGGTGATTTCAAATGACGGCTTTGCTTCTTACGACGACTCCGGCAAGGCCGGACACAAGAGCTGCTATGTACTCGAAAGCGGAATTTACGATTTTTATGTAGGCAACAGCGCACGAAACTGTGAAAAGGTGTATAGCTTTACACTTGAAAACACAGTTGTAACCGCCGAGCTATCCGAAGTTATGGCGGTCAGCGAAAACCGCACGTTTGAACGCTTTGCCGCTGTTTGCGACGGCGACAAAATCGCTCTGGCAAAGGAAAAAGTGCCTGTTCGCACCGTTAGTCTGAAAAATCGAATACTCTCTTCTCTGCCTGACGGAAAAGAAATCAGCGGTGACAAAGGCTATAAGCTCTCCGACGTAAAAGCAGGCAAAGTAAAGCTTCAAGACTTTACAGTTCAACTTTCACTCGACGAGCTCGAAGCAATCTCACGAGGCGAGGGACCTATGAACAGCTCACTCGGAGCAAAGGGTAACGCGGGTGCTTTCGGCGGCGTTTTAAAGTCGCTCAGAGAAAAGGGAATCCCCCCGATAATCACCACCGACGGTCCGTCCGGAATAAGACTTCTTTCCGCCTGTTCGCTGATGCCCTGCGGTACGGCGATAGCGTGCTCTTGGGACGAAAGTCTCACCGAGGAATTATTCACGGAAATGGGCAAAGAGATGATAAAAAAGGGCAGCGACGTGCTGTTGGCGCCGGGTATGAATATACACAGGAACGTGCTGTGCGGCAGAAACTTCGAATACTATTCCGAGGACCCGTACCTCACGGGTAAAACCGCTGCGGCAACGGTCAGGGGCATACAGAAAAACGGCGTTTCGGCGTGTCCGAAGCACTTTGCCGGCAACAATCAGGAATATAACCGCAATCACACCGACGACATAGTGTCCGAAAGGGCACTTCGCGAAATCTATCTCAAGGGCTTTGAAATATGCGTTAAGGAGTCGTCTCCGCACTGCATTATGACAAGCTACAACAAGATAAACGGCGTTTGGAGCCACTACAATTATGAGCTTTGTACCACCGTTTTGCGTGACGAATGGCACTTCGGCGGTATGGTTATGACAGACTGGTGGATGCGCTACGCTCCGTCACCCGAATTTCCGCAGCTGAGAGACAATGCATATCGCGTCAGAGCGCAGGTTGACGTGCTTATGCCCGGATTTAAAACCGCGGTCAGCAAGAGCGGCGGAAACGACGGCTCTCTGCTTGAAACATACGGTCAAAAGGACGGAATAGCCTTAGGAGAACTGCAGAGAACCGCAAACAACGTTCTCCGCTTTATCCTCTCAACCGACAAAAAGCTAAACTGAATAAAAGCCGTATAACATATAAAAAGACTGCCTTTATGCCGTGTGACGTACGTAATCACATTTGATAAATGCAGTCTTTTTTATTTATTCGCCGAGTCCTTTATGAGATATAATACCTTGCCTGCGCATTCCAAAGCTCGCTGTATTTGCCGCCTGCACCCAAAAGCTCGCGATGCGTTCCGTGCTCGACAAGCCGCGCGTTGTCAAACACGGCGATTTTATCGCAGAAGGCGCAGCTTGAAAGCCTGTGAGAAATATAAATCGCCGTTTTATTTTGAACAAAGGAATTGAAACGGCTGTATATCTCGTTTTCCGCAATGGGGTCGAGTGCCGCCGTGGGCTCGTCCAAAATAACGACGGGAGCGTCCTTATACAGTGCCCTCGCAAGAGCAAGCTTTTGCGCCTCACCACCCGATATTTCAACGCCTGTTTCGTCCAAATCCTTATAAAGATATGTGTTTTCCTTATCCGCCAAGCGTTCGGCTCTGTCCTTAATATTTGCATTTTCGAGGCAAGCATAAAATCTGTCGCTGTCGAAATCGGAGTTTGCGCAAATATTATCCTTAAGTGATACGGAAAATATTTTAAAATCCTGAAAAACCACGGAATAAAGACCTGTAATGCTCTCTCTTGTGTATTCCTTAATATCGGTGCCGTTAATCAGAATTTCGCCGTCCGTCACATCATAAAGGCGGCACATAAGCTTGATAAAGGTGGTTTTACCGCTGCCGTTTCTGCCGACAACGGCAAGATGCTCGCCGTTTTCTATTTTGAGATTGACATTTCGGAGAGCGTAATTTTCGGCGGACGGATATTTAAATGAAACATTTTTGAATTCAAGCTCGAAGCCTGCGGATAAATCCAGCTTCTTTTCGCCGTAGGTCATTTCGTCATTCGTATTTACAATCTCGAAATAATAATTGACGAGCGGCACCATTTCGGCGGTCTTGCCAAAGGTTACCGCCATTTTCATTATGCCCGCAATAATCTGCATAAACGCTCCGCAATAAAGCACAAGCGAACCTATTCCGAAGAGTCCGTACAAGCCCTTGGTGCCGATAAAAAGATAAATTCCGAAGCCGACAAGCGCACCTAAAATCGCAACGAACGAGCTTTGCCTGGCCGTATTCATTGAAGCTTTTTTCAAAACCCTTTCGCCGTCTGTCAAAAGCTTGTCCGTAGCGGTGTGCTTTATTAGAGTCTGCTCGTTATAAACGCGGATTTCCTTGCCCGTATTGTAATCCGAAAACATGTTGAGAAAATAATAAAAAATTCTGTCAAGGCGCGAATACTCGTCGCTCGCCTTAAACCAAGCCTTGTTCATTCTGACCGCTACCACAAGAATAATAACCGCCATAACGGCTATTGCGCCGAAAATCGTAAGCAAAAATGCGGGACGTTCAAAAAACGAGGTGCCGGTTTTCTCAAAGCCGATTTTGAGCAGCGGAATTATTATAACAACGGATATAACCAGCGTAAGCGCACCCGATATAAAATCACGCATCATCCATGTAAACTGTACAAATGAGGAAAAGACCCTGTCCTGAGCCTCCGAATGCTTGTGAACAAGCTCCTTAAATTCACTGTTTTCAAGACGTTGATACTCAATGCGAAACAGCTTTGATGAAATTTCGCGAAGCTCCTTGTTGTACATCAGCGAGCGATAAACAAACTGCATTTCGCCGAGAAAGCAGTTGACGAAAAACAATACGGCGTTAATACCGACAGCCGAGCCGATATAGAGTGTGAGACTTTTCATACCTGCTCCGCCGTCGAGCAAATCTATGATTTTTGATGTGAACCAAATGTTGATAAACGGCATAACAGCCGTAACAAACGCAACAGTAACGGCGGTGGGAATAAGGCGTTTTTCGAGACGGTTCATTTCACGGAACGCCGCAAAAACGGTTTTTACTCTGTTCATACGGTCTCTCCCCCGTTCTCCTTATAATAGTAGCTTTGGACTTGGTACATTCTGTAATATAAGCCTTTGAGAGCCATCAGCTCATCATGCGTACCGCTCTCGGCAATTTTCCCGTCCTTAACAAGCAAAATCCTGTCGCAAAAGCGCGTCGACGAGAGGCGGTGCGAAATAAAAAACGATATTTTGCCGCTTGTCATCTCGTTGTATTTCAAGTACAGCTCGTTTTCCGCAATGGGGTCGAGTGCCGCCGTGGGCTCGTCCAAAATCAAAACAGGTGCATTTTTGTATATTGCTTTTGCGAGGAGCAGCTTTTGCTTTTCACCGCCGGAGAAATCAGCCGCGTCCTTATACACGTCCTTTATCATATAGGTTTTTTCCTTTAGCGGCAGACTGTTGATTTTTTCGGAAATACCCGCTTTATCAAATGCGGCAAAAAGCTTTTTTCTGTCATAGTCCGAGGCAGTACAAATATTTTCCGCAATTGTCATCGGCATAAAATAATAGTCCTGAAAAACTGCGGAAAAGAGGTTAAAATAGCTGTCGCTTGAAAAATCACGACTGCTTTTTCCGTTAATCAAAATCTCACCGGAAGTAGGATAATATAAGCCGCAAAGCAGCTTAACGGCGGTCGTTTTGCCTGCTCCGTTTTCGCCGACTATGGCTATGTTTTCACCCCTGTTCACCTTAAATGACATATTACAAACCGTGCTTTTTTCGGCGGACGGATATGTAAAAGAAACGTTCTTAAATTCAATTGAAGCGACGTCGTCAAAATCAATGTCGGGTCTGTTTTGGCCCTCCTCCTCGCTTTCGACAAATTCACGAAAGGCTGCGCAATCGTTACAGCAACGCTCAAGATTCGAATACTGATACACGGCATTCATTATCCAATTTGAAAAGCCCGTTATAATGCCAAAATAAAAAATGAAATCCGAAACAGACAGCCTGCCGCCGCATACAAGATATGAGAGATATGCATAGGCAACAAGCTCGCGTATGAGATTTAAAAGTGCTCTCAGTCCTCCGATTCTGATATTTTGGCGCATAAATTTTTGATTGATTTTTTCAAGGTCGCAGATTATTTTTGCAATGGCAAACAGGAAATAATCCGTAAAGCCGTACAATCTTATATCCTTAGCCGCAGAAAAATCACGGCAAAGATTATAGTAATAATCATAGCGAACAAATATTTTGCTTCGCTCGTTCTTGGTTTTCTTTTCCTTACCGTTCAAAAAGCCGAGCAAGAAAAACTCCGCCGCACAGGTGGCAAAAATAATCAATATCATAATAATGTTGATTTTATAAATCAGCGCAAGAGATGCCGCAACGCCTACAACACATACGCAAAATTGATTGCACGAATCGAGAAAATCCGACGAACCCGAATAATAGCTGCGGTAAAACTCCATTGCTCTCTTATTCTTTTCTCTGCCGCCCGGGCTTTCGATATTTGTATAATCGGTGTTCAAATTCTTATTGAAAGCAAGCACCGCATAGCGCATACGAATAATACGCGCGCTGCCGTTTAAGAGTTCCTGCATAAACGGCGAAAGCCAAGTAGTCAGCACAACGAGCACGCTCAAAAGCCCCACGACAAGCGTAAGTCTGCCTACCGTTGCGCCCTCGTTTATGCAATCGATCATAGCCTTTGGTATATAAGAAGTGACAATCGGCTGAAACACAAGCGCCGGTATGCGTATAAGAAAATACACAAGGCTTTTCCTATCCCATTTAAGCCAATTAGACAGCATATATTTTATGTTATCTCTCATTATTTTATCCTCCGTAAGCACCTGTGCAAAAGCCCCTCACGCGACATACCGCGAAATCGGCATAATTGAATATTACATTAGCCGCATATAAAAGTCAATAAAAAAATTTGGAATATATCCCACACGATATATCCCAAATTCCTATACGATTTAACTATCATTGACAAAAAGGCGGTAGTTATGAAAATTAAAGATGCTGTTGCTCAAAGAATAATCGATTTATGTAAGGAAAAGAACATTGCCATAAACGCGCTCGGCAACATAAGCGGCGTAAATCCGTCCACGATTTACAGCATACTGAACACAAAAAGTCAAAATCCCGGCGTTGTAACGCTGCAAAAAATATGCGACGGCTTGGAAATATCAATACGGGATTTTTTTGACGTTGAGCTTTTTGACGACATTGAGCAGGAAATAATATAAAAGCGAACAGCCTGCGGCTGCCGGCGGTCCGTTACGTAAGCTTATTCATATCGTCCGGCATGGGTGCGGTAAATTCCATAATTTGCTCGGTAACGGGGTGTGTAAAGCGGACAAAACAGCAGTGCAGAGCCTGATGGCTGAGTCTTTTATCCGTACTGCCGTACATATCGTCGCCCACAAGCGGCGCTCCGAGGCTTTTAAAATGAACACGTATCTGATGAGTTCTGCCCGTTTCGAGATGTATTCTCAAAAGCGTACAGCCGTCCTTTACCTTTAACGATTTCCAATGTGTAACGGCTCTTTCGCCGCCCACGCCGACATCGCGCAAGGTCTTCATGGGGTCGGGTCTTATAATAGGCTTATCTATAACGCCATCGCCGTAAAATTCGCCGCCGGCAACAGCTAAATACTCCTTATATATTTTACCGCTCAGCTTTGCCGCAGAAAATTTATTGAGAGCGCACACCACTATGCCCGACGTTCCCTTATCAAGTCTGCCGACAGAGCGGAATACGCACTCCTTTCCCTCTTTCATAAGATGAAATGCCACCGCATTTGACAGCGCGTCGCAACGGTGATTGTGCGACTCGTGCATGGCAATATCGGGCTTTTTGTTTATCACGAGTATATCGTCGTCCTCATAAATTATGTCGAGCGGTATATCCGCAGGCACAGCGGAGGCGGTGCCTTCGTCGGACGGCAAATTCAAAGTCAGCGTATCACCCGAATTTAAAATGTCGATGCTTCTCGCCCCTACTCCGTTTTTCAATATGCCGTTTTCGGTGCGCTTTAAAACGCAGAGCATTCTGTGCGACACGCCCCTATGCTTTAAATAATCTTTTATTTTGACATTGCCGTTGTCATTGTCAATAAAAAATTCGATTTTGCGACCCATAATTCCACCATCGTTAAAATTCTGTTTTATTGCATTATATCATATAAAGGTGTAAAATAATATCGAAATTTAAAAGGGAGGAATACTATGCAGCTCGTAATAATGATAATTCACGACAGCGACCACATGAATTCCATTCTCGTAAAAATGATGGAGGCAGGTATCAAGGGCGGCTCGCTTATAGATTGCGAGGGTGCTCTTCAGGCAATAGGGCGCGCATCCTCTGATCCGCCGCCTGTTTTCGGCTCCCTGCGCGAATATTTAAACCCCGAAAGTGCCGCAAAAAACAAGCTTCTTCTCTGCGCTATGGAGGACGAGAAGGTCGCAGTCGCAAAACAGATTGCGAACGAAGTCACCGGCGGGCTCTCAAAGCCCAATACCGGCGTTATGTTTTGCCTGCCGCTGCTGTCGCACGAGGGATTGAAATAATATTGAATCTGATACGGAGGAAAAATTTATGCAGCTTTTGTTTTTTGTACTGAACCGCTCCGAAATGCTGGACGATATACTGACGAGCTTTGCGGATCACGACATACACGGTGCTACCATACTTGACAGCAAGGGAATGGTTCATCTTTTGGCGTCTCACAGCGACGAGGGCGAGGTTCCGTTTTTCGGTGCGATGAGGGCATTTTTAAAGCCTGAACGCGAGAACAGCAATCTTATAATCGCCGCAGTAAACGACGATCACGTTGAAAATGCCGTAAAGGCCATTGAGGATGTTATAGGCGATCTTTCCAAGCCCGATACCGGAGTGGTTTTCACCGTTCCGATAAGTTACGTGAAAGGATTGTATAAGGATGGAAATTAAAACACTTGCCACAGTCGCTTTGATGATGATATCGGGGCTTCTTTTCGGCAGGCTGTGTAAATTCATAAAGCTCCCCAACGTAACCGGTTATCTTATAGCCGGGCTTGTTTTCGGCCCGTCGCTGTTTAACATCGTAGACCAAAATATGATAGACGAATTCGCAATAATATCAGATATTGCGCTGTCGTTTATAGCATTTTCCGTCGGTTGCGATTTCAGCCTTGACTATTTTAAAAAGGTAGGCAGCGCACCCATAATAGTTGCTATTTTTGAAGCCATGGGTGCCGTAATACTTCTTACGGTAACGTTGATTATATGCAAGGTTGACTTAAAGCTGTCGATTTTGCTCGGTGCAATTGCCGCCGCAACAGCACCCGCCCAAACAATAATGGTAATAAATCAGTATAAGGCAAAGGGTCCCTTGACATCACTCCTTTTAAGCGTTGTCGCCCTTGACGATGCCGTGGCGCTTATAGGCTTCGGCTTTGCAAGCACAATAGTCACCGCCATGAACGGAAAAGGCGACAGGAGCCTCGTTCTCTCAATACTCGACCCGTTTTATCAAGTGCTGATTTCGGCAGTTATCGGCTTTGTTTTAGCTCTTGTGATGAAGGTTCTTCTGAAGTGGTTTAAAAAACACTCCAACCGTATTTGCGTTATACTCGGTATGGTGGCGCTTACATATTATCTCGCCACGTTGCTCAAGGGTTCAAGCCTGCTCGCATGTATGTGCCTCGGCGCAGTGCTTACAAACATAATCCACGATTCCGACGACGTTGTAAAAGTCTCGGAGGGCTTCACTCCGCCTATATACATGATGTTCTTTGTAATTTCGGGCGCTGGGTTCGACGTATCGGCACTTAAATCCATCGGCTTTATCGGAATAATCTATGTGGTGGTAAGAGTTATAGGTAAAATGCTCGGCTCATATGTCAGCGGAAAAATTACGCATCAGCCCGATAAAGTATGCAAATGGTTAGGCCCCACGCTGATGCCGCAGGCAGGTGTTGCGCTCGGTCTTATCGCCGTCGCCTCAAGCATGGTACCCGACTATGCTCCGCAGCTTCGCACGGTAATACTCTGCTCGACGTTTATCTACTCCATCATAGGCCCGGGCGTTGCCAAATTCTCGCTTGTTAAAGCCGGCGAAATAGTTTTGCCCGACAAAAAGCAGAAAAAAGCCGGAGCATAACAAAAGCCTGCATACATATGCAATTATTAAGCGTTCCTTGTTTTACGCAAGGGACGCTTTTCTCGTTATTTTATACAGATTTTGCAAATCTTTTTTTACTGCTTCAAACATTGAAATACACCCCGAACGTGTTATAATTATACATATATTTTTAGTATGTTGTATATAATATCTCGAAAGGTACGTGTTATTTTTGTCACTTGTTGCTATGAAAGAGCTGCTTGCGCGCGCCGAAGAAAAAGGTGTTGCCATAGGTGCCTTTTCCGTAGGCAATATGGAAATGGTAATGGGCGCCGTCAAGGCGGCGGAGGAACTTGAAACCCCCATTATTTTGCAAATAGCGGAGGTAAGACTTAAAAGTTCGCCTTTGGAATTGCTGGGACCGATGATGATTTCGGCGGCTGAAAATGCCAATGTCGATATTGCGGTGCACCTTGACCACGGATTAAATGTCGAAACGGTTGAACAGGCTCTTGATATAGGCTTTACGTCGGTAATGCTTGACGGCTCGCTTTTACCGCTTGAGGAAAATATTAAAACGGTAAAAGGCGTCGTTGAAACCGCAAAGGAATACGGCGCAACCGTTGAAGCCGAATTGGGAGTTGTCGGCGGAAACGAGGGCGAGGGCAAAAGCCACAAAATTCTTTGCACAAACCCCGATGACGCTAAACGCTTTTGTGATGAAACGGGAGTTGACGCACTTGCCGTGGCAATAGGCAATGCGCACGGAAATTATCCCGTACTTCCCGAGCTTCGCTTTGACGTGCTTGAGGAAATACATAAAAAAGTCAATACACCGCTTGTGCTTCACGGCGGTACGGGTATAAGCGACGAGCAGTTCCAGAGGGCGATTTCACTCGGTGTTCGCAAGATAAATATAGCAACAGCTTCCTTTGACAGCTTGGCATCTTATGCAAAGACTTATTGTGATAGCAAGGAAAAAGCCAATTATTTTGAGCTCTCCGCCTGTGAGGTTGAGGGAGTTTATCAAAATGTTAAAAGACATATTAAAGTTTTCAATATGGAATAATTAAGGAGACAATTATGAAATACATAGAATTTGATTCTTCAAAAAAATATGACCTTATTCTTTTGGGCAGAATTGCGGTTGACTTGAATCCCGTCGATTATTACTGCCCTCTTAACGAAAGTACCACCTTTAAGAGATACCTCGGCGGCTCTCCCGCAAATATAGCGGTAGGACTTGCGAGACTCGGTAAAAAATGCGGATTTTTTGCCCGTGTTTCCGATGACCAGCTCGGCACATTCGTAACCGATTTCTTTGAGAAAGAGGGAATTGACACATCAAGAGTTAAGAGATGTGAAAACGGTGAGAAAATCGGCCTTACATTTACCGAAATTAAATCCGAAACCGAAAGCTCCATAGTTATGTATCGCAACGATGCGGCCGACTTAAAATTGGAGGTTTCCGATATTGACGAGGAATACATCAAGCAGGGTAAGGCTCTTTTGATTTCAGGCACCGCTCTTTGCGAAAGCCCGTCGAGAGAGGCGGCGCTCAAGGCTGTTATGCTTGCAAAGAGAAATTGTATTCCGATTATTTTTGATATTGACTACCGTGCATATAATTGGAAAAACGACGACGAAATATCAATCTATTACTCCGCAGTTGCCCGTGAGGCTGATATTATTCTCGGCTCTCGTGAGGAATACGACCTTACCGAAAAGCTCATAAAGCAGGGTATGTCCGACGAGGAAACAGCTAAATATTGGCATTCGCAAAATGCTAAAATTGTGGTAATCAAGCACGGTAAGGAGGGCTCGACAGCTTATACAAATGACGGCGAAAGCTATAACATTAAGCCGTTCCCCGTTAAACTCCTTAAATCCTTCGGCGGCGGAGACGGTTACGCTTCCGCATTCCTTTATGGACTTTTTGAGGGCTATGATATAATCGACGCTCTCGAATTCGGCTCGGCTTCGGCGGCTATGCTTGTAGCTTCTCACGCTTGCTCACAGGATATGCCCTCTGTCGAAGCGGTCAAGGACTTTATTAAGAAAGAAAAAGAAGAATACGGTGAAATGATTGCAAGGGTGTAAATCATTCCGCTCCCTTTTTTGATTTGCAGGAAGGCTCAAGATGAAAAAACTGTTCAAAAACAAGATTTTCAAAGGTGTTGTCGGAACGATTTTATGTGTTTGTATTTTGCTTTTTGCGGCAGTAATCGGCATTAACGCATATATGATTTCTTTTTCTAAAAAGAATTTTGTTACCGTAGACGAATTAAAAGCGGACAGCTATGATTGTATTTTGGTACTTGGTGCAGGGCTTTGGAGCGGCAAGCCGTCGCCTATGCTAAAGGAAAGACTTGATTTTTCTCTTGAAGCATACAATAAAGGTTGCAGCGACAGATTCCTTGTTTCGGGGGATCACGGCACGAAAAGCTATGACGAGGTAAACGCTATGAAGGATTACCTTGTTGAAAACGGTATTTCGGCTGATTGCGTGTATATTGACCATGCAGGTTTTTCAACCTATGAGTCAATGTATCGGGCAAGAGATGTTTTCAAGGTCCAAAAAGTGCTTATTGTAACGCAAAAATACCATCTTTACAGGGCTGTGTATGTTGCAAGGCAGCTTGGCATTGAGGCTTACGGTCTTGACAGGGAGGAGCTCAAATATCCCGTCAAAAATAACATAAGAGAAGCGGCGGCAAGGGTAAAGGATTTCTTTTATTGTATAGCTGAGCCCGAGCCCACCTATCTCGGTGAAGAAATACCGATAAAAACCGCAAGTGCTTCGCTTACGGATGATAAGGTAAAAGTTTAATTTATATAAACGAGGGTAATGTATGTACGAAAATCCTAAATTCAACCAAAACAATGAAAAAATCCTCTGCGAGAGAAACGGCAAAAACTCCGATATGCTGATGGATATAAGAGTTAAAATTCTCAAAGCGGGCGAAACCATGACCTTTTGCGAAGCGGAAAATGAAACGGCTCTGCTTTTGATGGCGGGAGATGTCGATTTTGTTTTTGACGAAAAAACCGAAAATGCAAAGAGACGTTCTCCGTTTCTTGACAAGGCAACGGCAATTCATTTTGCAAGGAATAACACAGTAACGGTTAAGGCGAACGAGGAGTCGAGAATTGTAATTGAGCAAACTGATAACTCAAACGATTTCGGCGTTCATTATTATAAAGGCGAGGATATGACAGTTCAGCACTTCGGCGCAGACCAATGGGGCGGCACGGCCGACAGACAGGTGCTTACGGTGTTTGACTATGAAAATGCTCCGTATTCAAATCTTGTCTTGGGCGAGGTTTTCCACAAGCCCGGCTGCTGGACGAGCTATCCGCCGCATTATCATCCGCAGCCCGAGGTCTACTACTACGAATTTGATAAGCCGCAGGGCTTCGGCGTCGGCTTTAACGGAGACGATTGCTATAAGGTGGGTGACAAGGGCTGTCTTTGCATAACACCTATGCATACACATCAGCAGGCAGCGGCTCCCGGATATAAAATGTGCTATGTTTGGATGATAAGGCATCTTGACGGCGACCCGTGGAGAAAGACGAGAATAGACGCACCGGAGCACAAATGGCTTTTAGATGATAAATAAGGAGATAAAACTATGGCATATATGACTACCGCGCAGGCTCTCGTAAAATTCCTTGATAATCAATACGTTTCGTTTGACGGCAAGGAGACAAAATTCGTTGACGGAATTTTTACGATATTCGGTCACGGAATAGTTTGCGGACTAGGCGAGGCACTTGACTCCGACAGAGGCGGACTCACGGTTTATCAAGGCAAAAACGAGCAGGGCATGGCACACGTTGCCACCGCATTTGCAAAACAGAATAATCGCAGAAAAATAATAGCCTGTTCTTCTTCCATAGGTCCCGGTGCCGCAAATATGATAACTGCCGCCGCAACGGCTACGGTAAACCACATTCCGCTTTTGCTGTTTCCCGCAGATTCCTTTGCGTCACGCCAGCCGGACCCCGTGCTTCAGCAATTTGAGCAGGTAAATTCGCTTGCCACAACAACAAATGACGCTTACAAGGCGGTCACAAGATATTGGGACAGAATTTCACGTCCGGAGCAGTTGATGTCTGCCATGATAAACGCAATGCGCGTTTTAACCGACACGGCAGAAACGGGCGCCGTATGCATTTCTCTTCCGCAAGACGTCGAGGGTGAAAGCTATGACTTCCCCGACGAATTTCTCGCAAAAAGAGTACATAAAATTACAAGAATCGTCCCCTCTCTCGACGAGGTTAACGATATAGCCGAAATTCTTTTAAACGCCGAAAAGCCGCTTGTTATCTGCGGCGGCGGAGTAAGATATTCCGAGGCGGGAGAAGCACTTGAGATGTTCTGCAAATCATTCGGCATTCCCTTTGCCGAAACACAGAGCGGCAAAACCGCCTGTCTCTCAAGCGACCCGCTGAACCTCGGCGGACTCGGAGTCACGGGTAATTCGGCAGGAAACGACATTGCAAAATGCGCCGACGTCATTCTCGGCATAGGCACTCGTTTTTCCGACTTTACTACCGGTTCAAAGAGCCTTTTCAGAAGCGACGCAAAATTTATAACCATTAACACTTCCCGCTTTGACGCGTACAAATTAGGTGCCGTAAAGCTCGTCGCGGACGCAAAGCTCGGAATAATCGCTCTCGGCAAGGCTTTGTCGTCTCACGAATACAGAACAAAATACACCGATGAAATCGCAAAGGCAAAAAAGTGCTGGAACGATGAGATGGAACGCTTTGCAAAATACAGCTACAACGAAGGCTTCACCACACTTATAAAAGCTCAGTACGAACGCTCCGTTCCGGAGTTTGCAGAGAAGTTCGGCACAATAACGCAGGTGGCGGCAGTCGAAAAAATACGCGAGATCATTCCCCACGACGCGATTTGCGTAGGCTCCGCAGGTTCTCTGCCGGGAGATCTCCAAAGGATGTGGACCTCGGACAGCAGATATTCCTACAACATGGAATACGGCTACTCCTGTATGGGCTATGAAATCGCGGGCGCGTTGGGTTCAAAGCTTGCAGAGCCGCAAAAAGAGGTGTATGCGATGTGCGGCGACGGCAGCTATCTTATGCTGCACTCGGAGCTTGTCACATCAATCCAGGAGCATAAAAAAATAAACGTACTGCTGTTTGACAACAGCGGCTTCGGCTGTATAAACAATCTTGAAATGTCAAACGGAATAGGCAATCTCGCAACGGAATTCCGCTTCCGTGACGAAAACGGAGATCTGCTCGGCGACCTTGTTCCGATTGATTTTGCAAAAAGCGCGGAAGGCTACGGAGTTAAAACGTACACGGCAAGAACTCTTGAACAGCTTGAAAATGCACTTCGTGACAGCCTTGATTCTAAGGTTTCGACGCTTATAGACATTAAGGTTTTGCCGAAAACCATGACAGACGGCTATGGCGCATGGTGGAATGTCGGCGTGGCGTCAACCTCCGACAACAAGGCGGTCAACGAGGCTTACAAAAATAAAAAAGAAAACGAAAGTAAAGCGAGGAAATATTGATATGCTTGATAAGAACAAAGTTAAATTAGGTATTGCACCTATCGCTTGGACAAATGATGATATGCCCGATTTAGGCTCGGAAAACACCTTTGAGCAGTGTATTTCCGAAATGGCTCTCGCCGGCTTTACCGGCTGCGAAGTCGGCAACAAGTATCCGCGAGACGACATACCCGCACTCAAAAAAGCTCTCTCGCTTCGCAATATGCAAATTTGCAATGCTTGGTTTTCTTCATTTCTTCTTACAAAACCGTATGATGAAGTAGAAAAAGACTTTACAGACCACATTTCTTTTCTAAAGGAGATGGGCGCAAAGGTTGTCGGCATTTCGGAGCAGAGCTACTCTATACAGGGCACCGATAAGTCTGTTTTCAAAGACAAATACATAATGAACGACGACGAATGGGCTCGCCTTTGCGACGGCGTAAACCGTCTCGGCAAGGTCGCAAAGGATATGGGCATAGCCCTTACATATCATCATCATATGGGCACAGTTGTTCAGACCGCCGCCGAAATAGACCGTCTTATGGAAAATACCGACCCCGAGCTTTTCAGCCTTTTATATGATTCGGGTCATCTTGCATACTGCGGCGAGGATTACATCGGCGTTTTGAAAAAATACGCAAACAGAGTAAAGCACGTACACTTAAAGGATATTCGCCCCGAGGTAATAGATAAGGTTAAGAGGGAAAACCTCAGCTTCCTTGAAGGCGTGCGGCTCGGAACGTTCACGGTTCCCGGCGACGGCGCGATAGACTTCGGCCCGATATTCGACATTCTTGCGGACAGCGGCTACGAGGGTTATGTTCTCGTAGAGGCGGAGCAGGACCCTGCCAAAGCAAACCCGTTTGAATACGCGCTCAAGGCAAGAAAATACATTGCCGAAAAAGCCGGTCTTTAATTTAGCGGAGGTCAAGAAATGAGTTTTCAATTTATTATGCCGAAACAAATTTTTTACGGTGAAAACGCCTTATCGACCGCAGCAGAGCATATATGTGCCTTGGGCAAAAAAGCTCTTGTTGTTACCGACCCCATGATGGTAAAGCTCGGCAACACCGCAAAGATTACGGATATACTTGAAAAAGAAGGCACTCAGTACGCAATTTTTGACGGTGTCATAAGCGAGCCCACCGACAGGATTATCGAAGCGGGCTTAAAGGTGTGGAACGACGAAAAATGTGACTTCCTGATAGCCGTAGGCGGCGGCTCGCCGATAGATGCTATGAAGGCGATAGGTGCGGTTGCGACAAGCGGCTGCTCCGTCAACGATTTTCTCGGCAAGGTTATTACCGTCCCCACTCCGCCAATGGTAGCAATACCGACAACAAGCGGCACCGGCTCGGAGGCTACGCAGTTTACAATCATAACAAACACGGAAAAGGACATAAAAATGCTCTTAAAGGGCGCAGTCCTTATGCCCGACCTTGCAATAGACGATCCGGCGTTTACCATGACCGCTCCGCCGTCCGTTACGGCCGCTACCGGACTTGACGCACTTTGCCACGCAAGCGAGGCGTACACATCAAGAAAAGCACAGCCAATGACGGACGATCTCGCTATCAGCGCGGTAAAAAGAATTTTCAAATATCTTCCCACGGCTTATCGCGAGCCCCAAAACATTGAGGCAAGAGAGCAAATGAGCCTTGCGGCTCTTGAAGCCGGTACGGCGTTCAACAATGCTTCCGTTACCGTAATTCACGGTATGTCACGACCGATAGGCGCGCTGTTCCATGTGCCGCACGGAATAAGCAACGCCATGCTTATGGCGGAATGCTTCGACTACGTTTACGACGGCGCAGAAAAGCGCTTTGCCGATATGGCACGGGCAATAGGGAAAGCCGCAAGCGACGGTTCCGACTCCGCCGCAGCAAGGAAATTCGTTGATGCCTGCAAGGAGCTTTGCGACATCTGCGGCATACCGAGCGTATCGGGCTACGGAATCGACCTTGTAGATTTCCGCAAAGCGATGCCGAAAATGGCAGAGGATGCCTTCGCATCCGGCTCACCGTCTAATACGATAAAGGATATATCCGTTGAAGATATATTGAAGATTTACGACAGACTTTGTAAATAATTTTTCGGATACAAACAGTATAAATCTCGCTGTTTAAATCATATTTCACTCAAAATTTGCCGACGGTACAATTTTGAAACAGCAGAAATCACCGGTTATACCTGTCAGGGCAACACGGGACGCAGGGTGATTTTAAATAACTATTTGTTGCCTGAAAGGTTATGTGATAATTATGTTAAAAATCGGCATCATCGGCGCAGGACGCATTGGCAAGGTGCATCTTGAGTCAATCTCCTACCACGTAAAAAATGCAACGGTAACCGCAATGGCAGATCCGTTTATGAACGAAGAAACCGAAAAGCTTATAAGAAGCTATGGGGTTTCAAAGGTGACAAAAGACTATAAGGACATTTTGAACGACAAGGATATTGACGCCGTTCTTGTCTGCTCCTCAACCGACACACACGCCGCAATTTCGATAGAAGCCATAAACGCCGGAAAGCACGTTTTCTGCGAGAAGCCGGTTGACCACTCTATCGAAAAAATCCAAGCCGTCGCAGACGCTTTAAAGGAGCATCCGGATATTAAGTTTCAGGTGGGCTTCAACCGCCGCTTTGACCATAATTTTGCCGCTATACGCAAGGCTTATGACGACGGGAAAATAGGTGAAGCGCACATACTGAAAATTACCTCGCGCGACCCCGAACCGCCGAATCCCGCATACATAAAGGTGTCGGGAGGTATCTTCCTCGATATGACGATTCACGATTTCGATATGGCGTGTTTCCTCACCGACAGCGACGTTGAAGAGCTTTATGTAAACTCCGCGGTGCTTGTTGACCCGGCCATAGGCGAGCAGGGCGACGTTGACACGGCAATCATAACCATGAAAATGGCAAACGGCGCTTTGGCGGTTATAGACAATTCGCGCAAGGCGGCTTACGGCTATGACCAGCGCGCCGAGCTTTTCGGCTCTAAGGGTATGGTTGCGACGAGCAACGACACCGTATCCTCGGCGGTAATATCAAACGCTGACGGCGTTACCGGCGAAAAGCCGCTCTTCTTCTTCCTTGAGAGATATATGGGCTCATTCTCCGAGGAAATGCGTCAATTCACAGAGGCGGTCATAAACGATACCGAGGTTCCCGTGGGTATTCACGCAGGCCTTCAGTCTGTAAAGATAGGTCTTGCCGCAAGAAAATCGGTAGAGGAACACAGACCCGTAAAGATTTCCGAAATACAGTAATATAAATACCCAGAATAAATAAATCCCGAACAAAGGCCGCACATTTATAGGCCGTCTGTTCGGGATTTTATTTTTAATTTAAGCGTTTAATCATCTTCTCCACGGATTTGCGGGATCGGGATCTGTCGGGTCCCAGCCGCGGCGACCGTCAGAGGCACTGATTTTAACCGCCGAGGGCTTCGGAAGAACAGTTCCTCCCCAGCTGTCATATATCATAACCGTTGTTCCGAGCGGACAGCAATCATATATCCACTTGGCGTCAGCAGTTGTAAGTCTGACGCAGCCGTGAGAAGCAGCACTGCCGAGTTTATTATAGCTCCTGTAAAGGAGCGTGGAATTGTCCTGCTTTGAATACGGTACGGAGTGAAAAAGTACCTTACCGACTATTCTCGTTGAATACTGCCCGTGAACGTTGCCCCTAAGCTCCTTCCAGCGATATTTTGCCGGAGTGTTGAAAACTCCGACGGGGGTTAAGCCGTCCGTTCCCACCGAGCACACAAAGGCTCTGTCCGGCACGGTAAATTTACCGCTGTTATCCTTTGCATAAACCGTGATACAGTTATTCGTGCGATCAACCGCTATAAGATAAGGTGCATTGTGATTTACCGCCTGTGGGTGAAGATAATAGCTGTATAACGTACCGTTTGTGAGAGTATAGGCATTGCCGTCATAATATATGGGGCCGTTGTAATTTTTGTTCCAAACGCCGCCGTCAATGGCATTAAGAGTGTCACCGTAAACGTATGCACCGTTATAACCGAAATCTACAACACCGCCCGATACGACATACCAATCGTCACCGTATTTAACGAGAGTATTGGTGTCCCAGCGCAATATGCCGCCGTATACGTAATACCACGTGCCGTAATACTTGGTAAGACCGGTATAGCTCCAGTCAAGAACGCCTTCCTTTACGTAATACCAAGTATCATAGTATTTGGTAAGGCCTGTGTAATTCCAATTAAGTACGCCTTTTTCGACGTAATACCATGTATCGTAATACTTGGTAAGGCCTGTATAATCCCAATTGAGTACGCCGTTTTCGACGTAATACCACGTACCGTAATACTTGGTAAGACCTGTATAATCCCAGTTAAGTACGCCGTTTTGCACATAATACCACGTACCGTAATACTTGGTAAGGCCGGTATAATCCCAGTTAAGTATGCCGTTTTCGACGTAATACCACGTGTCGTAATACTTGGTAAGGCCGGTATAGCTCCAGTCGAGAACGCCGTCCTTTACGTAATACCAAGTGTCATAGTATTTGACAAGCCCCGTATATGAGCTGTCCTTTTCGCCGCCCTGCATATAATACCATGTATTGCCTTCTTTTTTCAGTGAATCCTTTTCGGAGGCAAACGACGCCGTTGAAAATGCCCCGAGAAGTACCGATAGAAGCAGTATTATTGCCAAGATTTTTTGATATGTATTCTTCATTATTCCCTCCGAGAAAGCATTTGAAATGTAGTAATAAAATTATATCTTTATTAAATGCCGTAGTCAAGCACTTTCAGCGAGCATCATACAATCGTTTCATATTGTAATACAACAATTTGCTATTGCAAACCAAGGCTTATCGGTATATAATAACAAAAGGTATTCAACCTATAATTTAAAGTACAGGGGAGCTTGTTTTTGCAGGCTGAGAGGAAGTCATCAACTTCGACCCTTTTTCACCTGATGCGGATAATGCCGCCGTAGGAAGTCACCCGAAAAAGACTTGTTAAACGGAGCTTCGCATTTTGAGTGAAAAGCTCCGTTTTTTCTTTTGTCAAAAATAAAAGTCGGACTGTGCACAAAAAAGGATGTGAAAATGCCCCGCGGGGAAAACGACGCGGCAAAAAGCAGGGGGAGCGCCCTGAGTTTTGTAATTTCAATGTTGCACCGTATGATGACAACACTGCTGCGATGGGAAGCCGTGTTCCGGCGTGAGAGGAGGCCAAAAAGCCTCGACCGATATAAAACTTTCTAAGGAGCAATTAAAATGAAAAAAAATCAGGTTAAAAAGCTTGCCCTTGCAGGTATGTTTTGTGCGGTAGCCGTTGTCGGCAGTTTATTCTCTTTCCCGGTATTCGGCAGTAAGTGTGCGCCGATACAACATATGGTAAACATTCTCTGCGCCGTACTTCTCGGTCCGTGGTACGGTCTCGGCGTCGCCTTTGCGGCATCTCTCATCAGAAATCTGCTCGGTCTCGGCAGCCTTATGGCTTTCCCCGGCAGCATGTTCGGTGCCCTCATATGCGGTCTCATCTATAAAAAGAGTAAAAATATTCCGCTTACCCTCGTGGGCGAGGTCGGCGGAACCTCTTTGCTCGGCGGTCTTTGCGCATATCCAGTAGCCGTATTACTCATGGGCAAAAGTGCCTCGGAGGTTGCTTTTTACGCATATATAATCCCGTTCTTCATCTCAACCGCAGTCGGCTCGATTATTTCGGGAATTATTGTTTTCACGCTTAAAAAATGCGGCGTTCTTTCCAAAATGCAAAACGGATTGAAATAAAGCTTTATGTCAAGTCGTACCTCACGGTACAAAAAAATCGCACTTATATTATGAACCGAAAGGCCGTGAAAAAATGTTCGGAGAAATGCTGCAAAATGTCAGAAAAAAAAGACCGCTGATTCACAGTATAACAAATTTCGTTACGGTTAACGACTGTGCAAATATACTCTTGGCATGCGGTGCGTCACCAATAATGGCGGATGACGAAAGAGAGGCGGCGGAAATCACATCCGCGTGCGACGGGCTCTGCATAAACATCGGCACGCTTAGTTCTCGCACGATTCCCTCAATGCTTGCGGCAGGCAAAAAAGCCAACGAGCTTTGCCATCCCGTAGTTTTAGACCCGGTTGGCGTCGGGGCATCGCAATTCAGAACAGACACGGCATTTAAGCTTCTTAACAACATACACTTTTCGGTAATTCGCGGCAACATCTCGGAAATCAAGACATTGGCACTCGGAACAGGCTCCGCAAAAGGCGTTGACGCAGATATTGCCGACCGTTTTACCGAGGAAACTCTCGATAAAGCGGTAGCATTCGCAAAGAGCTTTTCGGAAAAGACCGGCTCGGTAATTGCAATTACCGGAAAAACAGACATCGTAGCCGATAAGGACAGGGCTTTTGTAATAAGGAACGGTAACGATATGATGTCACTTGTCACGGGCACGGGCTGCCAGCTGTCATCACTCACCGCCGCATTTATCGCGGCAAATCAAAACGACATACTGACGGCGGCGGCTTCTGCCGTCTCAGCCATGGGGCTCGCAGGCGAAACGGCATTCGGCAGGCTCTCCCCTCTTGACGGCAACGCTTCATACAGGAATTACATAATCGACGCTGTCTGCAATATGACACCGCAAGGATTGGAAGAAGGTGCAAAATATGAAATGCGATAAAAAAAATATGCTTCTCTACGCCGTAACCGACCGTGCTTGGGTCGGCAAACAGACGCTTTGCGAACAGGTAGAAGCGGCATTAAAGGGCGGCTGCACCTGCGTTCAGCTTCGTGAAAAAGAGCTTTCCGATGCGGAATTTCTTGAGGAAGCGATTAAAATACATGAGATATGCAAGCACTACGGTGTACCGTTTATCGTCAACGACAATGTGGACATTGCCGTCAAATGTCACGCCGAGGGAATTCACGTAGGCCAAGACGATATGAAGGCCTCCTGTGTTCGCGAAAGAGTCGGCGACGATATGATAATAGGAGTTTCCGCACATACCGTTGAAGAAGCCGTTGAAGCCGTTAAAAACGGTGCCGACTATTTGGGAGCGGGCGCGGTTTTCGGATCCTCGACAAAGCAAAATGCAGGCGCAATGAAAAAGGAAACGCTCAGAAGCATCTGCGAAGCCGTAGACATTCCCGTTGTTGCAATCGGCGGAATCAACGGCAAAAACTTAAAGGAACTATCTCACACGGGAATTGACGGTGTTGCTCTTGTCAGCGCGATATTTGCGGCAGACGATATCGAAAATACGTGTCGCGCGCTTCGCAATCTGACGGAGGAAACGGTGAAGTCAAAATGAAACTAAGCGGAGCCGTATTCGATTTTGACGGCACTCTTTTTGATACAATGTCGGTATGGGACACCGCAGGAGAAGATTATTTAAAGCAATGCGGCAAAGTCCCGAGAGAAAACCTCTGTGAAGTGCTTAAACCCAAGAGCCTTTCGGGGGCAGCAGAATATCTCAAGAAAAATTACGATTTACCCTTATCTGTAAACGAAATAGTCGACGGCGTAAACAAAACGGTGGGCGACTTCTATCTCTGCGAAGCACAGCCGAAGAACGGCGTACGAGAATTTCTAACCGCTCTTCGCGAAATTAACGTGCGTATGTGCATTACGACAGCCGCGGAACGAAAGCTCACAGAGGGCGCACTTAAAAGATGCGGCCTTTTTGGATTTTTCGACAAAATATTCACTTGCGGAGAAGTCGGGCACGACAAAAACGACCCGTACATATATTGCGAGGCGCTGTCGTTTCTCGGCACAAAAAAAGACGAAACTCTCGTCTTTGAGGATGCATATCACGCCGCAAAGACGGCAAAGGGAGCGGGTTTTTATGTGGCAGCGGTCTATGACAGCCGCGAAAAAGCTCCCGAAAAGATGAAAGCCGTATCGGACATTTACTTAAACAACTTTCTTTTCCCGAGCAACTTTATAAATGATATAAAAAAGATAAAATAACAAAACAGCGGCAAACCGGGGGCACCACCTTTTGTCGCTCTATAAAAATAATGCTAAGCTTATAAAAAACGGAGGCAAATATGAAAACAGCATTATCAATCGCAGGCAGTGATTGCAGCGGAGGCGCCGGTATTCAGGCCGATCTGAAAACGATGACTATGAACGGAGTTTATGCCATGAGCGCCATTGCGGCCCTGACGGCACAGAACACCACCGGCGTAACAGACATCTCGGAGGTATCTCCGGAATTTCTCAAGGAGCAGATTGACGCGGTATTCACGGATATACGACCCGATGCAGTTAAGACGGGTATGATTCCTACGGCAGCGTTAATTCGCGTGACAGCCGAAAGGCTGAAATTCTACGATGCTCAAAACATCATAGTGGATCCGGTTATGGTTGCGACCTCCGGCTCAAGGCTCATGGAATCTCCGGCAGTTGCCGTGATGAAAAAGGAACTTTTACCGATTTCCACACTCGTAACGCCCAATATTCCCGAAGCCGCCGTGCTATCCGGCATGGAAATTAAGGACAAGGGCGATATGGAAAAGGCCGCAGCAAAAATTCATTCGGAATGCGGCTGCGCCGTGCTTTTAAAGGGCGGACACAGCATTGAGGACGCAAGCGACCTTCTCTATAACGAAAACGAGAGCTTTTGGTTCTACGGAAAGCGCATTGCCAATCCCAACACCCACGGCACCGGCTGCACGCTGTCAAGCGCAATAGCCGCCAACCTCGCCAAGGGATACGATTTAAAAGCTTCCGTAAAGCTTGCCAAGGATTACATCTCGGAGGCACTCGCCTTTATGCTCGATTTAGGCAAGGGAAACGGTCCTATGAATCACGCTTTCATGCTTTCCGGCAAATACGCCGCAAAAAGCATCGGAGAATAAAAAGTCAAAGTGATGAGCGGCTCTGCCGTTCGACGATCAACCTAATACAAAGGAGAAAAAAAATGAAAACAGAAGCTTACGCAACACAGATGGACGCCGCAAGAAAAGGCATTATTACCGATGAGCTGAAGGCAGTAGCCGAAAAAGAACACATGACAACAGATGAGTTATTACCCCTCGTAGCCTCAGGTAAGGTCGTAATACCCGCCAACAAGCGTCACAAGTGCCTGTCGCCCGAGGGCGTCGGCTCAATGCTCCGCACAAAAATAAATGTAAATCTCGGCGTTTCGAGAGATTGCAAGGACTATGACATTGAGATGCAAAAGGTTCTCTCGGCAGTTAATATGGGTGCTGAAGCTATAATGGATCTCTCAAGCCACGGCAACACACAGCCGTTCAGGCAGAAGCTTACGCACGAATGTCCTGCTATGATAGGCACGGTGCCCGTTTACGACAGCGTAATTCACTATCAGAGAGACCTTGACACTCTGACCGCAAAGGACTTTATTGACGTCATAAGACTTCACGCAGAGGACGGAGTCGACTTTGTAACGCTCCACTGCGGAATCACAAGAAAAACAATTGACCAGATACGTAAGCACAAAAGGAAAATGAACATAGTTTCGCGCGGTGGCTCACTCGTTTTTGCCTGGATGTGTATGACAGGTGAAGAAAACCCGTTTTACGAATACTATGATGAAATACTTGATATATGCCGCGAATATGATGTTACAATCTCTCTCGGCGACGCCTGCCGCCCCGGCTGTCTTGCCGACGCGACCGACGTATGTCAAATCGAAGAGCTTGTACGTCTCGGCGAATTAACAAAAAGAGCTTGGGAAAAGGACGTTCAGGTTATGGTTGAGGGCCCCGGACACGTTCCGATGGACCAGATAGCTGCCAATATGAAGGTTCAGCAGACAATATGCATGGGTGCTCCCTTCTACGTTCTCGGGCCGCTCGTAACCGATATAGCTCCCGGATATGACCACATAACGGCAGCAATCGGCGGAGCCATGGCGGCAATGAGCGGCGCGGCTTTCCTCTGCTATGTAACTCCGGCCGAGCATCTCGCTCTCCCGAATCTCGACGACGTTAAGCAGGGCATCATCGCAAGCCGTATAGCGGCTCATGCGGCGGATATTGCCAAGGGCGTCCGCGGAGCCCGTGATATCGACGACAAAATGGGCGACGCAAGACGTGCACTTGATTGGGAAGCCCAATGGAAATGTGCCATTGACCCCGAAACGGCTAAAGCAATACGTGACGACCGCTCCCCCGAGCACGACGACACCTGCTCAATGTGCGGTAAGTTCTGCGCCGTCCGCAGTATGAATAAGGCACTCGCCGGCGAGCATATAGATATACTGTAAAAAATACTCATTAAGTAAAAACGAGCTGTAAAGGTTTTAACCGTTACAGCTCGTTTCGTTTTTATTTGTTAAATATCAGCCTTTATCAATGTTATTTGAGAAAATATCGGCAACCTCACTCATTATGATATACGCCGTCGGGTCTATGCCGTGAACGTAGTCCTTCATTTTACCTACCTGATACCTGTTAACTACGAAATAAATCATCGCCTTATCACGATTTGAATATCCGCCCTTTGCATTGAGCCTTGTAAGGCCGCTGCCAAACGCCTCGCTCAAAACCTCACATATCTCTTCGGGTCGTTCGGTTATAATAACGGCACACTTTGAGCGGTCTATGCCCTCGACTATAAAATCAACTGTTTTCAACGCCGCCGAATACGTAACTATGGAATAAAGCGGAAGCACCCAGCTTTTAAGCACGATTCCGCAAATGACATACAAAAGGAAATTATATATCATAACGAATGTGCCGACGGTAATTCCGAGTCGCTTTGCAAAAATGACCGCCATAACCTCAATGCCGTCCATTGCTCCTCCGTAACGGATAGCAAGACCGCTTCCGATACCGGAAAGGACGCCGCCGAACAGCGCACAAAGCAACAAATCGGTTCCGGCGAGCGGCGATGCTATACTCACATCTACCGGAAACACATCGGTAATCAGCCACGCAAACAGCGAATAAACGCCAACCGCATAAATCGAATAAAACGTAAAGCCTGCGCCTTGCTTTTTAAGTCCAAACAAAAAAAGCGGCACATTTAGGATTAAAAGAAACAGAGAAAGAGTCAAATTCGGCGGCGTAATCTGCTCAAGCAGCATTGACGTTCCGGAAATTCCGCTGTCGTACAGCTTAACCGGGGTCATAAAAATCGTAATGCCGAAAGCGTTTATCATTCCCGCTATCGTAAGCATCAAAATGTTTTTAAAAACTCTTTTAAAACGAATGTTTCGGGGGTGTTTCACTTGACAAGCACTCCTTTAATAAACATAGGTATCGCAAGCCGCCATGGCAAGGTGATAAGCTTAACATTAAATCCGCCGCCTCTTTTGAATCATACGCAAGCTTATGCACATACGAGATTATCAATTAGATTTTTCAGTATAAATTATATATAAATCGTAGGTCAAAGTCAATCAACAGTAATTTACGAAGTGTCATCTCACACAGTACGCAAAAATCAGCCCTTTGAGAAACATTTATTTCTCAAAGGGCTAATTAACTGAATTAAATTCATACAGTGCTTTTTTAAGACTTATTCCGAAAATCAATCGCAATAAAATCGATTCATAAGCGTCGCCGCCGACAAATCTTTCGGCACTTCATCATCTCCGCTCAAAGTCGCTTTGAATTTTCGGTAAGAGCCGCAAGAAAATCTTCACTTGTAATAACACCTTCAAATCCCATTTCGGATGCGAGATATGACACATTCGGTTTTTTCAATGCGGCCTTCTCCATAAGCGAGTCATCGGTAAGGATTCTGTTCGTTTTATCGTCCATAAGTATATGCTTGTCTGCCATACACACGGTTCTGTCGAAGTTTTCGGCAACAAATTCCATATCATGTGTAATGGTAATTACAAGCTTTCCCTCGGAGGACAGTGCATTGATAATTCCGGACAATAGTCTTATGCCGTGTCTGTCCTGACAAGCTGTCGGCTCATCAAAAACAAATACATCCGGGTCGGCCGCTATTGCCGCGGCTATCGTCACAAACTTTCTGTATGAATACGAAAGATTGTACGGATTTTCATTGATATACGGCTTGAGCCCCGTCAATTTAACCGCTTTTTTTAATCTCTTGTTCACCGTTTCTTCATCCACTTTAAAGTATCTCGGCGTGTATGAAATTTCGGCCAGCACCTCCTGATTAAAAATTTGGTCGTCGGGGTTTTGAAATACGTAAGCCACTTTTCGCGCAATCATCGCGGTCGTTTTGCCTTTTGTGGATACACCGTTTATAAGCACTTCACCCTTTGTGGGCTTAAGCAGACCGTTCATAAGCTTTGCGGTTGTTGTTTTTCCGGCTCCGTTTTCGCCTATAATCGCTATTTTTTCGCCTAAATCCGCAGAGATGCTTACGCCTTCAACGGCAACATGCCCGCTTGGATATTCAAAATAGACATCTCTCAATTCAAGATAAGCCACAGCCGTCACTTCCTCCTTTGGATTTTTGCACACATTCGGTAAATATTTTCAGAGCTTCATCCACCGTTGTCGGGATTTTGTCGATAAAAAGTCCTCTGCTTCTTGCCTGAAATCCGAGAACGGCAACATAGGGCATATCAAGATTTTTTTCATAAAGGAGTTCGCTTGACAATACGTCCTCCGGAGATCCGTCAAGCAGCACCGAGCCGTCATTGAGATATACTATATGGTCTGCATATTCGGCTATCAGATTCATCTTATGCTCAACCAAAACTATCGTTTTCTTTTGCCTGTTCAGATATTTGATTATTTCGAATACATCCTCCGTACCCTTCGGGTCGAGCTGAGAGGTCGGTTCGTCTATAACAATAATATCCGGGTCCTGAACAATGATGGAAGCCAAAGCGACTCTCTGTCTCTGTCCGCCGGACAGCTCACAGGGATGCTTGAACATAAAAGCTTCGATTTGGAGCAAGCTTATGATGTCCATTACTTTGGTTATAATCTCTTCACGGTCAACTCCCATATTTTCAAGACCGAAGGCAATCTCTTCAAAAACAGTTTCTTTTATTCCGCTGTTTTGAGTAAAGGGGTTTTGAAAAACGAAGCCTATTCTTTTGGCCTTTTCTTCTTCGCTGATCTCTTTTGTGCTTTTTCCGAATATTTCAACCGACCCTTCAACCTCTCCGCCGTGAAAAGACGGAATAAGGCCGCGGATGATATTGCAAATCGTTGTTTTGCCGCAGCCGTTCGGGCCGACAATCGCACATACCTCTCCCTCCGAAACGGAAAAAGAAACGTTCTTCAGGCAGTATTCGTCGGCAGATGGGTATTTGTATGACAGATTACTTATTTTAACAGCTTCCATACTTGTCTCCTTATCATTTGATGAAAATGAATTTCACGGCAATAAGTGCAGCTGTTACAAAAGCTATTCCTATCATAGTCACAACATCTGCCCTGCTTGTGTTGTTTACTCTTAAAGACGTGCGTTTGCAATGGCAGTTAAAGCATCTCGCCTCTAAAGCTATTGCTTTTTCCTCCGCGCTTACCATAGAGCTGAGCAGCAATGTAATAAGCATAGGTAAAATCGCCTTTAATCTGACAAACAAATTGCCTTCCGTTTCAATTCCTCGAGAGCTTTGAGCTTCAAGAATCTGCCCCATTTTGTCCGATAATTCGTTTATGGAGCGAAATGATGCAACTACCATATAAACAACATTGGACGACAGACCCATTTTGCCGAGAACCGCCATAAGGTCCTGAACCTGCGTTGTCTCGGTAAAGAGCAAAAGTCCTCCCGCAAGAGTGAGAATTACCGAAGACATTCTGCAGCCTCGTATAAAACCGACCTTATATAATGAGATTTTTCCGATTGAAAGAAGCACTTCAGCTTCGGCATTTTGAAACAATGAGCTTATCAAAATAAGCATAAGTCCAAAGAAAACAAAAAGCTTAAAATACGATTTAAAAAATCCTTTAAAAACGTGAGCGAAAAGAGACAGTATTATGTATACCGCGCTGATCACCGCAATATATACGGGTCCGCCGAACAATATCGATAAAACAGCCGTACAAATAACAAACAGAAACTTTGTAATCGGACTAAGCTCTTTAATTGTGCCGCCTTGTCTTTTCAATTGTTCTTCTATGGCCTGTCTATCCATAAATCTCCACCCCGGTCAATGTATTTTTCTTATTGCGGCTCTCCGCTGTCCGTATTTTTATCCGTATTTTCGTCTGCGATATCGTCATCATCAAAAAGGTCATTTTTCTCTTTTTTCTCCTTAAGATAAATGTGACCTAATTTGAATTTGCTGAGATATCTGTTTGACATTCCCTTTACGATAATGTAGCAAACGACACACGAAAGCAGCTTGTCCAAAAATTCTGTACAGAACGACGAAATCAATGTTGCCGGGAGCACTCCGAGTCCGGTTGCGCGAAGGAATGTTATAATTACTCCTTGCCCGGTCTCAGTTATTCCGCCGAACACCAGTGCGGTGATAGGAGACGACAATACTACGCCAAGCAGCGCAATAATAATTCCGCTGGTAATGAGTTTCGGTATGCTGGTCATCATTTTTTTCTTGCTCAAGAAGCCGGCAGCCAAGCCGTAAATGGCCGTTACGGGAATATACGCAAACATAATCGGTGAAAATATTCCCGACACGACACCTGTCAAGGCACCCGTAAGACAACCTATTGCAGGTCCGCACAGCATACCGATAAGAATGGTTCCGATGCTGTCAACATAGAGCGGTATTTTCAAAGCAGAAGCCAGATTTCCGCCTACAACATTTATTGCCAAGCATATCGGTATCAATGATATTACAATAATTGAAATAGATTTTTTTTGTTTCATATGTTTCTCCCCCGTGATATCTCACCGGATCGGAACAAAAACGCTGCTACCTGCCGATCATAAACAACTTTCTGTCTATTTCATGGCAGCAAGCATATCCCCCAAGGTCCTTCACGGTATTTAATATCTTCAGTATTTTTTTATACATCTTGAGCTTTCCCTTAGGAGTGTAAACGTATTTTATTCCCTCGATAAACCTCTTATTGTCCCGATAAACCAACTGTCCGAAGTTGATTTCTCTCGGTAGCTTTTCAATGTTATATTCTTTTTTAAAATCAATCAGAATTTTGTTCAGCCCACAGACCTCTCGCGAGCCGAGAATTATCATTTTATCCGGATCAAGCACGTACCATACAATTGCCCAACCGGAAGTATAATACTCAAGCGACTCAATATTGCCGGATAAAATATATTCCCTGCTTTTCCGCATAAATTCAACAATAGTGCCGTCGTCAAAGAGTTTTTTTACAACGGTTTCGTTTCCCTTTTGCGGTCCGTGTCTGAAATCATAAAAAGCTCCCGCCCAATCCATACACAGTCTGACAGCTTCAAAAACAAGCTTGCTGTCATCGGTATCTATTCCTCGGTTAAGTGCCTCTCCGCAGCATTCGAGGAACCTGTTACTGTCATCGTTCGTCTCACCGGAGAACAATTCCGGACTCATCCAGCTCACATGGCTTTCGGGGTCCACCTCGTATGACCAGTGATACTCATCGGCAACACCTTCAAGATACTTGTAAAGATATTCGGAAAAAGCCTTTACAATTTTCTTGTTTGACATCGGTTCTTTATCCTGAGCGGCTGTCTCCGCTTGGCCGTAAAGCACCCGATTTTCAACAGTTATTGCATCAAGCTGCATAGCTTCTTTTCCCTTTTCAAAGGACAGGCCGCCGCCTGATGCAACACTGTATCTCGCAAGCATCAAATATCCCGCGTGTTCAAAAAAGTGTGAGACGCTCTTTGCCGTTTCGGCCTCATACCTTTCTGCAACTTTGATCAATTCTTCGTCAATCGTTATTGTTATATTCTTCTTCACATTTATACTCCCCTATGCATTTTATTAATAAGACTATCCATATGTATTATATTATTAATTCTTTATTACTGTCAACCGTTACGGCAAACAAATATCCGACAGACATCGAACACAGGGAAACGCTAAATGTATAATCAGTTTTTCTCCTTATTGGCAAAACCGGGAGTCAGAACCTTAGCAATAACAAGCAAAGCTATGGCCACAATAACCGTACCGACGATGATACACGGAGTATATCCGAACTTCGTATAAAGAACGGGTGACACACCGGTTCCTATCGTGCTGCCTATCGCAAGCGCGCCGAAGCTTGAACCTATTACGGTTCCGCGTATTTCAGCTCTTACATCCGTGCACAGAGAAATACAAGCCTCTGTTGCAAATTCGACGAATGCAAAGTAAAGGAAAAGACCGATGCTTCCGATAATAAGCGATTTTTGGTTGGTGAATGCGGCTATTACGCCTCCGCATATAGTCACAATGGCACCGAGCTTCATGGCTTTTGTTTTTCCGAGCTTGTCTGTAAGAGTAAGGCAAAGGAGCGAGCCAACAAATACCGCTAATCCGAATGCCGCGGAAATAAAGCCGATCTCCGATAAGCCCTGGTCGAAATTATCTTCAAGCCAACCGCCGTACATTGTCTGGCAGAACCAGTTACCGCCCATAAGAAGCGAGCCGGTAAGAAGGGCTGCCAAGGCATTTTTATCCTTGAGTACGAGCGAAAGTCTGTGGAAATATGAGCCTTTTTCCGCCTTGTTCTCTTGCATCTCGTGAGAAACGGTTGCGTCGATACCGAACCGTTTTTCTCCTTCCTTCGGGAGAATAAAGCCTAAAGCGATTGCAAAAACCACGGCGATGCCTGCCATTAAGACAAACGGTACAGCCCAGCCGAAGTTTTCCATAAGAACACCTGCAACCGGTGAGCCTATCATAAAGCCGAGTGCATATGCGGCTTCAAGAACCGCAGTCATACGGCCTCTGCCCTCGTAAGGAATCATTTCGCTGAGGTAAGAGTACATTGCCGAGTCAAAAGTGAGTGTCGCGGCATAGGAAATGGGTAACGCGACAACAAAGCAAGGGAAGCTTGGGAAGAAGTATATAGCCGCATAGCTTGCCGCAAATGTGAGCAATGCTATTAAAAGCGAATTCTTCTTTCCGAACAAGTCAATAATACCGCCCCATACAGGTCCTAAAAATCCCATTGCCGATCTGATAGAGATGGCAAGACCGATAACAACGATTGTCGTGTCCAAATTTCTTGCGATTTCGGGAAGGAACGGCGTAACCATATGGTATCCCGTGAAAATTGCTATTCGCAACAATCCAAACAGTATAACAAGCATAGCAACTGTGCCAGTAAAAACTCTCTTTTTATTCTTTTCCATTTTAGAATCTCCTCCAACAAATATATGCCGGCTAAAGCGTTAATCCGGAATTTGCGGTGCGATCGGCGCCGTTATGTTTACCGGAAGCCTTGTTTCGGGGAATAGGTTGAAATCCTTCATAATTATTTCTTCAGCCTGCTGTAAGGTTTTTGTATCCTTTATCGCATTAACGATAGGATTTACTTCTCTTAAAATATCGGGGTCAAAGAAGAATGTGAACGCTGCCGCAGGTGTCATTTCAACAGACCAAAGACGTTTGCAGTAGAAGGTTCCGAAATGTCCCTGTGCCGCCTCATACGGCCATTTTTCAACTTCCTCGCCCGGAATCCACTTGAGGATTTCGCCGTAAGTGTTTATATCCTCCTGAGTAAGTCCGTTACCGCCGATAAACGCGCCCTTTTGCATAGCAATTCCGATGTTTCTTACGATATGAGCCATCGGCATTTCGGCATCGCCGCCGATTGCATTTACACCGTACACACCGGGAATTTCAAGCTCCGAAGCGCAAAGAATTGAGATAGCGTCTATCAACGGAGACTGTACCTGTGTTTCCGTTCCGGTGAAAAACGCGTCAGCTCCGATATCCACCGTAACAAACAAATCCGCTCCGTATTCCGCGATAAGATCCCTAAAGCCCTGCATAATGCCGGGAACACCCTTGCGAATGCTTATTGTGGCAATAACGGTATCCTCAAGGACATTTTTCATCAAAGATTCGTGCAGATATTCGCCTTTTCCATGGCCTCCCACAACCTTTGTTTCCTTGCTGATAATCGCCACGTTTTCGCTGAGCCTTTCGGACGGCTGGAGCCAATCGAGATCGATAACCTCTCCTCCGAGAGCCATTTCTCCGTTAAACTCCCACCATTTGCAGCCGATGTCTGCCAAAACGAATTTTTCAACACCGAGCTTTTTGAGGAGATTCATAACGGGAATCGTGTTCATGATGTCTCCTCCGCCGCCGCATCCCGCGAGAAGGGCGACCTTTGATTTTTTACCCAAGTCGATCATCGACGGGCGTGGACTTGTCCAATTATTCATGTTTTTCCTCCTTGTTTTTCATTGTATTTAAAATACAAAAAATTATTTCAAAATCATTTTATAGATCCTCATCAGATCCTCTTCGCCGACTGCTCTCGGATTCACGTTAACGCCGTCATCCATCATAGCGTCTTTTGCATATTTTTTAAGCTCATCCTCGGTAACGGCTCCTATATCAAGCTTTTCTTCTGTTCCGACAGCCCTGAACAGTTCTCTGACTTTTTTTATCAGTACATCCGCAGGCTGCGCGTGTTCGGGGAGCTTTTCACCGATATACTCCAGCACTCTTTCGTACTTCTCCTTGCACACGTCACGGTTATAATCAATAGTCGGAATTTGAAGCACACCGCAACCGAGTCCGTGCGGCACATTATGGTAAACCGTCAACGGGCAGCTTGCCGCATGCGGAATAACGCATCCGCACTTGCTCTGTGCCACGCCTGCAAGAAGTGACGCGTAAGCCATTTCGTTGCGTGCGGCTTTATCGTTTTCGTTCACACAAAGCGGGAGACTCCTGAAGACGATTCTCAAAGCCTCCAGCGCCATAAGCTCTGCCACGGCATCGTCCATAACCGAAGAATAAGCCTCAAGCGCATGTGATAAAACGTCGAGTCCAGTATGAATCGTCGTGTTTTTCGGAACACTGTATGTAAGCTCCGGATCGACAACCGCATATGTTGCCGCAAGCATCGGGCTGAACATAATATCCTTAATATTGTTAGTATCGACAATTACGATACACTCCGAAACCTCGGAGCCCGAGCCCGATGTTGTGGGAATCGCAATCAAAGGAATCGGGGGATTTACCGGCTCCTTTATTTCCTCTCCGCGTCCCGCGAGATAATCATGAATACTGCCCTCGTTTGTGGCAAGAATTGCGGCACCCTTCGCTATATCCATGGAGCTTCCGCCGCCTGCAACGATAACAAGGTCGCATTTTTCCGCCTTGCAAAGAGCTCCGCACTTATCAACCGTTGCAACCCTCGGGTCCGGCTCCACCTCTGTAAACGCGACGGCTGATGCGCCTGCCTCTTCGACGGAAGCGATAATATCGTTTGCAATTCCTAGCTTATATACCGTAGGGTCGCATACAAGCAATACTTTTTTAGCGTTTTTTTCTTCAATCAAATTCTTAATTTCGAAACGTTTTCCGTTACCGAATTCAATTGTTGTTTTTAAATAATGTGTAAATGAGTTAATCATCGTTTCATCTCCCTTTTAATACTTTTCCAACCAATCCTCATAGAACGCTTGACAGTCGTGCTTCGGTTCGTATATTTTCCCCGCGAAGCTCATTTCCGCCGCTGCTTCTCTGATGTCCTTGTAAAGTCCGACGCCTGTAAAGGCACCCATGGCAATACCGAGGCCGGTAATCTCTCTTTCCTTTTGCGTAATTACCTGTCTGCCGCATACATCCGCTAGTATGCCGTTATAAAAATCGGATGCGGTCTGTCCGCCGCATACATACAGCGGAGCTTCCGAATCAGCCTTTATCGCTTCGAGATTTGCACGCACGGCATAACAGTTTGCCTCGTATACCGCTCTGAAAAAATGGCCTCGCTTATAGCTGTCCAGAACCCATGGAGTGGGGAATACAAATCCCGAGCGGCATGTTGAAGACCTTCGGCCTGCAATTTCGTGTCCCGAAAAGCACCGCATACCGTCACAGCCGAGCGGTACCGACATTGCTTCCTGCGTCATTATTTCATAATCCGTACGGAATAAGTCTCTTACCCATCTCAAAGCGAGCCCGGTAATTCCCGCGTTTCCCTCTTGCAGCCACAAACCGGGTACGCCATGGCGGTTTGTAAAAGCAAATTCATCGACTTCATATCTGTCCGTAACGCGCATTACCGGAGTTGTCGTCCCGGCAACGGCTGCAAGCATTCCGCTTTTCAGCACGTTCATTCCTACAAGGCCGGCCTGAGAATCTGCTGCTCCGCAAATTACAGGCGTACCCTCCTTAATTCCTGTTTCACAAGCCGCTTCCTTTGTGACAGTGCCGATTTGCTCTCCGAAATCGGATATTTCCGGAAATATATCGGTTCTGAGTCCCACAGATTTCAGCAGCTCAGATGACCACTTGCCGTTTTTGATATCAAACAATTGCGACGAGGAGGCAACAGACGGCTCGCTGACCTTGCTGCCGCACAGTAAATAACATATCCAATCGCTTATCATCATAACCGTATCAATTCGGTCATAAACAGCTTCGTTAATTTTTTTGTACCACAGCAGTCTTGCGAGTCCGAACATTCCGGAAACAGGCAAGCCGGTTATTTCTTTTATGAACGGCTCCTTACCCGACAGAATATCTGCCGCTTCCTCTCCCCTTAAATCTACGCTGGGAGCTGCATATATCTCTTTACCGAAACGGTCAAGCCAAACCATGCCCTCTCTTTGAGAGGTAGCACTCACGGCAACAATTTCATCGGCGGATATTCCTGCCTGCTTTATTACCTTACGGCAAAGCGAAAACAGGATTTTTTTAAATTGCTCCGCATCAAAAAGCATAGCCTCTTTGTTGCTTGAGGAAAGGTCCTTGAGGTATTCCCATTCTCTGTAAGCATAGGAAACCAAACGGCCTGACATATCAAAGAGATTGCATCTGCCTGCTCCCGTGCCTGCATCGAAAACCATAGCGTACTTTTTCACGTTATTCTCCTAAGTCTATACAACTCTGTTATCGATTTTTGTATTTTCGGTAAATGCTCTCACGGCCTCAAAGCACATTTTTGAGTGCTTTGCGATAGCGTTGTATGTAGAGCCTCCGATATGCGGAAGAAGTTCCGTGTTTTCAAGCTCCAAATACGGGCTGTCCGCGCTGAGCGGTTCTTTTCCGTATACGTCAAATGCGGCTCCCGCTATTTTCTTTTCGCGAAGGAGATCAAGAACGTCCTCTTCGTTTGTCGTAGCGGTTCTTGCCGAATTGATGAAATATGCCGTTTCCTTCATATTTGACAGGAGTTCCTTATCAAGCATCCCTCTTGTATCGGGGGTTACCGGCAAGTGGTTTGATACGTAGTCGCTCTCCGAAACCAGCTTTCTCAGGTCCTCCGTCTTTTCCGCTCCGTATTCCTTCATAGCCTCTGCAGAAACATATGGGTCATAAGCTAAAATTCTCATATTGAATGCCGAAAGGCGTTTTGCTGTTTCCTTGGCAACGTTTCCGAAGCCCACAAAGCCGACTGTGCTGCCGTCAAGCTCCGTTCCGAAGGATTTGAAATAATAATCCTCGGTCCAGCCTCCGTCGCGTATCATTTTTTCACCCTTATAGAAATTTCTTGAAACGCTGATCATCATTCCGACAACCATTTCGGCAACGCCTACCGCATTTCTTCCCGGAGTGTTGACAACTATAACATTGTTCCTTTTTGCGGCGTCGAGATCGATATTTGAAGTACCCGCTCTGCAGACAACAAGCATTTTGAGCGTCGGGCATTGTTCAAAAACTTCCTTTTGAACAACATCCTCCTCGGTTACGAATATTTCAGTTCCTTTTTCGTTTAAAAGCTTTGCCAGCTCTTTGCCCTCTCTTACGATTCCCGTATCGAACCAGTTTTCATAGCAAACCTCGTTGTCTTTTTTCAGCTTTTCAAGATAAAGCTCCTGAAACGGTGCTGTAATCCATATTTTCATTGTGACTACCCCTTCTTATGGCACTAAAACCGTTTTAATTGAAACTCTGTCCGGCTTTTTCGCCGACATGGCCTCATCAATTTCATTTAAAGCAAAGATATCGGTTACCATAACCTTTGCATTTATTTTGCCTTTTTCCAGACAATCTATTGTGTACGGAAAAGCTCCGGGGCTCAAATGCCCTCCGATTACACGAAGCTCTTTAAATTCACTTATCTGATTAAGGTCGATTTCCGCTTTTTTCTTAAACACGCTGTAAATAAAGAGCATTCCCTGTTTTCTCAGACAGTTCATTCCCGTTTCCACCGAAGCGGGATTTCCAGTCGCCTCCATATATATGTCGCAGCCCACTCCGTCGGTTAATTCCATAATTCTTTTTGTGACGTCTTCCTTCATTGGATTTAAGACCTCTGCCGCTCCGAGCTTTTTGGCGATTTCGCAAAGAGCGTCGTTGGTATCTATTCCTATTACTCTCTTCGGATTTCGGAGAAGAGCAAACTGAAGCATTCCCATACCTATAGCTCCGAGTCCCGAAACAACGACAGTATCTTCCATTCCCATTCCGGTTTGGTTGACCGCATATGCGGAGCATGACAACGGCTCGCAAAGAGCGGCCTCGACTGCCGGAATGTCTTTTGAAACCTTGTGAATCAATGCGTTTTTCGGAAGAAGCATATATTCGGCAAAGCCGCCCTCAAGGAATCCGTTTTCATCATCGCAAAGATGATAAAGACCCTTCTTGCAGTAATAACACTTTCCGCACGGCATTATGCACTCCGCCGTAACCCGGTCTCCGCGGACAAAGCCTTTTTTCTCCGCCCCGGGGCCGATTTCTTCGACTGTTCCCACGAATTCGTGTCCGGGTACTCTCGGAGACTCAATGCCTCCCCACGGGTCGCCGCCCATATAAACCGCTCTGTCCGAAGCGCAGATTCCGGCGGCTTCAATTTTTATAAGTATTTCTCCCTCTCTGACCTTAGGTGTATCCACCTCGCAAAATCTGTAATCCTTTGCTCCGTATGCTACTATCGCTTTCACTTCGTGCCTCCTGCTTTACTTATAAATAATCATGGTATTTTTCTTTTTTTATTCCCTGCATCCCGAGCAGCTTACAAGCTTCAATCAGCATTGCCTCTCCGCGTCCGCCCGACATTGCATAATGGTGCGGAAGCGCATTTTTTGTAAATGTTTCTAAAAACTCCGGAATGCTTACGGGCTCTTCGTCCATTTGCAGCTCCGTAAACCACGCCCTGACGCCGTCGTGACCCTTGTCACGCTGTTTTCCTATTTCGGCACTCAAGGCGAAGAAGCGGTCGCCGTTGTCCGCGACACGGAAAATACTCGCTTTTTGTTTGTTGAATATCAAATCTCCTACCGTGCCGGGATCCTGCGGAGCACCGGGAGCACACGGGTATTCTTTTATTTTCATTCCGTTTTCATTTGCATAGCTCGGCAAGCCTATTCCGCAATGCCACCAAACAACGCCGCCAAACTCGGGATCCACCTGCACCATATCCATAAGAGCGGCTCTTTTTTGCGTTGCGCCCGAAAGCATAATCATACTTATGAGTCCGAGCAGGTCGCCCTCGCAGGCAACGGGGTACCCGTGATCACAAAGGTAGCCGTATGCCATACACGGGAAAATATCCAATCTCTCCTGGAAGCGCGTCCAGCATGCAACAGCCATTCCCGCGTAATTGTTTTCTTCAAAATATCTTTTTAAAACACAGATAAGCTTGCATGATTTTACAAATCTTTCCTCGTCTGCGGTAAACGAGCTTGCGCTGCTTTTTATCTCCGCGGCAAGCTCGGCTATTTCTTCATCCTTCATTTCAAGAACCGCGTCAATGATTTTGTCAATGTCCGTTTCTTCTATTGTTATGCCGAAACGGCTTTCGACCTTTTTCTTATCGTATTCAAGATTGACAAATCCCTCGGCAACGCCTCCGGCAATCGCAATCTTCTTACCCTTAATTGCCTTGAGGCATCTTATCGCCCCGACGGTAGTAAGAAATCTGTTTACAAAAAGGGTATCGTCCGCGTTTCCGTACAGCCATTTCACGGCGGGTATTTCGCGTCCCGAATTTGCCACACTTGTGAAAAGATTGAGTCCCGTCATTGAATTAAAGAGCAGCACGCCCTCTTTTTTCGGCTCAGGAACAGCCCAGCAGCAAACCGGCACGCCGAGCTTTGTAAACTCGTTTATGCACTCACCGAACCATGTAAAGCCCTTGACCGTTACAACAATCAAATCGCAATCCTTAAGCCCGTTTGCAACCCTTTTAGCTTCCTCAGGCTCAAAAAACGCCGACTCGCCTTTTATAACCTCGCAGTCATTTTTTTGAGCCAATTCGATAAATGCCGAAACATTTTTATTGTCAAGACCTGCAGCATCATTTGTTGCAGCGAGTCCTATTTTAATCATTTTTTCTCCTCCGAAAGTATCACAATCTGCCGATAAAAATAAAAAAGAGACTTCTCCTGAAATTATTATGCGCATCGGGGTAACGAAATACAAAATCAAGCTGACAGGAGAAATCTCTCTTTTTATCTATTCTGAAAATTTACACAGAATCAAGCTTTAAAGACCGGCGATTCTCGCGAGAGCGTCAAAGCCCTCCATATCGCCGAGCTCTTTGTCAAAGAAGCAGGTTTCACCGCCCATGGCCTTACAGGTGCAAGCGATTTTAGCCGCGTCTTCGGTTACAAGCGCCGCCTCGAGCGCCCATTTCATATCAGGACCGCAGGCAAGCAGGCCGTGACCCTTTAATCCGATTGCGTAATCGGGGCCGAGTGTTTCGACAGCCGCCTTCGCAAGATTCGGTGAGCCCGCGCCCTCAAGCGGAGCGACTTTAATGGCACCGTTCGTCACATACTGACTGACTGTCACCGTCGGAATATACGGTTCATTCTTCAGCGACCAAGCAATTACATAAGGTGTATGGCAATGAATAACCGCATTTACGTCGGGTCTGTTTCTGTATACGCCGGTATGCATACCGGTCTCGATGGAAGGACTAAGCGAGCCCTCAACCACATTTCCGTTAATATCGACAATAATTATATCCTCGGGCTTCATAACGCCGTAAGCCACGCCGCTCGGCTTTATCGCCACAAGGTTTGTCTGCGGATCTCTGACGCTTATATTTCCTCCGGAAAGCTGTGTAAAGCCTCTTTCAAATAAGTACTTACCAACCTCTACTACGATTTCCTTTTGTCTTTCAAGCATATTAAACAAGCCGCCTTTCATTAAATTCTCTTTAGCATTTATTTTCATCTGCTGTCCTTATTCTATCACCTTAATATTGATATTTCTATTGATATTTTTAATAAATATCAATATTGGTTTTTGAACAATATCAATAAAGAAAAAACGTCATTGATAGCAATGACGTTGATTATTAGTATTTATATTTATATATTAATAATTTAACAAAGTGACAAATCAGGCTCATTTTTTTGCTTTTTAACTGCTCTTTTGCAAAATGTCATAATAATAAGTTATATGAGGTTTTGGCTTATCTTGTAGTTTGCGAATATCCGTAAAATCAAAAAGCCCTTTGAGAAAGGATTTTTCCTCTCTCAAAGGGCAAGTTGATAAACCGGAATTTGTGAATTACTTAAATAAAGCATATATAATAACGAATACAATGCCAAGAATTATGGAACTTATACCCGAAACAAGTGGCATTATCAAATTCTTCTTGCTGTTAACAATAGCTTTATCCGGCTTATCTTCATATACTCTTAGTTCCACAACATCATTAACCTTATATGTGCAATTAGGTGTAAACGATGAAATTCTGTGTGCAACTCTAAATGTTTTATTATTGTATTGATATTCAAAGATAGGAGTATAGGTAAAT
>HF993136.1:0-844 GCA_000432435.1 Eubacterium sp. CAG:180
CCTAAAAAAATAAAGCCCCTTACGGGGCTTTATTTAATCTATTTTTTCAATTAGGAGTCTTTTAATTTTCCAAGCGCCATTTTTGCCACTCCAATAGTTATTAGCCCAAGATTTTAGCCATTCTTCAGGTTTGTTACTATTGAAAGAGCGATCATATCGTAAATCGAAATTGAAAGGTTCATATACTTTATTCTCAATCCTTAAATAATAACCATTGCCATATTGCTTTGGGTCGTAACTTAAATAACAGTTAAATTTAAATGTAAGCTCGGAAAACATTCCTTTAGGTGTATCGGGGTTCGTAATTTTAACAATCATTTGATATTTCATTGTTTTACTCCTTCTTTTCTTGACAAATAAATTTTGAACGGCTATAATAGCAAGTGTAGCAAGGTTACTTGCTATTACAACCTATTTAGATTACTTTAAGAGTATTTCGATTTTGAAAGTAATCTTTTTGGCATAGCTGTTCAGTATATACTGGACGGCTTTTTTTATTGCCTTGAACATTTCAACATCACCACCTTTCACGATGTGATGTATCTATGTAAACCCGCCTTGCCGGACTTAAGCGCTTGAACCTTGAAGGCTTGTCCTGAGCAAATGCTCTTTAGCCTTTTGTTTCTTTTACCTCCTTTCTGCGCTGTCTTTCTTCAATTATCAAAGAACGCTTGAACCTCGTTAGGATGCCCTTTCGCGAAACTTAAAGAACCACAAAAAATAAATCTGTCAACGGCGCGCTTGCGCGTTCATTTTACCGTTTACAGATTTAGGCTTTTGTGGTATGCGGTAACTCACGTCTATATGAAAGTTGGGTGTTGCTTATACCGGGAAAGGGCAGACT
>HF993136.1:902-1506 GCA_000432435.1 Eubacterium sp. CAG:180
TGACAGTGTGGATAGAGAGTGAAACAAAAGGCGGACATATATAGCAAACTGTCGGCTTTGCTGTAACTCTGTAAAGAGAAAAAAAAACAGGTGCGCAGCACCTGTTTTGACAGCAGTTGGCAGGGAACGGCGCAGCCGTTCCCTTTTCCTTGTCTATACCTCATAACTCACACACGAAAGGTCGTGAAAATCGTGCAAACCTCTTGTAATCGCTACATTCTCCAGAAGGCTGTTATTTCCGGCAATCACGTTGAATTATACAAGTACAGTATGCCGATATTGTGCGAGTTCGAAAAGCAAACGAATCCTAAGGTTACTTCTCAAGAACAGGGAGTAGGGGAGAAGAGAGAAGACAATCTTTCAAGAGCTCGTCAAACCGTTCGCCGTCTTATATGGTGTAATCTAACGCCGCACACGAAGTTTTTGACATTAACGTGTAAAGATGTTTGTACTGATGTTAAAGCTTTTCAACGCAAAATGCAGACGTTTTTTCAAGCTATGACGCGCAAGGGATATAAACTTCGGTACTTGTATGTTCTTGAACGTCAAAAGAAAAGGGGAGCTAAAGAGGGGAACGCCGGAACGTGGCACGCACACGTTGTTG
>HF993136.1:1581-1782 GCA_000432435.1 Eubacterium sp. CAG:180
AGTTGTTGGAAACACGGTCGAACAGAAATTAAAATGCTTAATGGATTGCGTGTAAAAGATGATGAAAAGATAAACGATGTTGGCGCTTATGTTTGTAAGTACATAACGAAAGAAGCGGCGCTTGAATTCGGAATGCAATGCTTTCGTTGTAGTAACGGTTTACATCGTCCATATGAAGTCAATTTAAAAGCTGACGGTTTT
>HF993136.1:1859-32475 GCA_000432435.1 Eubacterium sp. CAG:180
AATGCGTTGGTTGAGGAATTATTTAAAAAATCTAAGTTTTGCTATCAGGATAGCAAAATAATTCCTCTGAATTATGATACGGAAAGTTTTCAAATTATAGAGTATTCGCAAGCTATATTTAAATAAGGTGATATTATGAGTGATGAATTAAAAATAACAATCTACAAATGGCTTATTAACTCTGAATGGCATATACATAATGAGTTAATATCTATACGCAACGATTTTGACCGACGAAGTTTTCATAATTTGCAAGATTGTTATAACTTACTCCGGGCAGAGCAACGGTATAATGATTTTAAAGCTTTTTCTTGTGATTTGGAAAAATTGTTACAATTTCCAATTTAATTATACAAAATAAATGTTTTGTATAATTAGGGGGAGTTAAAACAGGAAAAGTCCTTAAATTACTTTGAAATTACCGTATAATCACTTTAGCTCATTTCCGGTGGTTTTAGGGTTATTGACGGACTTTTTGCCTTTTAAAGTTAATATATGGCTTAAGTCGGCATTGTTAACTTTATCTGCAATGTTATCTACATTTTACTTAAATTACGGCATTATTTGCTTTATAAAAAATATTATAAATAATTTTAATAATTATTTCCTTAATTAGTTTTCTCCATGTTAATTCATTGCATTGTCTTAATGATTATTTTTGTTTGGATTTGCAGAATTAGCAGAAGCTAAATTATTCTATAAATAGACAATTCTTGCAGTTTATTGTATAATTGATAAAATGATAATTTAATAACGTATTATCCTTACTTTATTTGCCTGGGCATAATTTACGAACTCCGGTTCGGTGTTATGGCAAATTCATATATTCAATCAGCATATGTGAAACGGTTTCACACGGAGGTGCTCTTTAATAATGAAATACAGTACTGCTGACGATCTGCCTATTATACTTAAAGAATTTTTAAACCACATTTATGTTGTTAAAAATAAATCATCGCTTACCATTGATGAATATGCGTTGGATTTAAAAATGTTTTTGCGCTTTTTGAAGAGGCAAAAAGCGCTTGTCCCCTCCTCCGAGGAGTTTGACAAAATTGACATAACCGATGTTGATATAGACTTTTTGAGAAATGTAACTTTAATGGATGCATATGCCTTTTTATCATATTGCAAAAATGAGCGCAATAATGATTCGGCGGCAAGAGCACGTAAAGTTACTTCAATCAGAATGTTCTATAAATATCTGACTGTACAGAGAATGTTTTTTAAGGAAAACCCAATGCTTGAGCTCGAAACGCCTAAGCTCAAAAAATCACAGCCGAAATATCTGACTCTTGATGAGAGCCTTAAATTGCTCGGCAGCGTTGACGGAAAACATAAAGAGCGGGATTATTGCATACTTGTTTTGTTTTTAAATTGCGGACTGCGTTTGTCAGAGCTTGTTTCAATCAACTATAATGATATAAGAGACAATAATACAATTACGATAACAGGTAAAGGCAACAAACAACGTACAATATATTTAAATGACGCTTGTATGGATGCTATTAAAAACTATATGGCGGTTCGGCCCAAAGACGGTTTAAAAGAAAAGGACAAAGACGCGTTGTTTTTAAGCTCACGGCTTCAACGCATAAGTCCTAAAACCGTACAGCATATTGTTTATGAGTATTTGGACAAAGCGGGTCTCGGCAACAGAGGTTTTTCGGCACATAAGCTTCGCCATACCGCCGCAACTCTTATGTACCAGCACGGGCATGTTGATGTATTGGTATTAAAGGATATATTGGGTCATGAAAATCTCGGCACAACGGAGATTTATACTCACATTGTTGATGAACAACTAAGAAAAGCCTCCGAAGCTAATCCGTTGGCTGAGGTTAAAGCAAGTAAAGCGAATAAAAATCCTTCTAAAAAGGAAGAGTGAGTTTTTCGGCTAAAAATCTTATATTTATTGTCGAAATTATTGAAATCAGTATTTCGGATACAAGCAAAACCGCATATCTAATCAAATACAGCTTTATAAATTTGTTCGGTATCACGGTATTATCCTTAGTTTTCCTGTTTATGTCTCTGCACATAAGTATGCTTTCATGGCACGCCGCCAGCATAATTGATGAAGACAGTACAAACGGAATTAACATAACAATGCCGTAAAATTTCATACCGTCAATATTATATGTTCTGTATAAATATCCGGATATCAAGCCTATTCCGAGTCCGCGAAAAACCGGCTCAAGCCACGCTATAGGTTCGCCTATAAGACATAATCCGAATATAAACGGTATTAATAAAAACACGCAGTCGCGAAGTAGCGTCGTGGCAAAAATAGTGAATAACGACTGTGACGATTTGGCAAGAAAATAATTCTTGATGAAAGATTGAATTTTTAGTGCATAATCATCTCCCGGATTTCTTAAGCTCATAGTGCCAAAAACAAGTCCTATAATAAAAACCGTCATAAGCAAAAACATTTTTTGGCTCAATATTCCAATCTTTGCGGCTTTTATCTTTTTTGTTCTTAAAGCTTTGATTTCCATTTCAATTCCTCCTGTTTAAACTTGTACATTTTATGACTGAAGCTTGCGGTTAATGCCTATTATTTTTTTACTTTGACTATAACAACAATCACAGCCGACAAGACAAAACAGATTGGAATAAGCAATAAGCTTTTAATATTCAGCGTTAAATCATTTATAATTGCTATTGTCAGAAAATTTAGCAGCAATAAGCAGAGTTCCGATATAAAACAGCAGAGTGCCGCCTTGTTTTTAGTTCTATTCATAGTTAATAACGAACAAACTATAACCGAAACGGCAAAAACAGCATAGGATATTAATGGATAACGATTGGCCGAAAATGATTCTGATTTCAGTATAAAGGCTGATGCGCCCAAAAACATTAGGGATTCAAAAATGAACGATATAAATCCCGCTATAATGCTTTTGAGCCAAAACGGTAAAACATAATTTTTTTGTTTATGCATAAAAACACCCCCTCATAGATTACTATGAGAGGGTGAATTCTTTTATAACGCTTATTCTCAGTCTTTGTTCTTTTTATCTGCCTTCTCTTTTGCCTTTTCTTCTTTAGCTTTAAGAGCGGCAGCCTTTGCGGCTTCCCTTTCGGCTTTAATCTTCTCATTTGCGGTAACATTTGTTTGAATAGCCCAACGGGTTATTTTCATCTTGTTTTTGTCTGCGCCCGTTTCGATTATAAGAGAATCCTCTTTAACGGTAACAACCTTGCCGACTATACCGCCGATGGTTGTTATTTCGTCGCCAACCTGAGTATTCTCACGAATCTCCTGCTCTTTTTTTTGCTGTTTTTTCTGAGGACGAATCATCAGAAAATACATACCGACAAAAAGCAAGACCATCAAAATAATCATTTGAAAAGAGCCTTTGCCCGAGGCTGAAGTACTGGCCTCTAATAACATTAAATAATTGTTCATTTGAGTTCCTCCAATTTATAATTCCAAATTATTATACATATAAATATAAAAATTTGCAACTATTAACATTAAAATTAATAAACTGTTTATTAAATATTTCCGCATATATCCTTATGCTTTCTTAAATTGTCTACCGGTAAGCAGTTTCTTTGCTAAACGACAACTCGGATTTTATACGTTTTATACGATAATCTTGACCGCTTGTATTATAAAATGTATAATGGTGACGGTAAAAGGGTTTGCGGCTAATTTTGCGATGGGCGGCAACATTTCCATACTGCAATCTATTATTGACTTGTTTTAATCGGAGGTGGTTGCATGAAAATATATTTGTCAAAATACTGGATAGCGGACCATATAAGTTTGGTATGTGTGGAGGTGGTTATTGTCGTTGCAACTGCTGCATTTTGTATTGAATATAGAGATGAAGAGAACATTCTTTTGATAATCTGTTCATTAGTTCTTATTGGTATTACTTACTATGTGCAATCAAGAGTAATATACCTTCTTGATTATGTTGAAGTAAGCAATAATCAATTTACTCAGTGTTCATTTAGCGGAAAGCGGAAACGTGCCGTTAATTCTGATGAACCTATTTATTATCAAATTGTGCCGCTGTTTGAAGGATTTTTTTTAAGAGCTGACTTCATAGTATTATCTAATCAAGAGTTTCTCCCTTATCGAAACGGCAGCGTTATTGGCACAGTTTACAAAGAGGTAATGGCTAAGGGCAATCAAATTATTATGCCTTACAACCAAAAATCAAGACCGTTATTGCATCTTAGAGATTGGCATAAGGTTTGTTTTTATTGATTTGTGCTATTCAAGCAAGTACCTCTGTTTAACTATAAAATAGTGATGAAACAGTCAAACTAAAAACATAAGTGTTTGGAAATGTATGCTTCAATCTTCCGGTTGTTCTCGGCGCTGCATTAACAATCTCAACTGGAGCTCTGCTAACTGCCGGAGAAAAATATTGGAAAAAAGCATGGATTGGCTATTAAAAGGAGGACTATATATTGACCTTAATAAATTCTATGGATATGCCGACATACATGATTATGTTGTTGGTAATTTTCGGAATGGATGTTTACGGTCTTATAAAGTACAGGAAAGTAAAGGCTCTTTGGAAAGTGCCAGTATATTTACAACCGGTTACATTGATTGCTATGGCCATAAACAGAGTTATAAAGGAATACGCACCGTATACTCATTTACATAATGTCAGCGTTGCTGTAACTTTAACAATCGGTGGCATATGGTTTGTTATAATATGTATTACAGGATATATTAACAAGAAAAGAAGTTGAAATAATTTAATCGTTAATATACTTAACTCTTAACGCAACAACTAAAGCACTCTCTACTTTTTTAATGAAAGTGGAGGGTGTTTTACTGATTATATTAAGCGTTAAATATCTTTTTAATGCTCGGTTTTGGTTCTAAAGAAAAAATCTGCCATTCAAAACGAACAGCAGATACGAATTATCTTTTATGTTTATATTATAGATAAATACAACATAGATATAAAATAAGCCGAATTATATTCTTGTGTCAAGTATATCAACATATTGCTTCTTAAACTCGGGGAATGTATCATTTTCTAAAGATAATCTGATGTCGGCCATCAATTTATTATAGAAATAAAGATTGTGTGTTACGGCAAGTCTGAATGCAAGCATTTCCCCTGCTTTAAACAAATGTCTTATATAGGCCTTTGAGTGATTCCGACAGGTCGGACAGTTACAGCCCGGCTCAATCGGGGTATCATCTCTTTTATATTTTTCATTATTGAGATTTATAATACCGGCATGAGTAAAAAGATGACCGTGCCTTGCATTGCGGCTCGGCATTACGCAGTCAAAAAGGTCAACACCTCTGCTTACACCTTCGATTATATTGCCGGGCGTGCCTACACCCATAAGATACCGCGGTTTTTGCGCAGGCATATACGGCTCAACAGCCGAAATTATACGATACATATCTTCCTTGGGTTCGCCGACGGCAAGCCCGCCTATGGCATATCCGTCAAGATCCAAATCGGCAATCTCTTTCATATTTTCTATGCGCAAATCATCAAAAGTGCACCCTTGATTGATTCCGAATAAGAGTTGGTTTTTATTTATGGTGTCAGGCAGAGAATTTAGTCTTTCCATTTCAGCCTTACATCTTTTAAGCCATCTTACAGTTCGTGCGCATGACTGTTTGGAGTATGAATATTCGGCAGGATTTTCAACACACTCGTCAAAAGCCATGGCAATGGTAGAGCCCAAATGAGATTGTATTTGCATGCTTTCTTCCGGTCCCATAAAAATACGGCGACCGTCTACATGAGAATTAAAGCTGACGCCCTCTTCTTTTATTTTGCGGAGTTTAGCAAGCGAAAAGACCTGAAATCCGCCGCTGTCTGTAAGAATAGGACCGCTCCACCCCGTAAATTTGTGAAGACCGCCGAGGTCGTGAATTAAATCATCCCCCGGTCTTACGTGAAGGTGGTATGTGTTGCACAGCATAACCTGTGTTTCGATATTTTCAAGATCAACGGCAGAAAGACCGCCTTTTATTGCGCCCGCCGTTGCTACGTTCATAAATGCCGGGGTGTGTATGGTTCCGTGTACTGTTTCAAAATCGCAAAGCCTTGCATTGCCGACCTTTTTAATAACTTTTAACATAAAATCTCCTTAAATCAAACAATGAGCATACAGTCGCCAAAACTGAAAAATCTGTATTTCTCTTTAACTGCTTCTTCGTATGCCTTCAAAATGTCGTCTCTGTTATAAAAAGCCGATACAAGCATTATAAGCGTACTTTCCGGTAGATGAAAATTTGTAATAAGCGCATCAATGCATTTGAATTTATACCCCGGATATATGAAAATGCTTGTCCAATCATCCTTTTCACATATTTCACCGCAGTATGTTGCCACGCTTTCGAGAGTACGGCAGCAGGTAGTTCCGACCGCTACCACTCTTCCGCCGTTATTGTGTGTTTCGTTTATGAGATCTGCCGTCTCTTTTGGAAGATGATAGTGCTCCGAATGCATTTTATGTTCTTCGATATTTTCGGTTTTAACCGGTCTGAAAGTGCCTATGCCTACGTGTAAGGTTACATAGCCGATTTTTACGCCTTTATCCTTTATCTTTTGTAAAACCTCCGGCGTAAAATGAAGACCCGCCGTAGGAGCTGCGGCAGATCCGAGTTCCTTAGCATATACCGTTTGATAACGGTCTGCATTCTCGAGCTTGTGCGTGATGTAATGCGGAAGCGGCATTTCACCGATTTTGTCAAGTACCTCAAAGAAATTACCGAATTTGTCGGTATCGTACGTAAATTTAGCGATTCTGTCTCCGTTGTCAAGCACAGCGGTTATTTCGGCATATAATATACCGTCGTTAAATGTAAATTTGGAGCCGGTCTTTGCTTTCTTTCCGGGGCCGGTAATTACTTCCCATACGTCTTTTTCTTTTTGCATTAAAAGCAGAAATTCAACCTTTGCGCCGGTTTCATCTTTAATACCGTAAAGTCGTGCCGGCAAAACCTTGGTGTCATTTAAAATAAGGCAGTCGCCGGGATTTAAATAGTCTACAACATCATAAAAATGCTTGTGCTCAATTTCCCCTGTTTGCCTGTTGACAACCATCATTCTTGACGCATCACGAGGCTCAATAGGAGTCTGCGCAATAAGTTCGTTTGGTAAATCATAATAAAAATCATGCTTTTTCATGGCTTATCTCCGATATGTATATAAATTTTTCAAAAATATTTGACTATATATAATAAAAATGATATTATAAGTAAAACTGCGATAGAGGTGCAGAAATCATCAGTAGCATTTTGACAGACGCCGGACGTTGATAACCGATATGTGAAAGGGATTTTTGCCGAAAAAAGCAATTGCTCCGGGCAATGCTTTTTGGGCACATTGTTAACAGCAATGCGACTGTCATCATTTTGTTGTGATGGAGAGCTATCGACATTATCTTTCCTGATAATGCAAGCCTTATTTTGACAAATGATGACCGGTTTTTTAACCGGTCTTTTTTTGCAGACAATAGAATAACATTTTTTGGAGGTAAATACAAGTGGGAAAAAATTATAATGTTGGTATTATCGGTGCGACCGGCATGGTAGGACAAAGATTTATCACATTGCTGAGCGAACATCCTTGGTTCAACATAAAGGTACTTGCCGCAAGCTCAAGATCAGCCGGCAAACCGTATAAAGAGGCTGTAGGAGCCAAATGGTGCATGGATGAGGATATTCCCGACGCCGTTAAAGATATGGTAGTAATGAATGCTACGGAAGATGTTGAAAAAATCGCTTCTATGGTTGATTTTGTTTTCTGTGCCGTAGATATGAAAAAAGATGAGATAAAAGCATTGGAAGAGAGATATGCAAAGGCCGAGTGCCCCGTTGTCTCAAACAACAGTGCTCACAGACACACCCCCGATGTTCCTATGGTTCTTCCCGAGCTTAATCCCGAACACATAGAAATTATACCGTCGCAGAGAAAGCGTCTCGGTACAAAGCGCGGTTTTATTGCCGTTAAGCCTAACTGCTCGCTTCAGGGTTATGTTCCCGCCTTGTTCCCGCTCTCGAAATTCGGTGTAAAAGATGTTTTGGTTTGCACTTATCAAGCTATTTCCGGAGCAGGAAAAACGTTTGATACGTGGCCCGAGATGGTTGATAACGTAATACCTTTTATCGGCGGCGAGGAAGAAAAATCCGAAAAAGAACCGCTTAAAATTTGGGGTCACATTGAGGGCGACAAAATTGTTGACGCCACCTCCCCCAATTTTACTGCTCAGTGTCTTCGTGTTCCCGTTTCAAACGGTCATATGGGCGCGGTTTTCGTAAGATTTGAAGATAAGCCCACCAAGGAGCAAATGCTTGAAATTTGGAAGAATTTCAAAGGCAGACCTCAGGAGCTCGAGCTCCCCAGTGCTCCCAAACAGTTCCTTAACTATTTTACCGAGGATAATCTTCCTCAAACGAAACTGCAGAGAGGGCTTGAACACGGTATGGCTATATCAATTGGCAGACTTCGTGAAGATACCCAGTACGACTATAAATTTGTATGCCTTTCTCATAACACGCTGAGAGGCGCTGCAGGCGGAGCTGTTCTCCTTGCGGAACTTCTTTGTGCCGAAGGCTACATGGACTGATTTTATTCGGAGGGATAACAATGAAAAAGCCCATTTTTACAGGTGCAGGTGTTGCGATAATTACCCCGTTTACTTCTGACGGTAAGGTGAACTATCCGGCACTTAAAGAAATTCTTGAATACCAAATAGCTAATTCAACCGATTGTATCGTTATATGCGGTACCACAGGTGAAAGTGCCACACTTTCTCATGAGGAGCACACAGAAGTAATCAAGTACACAGTTGATGTTGTTGCCGGAAGAATTCCCGTAGTAGCAGGAACTGGAAGCAATGACACGGCATATGCTTTGAATTTGTCAAATGAGGCCGAAAAAGCCGGCGTTGACGGTCTGCTTATGGTAACTCCTTACTATAACAAGGCTTCTCAGGAAGGTCTTATTAAACACTTTACTTATGTAGCCGATCGTGTCTCCACACCGATTATTTTGTACAATGTACCGAGTAGAACCGGTTGTGAAATTAAACCGGAAACTTATGCCGAACTTTCAAAGCATAAAAACATTTATGCCGCTAAAGAGGCTACGGGAAATTTGTCTTCAATAGCAAAAACCATTTCCCTTTGCAGCGATGATTTTGCCGTTTATTCAGGTAATGATGATCAAATAACTCCGATTATGTCTCTCGGCGGCAAGGGCGTTATCTCGGTTCTTTCAAATGTTATGCCGCAGGAGGCTCATGATATTGCCGCTACCGCACTTGACGGTGACTTTAAAAAGAGTGCCGAGCTTCAGCTTAAGTATCTTGAGCTTTGCAACGCTCTGTTTATGGATGTTAATCCCATCCCCGTCAAGGTTGCAATGCGTATGATGGGCTTTGACGTCGGTCCTCTCAGACTGCCGTTATGCGATATGTCCGAGGAAAAGACCGAACACTTGAGAAAAGTTTTGGCAAAGTACGGACTTATTAAGTAATTATTAAGATTTACGGATGTGAAAAAATGATAAGAATAATCTTAAGCGGTTGCTTCGGCAAAATGGGCCATGTTATACGAGACTGTGTTTCCTCGAGAAACGACTGTGAAATAGTTGCCGGCGTAGATATAGGTGACGGAAAAGCGGAATTTCCGGTGTTTAAATCTTTTGACTCAACCAGCGGTGTTGATGCCGATGTGATAATTGATTTCTCTCACCCGTCTGTTTTGAGCGGACTTTTGGAATATGCTTCTGCAAAAAAGTGCCCTGCGGTTGTAGCTACCACAGGCCTCAGCGAAGATCAAATTGCCGATATAAATGAGTGCTCAAAAACAGTCCCTATGTTTTTCTCGGCGAATATGTCTATCGGCGTAAATTTAATATCGGAGCTTGCCGCCAAGGCTGCACGTGTACTTGAAGGCTCTTTTGATATTGAAATTGTCGAAGCGCACCATAATCAAAAGATTGACGCGCCCTCAGGAACAGCTCTTATGCTTGCAGACAGCATATCCGATGCATTGTCGGTTAAACCGAAATATGAGTTTGACAGACACTCGAAAAGAGCAAAGCGCAGCAAAAACGAAATCGGCATTCATTCGATTCGCGGCGGAACAATAGTCGGTGAGCATGAAATAATTTTTGCGGGTCATGATGAGATAATTACAATTTCTCATTCAGCGCGTTCCAAGGAGCTTTTTGCAACAGGTGCAATAAATGCCGCTCTCTTCTTAGAGGGAAAACCTGCAGGACTATACAATATGCGTCAGCTTGTTGATGCTAAATAAGGAGGTCGTTTGTATGAAAACCATTCAAAATATATCAGTAGTCGAAGATGTGACGCTTGTTTCACTCAACGATTCACCTGCCGATATGAATACCATATCAAAAATTTTCGATATGATTTCGACAAATAATATTGATGTTGATATGATTTCTCAAACACCGCCGCACAGCAACAAGCCGCATTTGTCATTTACCGTCAGCGGTGACGATTTGGGAAAAATTTTGGAGCTTTCCGCTAAAATAAGAGATTTGTATCCCGATGTTAAACTTTCGGTAAGCAACGGGAACTGCAAAATATCTGTCTTCGGAGAAGCTATGAAAGGTCAACCCGGTGTAGCCGCCAAGGTGTTTGCGGCTGCCGCAAAAGCTAATACAGACATAATAATGATAACTACTTCGGAAGTAGATATATCAATGCTTGTTCCTCAGAGTGACCTTACAGCAACGTTGGAGTCAATTAAAGGCGCTTTTAACAATTAAATTGTTACAGACATAAAAAAACGCTTGATTTTCATCAAGCGTTTTTTATTATCATTTATTTTATTTGTCAATCCATTCTCTGACTTCATCATTAAGCCAAGTAGCCCATTCATCAATCCCCTCGCCTGTTTTGGCGCAGATGAGAAAGATTTTTGCGTTTGGGTTTCTGTGCTTGATATATTCCTTGCATTTTTCAACATCGAAATCAAAATAAGGTAAAACATCGATTTTGTTGATAAGCACAACATCGCTTACCTTAAACATAAGAGGATATTTAAGCGGTTTATCGTCACCCTCGGGAACAGATAATATCATTACATTTTTAACGGCACCTGTGTCAAATTCTGCGGGACAAACAAGATTTCCGACATTTTCGAGAATTGCAAGTTCAACCCCATCTGTGCCGAGAGCCTCAACACCTTGCTTAGTCATGGCTGCATCAAGGTGGCACATCCCTCCTGTGTGCAGCTGAATTGATTTTACACCTGTTTCGGCAATTTTTATTGCATCAACATCGCTGTCAATATCAGCTTCCATAACACCGATTTTCAGCTTATCTTTAAGCGCATTTATTGTAGCTTTCAGTGTGGTGGTTTTACCTGAACCGGGAGAGGACATAAGGTTTAATAAAAATACACCTTTGGATTTAAGCTCGCCTCTCAGCTTTTCGGCTTGTTCGTCATTATTTTTAAAAACACTTTGTTTTATTTCAATTACTCTTACTTTATCCATAATAATCTCCCGATAAAATTTATATGAATATATTTTACGCTTTTATTCATACAATTGTCAATAATCATAAGAAAATAAGTCAAAACAAAAAAATCTGTTTATTTATGAAATTTTAGACAATTTTCAATTGACAAACTTCTATTAAAGAATTATTATATTATTAGTATTGATAAACTTTTATCATTCAAATTTTACTTTACCGGAGGTAAATTATGGCTTGTTTCGTAGTACCGGCTGCAGAAGCTGTTATTGCAACCGTAGCTGTGCAAATCGCAAAAAAGCATGAAATTTCACAGGAGAAGCTTGAATGTAAGCTGCCTGAGGGTGCTGTCCAGGCTCCTGAGTATAAAATTTCGGTTTCAAGAAAGCTTTCTTGGCTTCGCAATTTACTTTGGGGCGGTGTTTTACTTCTTGCCTTTGAACACCTTTGGCATGGAGAGTTAACTCCTTATTTCCCCTTCCTTACAGGCGCATCAAACGCCGAGGATACAGCTACAATGCTTCATGAAATGGCAACCGTCGGTGTTGCAATGTCTCTTTTGGTTACTGCCGTTTGGGGAATTATGCTTTTGGTCGTTAAGATTAAAGAAACAAAAATTTCCAAAGAAAAGGAATTAATGGAATAATGACATTACTTATCAGCGTATTTGCCGCAATTATTTCAACTGCTGTTTGGTACTTTTGTGCTGAACGAAAAAAATATCTGCTTAACGTTCCGTGCTATATCTTTTGGGGTGCTTCCGTTATGTGGTTCGTTGATGCGGTTTTTGAATACTCCGAGTTGAAGGCAGCATATTTTACTCCTGCTCCGGAGGATATGCTGAACGATGCGTTTTTAGGTTTTTCGATTATTGCATTGGGTCTCATTGTTTGGATAATTATATTGCTGATAAAGGACCCGAATAGTGTTATCAGAGATGCCTTGTTCTGCAAAAAAAATAAATAGTAAAATAATAATTTTTCAGCGAAGTGATTTTTCACTTCGCTGTTTTTTATGAATATAATATTTTTTGCGGTAAAACATAACATCGGTGATAAATATTAGTACGATAAAGAAATTCCTGATCGGCATTCCGATAGGTATCATAAACGTTACCCTCGGCGCAGGCGGTGGAATCATATCGGTTCCGATTCTTAAAGCTGCCGGTATGTCGCAAAAACAGGCTCAGGCAAATACGATTGCTATTATTCTGCCTCTCTCCGTAATATCATTTTATATGTATATTAAAAAGGGATTTACAAGCTTTAACAGTATAATTACAATTCTTCCCGCTTCGGCTTTGGGAGCGATTATAGGTACGGTTGTTTTCTCTAAGCTTTCAAACAGATTCTTATCGGTCGCATTTTCTTTTTTTATGATCTATGCCGGAATAAGGTTGTTATTTAAATGAACGATTTTGTGAATTTGCTTGCCGTTTTCGTATCTTCGGTAATAACTTCGATGGGTCTCGGCGGCGGTAGTTTTTACATTTTATATCTAACATTTTTTACTGACACTGAGCAATTTACTGCTCAAGGCTATAATTTATTGCTTTTTCTTCCATGCGCTGTTATATCTGTGATAGTTTATGCCGGAAAGAAAATTATCAGCTTTAAATATATTTGGCCGATTGTTTTAGGCGGAATTGCTGGGGTTATTGTCGGCTACACAGCATTATCTCATATTAGCAGCGCGATTGTTAGAAAGATGTTTGCAGCTTTTTTATTGCTGTCCGGCATCTTTTCCCTCATAAAGTCTGTAAAAAAAGAATAAATCATTGTTAAGTGTCCGTTTTTATGTTAAGATAAAGGCAAAACATTTCCCGAAAAAAGATTAGGAGATTGCCAAAATGGAATATAAGATGCTATTCACCCCTATGAATATCGGTACGGTTCAAATTAAAAACCGTGTTGTTATGCCCCCTATGATGCTTGGTTTCGGTCAGTTTAACGGTTGTCCGACAAAGGAAATGATGGATTATTATGAGGAACGTGCTATCGGAGGAGCCGGGCTTATTATTACCGAGATTACGAGAGTTGATGATTTCAGTGGAGCATCGGCTTTCGCCCAACTTGCAATAAGCCACGACTATCACATTAAACCTCTTGCGGAAATGATAAGCAGAGTTCACTCACATGGTTGCAAAATGTTCATTCAGCTTCACCACCCCGGCAGACAAAATCTGGGCTTACTTATGGGTACCGTACCGGTATCGATAGGTGCCGAAAGAATAATGGGTAAGCTCTATGATAAAATGTTTTATAAGGTTGCTCCTGCCGGCAAAATGCTCATGCAGAAAGACCTTGTGCTTCGTACATTTTCTCCGTCAAAATGTGACAGAGCATACTCTGCTGAGAGTTTAAACAGGGAAATGTCCGTTAAGGAAATCAAAAAGATAATTTCAGAGTTTATAAACGGTGCGGTTCGTGCGCAGAAGGCCGGTGCGGACGGTGTAGAATTACATGCGGCACACGGCTATTTGATTCAGCAGTTTTTGAGTCCTTACACGAATACGCGGAATGACGAGTACGGCGGAAGCTTTGAAAAAAGAATGAAATTCTTAATTGATATTATCAATGGAATTAAAGCTGCATGCGGCAATGATTTCCCGATTGTTGTTCGTTTATCTGTTGATGAATGTTATTCTATGATCGGTAAACCCGAAATCGGCTATAAGCTTGAAGACGGAGTTAGGATGGCGAAAGTTCTTGAAAAAGAAGGGATTGATGCCATTGATGTCTCCTGTGCCGGTTATGATACATATAATTATTGGTTGGAGCCTACCTCTTTTGAGCCCGGCTGGAGAAAATATATGGCCGCAGCAGTAAAAAAGGAAGTAAAAATCCCGGTATTGGCTGCTAACCTAATTCGCTCTCCTAAGCAAGCGGAAGAACAGCTCGAGGAAGGTATTCAAGATTTTGTCAGCCTCGGCAGAACTCACATAGCCGATCCGCACTGGGTAAACAAGGTTAAGGCGGGCAAAGAGGATGAAATCAAAAGATGCATCTGTTGCCTGTATTGTATGGAAAGTATGCAGAAAAACGCATATAAAGGAACACATGCTCATTGTTCTGTGAATCCTAAATTGGGCAAAGAATCGGAGCATCCAATTGCCAACGGCAACGGCAGAACTGTTGTAATTGTCGGAGCCGGTCCTGCCGGTCTAATGAGCGCGGAAGTTTTAGCTAAGCGAGGATTTAAACCGATAGTTCTTGAAAAGAACGCTTTCCCCGGTGGGCAACTACAACTCGCTAATAAGCCGCCTCTTAAGGAAAAAATCAATTGGTGCATTGAGGACTTGGTTACAAACGCAACACATTACGGTGCCGAAATTAAATATAATGTAATTGCCGACGAAAGTATTATAAAGTCATACAATCCATATGCTGTTATAATAGCTACAGGCGGTAAAGCAATTAAGCCTAAATCAATTAAGGGCTCCGATAAAGATAACGTTTTCACGACAACCGATATTCTTGATGGTTCGGTAGTGCTAAAAAATAAGAAGGTTGCGGTCATAGGCTCCGGCATGACAGGCCTTGAAACATCTGAAATGTTGGCTGAAAACGGCAATGATATTACCGTGGTTGAAATGGCTGATTCGATAGCTCCCGGCACTTGGATGCAGCACATTGATGATTGTATGCCGAGACTTAAAGCACACGGCGTTAAGTTTATTGTAGGTCATAAGCTTACGGAAATTACCGACAGAGGAATAGAGCTTAATAAGGTGGATACGGAGAACATACTTTTGGTCGATGCGGACTATGTTGTTCTGTCTCTCGGCGTAAGACCTGAAAATAAGCTTTACGATGATATAAACGGCAAACTTAAAAATGTTTATCTCATTGGCGATGCGGAAAAAACAGGCCGAATTGCAGATGCAACCTCTCAGGCGTATGAGCTTTGCAAAAATATTTAACCAAAAACATATCGTTATAAAATTAACAAAAAAGGGAGGCCGTAAAGTCTCTCTTTTTTTCTTTTTGACCAAATTTATTTTTGATGTATTTTTTATGTTGATAAACAAAACTATATATTGTATAATTAATATTAAATTGGAGCAATTTGGATTTTATATTGTGTTTGATATTATTTTGTTACTTTTTTGGAGGTAATATATATGAAAGTACAGTTTACTGAAACCGTTTTAAGAGACGCAAATCAGTCTCTTATTGCAACGAGATTGCCTTACTCCGAATTTGACGGCATTCTTGAAACAATGGACAAAGCGGGTTATTATTCACTTGAATGCTGGGGCGGTGCAACATTTGACTCCTGCCTTCGCTACCTCGACGAAGATCCGTGGGAAAGACTCCGTAAAATCAGAGCAAAATGCCCCAATACAAAACTTCAAATGCTTTTAAGAGGTCAAAATTTGCTCGGATACCATCATTACCCTGATGATGTAGTAAGAATGTTCGTCAAAAAATCAATTGAAAACGGCATTGATATCATAAGAATATTCGATGCTCTTAACGACGTTAGAAATATTGAAGTTGCAGTTGACGAGACTTTAAAGAATGGTGCCATTGCATCCGGCGCAATTTGCTATACTCAAAGCCCAATACACAATCTTGAATCATACATCAAGCTTGCCAAGCAGATGGAAGAGCTCGGTTGCCAGACTATATGCATTAAGGATATGGCAGGCATTTTAGGTCCGAAAGAAGCTTATGATATGGTAAAGGCTCTTAAGGAAAATGTAAAAACTCCCATTATTCTTCATACACACTGTACCACAGGACTCGGTATGCTTACTCTTCAGAAAGCCGTTGAAGCAGGATGTGATGTAATAGATACTGCTATATCCTCATTCTCCGGCGGCACTTCACAGGCTCCTACGGAAACTATGGCTTATGCTTTAAAACAGGAAGGTTATGATATTGACCTTGACCTTTCTGTCCTTAAAGATATCAACGACTTCTTTAAGCCTATAAAAGATGAATACTTAAAAAAAGGCTCTTTAAATCCTCTTGTGCTTTCAACCGACACAAATGCACTCAATTATCAGATTCCCGGTGGAATGCTCTCTAACCTTGTTGCACAGCTTACCGCACAGAACAAAATGGATAAGTTTAATGATGTTCTCCTTGAAACCCCCAAGGTTAGAAAGGATCTCGGTTATCCCCCGCTTGTAACACCTATGAGTCAGATGGTCGGCGTTCAGGCAACTGTTAACGTTCTTGTCGGAGAGAGATATAAGAATATTTCCAAAGAAGTAAAAGCTTATATTAAGGGTGAATACGGTCGCGCTCCCGGCGAAATCGATAAGGACCTTATGAAAAAGGTTCTCGGCGACGAAGAGCCTATTAAGGGCAGATTTGCCGACTCTCTCGAACCCGGTTTTGAAAAGGCTAAAAAAGAAATCGGAGAAAAGGCAAAGAGTGACGAAGATGTTCTTTCTTATATTGCATTCCCGACTCAAGCTGAAGCATTTTTTGATAAACGCGAAGAAAAAGAAAAAAATACTTTTAAATATTCAATAAAAAGAATTGACTAAGGGGTGTTAAGATGTATTTATTAGACAGTGTTATGTCCATAGGTGAAGCTCTTAATGTTTCAATAACCGGCATTGTAGTTGTGTTCATTGTCCTTGTTGTTTTGGCAGTTCTTGTTCAGCTTCTTTCTAAGCTCATCAGATTGTTTGTAAAGGAGCCGAATGCAAAGAACGCAAAAAAATCCGATGCCGTTAAAGAGGTTGTAAAACCCCAAGACGGTGTTGCTCTTCCGGAAAATCAAACATTGGGAACGTTGAATCTTTATAAAACCGATGAAAAGACTGCGGCTGTAATTATGGCAATAGTCAGCAAAGAAAGCGGAGTTCCTTTGAACAGATTAAAATTCAATTCAATTAAGCTTATAGAAAACAAGTAAGGGGTTAACAATATGAAATATGTAGTTACTTTAAACGGAAAAGACTATGAAGTCGAAGTTGACGAGTTAAGTGAGGCAATAGTAACAAGCGTTGCGCCTACCGCAGCTTCTGCTCCGGCAGCACCTGTGGCTACACAGCCCTCGGCACCTGCTACTCCCGCACCTGCTCCTGTTTCAGGAAGCGGAACCGCTGTTAAAGCTCCCATGCCCGGAACAATACTTAAAGTAAATGTTACCGCAGGTCAGAGCGTTAAGGCCGGCGACATTATGTTTATTCTTGAAGCAATGAAGATGGAAAACGAAATTGTAGCTCCCTCGGATGGTACAGTTTCACAGGTTGTAGCCGCAAAAGGCAGCTCGGTTGCAACTGATGACGTCCTTGCTTATTTGAACTGAGGAGGTCAATAAATGTCTGTTGTAAATGCTTTGGTGGAGATATTTCAAAGCTCCGGTTTTGTATCGTTGTCATGGCAAAACTGGGTTATGATTTTAGTCTCCTTTGTTCTTTTATATTTGGCTATTGTCAAAAAATTTGAACCGCTTCTCTTAGTTCCGATTGCTTTCGGTATGTTACTTGTTAACATATATCCTGATATTATGTATGATCCGCTTATGATGTCGTCATACAGCGGCCAAGTTGTTGAAGGTGCCCATTGGTATGATACTGGCGTTTTGCGACTGATTTACGCAGGTGTTAAATCGAGTATATTCCCCTGCCTTATCTTTATGGGTGTAGGCGCTATGACCGACTTCGGACCGCTTCTTGCGAATCCTTCAAGTCTTCTTCTCGGCGCTGCTGCTCAGCTTGGTATTTATGTTGCTTTTCTTATTTCAATCGCAACCAACCTTATCCCCGGTTTTGAGGGCTTTACGCCTCAGGAGGCAGCTTCAATAGCTATCATCGGTGGTGCAGACGGACCGACAGCTATTTATTTAACGAGTAAGCTCGCTCCGCAGCTATTAGGACCCATTGCAGTAGCGGCATACTCTTATATGGCTCTTATACCGCTGATTCAGCCCCCGATTATGAAGCTTTTAACTACCAAAAAAGAGCGCGAAATCAAGATGGATCAGCTTAGAACCGTAAGCAAAACAGAAAAAATCATTTTCCCGATTGTTGTTACTGTTCTTTGTGTACTTGTTCTTCCGTCGGTCGCTCCGCTTATCGGTATGTTTATGCTCGGCAATCTTTTCAAAGAATGTGGCGTAACCGAACGCCTCAGTGATACTGCTCAGAATTCTCTTTGCAATATCGTAACAATAATGCTCGGTACCACCGTAGGCGCCACAGCAGAAGGCAAAACATTCCTCGCTACCAAAACTATACTTGTAATAGTAATCGGTCTTGTCGCATTTGCTTTCTCAACCGCAGGCGGCGTATTGTTCGGCAAACTTATGAACCTCGTAACTCATGGTAAAGTTAATCCACTTATAGGTTCCGCAGGTGTTTCGGCTGTTCCTATGGCGGCTCGTGTATCTCAGGTTGAGGGAAGAAAATACAATCCCTCTAACTTCCTTTTAATGCACGCTATGGGTCCGAATATTGCAGGAGTTATCGGTTCTGCTGTTGCAGCCGGATATTTACTTCTTACTTTTGGTAAATAATTATTAAGTTATAGAAAAGGTCACGGTAACAAATTTTGTTACCGTGACCTTTTTATATATTCTGATATAACAATTGAAAACTTATTTATCTTTTCTTGACTGCAACATTTAATATAATATATGCTAACACCAGCACAACCACCGAACAACACAGAACAGCATACATCGCTTCTATACTGACGCATTTATCGAAAAAGTACAAGTTACAGTCAATACTGTCTTTAAATACGGTGACAAATTCCTTCGGCATACCCATTTCGGACAGTTCACTGAAAACACCGTTTAAAGCGTGATTGCGTAAAAGTCCCGTGCCGTATGTACCCGGCAAAAAAGAAATAACTTTTTGCAGTCCGGCAGAAAAGCTTGAGACGGGCATATATGCGCCACAGATAAATCCATATCCTGCGCTGACTATGGTCCCTACTGCGGAAATCTGACCTTGTGAGTTTAAAAAGAAGTTGATTATAGAGCTAAGCGCTGTTCCGAACATTACAAGTAATATCACATCGAGTAAGAATAAAACCGTCTCTTTAAATGAAAGATACCAGCCAATATTTGACAAATAAATAAAACAAATAACTGAAGCCGCAATACATATTGTAAGTGTAGAAATAAGCGTCGAGATATAATAACTTACGGCAAGCGTTGATTTTTTTACAGGAGTTACGGTTAAATCTGCACGCGCACCGCTGACCTTATCCTGAACCATGAGCATATTTGAACAAAACGAAACAGTTACGCAGCATACGGCAAGAAGTGATGACACAAGCTGGCCTGCAACGACCGCATTTATGAGTTTTTCCGACAACTCAAAGCCTGTAGGTATTGCGGATAAAAAGCTTTGCTTGTAAACATTTCCGAGAAAAGTTGTATATAAAATGAGCAATATAATCGGAGTTATAAGCGAAGTAAAAAACATTGCCTTATCTTTGAAAAACAGTTTGCTGTTTCTTCTGATAAGATTGCCGAGACCCATCATTTTACGTCACCTCCGCTCAGTTTTTTACCTGTAACCGCCATAAAAACATCATCCATTTTTCCTTTAACTACCTCATAGTCTTTAAAGATATCAGGATTTTTAATTATCAGTTCGGTTGCTTTTTCGGAATTCGGAACAGCAATGCGAACGGCGCCGTTCAATTTTTCCGACGGCAGATTAAGACTCTCGGCAAGAGCGGCTGATTCCCCATACAGAGTAATAAAGTCACCTGTATATTTATTTTTCAGTTCTAACGGAGTCCCCTCTGCCGAAATTTTCCCGGCATCAAGTATCACTACATAATCGGAGTCCGCCGACTCTTCCATGTAATGTGTTGTGAGAAAGACGGTAAGCCCATGAGTTTTGCGAAGCATTGTTATAACCGACCATAAAAGCTGTCTTGTTTGAGGGTCAAGTCCTGTTGTCGGCTCATCAAGGATCAGTATTTTTGGATTGTGAAGCAAAGCTCTTGCTATATCAATACGTCGTCTTTGCCCTCCGGACAGTTTTCCGACAGTTCTGTTAAGAATATCTTCAAAACCGAGAAGTTCCGATAACTCATCAAGACGTTTATTAAATTCTTTGCCCGTTATGCCATACAGAGCGGCACGACTGCGCAGATTATCTTTTACCGACAACGCTTTATCAAGTACGGAGTTTTGAAAAACTACACCGATATCCGATGAAACACTGTTGAAATTTTTCTCAGTATCTTTGCCGCAGATTACTATTTTTCCGCTGTCCTTTTTTATCTGCCCACACATAATTGAAATGGTTGTGGACTTTCCTGCGCCATTTACGCCGAGAAATGCAAACAATTCACCGTGATAAACACTAAAGGATAAATCATTAACAGCCTTTATGTCTCCATACGACTTGCTCAAATGAGATATTTCAATGATTTTATCCATATAATTCTCCCCAATAAATTCTTTATAAACATATTAACAAAAGAGCAAATATTTGTCAATAAAATACAAAACCACTCGTCATAAACGAGTGGTTTTAGCTATAAATGTGAATATTACTGAATATGCCTAACATCATTGCGATAACACTTAAAACAATCAGAATTATCAAAATTACCATAAGAAAACGCAGATATTTTTTTACGTTTTTATCGTCCGGAGATGTTGCATTTTCTCTTTTGGTTTTTTTATAAAGAATTTTTAATAAAACAGCGCTGAATAAAACACAACATATTATGGTAAAGTTCAATATCAACATCAATGTTTTTTGAGTTTGCATATTATATAAATTTTATCTCCTTCTCTTTTATTATAATACACACACTATGCGCCGCAATTCCTTCCTTTGCTCCTGTAAAGCCAAGCCCCTCTTCTGTTGTCGCTTTTACGCTGACATCAGACAACGGTATTTTACATGCTTTTGCAATGTTTGTGCGCATCGCTGCAATATACGGCGCAAGCTTCGGGCTTTGAGCCAAAACCGTGGCATCTATATTTCCGACAGAATAACCGTTCTTCTTAAGCAAATCACACACTTTAGATAAAAGAACCATACTGTCGGCATTTTTATAGGCTTCATCTGTATCTGGAAAATGTTTTCCGATATCACCGAGCGCAGCTGCCCCGAGTAAAGCGTCACAGACAGCGTGGGCAAGTACATCTGCGTCTGAATGGCCTAAAAGACCAATCCCACCATTTTCAATATGAACTCCGCCTAATATTAGTTCTCTACCCTTTTGAAGCTTATGAACATCATATCCATGCCCGATTCTATAATTCATCTTTTTCTCCTTTGTTGATAATTGCTTCGGCAATGATTAAATCCTCAGGAGTCGTAATTTTGATGTTTGTATTATCTCCATCAACAATTTTGACAAGTTTACCGTATGCTTCGATTAAGCCGCAATCATCCGTAAAAAGTTCACTGTTCGGAACGCCCTGCATAGCGTTTAAGTACATTTTTTTATTAAATACCTGCGGCGTTTGAATTGCCCTTAGCGAATCCCTCGCCGGCGTTGAAGTTACTATTCCTTCATCACTAACGGTTTTTATTGTATCTTTAACCGGGATACCGGGCGCAGCGGCATTAAAATCAAAAGCCGCAAAAATCGTTTTTTCAATCGTTTCTCTGTCCACAAGAGGCCTTGCACCGTCGTGTATGGCAATATAATCGGACTCTGTCATACAACACCTAACAGCATTAAAAACGCTTTCCTGGCGCGTACAGCCGCCTTTAACGATATTACTTACCTTATTAACCGAATAATCTTTTACCATAGCAAAAATTTGAGGAATGTCCTCTTCGCGTGCCGATATAATTATTTCCTTAATAAGATCCGAATTTTCAAATGCCTTCAAAGTCCTGATAAGCACAGGGACGCCGTCAATTAGCAAAAACTGCTTATTGACGCCGCCCATTCTTGTTGAATTTCCGGCAGCTACAATAATCGCGGAAACATACGGATAAGAAGCTGCCTCATTATTATATTTTTTTGTTCTTAGCATACTCATAACCCCTTTGTAATACTTAGGGCAAACAAATAGATTTTATGAGTATATTTTACACCAAAGCCTCTATAGTTGCAAGCTTAACTGCAAGGCAAAGAATATCGGCTGCTTTTTGAAGCTCATCGGTTGAAGGATAAGAAGGTGCAATTCTGATATTTCTGTCATCGGGATCTATTCCGTACGGGAAGGTTGCACCTACGGTAGTAAGAACGACACCGAGTTCTTTACAAATTTCACCCACGCGTTTTGCGCTGCAATGGTTAACGTCAAGACTTATAAAATATCCGCCTTTAGGAGATGACCAGGATGCAAGATCATTGTCTTTAAGCTCTTTTTCAAGCGTTTCAAGCACTATATTGAATTTAGGTGCAAGAAGTTTAGCGTGTTTCTTCATATGTGCCTTAATACCATCGGCATTTTTGAAGTATTTAACGTGTCTTAACTGATTCATCTTATCATAGCTTATTGTCTGCGACTTTAATCTGTCTTTAATCATCGCAATGTTCTTCGGTGAAGCAGCTATTGCCGAAATACCTGCTCCGGGGAAGGTTATTTTTGATGTTGAAGTAAATTCAATGAAATTATCCTCTGTTCCGAATTCCTTGCAGGCATCAAAAATATTGAGCAAAGTATCAGCATCATCGCAAAGGTCGTGCACAATATAAGCGTTGTCCCATATTACACGGAAATCTGGCGCAGACGGTTTTAAAGCGGCCAACGCACGAACTGTTTCATCCGAATACGTTATTCCGTCGGGATTGGAATACTTCGGTACGCAGAACATACCTTTTACCGAAGGATCTTTAACAAGCTCGGCAATTTTTGCAACATCAGGTCCTGTTTCTGTCATTCTGACATTTATCATTTTAATGCCGAAATGCTCGCATATACCGAAATGTCTGTCATATCCGGGAACATTACATATGAATTTAACATCGCCCTGACGGCACCATGGCTCGGCACCTGCACCATGCGTATAACACTGTGAAATATAGTCATACATAAGATTCAAACTTGATGTGCCGCCGACAATAATGTTTTCCGGAGCGACACCGAGCTCATCCGCAAAAAGCTTTTTGCATTCCGGAATACCGTCAAGGCCACCGTAATTGCGCACGTCCGTACCGTCTTCTGATATCCAATCAGAAGCTGAAAGCGATGAATTAAGCATATCCATGGAAAGCGCCAACTGCTCGGGCGACGGCTTACCTCTCGCCATATTGAGTTTAAGATTTTGTGACTTAACGTCATCGTATTGCTTCTTAAGCTCACATTTTAAATCCTCAAGTTCTTCCTTTTTCATTTTGCAGTATTGCATTATTCTTGCCTCCAAGATTTAAAAATACTTTTTTAACCTTATAGATTTTATAATATTTTACTCGATTTTGCAATATTTGTTTTAAATTCTTGCAATAATTATAAAAAAAGACAAGCTGCTAAAAATACAGCCTGTCTTTTTGTCTATTTTAAATAAATAATAGTTCAGTCTTTTACAGCGGAACTCAACTCATGCTCTTTTTTACGTATCTCTTCAAGTTCATTTTGTATTTTTTCTTTCTTCTTTCCGGTATAATCATTGAAAAACATCGGTATCATAGTTAAAAGGAAGCCAAGAGCAGGAAGAAGAGTTACCATAATCAGAAGCCATTTTTGAGTGAAAGGTGTTTGCTGAGCCAAAATCTGTTTGCCGTTTATGTCAAGATTACCGTCAATCGGCTTTTGATACTTGCCTATTTCGAGAACCCAACCTGTTACAACTCCGGCTATACCTGCTGTAACCTTTGAAAGGAAGGTCTGGAAAGCAAAACACACACCTTCAGATCGTTTGCCTGTTTTCCATTGCATATAATCAACCGAGTCAGCTATGAAAGCATATGTAATTACATTATAAATTCCGAGAGGGAAGCCCATTAAGAACAGACATACCCAAAGAATATAAATATTAATATGTCCCGGATCATTCATAAAGAGCAAATAGCAAACACAGTGTGCAATGACTCCGAAAATAGACGAGCCGATGTAAATCTGCTTCAAATCAAATTTCTTGCGAAGCATCGGGAATACGACCATGGCCGGCACCATACCGGCACCAATGGCAACAGTTAAAGTCGTGAGGATAGTTCCGCGCGGTATCCAAAATCCGCCCGCTTTATAAGCGGCTACAACATCGTTTGTAGAAGCAAGAACATCAAAGTCCGTGTAACCTTGAATTATTAAATAGTTAGCTATATAGTCGGCAGATATATTGGCAATAACCATTGTAGAACCGAGTATAGCCGCTGCGATTACAAGTAAAAGCAGTTTGTTTTGACCGACAACATGAACAGTCTCTTTAAAAGTAGGTGTCGTTGTTGACGGCTCTATTCGCTCTTTAGTAGTAAAGAACGCAAGACTTGAAAGAAGCGCGCCCATGACACCAAAAAGAATTGCGCCGAAAAGATAACCGCCGCGCAATCCGAGAGAAGACTGACGTAAAATAGGAATAAGAAGTGCCGGAAGAATACCGCCAAATGTAGAACCCAAACGTCCGTTTGAAATAAACTGTGTACGTTCTTTTTCGTTTGGTGTTATAACCGAAGTCAGTCCCCAAAAAGGAACGTCTTGTATCGTAAAGCAAACACCCCAAAGCACATATGTACACGCAGCATATACAGTAGCCGCCGCGCTGCTTTGAAAAGGAGCAATAAACAAAAGGATGGTCGACACACAAACCGGTATCGGAGAGAAAAGCAAATACGGACGCATTTTTCCCCATTTACTTCTCGTCTTATCCACTATCATTCCCATTATCGGATCGTTAAGCGCATCAAAAATACGACCGCCGAGTATAATAGCACTTGCTGTAACAGCGTTTAGTTTAGCAACGTCAACCAAAAAGACAAGATAGAACATTGTCATTATAGTATATATTCCGCTTCTGCCGAAAGCAGAAAGCGGAAAACATATTTTTTCTTTTAAAGTTAAATATTTCTTTTCCATTCCCTTAACTCCTTGTTATTTTTTTCTTACAAATAAAGCCGGTAAAATTTTTGGCTTGCGCTCCCCCGCTTTGACCATTTCGTTTATCAGCATATCTTTGAGTTCAGCCCTTACGGAAGCATATTCTGGAGATTTTATTAGGTTGTTTTTCTCAATCGGATCAACTGATAGATCATATAAATAATCTTCAAAATATACATCTGAGTTGTGGGCAACATATCCGGTAGGAGCAAGAGTCCTTACGGAATACTTGTACTTTTTGGTGCGTATAGCTCTTCCGCACTGACTTTCGCTTATTTGAATAAATACGCAGTCGCGTTCCTTATTTTCACGCATTTCCTTGAGCAGTGATATGCCCGAATAGCTTTTCGGTATCGGTATTCCTGCCATATCAAGCAATGTCGGAGGAAGATCTATAAGACTAACAAGCCTGTCATCAACTACACCGCCTTTGAACATCCCTCCGCTGATAATCAACGGCGTATGCGTTGCGCTGTCGTGGCAACTTCTCTTATACTCAAGATTGCGGGTCTTAAAATGAGAGCCGTGATCGCTTGTATAAATAATAATTGTGTTATCGTAGAGTCCCTTTTCCTTCAGCTTTTTAACGAGCTTACCGACATTATCATCAAGTCTGTTTATTGCAGCTATGTAATCCGGATACATTTTATTATAATCGCCGGGTAAAAACGACAAGTCGGGTGGTATAGGATAGTCTTTAAATTTATCTACAGTATCCTTAGGGCCTTCATAACAATGATGATCATTTTGATGATGTGGTTCAATATGAGATACAAACATAAAAAACGGCTTATCCGATGTCTTTTGCTCAAGATATTGAAGGGCGAAATCGTTTATGCAATCAGCGCGGTAGCCCTTGAAATCAACTTTTCTGTTTTCATTGTCAAAGACATATCCATCATATCCGTGTGATGTAAACTCAAGTACATCGGATGCACGCCACCAGTCTTTATAACCGCCGCGCAGGTTCTCAGGAATTGCGCTTTTTTCGCAGTGGAAGCCTACGTTAGGCAGTCTGTCGGAGGCTAAGTGCCACTTCCCGACATAAGCTGTTTCGTATCCTGCTTCGTTGAAGTATTCCGCTAACGGCTTAATGTTTTGCGGAAGCGGAATTCCATTCCAATAGCATTGGTTTTGCGTCGCATAAAGACCGGTTTGAAGGCAAGCGCGAGCCGGTCCACAAACCGGTTGACACGTATATGAATTTGTAAAATTCACACCGTTTTCGGCAAGCTTCATAAGATTTGGAGTAACGGTTTCATTAACAGTGTCCCATCTCTGTTGATCGCTGAAATAAAAAATAATATTTGGCCTCATTATGTTCCTCCGTTATATTATATAAATGACATTACAGCATTGTATAAAGATAGTGCCGCAACCGAAGATACGGCAATTGTAAACGTGACTTTAATTGCTTTTTCATTGCATTTCCTATTTAAAATCGAACCTATGAACCCTCCGATAACCGCAACAGGGATAATCACAAGCAATACCTTCATATCGAATCCGGAAAATCCCGTTTTTATATATGTGGATATAATGTTTGCGCATTGGGAAAAGAAAATAACAGCCACCGAATACACCGCTGCATCTCTCATCGTAAACGAAAACATAAGAGTTAAAAAAGCAACATTTATCGGTCCGCCGCCAATACCCAGAAATGCCGCCGCGGTACCGAGCAGTAATCCGGACAGCAAAATTGCTATGGGATTTTTAACATTAAATGTTTTGAAATTACCGGACACAAAAATAATAACGCACACTAAAAGAACAGCCAATATTGCAGACTGTATGCCTCTTACGGTATTCGGAGTTGAAGAAACACTTAACGCATAATTAAAAAGATAATTTCCAAGCAGACCGCCGCCGACCGAGCCCAAAGCAACCAACAACACAATAGACGGCTTTATCGGCGTTTTTTTAATGATGTGACGTGTAGTTGATGTTATCGACATCGCAAAAACAGCACAAGACGAAAAGAAAGAAATTTCGGTTAGGGAGTGTGCATTGATAACATCGAGGACCGGCTTGATTATAACTCCGCCGCCGAGTCCTACAAACGACCCTAAAAGTGTCGCCAAAAAAACAACAAAACCATATAAAATTAAAACCATTTTCAAAACCTCTTTTGTATTATAACACAAAAAAACGCAACACACAATTGCTGATTATAAAAAACAAGCGATTGTATAACAAAACAACCGCTTATTTTAATCATTTAGCAAAAAATTGTTTGTGTTTTTTCTTCAGCAATCATTTTTATGTTCTTTTCCATAAGATCAAAGAACTTTTATGCTACAGTTTTGTCTTTTTCATTTCCTCTGACACACATTGATAAGGTAAGCTCACCGTTAAGAGAGGTTGCCGAAAGCAAAACATACGGCTTATATTTTACTGCACCAGTCATAAATCCGTCGATATAATCCGCAAAGTTTTCATTTTATCCTGCTTGGATTTTCTAATAAATAAGATAACATAAAATTACATTATGTTCAATATTTTAGTTAATTGTGCTCTCTTTAACAGTTGATTTTTTTCTTGCACTTTTTTATTTTCGTGCTATAATTATATATTATTCGGAGGCATAGCTCAGTTGGTTAGAGCGCACGGTTCACATCCGTGAGGTCGAGGGTTCAAATCCCCCTGTCTCTACCAAAAAAGGAACGACAATCTTCAACGTAAGATTGTCGTTCCTTTATATTATGAACATTACTCCTTTTTGATATTCTCTATTTTCTATTTACGGAATCTCATTGTGACAGGATTTACACGTTATTCAACTACTGTATAGAAAAATATTATGATTTTGACAATTTATACTTGCTTATCAATAAGCATAAAAGCATAATCGCCGGGAAGATAATTGCCGACAAAATACCAATATGGAGATTATTGTTAAAGTTTCCCGAAACCAAACCGGCAAGAGTAGGACCGCCGGAGCATCCGAGATCTCCCGCAAGAGCCAACATTGCAAACATAACAGTTCCGCCTCTTTTGATTGCTGCAGAAGATTTGCTGAACGTGCCCGGCCATAATACGCCGACAGAAAATCCGCATAAAGCGCAGCCTATAAGACCTATTGCAGGAACGGGAATCAACGCAATACATAGATATGAAATAACGCAAAGACACGCTGAAAAAAACATACACTTATTGAGATTTAATTTATCACCGAATTTGCCGTATAACAAACGTGAAGTTCCCATAAGAGCGGCGAAAGCAAGCGGTCCTGCGAGATCACCGACGGTTTTGCTGACTCCGAGACCTTGCTCCGCAAATGTTGACGCCCATTGACTTACTGCCTGTTCGCTGGCTCCGGAGCACACCATCATTATCATCATTAGCCAAAAAACCTTGTTACGGAAAAGTTCCTTTAGCGTTAATCCTCTTTCCCCTTCCTCCTGCAAAGAATATATAGGTACCTGTGTAAAAAATATGGCGTTTACTATTGGGATTAAAGCCCAAAATATCGCTAATATTCTCCAATTTGATATACCGAAAGCCGTAAAAAACAGCGTTGAGAGCAAAACTACCGCCATATGTCCCCAACAGTAAAATGAATGAAGTAAGCTCATAGCTTTTTCTTTGTTTTCGGTAGGGCACGCCTCCATAATCGGGCTTACCAAAACCTCAAGTAAACCGCCGCCGACGGCATATATGATAACAGCTATTAAAAGCCCGACAAAAGGCGATGCAAATACCTCAGGAAGTACCGTTAACAAAATCAGACCGACCGCGGCAAATACGTGCGATAATACAGCCGATGCCCGATAACCTATTTTATCGATAAATCCTGCCGATAAGAGGTCAATCAGCAGCTGTATGACAAAGTTAACCGTAATCAGAGCGGTTATCTGCGATAACGGTATATCAAATGTTTTTTGAAATGTTACAAATAAAAGCGGCGCAAAATTATTAATAATTGCTTGCACAATATACCCTGTAAAGCAAGCACACATTGTTGATTTATAGCTTTTTTTCATCGTTCGGAACCTCATAAAAAATCTTTCCACATTTTATAATAAAAGTGCAAATAAATCAATAACGTACCGATAAAAATCCCGACAGATAACAGCTCTGTCGGGATTTAATGTTTTTATAGTATTATAAAATCAAAGTTTCATAGCTACGTCCCAAGCACGCCATATAACGGTACGCAAGTTACCGACGTGATCCGCGTCGCCAACCAAATGGACATTTTTGCTCTCAGGGAACAAAGGCATTGAATGATAACCTACAGACAAAATAACTGAATCGGCAGATATTTTTTGTGTTTTACCGTCGCTTGTTTCAACAATTACTCCGTCCTTTAATATCTCTTTAACCTTTGTATTAAGATAAACAGGAGCTTTTTTGTATTTTAACATTTCTCTGAGAAACGATGAATTGGCAAGGCAAACGCCCTTAACTGCTATAAGGTCATTTTTCATTTCGATAACAGTCGGCTTTTTGCCTTTGAGGATTAAGTCGTAAGCAATTTCGCAGCCGGTTAAACCGCCGCCGATAATTGCAACATCCTCCCCTACATCTATGCCGTCAAGATATGTTGTTGCGTCCATTGCATACTCAATTCCCGGAATCGGAGGTTTATTAGCTGCCGAGCCGGTAGCAACAATAATCTCGTCTGCAGAAATATCCGAAAATCTTTTAATCTCACTGTTAAGCTTAACTGTTACGGACGAATTATTTATTGCTCGCCTGTACCATTCAATTAAATCACGGTCTTTCTCCTTAAATGAAGGAGCGGCAGCTTCAATAAATATACCTCCGAGTCTATCGGTCTTTTCATAAAGAGTAACGGCATGACCGCGTGCAGCGGCAACTAAAGCAGTCTCCATACCTCCGATACCGCCACCGATAACAGCAACGGATTTTGAAACTCTTGCCGTGACAATCTTATACTTCTTTGACTGCATTGTCATCGGATTAAGCGCGCAGCGAGACATATTCGAAGTGTCATCCATATCTTGAATATTCGGCACACCCTCATAATGTGCCATATTAAAGCAGGCGTTATGACAGCAAATACACGGCTTGATATCTTCTTCTCTGTCTTCCATCAGTTTTGTAACCCATGCGGGATCGGTAAGAAACTGTCTTGCAAATCCGACAGCGTCAATTTTATTTTCTTTAACGGCGCTCGCTCCCTCTTGAGGAGTCATTCTGCCGGCACAAACAACAGGTATGTCGACAAACTTTTTTATGTGTTCCA
>HF993136.1:32520-90597 GCA_000432435.1 Eubacterium sp. CAG:180
ACAGTTCTCCGGCATATATCCGGGAGGATGAGCCCAATACCAAGCATCATATGTACCGTTGTCGCAGTTGAGCATATCATAACCTGCGTCCTGCAAGTATTTTGCGGCGCGCTCAGATTCTTCCATATCTCTGCCGACTTCCGTATACTCTTCGCCGGGCAATGCCCCTTGGCGGAAGCCCTTCGTCTTTGAAACAACCGAATATCTGAGGGAAACCGGGAATTCTTTTCCGCACGCCTTTTTTACGGCTTTTACTATTTCAACAGGGAAACGGTAACGGTTTTCAAAAGAACCGCCGTATTCGTCTGTACGCTGATTGGTATATTTCATCGTAAACTGGTCAAGCAAATAGCCCTCATGCACAGCGTGAATTTCAATGCCATCCACTCCTGCTTCCTTACATAATTTAGCGGTTTTCGCAAAAGCGTCAATCATTTCGTCGATTTCCTTGATTGTTAAGGCTCTCGACGGGACTTTATCGCTCCATCTGTTCGGATTGGGAGATGCGCTTGCGCAAAGGTACTCAACATCAAGAATAGGCTTTGCAAGCACACGTAAAGCTTTGTTGCAATATACCTTTTCCATAAGGTCATTTACTGCCATAGAACGACCAAAGCCTGCCGTTAACTGTATAAAAAGCTTTGCACCGGTTTTATGGTACTCTTCCATAAAAGCTTTAAGCTGCTTGAATTTCCCCGTATTCTGATATAACCATTTACCACCGAAGGTGTCACGTATAGGTGCTATACCCGGCAAAATCAAACCGACATTGTTTTTAGCTCTTTCAAGTAAAAAATTTGCGGCTTCTTTGTCAAAATGGTTAGGCTCCATCCAGCCGAATATAGAAGTACCGCCCATTGAGCATTGAACAATACGGTTTTTAATTTCTACATTACCTATGCGCCACGGCGTAAACAACGCCTCATATTCTTGTTTCATATTATCACCGTCCTATAAAATTTTGCAATCGTTATTCTACCGTGACGAGTCCGTCATCCCCGATTGAGACCGTCATACCGTCCTTGACATAGTCAAGAAATTCATCACCGAGCATATCGACTACCGGCATAGACGCATTTGTCCAATTTGCCGCAAGTATCGCACCCGAGGCAGCAAGCGAATCAATCGGCTTAGAGAACAACATGCAAGCAGGTTGCTTTGAAAGAGCACAGGCTGCGTAAAGTACCATTCCGCCGGTTGTTGAGCCGATGGTCTCCGGTAAGCAAAGCGCTTTGCCTATCATGGGCTTTTTATAAATATCACTGTTATTTTGGTCACCGCACTTAACCTGTTTATCGCCGAACATCAAAGCCATTTGAAAGCTTGCAAGCGTATTAAAACCACCGTGTGAAACGAGGGCTTCAGCTTTAACTCTGCCTGGAGTAACAACGCGACCTTTAAATGATTTACTCATCTTATTTGCCCTCCTTTGTTATAATACGTACAATTTCGTCATCAGAATAAAACTTTGCACTTGTATATGTACGAAGCTTATTTGATGAAGTAATAACAGGCATCTTCTTTGATAACGGATTATTCATATACATAAGCGGGCAAATATAGCTCAATATAACGCCGGTATTTTTAAGTCGCTCGGCATACTCGGTTTTGTTAAACTCTTCTATTATATCCGGAGCGGATGTAAATACCGTCGGAACAAGAACCTTTTTATTACCTGACTCCTTTAAGCCGTTTTCAACGCGTTCCGTCCAAATTTCAAGTTGTTTCAATGTCATATGCGGACAGCCCATAAAGCAAAGCTTAGGCGTTGCATTCGGGTCTTTCCAAATACAAGGATAACTGTTTTTAACACGTTCGAGCTCGGCGTCATCAATAATGTATGTAGGCGCGTTATCCCTTAAAAGCTTTTTACCGTAGTCAACGGCTTCCGGCGTCAGGTTTTCTATATGATACAGACCCACAGAGCCGTTGGATGCTGTCGCGGCACCGAAATCCTTGAGATAGGCACAAGCCTCGTCATTCAATTCGGTTCCTATCCATTTATCAAGGCCCCTTATATAAGGTACTTTTTCCATTACCTTCATTCCTATGGCAGAACCGAGTATCTGGGCCTCAGGCTTTTTGGTTGTTTTGATTTCTATTATCCAATCTGCTTTTCTGCCTTCATCGGTAAGCAATCCAAATTCAGGAACAAATCCTGCTATTGAACCCATCAACTCAATAATACCTGAATTTCTGTTGCACCTCGCTCCGAGAACGCTGTTGGCATATACAACAGCCGAGGACTCAGCCCAGGACAGAATTTCGCCGCGTTTAGGAGTATTACCAACCTCTGGAAGATAACAGGCGCACGTATACGCCTTATCACCCATCAGTCCGAAGTGTTTGAGCTGTGACTCATACCTCTCTTGCTGACTGTACATAAACTTAAATACAATGTCCTGCAAAAATGATGACGGCACGTTTTTATCAAGCGGTCTCGGGTCGGCCGAAAATGGCTGCTTACTGACAGCACCGGCTTCAAGAAGAGTATCATACAGCTCATATATCGGCTTCATAACCCCTATTCCGAAGCTGATAACTGTATGCCCATACTTGCTTGTAACGGGAACCATACGCTCTGCGCCGAAGGCTTCACCGTACATAACAAGAGTTTTCATAACCTTTGCCATGGTTTCGCCTTTTTCGCCGTCCAAAAGTGCTTGTTGCTCTTTTGTTAAGACCATAAATAACAACCCCTTTTTATATTCTTGCGTTAATTGCAGCAAATTATATAAATTACACTTGCTCAGCATCAACATTTTGTTAATTATATCACAAGCGATGCCGGATTTCAATATAAAAGAATAGCGGCGATAAAAAATCCGCGGATTTTACATCATTTATTCATAATATTCAATAGTATAAATTGTTTTTTTCTCTTGCATATGAATAATATGCTGAAACTTTTCCTAAACAAGTGAATTTTGTTTATTTTTTACAGGCTTAATGATATACTAAAAATGCAACGCGTACAAAATACGTACAGCAACAAGCAAAGAAAGGATGAAACAAATGAACACATACGGATTTACAAAGAAAATAGCTTTGGTCGGCACAGGTTTTGTAGGAATGAGTTTTGCATACGCTATGCTTTGCGAAAGTGTTTGCGATGAGCTTGTGTTGATTGATGTAAACAAACAAAAAGCTGAAGGAGAGGCCATGGACCTTAATCACGGTTTATCCTTTGCTAAAACAAATATGAAGATATATGCAGGTTCTTATACCGATTGCAGAGATGCGGACATAGTAGTTATATGCGCCGGCGTAGGTCAAAAGCCCGGAGAAGACAGGCTGTCGTTACTTCAACGAAACACAGAGGTTTTCAAAACAATAATTTCTCCTATAATATATTCGGGTTTCAACGGAATTTTCCTTGTTGCAACCAATCCCGTTGACATTATGACAAAGATTACATGGCAGCTTTCGGGATTCGACTGCAAAAAAGTTATAGGCACCGGTACTACGCTAGATACGGCAAGACTTCGTTATCTTCTCGGCGATTATTTTAACGTCGACCCGAAAAATGTTCACGCATACGTTATCGGCGAGCACGGAGACAGCGAGATGGTACCTTGGTCGCAAGCTTTCGTCGGCACAAAAAGCATAATGAGCATTGTTGAAAACAATCCGGATAGATTCAAGCTTACCGACCTTGATGAAATAGCAAAAGATGTTACAGGAGCTGCACAAAAAATAATAGAAGCAAAAAAAGCCACCTATTACGGAATAGGAATGGCTTTGGTAAGAATCGTAAAAGCTATATTCGGCGATGAAAAAAGCGTATTAACCGTTTCTTCAATGTTCCGCGGAGAATATGACATCAACGGAGTATATGCCGGTATCCCGAGCATTATAGGAAGAGACGGAGTCAGAGAAATAGTTACTCTTGACATAACAGCTGAAGAAGAAAAGAAGCTTAAAGAATCCTGTGAGCTTCTCAAAAATGCAAGCGAAGGCATCAAAATCTGATTATACTTCGCGTACCGTTTGAAATGTATAACCGTTATTGGTTAAATATTCAATATCATTGATTGCCGCAGCGGCGCCGTTAACTGTTGAGTACATGGCGTCCTCGGCAATTTTTGTTTCTATACCGGTTTCGTTTTCAACAAGCTTATCCATTCCCCACAAAAGAGAAGTGCCGCCTGTCAAAGTAACTCCGTTATCCGAAATGTCTCCAACAAGCTCAGGAGGTGTTTTTTCTAACACATCTTTTATACCTTGTATCATCATATTTATTTGCTCGCTTATTGAGTCAAAAATCTCAGTGGAAGTAACTTCAAAGGATATAGGCATATTGTCAAGGCAGCTTTTGCCGGAGGCTATAACCGCAAGCTCCTCTTCACGCGGAACAGCACTACCCAAGCATATTTTCAGTCTTTCAGCAGTTTGAGGACCGATTAAAATATCACGATTTTTCTTTAAATAACGCATTATTGCCTCATCAATTGAAATTCCGCCTATTTTCAGCGACTTAGCCACAGCAATACTGCCCATGGTTACAACCGAAACATCGATTGAGCCGCCGCCCATATTTACAAGCAATCTGCCGGAAAGAGAGTCATTTTTTATTCCGATGCCGACGGCAGAAGCAAGTGACTCTTCAATCAGGCAAGCTCGCCCGGCACCGGCTGCCGTAACAACATCCAGGAAAGTACGTCTTTCAAGCCCCGTAGCTCCGCTCGGTATCGATATTACGACATTCGGCTTTATAACGCTGTTTTTTAAAATCTTTTGCAAATAATACTTCAGTATATGCTCTGCCATAGTATAATTAGAGATAATACCTCCTACAATCGGACTTATAACCTCAATACTATCATCTGTTCTACCATTTATAGTGTATGCCGCATTGCCTATTGCTATCGGCATACCGGTTTCAACATCAACAGCAATCATAGTAGGCTCATCAAGAATGACACCTTTCCCCTGAACATATAATTCCGTTGAGGAAGAACCAAAGTCAATTGCTATATTTGTTCCTATCATTCTTAATCACCTACCTACAATTTTATTAATAAATATTTTATCACAGCGAATAAAAAAAGTAAATTAAAAACGTCCGCAAATTCGCAGAAAAAGCCCGATGCAACAGCACCGGGCTTCAAACTGATTAAATTACAGCAGAGAGTTTTCTTCGATAACATCGACGCCGTTTTCCTTAAGGTGCTCGCAAGCTTTTTCGTTATTATCAACTCTGAAAATAACATAGGCATGCCCTTCTTCCGGAGTTAAGAAAGCATAAGCATATTCAACATTTTCTCCTGCATCGGAAAGAAGCTTGACAACTTTGGCAAAAGCACCGGTAACATCCGGAATAGAAATCCCGACAACCTCTGTTATGGAAACGGCAACACCGTGTTCCTTCAATACTTTTGCAGCCTTATCGGTATCCGACACAATAAGTCTCAAAATGCCGAAATCCGTTGTATCGGCAATTGAAAAAGCACGTATGCTTATTCCGCCGTCAGCCAAAAAGCCCGTAATATCGGCAAGCCTGCCGGGTTTGTTTTCAACAAAAACTGAGATCTGCTTAATTGCCATAACATTTGCCTCCTTAAATGTGTCTATTATCTATTACTCTTGCTGCCTTGCCCTCCGAACGAGGAAGAGAGCGAGGTTCAACAAGCTTAATAATTGCAGAGAGACCGAGAGTTGCATGCATTGCGTCTTTAATCCTTTTCTCCTGTTCTTCAATCACACGAACCGAGTCAGAGAAAAGAGCATCCGACATTTCAATTTTGACCGTCATTATATCAAGATTATTCTTTCGATCAACAACTATTTGATAATTCGGCTCCATGCCGAGAGACAGAATTACATGCTCAATTTGTGACGGGAAAACATTAACGCCTCTGATTATGAGCATATCATCGCATCTGCCCTTGGGTTTAAGCATTTTTACAAGCGTTCTTCCGCAATCACATTTTTCGTGAGTAAGGGCGGAAATATCATGTGTTCTGTACCTCACTAAAGGAAGGGCTTCTTTCCCAATGCACGTAAACACAAGCTCGCCGAATACTCCGTCCGGCAAAACTTCAAGCGTATCAGGATTAACAATCTCTGGATAAAAATAATCTTCGTTAATATGCATACCGTTTTGCTCAGAGCATTCAAAAGCGACGCCGGGTCCTGCAATTTCTGAAAGACCGTAAATATCATAAGCTTTGATATTAAGTGACCTTTCGATTTCCTTGCGCATATTTTCACTCCATGCTTCCGCACCGAAAATTCCCACTCTTAAAGGCAGCTTCGTGGAATCGACACCGGCAGCTTTCAGTGATTCGCCGATATACATGGCATACGACGGAGTACAGCAAATAATGTCTGAACCGAAATCCTGCAAAATTTGCATTTGTCTGTTAGTATTGCCGGATGACACGGGAATGGCGGTTGCTCCGAGTTTTTCAGCGGCATAATGCAGTCCGAGGCCGCCCGTAAAAAGGCCGTAACCATAAGATATATGTATATAGTCTCCTTTTGTAGCACCTGCTGCAGATAAAGCTCGTGCAGCACTTTCGCTCCAAATGGAAATGTCATGCTTGGTATAACCTACAACAGTCTGTTTACCTGTTGTTCCCGAAGAAGCATGAACTCGTACAAGCTTTTCTTTTGGAACGGCAAAAAGGCCGAACGGATAATTATCGCGAAGATCCTGTTTAATCGTAAAAGGCAGCTTAGTTATATCCGCTATTGATTTAATATCACCGGGCAGAAGACCGATCTCATCAAACTTCTGCTTATAAAAGGGCACGTGCTTGTAGCAGTTTTCAACCATTTTAATCAGTCTTGCAGACTGTATAGCAGTAAGATAATCTCTTGAAGCGGTTTCAATGTCCGGGGTAAAATAGTTTTGCATTTGAATATCTCCGTTCTTTTTTACTTATTATAATTGTAACCGAGGTCAAATGCTTTGAGATTCATCTCAAGGAATTTCTCAGGTACAGTATTCTTAATAGCGTTAATCCAAACATCACGATTCAAATCCATATGTGAGGCCATAACACCGATAAGAACGACATTTACGGCTTTGGCAGAGCCTGCCGAGACAGCCAGAGAAAGTGCATCAAGATTTGTAGTTTTTGCTCCTGCTTTATTAATAGCATCAAGTACACCGTCAGGATAAATCGAATTGCCGATTATTACCGACATCGGGTCGATTTTTTGCGTGTTTATTATAAGTGTTCCGTCTTTTTTAAGATACTGAAGCCATCTTGCAGCTTCAAGCTGCTCAAATGCAAGAATCAAATCGGCTTCGCCCTCATTAACTATGGGCGAATTAACTTTTGAACCGTATTTTACATAAGTAACAACCGATCCGCCGCGCTGACTCATACCGTGTACTTCCGAGACCTTAACGTCGAAGCCGTTACTTATAAGCGCCGCGCCAAGTATTCTGCTGGCAAGAAGAGTGCCCTGTCCGCCGACCCCGACAATCATGATACTTTTTGTTTCCATGTTATTTGCCCTCCTCTATTGCGTCAAATTTGCAGAGCTGACTGCATACATTACAGCCGACACATTGTGTAAAATCAATCTCCGACTTTCCGTCTCTCATGCTGATAGCCGGGCAGCCTATCTTCATGCACATTTTACAACCGACGCATTTATCTTTGTTTATCTTAAGCGGAGGATTATGTTTAACATATTTTAAAAGAGCACAAGGTCTTCTCGAAATTACAACCGACGGCTCGTCTGCAGCAACTTCTTCACGGATTACATCTTCACACTCTTTAAGGTTATACGGGTCTACTACTCTGACTCTGTCGATACCGACAGCCTTTGCAAGAAGCTCTAAGCTGACTGCGGTAGTTGGATCGCCCTTAATTGTCTTTCCTGTAGTCGGATTGTCCTGGTGACCGGTCATACCCGTAATGCTGTTATCAAGTATGATAACGGTTGAGTTACTTTGATTATAAGCAATATCAATAAGTCCTGTAATACCGGAATGAATAAACGTTGAATCGCCGATAACCGCTACAGAGTTCTTGCAGTTGTTTTCATCAGCCTTATTCCTGCCGTGAAGCGCAGATACCGAAGCGCCCATACAAACACAGGTATCCATCATACCGATAGGTGGAAGTGCACCGAGAGTATAGCAGCCTATATCGCCGCTTACCGTCAATTTTAATTTTTTCAGCGCATAATAAAGACCTCTATGAGGACAACCGGCACAAAGCACGGGCGGACGTGCGGGAATATCAATATCCGCTTTCATAGTCGGCTTTGTTTCACCGAAAATGACTTTTGCTATAAGGTTCTGTGAGTATTCACCTTGTAATGTGAAAGCGTCTTTACCTATAACATCTATTCCTATCTGCTTACAATGCTCCTCAATAAACGGGTCAAGCTCTTCAAGAACATAGACCTTGTCACAGTTAGCGGCAAAGTTCTTAATAAGTTCAATCGGAAGCGGATTTACACAGCCGAGTTTAAGATACGAAACGCGGTCGCCCAATGCCTCTTTTGCATATTGATAGCAAATACCGGAAGAGATAACACCGATTTTCTTATCGTTATATTCAACGGTATTTATAGAGGCGGTTTCAGCCCATTCGCGCTCTGCAACCATTCTGTCCTCTACAACAATATGTCTTTTCTTTGCCATGGCAGGCATCATAACATATTTACCCGGATTTTTAACATATTCCTTAACGCCTATATCGTTTCTTTCACCGATATTAACTATGCTTCTTGAATGGGCGACTCTTGTTGTCAATCTTAATATGACGGGAGTATCAAACTTTTCCGAAAGCTCATAAGCCGCTTTGGCATACTCAAGACATTCCTCGGAGTCCGACGGCTCAAGCATCAACATCTTAGCAGCTTTTGCGTAATGACGGCTGTCCTGTTCATTCTGTGAGGAATGCATCCCCGGATCATCGGCAACAGCTATAACCATACCTGCATTAACACCTGTATAAGAAGCGGTAAACAACGGATCAGCAGCCACATTAAGCCCAACGTGTTTCATACCGCAGAAAGAACGCGCACCGGCGATAGATGAACCGATAGCAACCTCCATGGCTACTTTTTCATTAGGAGCCCATTCACTGTAAACATCATCATATTTTGCGATGCATTCCGTTATTTCTGTGCTTGGCGTACCGGGATAACTTGAAGCTACCCTAAGGCCGCCCTCATAAAGTCCGCGGGCGACTGCCTCATTACCGATTAAAAGTTTTTTACTCATTATTTCACCCCAAATTAGTCTTTTTCGTGTCTTAAATCTATCACTCTTTTTGCTTTGCCGACAAATCTCTCAATTGTCATCGGCTCTACAATGCTGACCTTACACTGAATGCCGAGAACCGTATGAAGATTATGTTTTATGGAATTCTGGAGATCCTGAATCATACCGAAACTTTCAAGAAGAGAATTATCGGAAAGCTCAACCTGAACTTCAAGAGTATCCGCAAAGCCTTCTCTTCTGACGATAAGCTGATAATGCGGACTGACATTTTTCATTCCGACAAGTACGCTCTCAATTTGTGACGGGAATACGTTAACTCCGCGTATTTTAAGCATATCGTCGCTTCTGCCCTTAATTTTTTCCATCCTCGCAAATGTTCTTCCGCATTTGCAAGGTTCATATATAACATTGGAAATGTCTCTTGTTCTGTACCTCAATAACGGGAAAGCCTCCTTGGAAAGCGGCGTTACAATAAGTTCACCGTCCTCACCCTCGTCAACGGGTTCAAGAGTTTCCGGGTCAACAACCTCAACAAGGAAATGGTCCTCGTTAATGTGAAGGCCGCATCTCTCGGTACATTCACCCGAAACACCCGGACCTATAAGCTCACTCATTCCGTAGTTATCGGTTGCAAAAAGTCCCCAGCCTTTTTCGATTTGTGTTCTCATTTCAGGTGTGCATCCTTCGGAACCGAAAAGACCGAGACGCAGATGATAATCACTCATTGGATATTCGAGTTTTTTTGCGGTTTCTGCCATATAAAGGGCATACGAAGGTGTAGCTACAAGCGCGGTGGTCTTAAAATCGCGCATAAACATTAGAGCTTTTTCCGTATTGCCGCTCGAATTCGGAACAACGGCACATCCTATTTTTTCAAGACCGCAATGAAGCCCAAGAGCACCGGTAAACATACCATAACCGAAAGAAATCTGAACTATATCTTCTTTTGTTGCCCCTGCCGCTACGGCGATACGAGCAACACAATCCGACCACATATCAAGGTCTTTTTTTGTATACCCTACAACGGTCGGTTTACCGGTAGTGCCGGATGAAGCATGGATTCTGACAATATCGCTCATGGGCACTGCAAACATCCCAAACGGATAATTGTCTCGCAAATCTGCCTTGGTTGTAGGAGGTATGTACTTAATGTCAGAAAGGGACTTGATTTTATCAGCCGTAACATGAGCTTCATCAAGCTTTTTTGTGTAGAAAGGAACATTACGATAACAATAATCTACCATATGACGAAGCTTTTCGAGCTGAAGAGCCTCAATATCCTTTCTTTTCATTGTTTCGACATCTTTTTGAAAAAACATTTTACCATTTCCAATCTTCTGAATTTATACAGACAACAAGCCGCAGTTATCAGCTGCGGCAGAATATATAAATTTAAATAATTATAGCATAATTATTCATTGTCTACAACACCATTATAAAAGAATTCGACATTTTCTTTATCTGTTTTGTTTTTTGTGACAAAGCTTACAACAAGGCACATAATTATTGAAGCTATCATAGCTATGCACGCATAAAGCGGCCCTTGTGCAAGTAATTTTAAAACAAGACTGCTATTTACACCGCAGAGGTTAAGTATTTTGCATCCGGCAGGAATTATCGCAATTACAAATCCGGCTATAATGCCTGCCCACGCGCCCTGCTTATTAAGCTTTTTACTGTACAGAGCGAGTACATACGGAGCAAGGAACGAGCCGGAGATTATGCCCCAAGAATAGCTCATCATATCAAGTATCGGGGTCTTCGTATTTGCGACCACGTAAGAAAGTATAATAAACAGCACACAGAAAATTTTTGTAAGCCTGCTTTTCCCTTTATCGTCAATATCAGGCTTTATTTTCGTCGCAACAAGATCAATGGTAAGCGTAGAGCTTGCCGAAAGAGTTATGGAACAAAGCGTCGAAACCGAAGCCGACAGCAAAAGCACAACTATTATTCCGAGAAGTATTGAAGAAAGATTAGCGGCTTTAAGCATATTAGGTACAATGTAATCGGCTGACGGCATATCTACCCCTACCGTGAAGAAGCGATGGCAAAGGGAACCGATAAAGTATCCACCGCCCGCAACAAGCAATGCAAAAAAGGTTGATATAACAACTCCCCTTTTCGCCTGTTTGTCGTCCTTTATACCAAAGTATTTCTGTATCATTTGCGGAAGACCCCATGTACCGAAGCTTGTCATAAGAACCGTTGCCATAAGCGAAACCCATTGCGAACCGTTTAATTTCGGCAGACCTGCGTCTGTATGCGCATATTCAATTAGGCCGTCAATTCCGCCGACCTTATCACATCTTACAATTGCAACTATCAGGAAAACAACACCGAACATCATAACAATACCCTGCACAAAATCGGCACGTGCCTGTACAAGATAGCCGCCGAGAGTTACCAAAAGTATTGCAAGAACGGCAATTATTATAAGGAAAATCGTATCGTCTATTCCGAGTAAAACATCAGCAACGCTGGCAAGACCGCTGTAAACTGATGCCGAATACGGAATAAGAAATACAAAGATAACCACAGCCGAAAAAATTCTCATGGCTCTGCTGTTATATCTTTTTTCAAAGAAATCGGGCATTGTATGTATTTTAAGTCTTCCGGAAATCTCGCGCGTTCTTCTCGCTAATACGAGCCATGCGAGTAATGAGCCGAAAACAGCATTTCCGAGACCTGCAAGAACGCCCCAAAGTCCAAAGCTAAGGCCTGTTTTGCCCGCATATCCTACAAACATTACAGCCGAAAAATAAGCTGTTCCGTAAGACAATGCCGAAAGCCATGCGCCTGCATTTCTGCCGCCTACCGTCAAATCGGCAATGCTTTTTGCCTTTTTGCCTTCCACAATACCTATTACAACAAGACAAATTATGTATGCTGCAATGGTAATCCATAAAACGGTGTTATTTTCCATCTCTTCATTCCTCTTTAATGATTTTGTGCTTTAAAGCTTTTATCTGTTAAAGCGTAATGGCATAATTGTAACCTCTTAACCGAAATTAGTCAAGAGGTTATTTTATTTATTATAAATTTAACAGCCTTTCAGCGTTACCCGACAATATTTTCTCTTCATCCCGAGCATTTAATCCAAGACTTTTAATAAAGTTAACTTCATTAACAGAAGAACTCCAAGGCATATCACTGCCGAACAAAATCCTATCGGGAGAATGTTTGTCGATAATTTCTTTTGCGTATCGCGGAGGCATTTTGCCCGATGAAAACGCGGTATCAAGATAAATATCGGTGCCGCAGAGAACATCATAAACTTCTTTCCACAGAAGATATCCGCCGAAATGCGCGGCAACAACCGGTGCGTCACCGAAAGCGTCTAAGACTCTCAAAAGCATCGTAGGTGTGCAATGCACCGGCTCCGGAAATCCTATGTCAACACCGGCGTGAAATACGGTAATAAAGCCAAGCTCCGAAATCTTTTTATAAATCGGCAGCATACGTTTTTCGTCCACGAAAAAGCCTTGATAGTCGGGATGAAGTTTAATTCCTTTTATACCGGCCGCTTTTAACCTTTCCAATTCGTCGAAAACATCGGGGCTGTCGGGATGGACGCTTCCGAAGGGAATTATTCTGTCACTTTTAAGAAGCGAAACAGCAAAGTCGTTGACACTTTTTTGCTGATGCGTATTAGTAGAAATGTTGAGGGCAACCGCTTTGTCTATACAGTTTTTACTAAGAAACGATTCAAGACCGTCAACGGTTGCATCATAAACAGGCTCCATACCACCTGAACCCGCAGCAAGCTTAGGAAGTGCCTTAGCCGCAACTTTGTCGGGAAAAACATGAGTATGGAAATCTATAATCAAACAATCACTTCTTTCTGAATTGCTGTTTAAGTCGCTGATCCTTTGCGAGTATACGTTTACGGAGCCTTAAAGATTCGGGAGTGACCTCCAAAAGTTCATCATCTTTGATAAACTCCATACACTGTTCAAGGCTGAGCACGGTATGAGGAACAAGACGAAGTGCATCGTCAGAGCCTGCCGCACGGGTATTGGTCATTTGCTTCTTTTTGCAAACATTACAAACAATATCCTCGTTTCGTGAGCTTTCGCCGACAATCATACCCTCGTAAACTTCAACACCGGGACCTATGAAAAGTCGACCTCTGTCCTGCGTATTAAACAGACCGTAGCCTGTGCTCTCGCCTGTTTCATGAGCGATTATCGAACCACGCTCACGGGTTTCAATATCGCCCTTGTAAGGCTCATATCCCGAAAACACGTTATTCATAATGCCGTTACCGTTGGTATCTGTCATAAACTCGGAACGATAACCGATAAGACCTCTTGCAGGTATTTTAAATTCCAGATGTGTTGAACCGCCGTCGCGCGTTCCCATATTCTCGAGTTCGCCTCTTCTGGAGCCTATTTTCTGCATTACAGTCCCTACATATTCCTCGGGTACCTCAATTATCAAAAGTTCAATAGGCTCTAAAAGCTGCCCGTTTTCAACCTTTGTGATAACCTGCGGACGAGAAACCTGAAACTCATATCCCTGACGTCTCATTGTCTCAATAAGAATAGAAAGATGTAGTTCGCCTCTGCCGGAAACCTTAAAGCAGTCTGTGGAATCAGTCTCCTCAACCTTCATGCTGACATTAGTTTCAACTTCTTTAAACAATCTGTCACGAAGATTGCGAGAAGTAACAAATTTTCCTTCTCTGCCTGCAAACGGACTGTCATTTACCATAAAGTTCATTGAAAGAGTAGGCTCGTCTATTTTAACAAAAGGCAATGGTTCTACACATTCGGGGTCACATATAGTCTCCCCGATATTGAGGTCCGCTATACCGGAAACACAAATAATATCTCCTGCAGCAGCCTCATTAACTTCAACTCTTTTAAGGCCTTCAAACTGATAAAGGCGAGAGATTTTGACGTTTTCCTGCGTACCGTCGGTTCTGCAGAGCACGACTTTATCATTAACCGTTATTCTGCCGCGCTGGACTCTGCCGACACCTATACGTCCGATATAATCATCATAATCCAAGCTTGAGAAAAGACACTGAAGCGGATCGTCAACATCGCCCTCAGGCGGCTGAATTTCACTGATAATTTCTTCAAAAAGCGGTCGCATATCACCGCTTCTGTCATCGGGATTATGCGATGCATATCCGTCTTTAGCGGAAGCATATATAACCGGGAACTCAAGCTGATCGTCATTCGCGCCGAGTTCAATAAACAAATCAAGGACCTCGTCTATAACTTCGGCAGGACGAGCCCCCGGCCTGTCAATCTTATTAACAACAACTACTACTTTTTTATTAAGTGCAAGTGCCTTTTTTAAAACAAACCTTGTCTGCGGCATACAGCCCTCAAAGGCATCAACAAGCAAAAGAACACCGTCAACCATTGTGAGTATACGTTCAACCTCACCGCCGAAATCGGCATGACCGGGAGTATCGACAATATTGATTTTTATTCCTTTATAATGAACAGATGTATTTTTGGAAAGAATGGTAATTCCGCGCTCGCGTTCAATATCATTTGAATCCATAACGCGCTCCTGAACCACCTCATTATCCCTAAATGTACCGCTCTGTCTTAAGAGCTGATCCACAAGTGTAGTTTTACCGTGGTCAACGTGAGCTATAATGGCTACGTTTCTGAGATTTTCTCTGTATTTCAAACTATTCACCCTCACAAATTTTTTCACAGACATATATTTTACCATTACTGTTTAATATGTGCAAGCAAATTATAACACAATTGCGGCTTTACAAACGACTCAATTTTTTGTAAAATAGACAAAAAAGTATCCGGATGTGTTAATTTTGTTAAAATCAATTAAAGCAGTCTCATCACTTGAAAAAATTTTTATCGATTCAGATGTATCGGACCTCACGGAGTTAAAGCATTTTTCAATGCTGAAAAATGAAAAAAAGTCTTTTCAAATAGCTTTAGATATAACTGATAGTGAATTTACAAATATTGATATAGCCTCCTCGCTAAATGATTTTCTTAACATCTCAGTTGTCAAAAACGTGCCTAGCGACTTGGCGGCACCGAAAAGAACCGATAACTTTTACATAAAAAAAGTACCGGGACTATATCCAGATCTTTTACTTCCTGTTTCCGAAGGCTGTTCTTTTGACTCTTCCGGAACCTTCGCCTTTTGGATTGAAATTTCTCCTAGCGGGGAAAAACTTTTACCGAGCGGCAACCACAATATAGTAGTAACAGCAAGAACAAAGAGCATCTCATATAAAACAGAGTTATCTGTTGAAGTAATTGACGCACTTTTGCCAAAGCAAACTCTTATTTACACAAATTGGATTCACACCGACTGCCTTATGACGTATTACGGCTTCAAAGCATTTACCGATGAATATTGGGAAACATTGCGTAATTATTTAAATAAAGCCGTAAAATACGGTATGAACTGCGTTTTAACACCGATTTTCACACCGCCGCTTGATACCGAAATCGGCAAGGAACGTCCTACCGTTCAACTCGTTAAGATAAATACTGCCGGAAACGGTGCTTACTCTTTTGATTTTTCGCTATTGAAAAAGTGGATAAGCATCTCTAAAGAGTGTGGAATCGAATACTTTGAGTTGTCACACTTTTTCACACAATGGGGAGCGAAACACGCGCCTAAAATAGAAGCTTGCGTAAATGGGAAAGAGGAGAAAATCTTCGGGTGGAACACAAAAGCAACCGGAATTGAATACAAACACTTTTTACGTCAATTTGCCTTTGCGTTAAAAAGTTTTTTGCGAAAAGAAAATCTTGAAAACAATATATTGGTTCATGTATCTGATGAGCCCCCGTTCAGTTGTCTTATGTCATATAAAAAAGCAAGCAGAATAATCCATCATCTTTTCCCGGAATACAAAATAATAGATGCTATGTCTTCTTATCCGCTTGCTAAAATTTGCAATGTTCGCTACCCGATACCTGCTAATGACTATATTGATAGCTTTATAGGAAAAACCGAAGAGCTTTGGACATATTATTGCAGCGCACAATCGTCAAAAAATGTTTCTAACAGATTTTTTTCAATGCCGTCTGTCAGGAACAGAATTCTCGGTTACCAAATGTACAAATACTCAGTCAAAGGATTTCTTCACTGGGGCTACAATTTTTACTTCAGTCAGTATTCCAGAAAGCCTATTGACCCATACAAGGTGACCGATGCCGGAAAAGCTTTTGCTTCGGGAGATTCTTTCGTAGTTTATCCGGGAGATAACTTTACGCCATTAAATTCCCTGAGGCTAAATGTGTTTTATGACGGACTGCAGGATATGATGGCGTTGCAGCTTTTAGAAACAAAAATCGGAAAAGAAGCCGTTGTTAAGCTTATGGAGGATTCTACAGACAAGCCTATAACCTTTTCCGAATATCCGCACAGTAATTCTTGGCTGCTTGAAAATCGCGAAAAAATAAATCAGAAAATAAAAAAATATATTTAATATCGATTCAAAATCAACAATTAAAAAACGCTCTCATTTGAGAGCGTTTTTTATTACATAAACAAATACTCGAATTTTCGGCTGGTTGCCATTGAAAAGTAATTTTTTCCTGCAACTATTATATGGTCATTTACCCTAATTCCAAGCTTTTTAAGCATCAAAATAAGGGCTCGCGTCGCATCAACGTCGGCAGCAGAAGGAGCCGCAACTCCTGACGGATGATTATGCGATATAATTACCGAAGAGGAATTTGTGTTGATAGCCTCACTTACAAGCTTTCGCATATTAAGATCGGTGTAATCAGGATTACCTTCCGAAACTTCAATAAACTTTTTCACTTTGCAATTATTATCAAGACAAACAGCATAAAGCTTTTCGGTATTAGCCCCGATGAACCGCGACATAAAATATTTACCGGCAGCCTCAGCAGAATCAAGAACAATACTTTCGTTTTTGATTTTATCCTGCTCATAACGAGAAAACAGTTCCGGCATAAGCTTAATTAAGGTAGCTGTATTCTCTCCTACACCGACAACATTCATAAGCACATCTTTAGGTGCATCAAACACAGCCGAAAGAGAGCCGAATTCGTCAAGCAATCTGTGAGCAATATCATTTGTATCCTTTTGCGGAATGGAATAAAAAAGTAAAAGTTCAAGCACATTATGGTCGGCAAAAGTTTTCAAACCTTCGTGTTCAAATCTTTTCCTTACTCTTGCTCGATGGTTTTCGTGCAAATTACGGCTTGAGTCGGACATTTTATTTTATCTTTCTGCTGCCGGGCTTGACAAGCGGTAATCCGCTTTCACGGCAAAGCGGACAATTATCAGCTTCCCACGAAACAACGTCAGCCGAATATACAGCCTTATACGGAACGCCGAAATCAATTTTTCCGTCGGTTCTGTCTACAATAGAACCAACACCGACAACAACACCGCCTGCTTCTTTGACAAGATTTATTACTTCTCGAACAGAGCCGCCTGTGGTCACAACATCCTCTACAACAAGAACACGCTGACCCTTCTCAATAACAAAGCCTCGTCTGAGAGTCATCTTGCCGTTTTCGTCACGTTCGGTAAAAAAGTTTTTACATTTGAGAGCGCGGCTGACTTCATACGCCATTTGGACTGCTCCCATGGCGGGGCCGATTACTACTTCCACATCGTCATTTTTGAACTTATTAGCAAGATCTGCGCAGAGCTCTTCGCTGTACTTTGTATTACAGAAAATCTTTGCACACTGAAGATATTTATTTGAGTGTCTGCCTGATGTTAAAAGGAAATGTCCTTCCTGTAAAACACCTGCTTCTTTTAATACCTCAAGTACTCTTTCTTTAGAAAGCATAATTAACCTCCGAAATGTTTTTTTATATTATAACTCATATTTTCTCTTTTGAAAAGAGAAACAAGCGTAAAAAAAGTTCCGTTTATGATTTAAATATCCTTTTAAAGCTTTTACGCCACTTCAGCATATATAAAGTAATGAGTCGCGTAAGAGCTATATCATAGATTAAAAACACAACATTGCCGAGAGCCAACAAAATCCAAGCGGCCGCGGCACCATACTTTTTCATCTCTTCAAACGGCACCTTGAATACATAGGTGACAATCAAAAACGCCAATATCATTGAGATATTAAATATTATAAATTTAACGGTCCAAGACAGTGCTTTGTTGAGTTTTTTCTCAACCATAGCCTTAATAATCGGATAGTAGCCGAAAAACATCACATACATAACGGCCGCCTCTTTATCGGCAACAAGCAACATCGAGAGCAAGCCGACTACGAAATAAACACCGAAAGCCCATTTTTTGTTAACTTCAATAACTATTATAACAAGCAAAAGGCCGGCAATAGCAGGTATGGCATACGTAAGTGTCGGTATCGCCGAAGTCAAAAGCATAAGAACAATTGACAAAGCAGCAATAATACCGCCGATTGCGGTTTTCGTCGAATTTTTATAAAAGCTCTTATTCATAGCTCAGCACCATGGGATTAAATCGCCGCCCATACATTCGCAACAGCAATCGGCACACATAAGTCCCGAACAAATGTCACAAGCACTACACCCTGTTCCTTTTTCATGAGAAGTACGGTATCCGCCTGATGCGTTATTATTCAAATTGTTAAAAGCATCTGTGTATTCTCGATTCTGAGGTTCCATACTGCAAGCGGTGGAGTAATTTTTATATGCTTCATCAAACCAACCGCGCCTCTGCTGAACCTGACCTTTTAAAAAATACCACTCGGCATTTCTGATATCCTTCGGAATACCGTCAAGAATCGTTTCAGCATCATCAATTCTTCCGGACCGAATTTGCGCTCTTACATCCGGATACTGTGAATTTCCATAGCCGTTATCAGCACCGTAATAACCGTTGTGTTGAGCGGAAGTGTTGTAAGAAGGACCATAAGATGCAGCGTTGTCTCCATAGCGTTCGGCCATGATGGCATCGTATGCTCTGTCAAGTTCATCCATTTTTTTCTCGGCAATATCGGAGAGCGGACTGCTTGAATAATTGTCCGACTGATACTTTCTGGATAACGTTCGGTATGCTTCTTTTATTTCATCGTTTGAGGCATTTCTGCCGACACCAAGAACTCTGTACGGATCTGTATTCATTTATCTGCTCACCTCTTTATCTTTTTCAGTAATCATTTTTTGTTGATTCTCAAGACCATCAAAAATAATGTTTTCAAGAATTTCTTTATAGCATTTTATATCGAGCAAATTAAAAGCAAGCGCAGCTTCATTTGCGGTAAGCCGCAATGATTTGATTATAGGTTCACGATCAAACGCTTTGCTTTCAATCTTATATTTCTCAATGAACGGATTGTAATTATGACTCTTTAAATCTTTTGTAATATCATCGTATGCATCGGTCAGATATACCCATCTGCCGAGGCAATAACCGACTCTTTTCGATATGAGTCTCTTTTCTTCGTTTTGTATGCCGTAAGTCATTATAGCAGCCAAAGCCTTTGCACTTGGATCGGCCGCAAGATCTGTTGATAAGGTCTTTTCATTTTCAATTTGAGCTTGTTCGTTCATAGTTTTTTCTATAACGGCACACAAATTCGGATAAAGAGCTTTTGCTTTTTTATATTTTCTTTTCATATACAGTAATGCGAGTCGACAAAAAGATCTTTTGAAAAAGCCGCTGTCGTTAATACTGTCAATCAATTTAAAATACGATAAAATTACTGTAACCGACGCAACAAACTCAAACGCTTTGTCTTGCCCGCATATATAGCCGCATTTCTTGAGAGGATTAAACGGACACACACCTTTTTCGTATTTGCAATCCGCAACTTCGGAAATTGCAGCTCTGTACAAATAAAGAAAAGTTGCATCATAGCTCAAAAGACCTCTTGCAATAACGCCGTAATGTCTTCCGAGCGCACGACATACCGAGCAATAAGCGGCTTTATAGATTTCGTAATCTTTAATCTTAAGCTCAGGCTTATAAATCCTTACGTAGCCGAACATGTAAATCACCTCGCAGAAAGTACCGAGGACAAGTTCTCCATTATCTTTCCGGCAACCTCCGGTTTATTCATTGTATATATGTGTATGCCACTTACGCCGTTAGATATCAAATCTATTATTTGCTCCGTGGCGTATGCTATACCGGCTTGCTTTAAAGCTTCCGGATTATCAATAAATCTGTCCATCATACGTCTGAATCGCGGCGGTAATGAGGTCTGAGAAAGAGCGCAGGAACGCTTAATTTGTTTAGCGTTAATTACAGGCATAACGCCTGCTATAACCGGAACATCTATGCCCGCTTTCAATGCTCTGTAAAGAAAGCTGTACATTACATTGTTATCAAAAAACATTTGTGTAACTAAAAAATCGACGCCGCTGTCAACTTTTATTTTTAAATTTTCAATATCCTTTTGCAGACTTTCGGCTTCCGGGTGACATTCCGGATAGCATGCAGCACCTATGCAAAAGTCACCTTTTGATTTAATAGCTTCAATCAATTCATATGCGTAATGATAATAATCGGGATTATCAGGGTCATATCCGTCCGGAAGATCTCCGCGAAGAGCAAGTATATTATTAACGCCGGCAGCACCGAGATCGTTTATAATTTTGTCAAGCTCTTTTTTGGTAGAAGAAGCACACGTAAGGTGAGCAAGTGCAGGAATAGAGAGGTCATTTTGTATATGAGCGGCTATTTTCGGAGTATTAACAGATGTACCCCCGCCTGCCCCGTATGTAACGCTGATGAAGTCGGGACGATAAACGGCAAGCTTATCAACGGCGTCCTCTACCGGCTTATAAGGTGCATTATTTTTAGGCGGAAAAACTTCAAATGACGTTGACAATCCGTTGTCCTTAAATGTCTCGGTTATTAACAAAAACGGTCACTCCAAATTTACTTTTATATTTTAATATAATAGCATAGCAAAAAATAATAGACAAGTAAAAACACTGATTTATCAACGAAATTTACACTTTGTTAACAAAACAATGGATAAAAAAAGAAAAACCTCGGGTGAAAAGAATATCACCCGAAGCTTTTTATAGTAAAAATCAAACATCATTACCGAGGTTACATGTAAAAACGAACTCTATTTTGTCACCGTTCGTCAGCTTGTAGCTTTTGCATGAAACATTTGGCAGCACACCGTTAACCTTATACATCCATCCGCTTCCCTGACCGCAATCAAATTCTGCAAGACCGCTTATACTTCTTACATATCCTCCTGATGTAATCTGATAAGAAATGCCGTTAGCCTTTAATGTGCTTTTTAACACTCTCATAACAGAATCTCCGGTGTTAAATTCGTCTGTAACAGATTTTAGTATTACACCGTCAGACGGAATTGCGGCAGGCAAAGACATATTATGGCTGTTCGCATAGTTAACCGCATTAATGCAGGTTATTGATAATGTATAAGTGTTAGCTGTATTGTTTTCAATTTGTTCCGCATCGGTGCCGACGTTATTGTTGTCGTCAGTCTCCTTAACAGTGCCGTTATCATTTTTTATGTGCTTCTGTTTGGCTGAATTTTTTTCGATAGAGCGTAATTCACTCGCCGGTTCCGAATCAGCACTAAAGCTTTCATCGACATTTTCGGTTGCGGATTCTGTTTCACACAGCGACGTACTTTCTGTGCTGTCAACAACTGTATCAGAAACAATGTCTTCACGTTTACATGAAGACATTGAAAATGCTAATATAAAGACTAAAACAACATAACAGAGCCTTTTGAGATTACTGCTCTTCATTATTCTTTTTTGAAGCAATAATGACACCCGAAAGTACCATTAAAGCGGCAGAAGACATTAAAATTATGTTTGAACTGCCTGTTCTCGGAATGTCGACAGTCTTAACGGTTGTTGCTTCAGCCGTTTCGGTTTTGGTAACCGATGTAGTACCTGACGTCTTATCAGAGCCGGGTTCCGGAGTCGGAGCATGCTCAAATGTGTAAATGTTGGCCTCGCCGTTTTTTAATCTCTCGTATGAATTAAGAGCCATAAGCATTTGATAAGAAGAAAGTGTATTCGGCTGATTGCTGTAGTCAAGCGCCGCACCCGTAGAAGAATCGACGAACTGAGCCAATGCAGACACGGGGTTGCCGTCGGCTTTAGAATATTCGCTTCCCGTGGGATCAATTCCAAGCATGCAAAGTGCGATTATCACCTGAGATGTGCTCTCACCGCTTTTAGAGTTCCAAGCCACATATCCAAAAGAACCGTCATCAAACTGTTGGGTTTTGATATAAGCGAGGGCTTTGTCAACAGAGTCTTTAACTCTTTCATCGGTATTATAGTATTTAGCCAAGGCCTGAACGGTCATAGCGGTTGTATCAACGTCCGATGATATTCCGTATCCCATATCTACGGTGCAATAAGGGAATCCACCGTCGCTTTGCTGACCGGCTATTATTGTTTTAAGCATTGTATCAAGCATCTCGGCACTTATATTTTCTTCTGCAAAGTTAAGAGCCGTAAGAGGATAAGTAATGCTGCTCATATAGGTTTGAGAGGAATAATCAACTGACTTCAGTGCGGAAATGAGGTCTTTTCCTCCGATATTTTCAGGATCCAATCCATACGCTTTAACCGAGAGCGCAATTCTTGCTAAATCACTCGGCTTTAATGACGCATAATTTTCTTTGACTGCGTTATTTATGTATTCCGAATATTCCGGATATACATCTTTTTCACCGCATCTTGAAAGTACAAAAACAGTCCAATCGGCGTCATTGTCAACAACCGAGGTATCCGAAAAATCAAATTGTGTGTTTTCGGGATTTGAAAGATATTTTTTAAGACCCGACGAAAGGCCCTTTGTGTCCGCAGCAAAACCAGTAACAGTCAATACCGAAACGGCAACAATTACCGATATTAACGCTGCAAAAAATTTACTTGTTTTTCTTTTCATAGTGAAAACTCCTTTATAAATCTCACAGATAAATATTTTAGTAAATATCTGTAAAAGTCTTTACAAACGAATCGCTTAGGTTCTGCCTGTACGCTCCGCCCTTTCTGATTATTTCTTTGTGAATCGCTGAGCTTTCATGAACATCTTCGGATTTTTCATCAAAGTTTTTGATTACAAGTGCCTTCATAACCGACAAAGCCGTCGGCAGAGCACTGTTTACCGCACAATTCAAATGCTTAATACCATCAGTATCAATATATGTTCCGCTGTCTGAGACAAAAGGCGTGCACACTATTGAAATATCGGCTTCCGCATTTTGTTTAAAGTCAATTGCAATTAAAGTGCTTTTTTTAACATTATCGAATGTGCTCTTTACAAGAATACATACATCATTATAAGGCATATCATCAACTGATTTTACCCCGTATTTTTCAAAAGCTCTGAATGCAGCGGCAGACGGATTAAGCTCTGCAAAAACATTATCTGTAATATTAAATGCAGACTTGATTTCTTCCACGGTGACAGATGGACCGAGAACAACCGAAATATTACTTCTGTCAGCCTCCGAAACAATCTTTTTGACCGCTTGCAGCATTTTTCTTTGGTTAGTTAACGCCTGGGCTTTTAAGTCGTTAAGGGCAAACACAGAGAACTTACCCGCTTTGCACAGCAGACCGTTTTCCCCTGACGGTTTAATTCGAATTACAGTATTTCCGATTTTGTGGATTTCGGTTTTGCAAAGTGCGGAGCAAAGATTACACACAGAATTTACGATTTCTTCCTTAACGGTAAGGTTTTTGACACACGGCTGCTTTTCGATAATTGCACCCGTCGGACAAACAACCGCGCACTGACCGCAAAAAGAGCAATCCGTTTTTTCGAGTGGCAGTCCAAACTCAGGCGAAACAACAGTATCAAATCCGCGACCGATAAGACCTAATGCCGTATTGCCCATTGCTTCGTCACAGACTCTGACGCAAAGTCCGCAAAGAATGCACTTGTCAACATTTCTTATTATAAGCGAAGATTTGTTTTCATTGTTTCTGCTGTGCTTCGCTCCATTAAATTTTTCCGGCTTAACATTGTATTTATTTGCATACTTTATAAGCTTACAATCAAAGAAATCATGGCAACCGCATTCAAGGCAGCGCATTGCCTCGGCTTTGGCCTGCTCCTCGGTAAATCCCTTAGAGACTTCCTTAAAGCTGTTTTTCCTCTCGAGTGCAGGTAAAACATCTGCAGTCTGGCGTTTTGCTTTTTCAAATCGGGCAAAATAATCCGATGGCAATTCTCTTTCAACTCGGAAAGGCTTTTTGTATTTTACGCTTTCGCCATTTAAAAATCTGTCAATGACCACGGCTGCTTTTTGTGCTTCTCCGATAGCCGAAATTGCAATATCGGCGCCTTTATTTGTAATGTCACCTACTGCAAAAACTCCGTCAAGCGACGTTCTGAATGTTCCCTCATCGGCAAATATAGTATTACGTTTTGTCGTATCCAAACCGTCAAGACCTGATAAATCCGGATGTTGACCGATAGCCATAACGGCAGAGTCTAGATATAACATTTCCGTGTCACCGACAATCGGTTCAGGCCTGCGCCTTCCGCCCGAATCCGGCTCACCGAGCTTCATTTTTTGCAGATTTACGGCTTTAAGCTTTCCGTTTTCTCCTACAAATTCAATGGGATTATTGAGAAATTTAAACTCAACACCCTCTTCGGTTGCTTCAGTTATCTCAAGCTCTTCGGCAGGCATTTCATTTCTTGTACGGCGATAAATAACATAAACCTTTTCAGCCCCGAGACGAACTGCGGTGCGACACGCATCCATTGCGGTGTTTCCGCCGCCTATAACGGCAACAGTTTTGCCTATTACCGGAGCATTCCCAAGCGACACTTCTCGCAAGAAATCAATACCACCAAAAACACCGTTCAATTCTTCACCGGGAATTCTCATTGAGCTGCTTTTCCAAGCTCCGGCAGCTACAACTACGGCATCAAAATCGTGTCGTAATTCTTCAAGTTGAATGTCGCGGCCGAGCCTAACATTATTTTTTAAATTAACTCCGAGAGCTTCTATCTGTGAAATTTCTCTGTCAAGAAGCTTTTTAGGCAGTCTATACTCAGGTATACCGTATCGGAGCATTCCGCCCATTTTCGGCATCATATCAAACACATTGACGCTGTGCCCCAGCCTCCTGAGAAAATAGGCGGCTGTCAGTCCTCCCGGCCCGCCGCCGACAATTGCAACACGTTTGCCCGTGTCAGGCTCGACGTAAGGCACATACTTGTCGTTGCTTGCCATATCCATATCCGAAGCAAAAGCTTTGAGACCGGCTATTGAAATAGGTTCGTCAACAAATTGTCTTCTGCACTTTTTTTCACAAGGATGCGGACAGATTCTACCTATGGATGACGGCAGAGGAATTTTATCTTTTATCAGCTTAACCGCTTCTTTATATTCCCCGTTTGCAATAAGCCCCACATACCCTTGACAGTCCGTATTAGCCGGGCAAGCAAGTGTACACGGTGCTTTACAGTCTCCATCATGATCAGATAAGAGAAGCTCTAAAGCCGTTTTACGGGCACGCAGGATTCGCTCACTTTCAGTATGTATAATCATACCGTCATTAAGCTTTGTTGAGCAAGCACGTAAAAGCTTCGGTATTCCCTCAGCCTCGACAACACAAAGTCCGCAGGCACCGTACAGCTCAACTCTTCCGTCAAAACAGAGATTCGGTATTTCTATGCCGTTGTCGGCAGCAGCCCGTAACACGGTAGTGCCTTCGGGTACATTTATTTTTTTACCGTCAATAATAACACTGATTTCTTTCATCATAACACCTCTATCGCACCGAAACGACAGTTTTCTTTACATTTACCACACTTAATGCATTTAAGCGAATCTATTTCGTGCGGTTTTTTCACAGTACCGCTTATTGCAGATACAGGACAGTTTCTTGCACATAATGTACATCCGACACATTTATTTTTATCTATTTTATAAGTAACCAACGCTGTGCATTCGCCGGCAGGGCATTTTTTATCTTTAATATGCGCTTCATATTCATTCCTGAAATATTTAAGCGTCGTAAGCACCGGGTTAGGTGCAGTTTGACCTAGGCCGCAAAGCGCACCGTCTTTAACGGCATAGCAAAGCTCCTCAAGTAGCTCTATATCGCCTTCCTCACCTTTACCGTCAACTATTCGCGTAAGGATTTCAAGCATACGCTTTGTTCCGAGACGGCAGTGCACACATTTACCGCATGACTCTTTAGCGGTAAAATCAAGGAAGAATTTCGCCATACCGACCATACACGTGCTCTCATCCATAACAACCATACCGCCCGAGCCCATAATTGCCCCAGTAGCACCGAGTGCTTTATAATCAATAACGGTATCAAGTAAGTCATTCGGAATACATCCGCCGGAAGGACCGCCCATCTGAACGGCTTTAAATTTTTTATCTGATTTAATTCCTCCGCCGATGTCAAAGATAACATCACGTAAGGTCTTTCCCATCGGAATCTCAACAAGACCGCCTTTTTTAATTTTACCTGTAAGCGCAAATACCTTTGTACCCTTGCTGTCGGCGGTTCCCATAGAGGCAAAAGCGGCTCCGCCGTTTAATATTATCCACGAAACATTGGCAAAGGTTTCAACATTATTTATATTAGACGGCTTATGCCAGTAACCGGCCTGTGCCGGAAAAGGAGGCTTGAGGCGCGGCATACCGCGTGAACCTTCAAGAGACTCAATAAGCGCGGTTTCTTCTCCGCACACAAAAGCACCGGCTCCTGCCTTAATTCGCATTTTACAAGAAAATCCACTACCGAAAATATTGTTGCCGAGATAACCTTTTTCGGTTGCTTGTTTTATGGCTTTTTCGAGTCGTTTTATAGCAAGCGGATATTCCGCCCTTACATAAACAATTGCTTCTTTCGCACCTATGGCATACGCACCTATAAGCATACCCTCTATCAGGTTATGCGGATCGCCCTCGATAACAGCCCTGTCCATAAATGCGCCCGGGTCACCCTCATCAGCATTACAAATCAAATATTTTTCCGTGCCGTCTGAAGAACGCGCGGCATTCCATTTAAACCACGTCGGGAACCCGGCACCGCCGCGACCGGCAAGGCCGGAAATTTTGATTTCCTCAATTACCTGCTCAGGCGTCATTTCGGAAAGAACTTTTCTTACAGCCTTATATCCGTCTGTATTTTCGTAGTCGCTGATCTTTTCAGGATTTATAATGCCGCAATGCCTCAAAGCAATTCGAGTCTGCTTTTTTAAAAAGAGCTCGTCGTCCTCGGATATTTTAAGGTCCTCTACCGTTGACAAATCATCGGAGTTAACTGCCTTTGCTATTCTCTCGCAGTCGTTTTCCGAAACCTTTACAAGCCGCGTAAGAGTGCCGTTATCGTAAATGTCAACAATCGGCTCCAAGAAGCACATACCTATACATCCTGTTATGGTAAGTTCGTTACTCTTGTCCAAAGCAGACGCAAGCTTGTCATAGACCTTAGCTGCTCCTGCAGCTATACCGCAGCTGCCTTCTCCAACTACAATTTTCATAAGGCGCACTCCTTATCTCTTATATCGTTGATTATTTTTTTTGTCTTATCCGGGGTAAGCGAACCATATGTTTCACCGTTAATCATCATAACCGGAGAAAGACTGCAGCAGCCGAGGCACGCAACATTTTTAAGCGAAAACAGACCGTCGTCGGTTGTTTCACCGTCGTGTATGCCGAGGGTTTCTATAATAGTTTTTTCAATCAGATCGGAATTGTTTACGTGACACGCAGTACCCTTACACAACATAATAAGGTATTTGCCGACTGGTTTTAACCTGAATTGAGTATAAAAAGTCGCAACGCCCATTATCTTAGCGGGTTTTATACCCGTTTTATCTGAAATATATTTTATTACGTCGGTCGGCAGATAGCCGTAAATATCCTGTGCTTTTTGCAGTATTGTAATAAGGCTGCCGGGAACAGCTGCATATTCATCCAACACATCGTCAATCAGCGAAAGATTGATTTTATTCTTATCGCAATTACATGGACTCATGATTTCTTCCTCCAAGGTCAGTTAAACTTAAAAATATAATAATATACAATCACAAAAAAAGCAATTTAAAAATATTGTAACTTTAGCAGAAAAAACTGTTAACTATCGACACACAGACGAAAAAGTTGTAAAATAAAATTAGTTTTTTCAGAGGTGTATATATGATAAATAAATATTTAACTGAAATGCATTTGCACACAAAAGAAACCAGTAATTGCGGTAAAATGCCGGCGGCGGAAACAGTTGAAAGCTATATATCTCTCGGATATAATACAATAGTCGTAACCGATCATTTCAGCACACACACTTATTACAAATATAATTATGACAGTCTTAATTGGCAGGATAAAGTTGACATTTTTTTGAAGGGCTTTAATTCAGCCAAAGAAGCGGCAAATGGTCGAATAAACATATTACTGGGCATGGAGCTTCGTTTTGATTCCGATAGCGACCCGAACGATTATCTAGTTTACGGCGTAGAAGAGAGTTTTTTGAGAGATAATAAAGATCTTTTAAATATGAATATATCAAGCTTTTCCGCGCTTGCGCAAAAAAACGGCTTAATGATATATCAGGCTCATCCGTTCAGATTCGGAATGAAAATAACAAATGTCAAATATCTTGACGGGATTGAAGTGTGCAACAGAAATATTGAACATGACTCACACAACGACATTGCTGCTCTTTGGGCGGAAAAATTCGGGCTAAAAGAGACAGCCGGATCAGACCACCATCAAAAAGGAAATGAGGGACTTGCCGGAATTATCAGCAGACATGAAATTACTTCGAATAAAATACTTTTAGATACTCTGGCAAATCAAGATTATACGCTTTACGAAAAAAAGCTCTGAGATATCTCAGAGCTTTTTAATATTATCTTGTCGGCTTAACTCCGGCAGGAAGATTCGGCATATTATCGTAAACTGGAATAAGAAAAGTAAATGAGTTTGAAAGCTGCCCCATATTACTGTACTTATTATATGTTCTTATTCCTTCTGAGCTTGCGGCCATTATGTTTGACATGTACTGATGTGAATACAGACCGCCGTTTGCAACCACATCAAACTTTTGAAGATACAGAGTATTTTGACCGACACTGATATAGCCCGTAGCTATGTATTTAGCCCCGCCGAGTATCGCTTTATATCTGCTGTTCCAAGGACGCAAGTATTTTTCATTGGATGAGGGCGTTGAAGCCCATTTAAGCGCATTTATTACCGGATCGCTGCTTTGATAAGCACCGATATTATAATAATTATATATTCCCTCATACCCGGGCTCTGTACCGCTTACGGAGCGACTGCCGTTAGAGCCAACCTCCTGAATAACTCGCGATACCAAATGATATGGACTGACGTCATACAATTCGGCGGCGTTCATAAACGCCTGTGCATATGTTACCGTAACATCAGTCTCTGTATTATTACCGATCGTTTTTCTTGAACCGCCTACATATTGAAATAATATCATAGCATCGGCAACATCAATCTCACCGTCTCCGTTAAGGTCGGCAATATCTTTGCCGCTGCCTAAGTCAGCAAGGTTGCCTGCAGAATACTGAAACAGCATCATGGCGTCCGCTATGTCGGTTTTATTGTCCGAATTTAAATCACAAGAGCCTCCGACATTCTCTTTTTCTCCGGTACTGATTTTGGAATCTTCCATAAAAGTCCCTTTTAACATTGATTCGACGCCGGAAAGCGTTTGTGCATTTTTATCATAGGACAATGTTTCGAATTGGAAAATGTCGCTTTCTTTTGTCAAAAAGTTTCTCGGATCAAGATAATATGAGACAACATCGCTTGACGCTTGAAACCAAGTCTTGCCGTCAATCGGTGTCCAAGTGCCTGTTGACGGATTATATGTTTTATCTGTCGTGGATAAGTATTTTTTATCGTACGGAGGGACTTGAAGAGCACTTCTGCCGCTAACGTTTTCATTTTCAAGCACCTCATCCCACGAAAGACCAGTATATAAAAACTTAAAATTCCAATTCGAATGTGCTTTTTTTAGATTATCTATATAGCTTTTATAGAGTTCGGGGGCTTCGTCCGAGATACCGCTGTCGCTTGTAACGGTAACAAGTCCCGTTGAAATATAACAGTTTTCGTAAAACTTACCGCCGTAATTAAATTCAACTCTGTACCAATCTTTAGAAGTTGTTCCGTCGTTACACTTGACCCTGTCGATAATGATTATCTGAGTGTTCGCCGGAAGATTTTCATAAACCAATGAGTACGATCTTCCGGGCCCGCTTCTGACGTTTGCTTGACTTTTAACTACACCGTTTTTTGCAGTCGCAAAAGCCGGAATAGACAGAACAATCACCAATACGGCTGTAATTAATATTATTTTAAAAATTCTGCGGCTTTTCATAATACTGTCCTTTTATTATTTATAACAATAAAATAACAAAATATCGACAAATAATCAAGTCTTATTTTCAGATATCACATCATTCAAATAGCAAATTATGCCTTTTGCTATACCGTCAGCTATAACTTCTTGTGAATCACGGTTGCTGAGTACGGTACACTCTATGGGATTTGAAAAATAACCACACTCCACAAGAACCGACGGACATTCCTCAATTCTTGTAACCTTATACGGAAAGAAGCGTTTGCTGCCGTCCGGCTGTATAATTTTAGCTCTCATACCGGGGTTATCTGCATAAATATTTTTCCAACTCTCTTCAAGTCCGCTTAAAATAAGACGTGCAGGCAATTCAGAATTTGCTCTGTAATAATACACTTCGGGACCCGAAAGAGACGATGCACTCTCGGAAAAATTGTTATGTACCGAAACAAACAAATCAGCGCCGCTGTAACGAGCCATAGACTGTCTTTTATCAACAGACAAAAAAGTATTATCGGAACGTGTCAATATAACATTTACTCCTGCTTTTTCCAAATTTTCCTTAACCAAAATAGTTATATTAAGGTTAACCTCCGACTCATATATACCGTTCACACCGATAGTTCCGCAATCCTTACCTCCATGGCCGGCATCAAGTGCTACGATTGCATCTGACAGTTTGTCCGGCGCATCCTTGAAAACAATTGACAGCTTGCCGTCTGCCGTATAGGAAACGGTGTAACCGTAAAACACACCCGGTGTTTTAAGATACAGACGCAATACACAAGTTCCGTTATCACATTTTAGCCATTCGCCGCGATCTATTATTTTGCTGCCGTTAAAATTGAGTTTTCCGACAGCACTGTCAGTATAGTAAAAAGTAAAATCCAAATACGATGCATTAAAAGATTTAACATTATATGCACGTTCAAGATAACCGGTATAGTATTGTTGATCGGGAAAATCTGTATTAAACGGTACTTTCCAATCAGTTTTAAGCAATAAAACTGTCTGATTTTCTGTGTTTACGGAGGCAACGCTTATTGAATTTTCAGGCAAAACAAAGCCGTCAACAACATTGCACTCGTCTTTTTTTATTATTTTGCCTGAACCGAGGAACACATATTCTTTATTATCAATGATTTTTTCATCAACGTAGTAATCAATCGTACCGTCCGGAAGCGGTGAACAATGCGGATCAGATTTATCACTCACGCTGTCGGCAGGTATAGTTTCGGAATAAGGAACGTTTATTATACACAGCTTTGCCTGTCCCAATCCATAATTATCGGTATAAGAAATATTTTTCACAGCGGAATTATTATCGGTATAACGAAAAACAGATAATGACTCAGCACTATTTGAACTGACAGCAAACAATGCAATTGCCGCCGTTAAAATAACGAGACACAATATGAGTATTACACGTTGTTTATTAAACAATTCTTTTAATCCTTGCATCTTAACATCCCACATCAATTTTAATTATTATAACACATTTTTCATGTTTAGGTATTCCTTTTCGGCATTTTCCGACTTGTTTTCCGCAAATAAATAAGAATAGGAGTACACGGAAAAACCGCAGTAATTATCCTTCCTTCTTGAATATCTTATTTCTTCTGAACATATATTGCCGTTTTCACACCATTCATTTATTCCGTCCCCCGCATTGTCGTCCGTTTTTCCGCTTTTATAATATGCCAGACCTACACACAGCTTAACATTACCGCTTTTAACCGCCTCCGACCATAGATTTAACATTTTTAAAAACGGCTTACTGCTGTTTTTAAAACCATAATAAAGCTGTGGCATAATAATGTCCGCGTATCCCCTTTGTGAGCACCACTTTAAAACGTCCGCGTACAACATTGAGTAATTTTTTTCTATATCCCCTGCAGGACTTATCACAACTTTCACGTCTTGTTTTATTGACTTAACGGAGGAATACAGCCCGCTTATAAAAGTATTAACATTTTCCCTGCGCCAATCATCAAGAGACAGCTCACCCCCTTCATTGCGATAATTTGTATATAAATCAACATCAATTCCTTCATCGACGGTCGGATAAAAATAATCATCCATATGTATAGCCGATATATTGTAATTTTTCACTATTTCGCGAACGCCGTCGATGATTATTTTCTGTGCTCTTTTTGATGATGGATTATAATAAATTCCGCTGCCCGTTATTATCAGATCATCTGTCAAAGGATTATCTGTGTACCATTGTTTAGCCGGGTTTAATTCGCTTAAGTCGTCAAAATTATCTTTATAGCTTACGCGGTACGGATTTATCCACGCCTCAATTTTCAATCCGTATTTTTCTGCTTCATTTGTTGCTATAAGAAACGGATCATATCCGGGATTCTTTCCCTGCTCGCCTGTTATATAAGATGACCATGGAAAAATTTCGGAGGAGCAGAAGCTGTCAGAAAAGGGTCTGACCTGAAAAATAACAGTATTAAGCCCGAATGCTTTGATATTTTCAAACATTGTATCGATCTTATTTTTAAACTCTTCGGCAGTTCCGCCACCGACTGATTTCATTGACAATTCATTGTAGTTTATCCACACGCCGCGATATTCATCAGCGATAATATCATCGGTGTTAGGGCAGTTGTCGTTACCGCTGTCAAATGATGCGCTTTCGGGTTCAGAAAGATTTAAGTTCTTCAGGCTGCATGACGATAGAAGCAGCAACACAAATAAAATAACAGTAACTTTTTTAAACATTTAAAGCCTTCCTTTTCGCATTGACAAGCAAATGATTAAATTATATTATAGTAGCGGTGATATTATGGATGCTTGGCAATACATACTTGTCTACTACATTTCTATTTCAATCCCGTCGGTAATTATAACCGTTTACGACAAAATAGCTGCAATAAAAAAAGCCGTGAGAATTCCCGAAAGGACTCTAATGACTTTTGCCGCCCTCGGAGGAGCTGCCGCAATGTATGTAACTATGAAGGCAATAAGGCATAAAACTCTTCACAAAAAATTTATGATAGGTTTACCGGTATTTATTATTTTACATACATTGATTATAGGTCTTTCGTATTACTTTTTAATAACAAAATAGTAAAGATTTGGTAAAAACCATGTTGATGCAACTTAATTTTTTTGTTTTTCCCCGACCGTAAACAACCTTAAATTAAAAGATGCAAATAAAATATTTTTTCAGATAGCAAAAGACAGCATAGAGAGTAAAAATTACTCTTTATGCTGTCTTTTTTGATTAATATTTTGCTGTAATCCGTCTTTTTAAAACAACAGACGGTTTAGAAAGTATAATTACTTGAATTATCGGTCCTCTCTGAAATATGAAAGTCCGAGTGATGCCGGTCCCTGGTTTTCTTTCTTATCTCTTACACTTACAAGAATAAGAACAACTATGGTGACTACATAGGGTATCATCTTGTAAAGCTCCTGTGTGCGGAGTGCACCCGGAACATAAAGATAAACAATATAGAGTCCGCCGAATACTATAGAACCGAGTATGCTGAGATTCGGACGCCAAATAGCGAATATAACAAGCGCAATTGCAAGCCAGCCTCTGTCGCCGAAGCCGTCATTTGACCAAACGCCGTTGGCGTAATCCATTACATAATAAAGACCTCCGAAGCCCGCAATAACACTTCCTATACAGGTAGAGAGATACTTGGCTCTGTTTACGTTTATTCCTGCAGCATCTGCTGTTGCAGGATTTTCGCCTACCGCACGAAGATTTAATCCGTGACGGGTATGATTCAGGAAATATGAACAGATAATTGCTATTATTACAGCTGCATATGCCAAAAATCCGTACGATAAAAACAGCTTACCGAACCATCCGGTGGTTTCTGCTCCCGGTAATGTTGTTCTGAAGTAATTGCTTGTTGTTGTAAGTGCTACCGACGGAACGTCTGAACCTACAAGTTTAATAAGAGATCCTCCGAAAAAGTTACCAAAGCCCGTACCAAAAGTAGTAAGTGCAAGACCCGTTACATTCTGATTGGCTCGTAAAGTAACTGTGAGGAAACAATAAATCAAACCTGCGAGTAAAGAACCCAAAGCGCAGCACAAAAGCGGAATCATAACCGCAAGAAATCCGACTGCATCGGATGGAGACGAGAGCGAATTTTCATAAAGAAACGCACCTATAACACCGCTCATACCGCCGATGTACATAACACCCGGGATACCGAGATTAAGGTTTCCGGACTTTTCAGTCATAATTTCGCCCGTCGAACCAAAAAGGAGCGGTATACCCTGCATTATAGCTCTATGGAGAAAAGTAATCAATGAAAACATTTTACTTTACCTCCTTTTTCGTTTTTCTGAACTTCAATTCGTAGTTAATAAAGAATTCACTACCTATGATAAAGAACAGAATTATACCGGTCAATATATCAGAAAATGATTCGTTGAGATTAAACACCATTGAAATCTGACTGGCACCCGCATCGAGGAAAACAAGTAGGAAGGATGTCAAAATCATATAAATCGGATTAAACTTTGCAAGCCAGGATACCATTATTGCAGTAAATCCCCTACCGTCTGCCGTTGTCGACGAAATGGTATGATCGGTTCCGCCAACAAGTAAAAATCCGGCTATACCGCAAATAGCACCCGAAAGAAATAAAGTTCTCATAATAACCTTTTTTACATTGATACCTATGTATCTTGCCGTATTTTCAGATTCACCTACAACCGAAATCTCATAGCCGTGCTTACTGTACTTGAGATATACATACATAGCAATCATTATTACCAAAACAATTATTATATTCAGAAGATAATCATACTTACCGATTGTGGGAAGCCAACCGTCCATGGTATTGCTGTTAATAACACCAATCTTGCCAGAGCCCTTGGGATTTTCCCAATACATACAGAAATACGAAACAATCTGAATTGCAACATAGTTCATCATTAATGTAAATAAAGTTTCATTTGTATTAAACTTAGCTTTAAATACCGCGGGAATCAAAGCCCAAACGGCACCTGCAATAATGCTTGCAACAAGCATTATAATAATCAAAAATGCATTGGGGACTTTGCCGCCGAGCAAAATCATACATGCCGCGGTAGCAAGACCTCCGATAAGCACTTGCCCTTCACCGCCGATATTCCAAAATCGCATTTTAAACGCCGGCGTAATTGCAAGCGAAACGCACAGAAGCATTGCAAGACTTTGTAAAAGCTTCCAAATTTTTCTTTCGGTTCCGAATGCGCCCTCAAACATAGTTTTGTAAACACTTATCGGATTTTCACCGGTTAAAAGCATAGTAACAACAGCACATACCAAAAGAGCAGCAACAATTGAACCTAGGCGTATAGCCCAAGATTTATATTTAGGAACATAGCCTCTTTTTGCAACGTGAAAAAGAGGTTCACGAACACTTTTATTACTCATGCTTTTCCCTCCACGTCAGTATTTTTCGTCATAAGAATGCCAATCTCATCTTTTTTCGCAGTTCTGCCGTCAACTATACCTGTTACTTTTCCGCTGTTCATAACCATTATTCTGTCGCAGAGTTCAATAAGAACATCAAGATCCTCTCCTACAAATATAACGGATGTCCCGTGCTCTTTTTGTTTGTTGAGAAGGTCATATATCAGATATGAAGAATTTACGTCAAGTCCGCGGACGGGATATGCAACCATTAAAACTGTCGGATTTGACGCAATTTCTCTACCAACAAGAACCTTTTGAACATTACCGCCGGAAAGCCGACGAACCGGAGTTTCTGCACTCGGCGTAACAACTTCAAGATCTTTGATAATCGCATTCGCGAGATCCTTAGGGGCTTTGCGTTCAAGAAAAGCCGTATGACCGCCCTTATAAGATCTCAACATCATATTATCAATAATATCCATATTGCCGACAAGACCCATTCCGAGCCTATCCTCCGGAACAAAAGAAAGAGCAACTCCAAGCTTTCTGATTTCTTTGGGAGATTTCCCGACTAACTGACTTTCTTCTCCGTCTTTAGACTTGTACAATATGCTTGAGCCCTTTACAGTCTGCTGTAATCCCGCTATTGACTCAAGTAATTCTTTTTGCCCGCATCCGGAAATACCGGCAATACCGAGTATTTCGCCGCTGTTAGCAGTAAAGTTGATGTTATCAAGCACAAGCTTGCCCTCGTGATTTTTAACGGAAAGATTCTTAACATCAATACGTAGTTCGGTATTCTTAGGCTCAGTTCTCTTTATATTGAGAGTGACTTTTTCACCCATCATCATTTCCGTAAGGGATTGTTCCGTTGCATCTTTCGTCTCAACCGTTCCGACATACATACCTTTTCTGAGAATTGTTACCCTATCGGATATTTCAAGCACCTCATGCAGCTTGTGTGTAATTATTATAATCGACTTATTATCCTCACGCATTCTTCTGAGAACGTCGAATAATTTTTCAGTTTCCTGCGGTGTTAAAACAGCGGTCGGTTCATCAAGAATTAGTATATCAGCACCTCTGTAAAGCACCTTAATTATTTCCACTGTCTGCTTTTCCGAAACAGACATTTCATAAATTTTCTTATCGAAGTCAATGACGAAACCGTATTTATCACATATAGCCTTAACTCTCTTTTCGGCCTCTTTCAGATTATATTTGTTTCCGTCTTTTACACCCAAAACAATATTTTGGACAGCGTTAAAAACATCAACAAGCTTAAAATGTTGATGTATCATTCCAATCTTTAAATCAAAAGCATCTTTCGGAGATTTAATAACAACTTCCTTACCGCCTACATAAATCTCGCCGGAATCCGGGTAATATATTCCCGAAACCATATTCATAAGTGTTGTCTTACCGGAGCCGTTTTCTCCGAGTATAGATAGTATTTCACCGTTTTTTACTTGTAAGTCAACGTCTTTGTTAGCTATTGTACTGCCGAATGTCTTAGTTATCCCTTTCAACTCCAAGGCAAAAGGAGAACCCATAAATATCCACACAGCCTTTCTCACGCAAATTTAAAATTCAAAACCATGCTCATTCGAGAATAAGGTCCTGTAAAATAATTGAAAACAGTTGAAAAACTATTTCCCAATAAATAACTATACCGTGGCCGATTTTCATCGGCCACGGATACAGTATAAATCTGTGTATTTAATCTTAGAACTTTGTATCAAGAAGAGTGATACCGTCTATCTGTACATCGAAGCAAGGAGCAGAACGCTTTTCTGACTCATGGAAGTAACCGTCAGAAACAACCTCGGTATCACCGGTGTTATCTGCATCGGAGTCAATATCAGCCTTGTATCCGGTAAGATGACCGTCAGCATCAACAGTAGCATTCTTGTTTTTGCTGTCAGATACGGTTACAGTGAATGCAGAGGTATCAAATACGTGAAGCTTACCGCTTTCAAGCTCTGCCTTAACTTCATCAATCTTAGCCTGTGTACCTTCGGCAGCTGCCTTAGTGTTAACATCGGTAAGAACAACAGATCCTGTGCTGAGAGTACCCGTCCAATCGGTGTCAATTGCTTTGCCGTTTTTAACGCAATCAATAGCATACTCAAGATAAGGAGCCCAATCTATTCTTGAAGATACAATAAATGTGTTGGGGCAAGCACTTACTGTTGAACCATTGTATGAAACATTGGGAACACCTGCAGCTTCGCAAGCAGTCGGAGCACCCATTGAGTCAGCATGCTGGCTGATAAGTACGCAACCATTGTTTATAAGCTTCTGAGCGGCTTCTTTCTCGGCAGTCTCATCATACCAAGAACCGGTAAAGGTAACCTCCATGGTAACTGACGGGCAAACGCTCTTAGCACCGAGATAGAAAGAAGTGTAGCCAGAAATAACTTCTGCGTAAGTATAAGCACCGACATAACCCATCTTGGCTTTGTCAGCTGTAATCTTACCGGAAGAAATCATTTCGTTAAGCTTCATTCCGGCAGCAACACCCGCAAGGTATCTGCCTTCATATATTGAAGCAAAAGCATTATGATAATTAGAAAGGCCTTCGGTATGAGCTTTAGTTCCTGTTGCATGTAAGAACTGAACCTCCGGGAACTTTTTAGCTGCTTGAATTACATAAGGCTCATGGCCGAAGCTGTCCGCGAAGATGACATTGCATCCTTCGTCAACAAGCTCTGCTGCTGCATCATAGCAAGCCTGTGTTTCGCTGATGTTGGTCTTTTTAAGAATTTCAACACCGGCTTTTTTGCAAGCCTCTTCAGCTGCAGTAATAAAGTTCTTGTCATATGTTGAGTTTTCGTCATGCAGGAATATGAATCCTACTTTGACATTTGCTGCTTTGCCAGTCGAGCTTTTATCGCCGTCTGTCTTGCCGCACGCTGCAAAACAAAGAACGATCATAGCAACTGACAAAAGAATGCTGAGAACCTTTTTCATTTGTGTTTCCTCCAGTTTTTTGACATAATATTATGAACAGAAGCTCTCCCCCTGTATCATACAAAATAAAAGGTCACTGTTCCTTAAATACGATGTTTCCACTATCCGCATCCATGCTCTCAATAATGGCAAGAGACTCGACACGTATACCTTTTTGCCTAATAAGTTCGCCACCGCGTTGAAAACCCTTTTCAACCGCAATACCGACGCCTTCAACAGTAGCACCGGCTTTTTGTGCAATATCCAAAAGCCCATTCAAAGCGCACCCGTTAGCTAAAAAGTCATCAATAATAAGGACGTGATCTTTTGAAGAAAGATATTTCTTTGAAATTATAACATCATACACCCTTTTATGAGTAAATGATTCAATTTTAGTGGAATAAACCTCTCCGTCAATATTAACAGTCTGAGATTTTTTTGCAAAAACCACAGGAACATTATCAAAATACTGCGCCGCAACACAAGCTATACCGATACCAGAGGCTTCAATGGTCAGTATTTTATTTATAGGGGTATCATTGAAAAGACGTTTAAATTCCTTGCCCATATCATTAAACAGAGAAATGTCCATCTGATGATTCAAAAAAGAATCAACTTTGAGTACATTGCCGGGCTTAACAATACCGTCTTTTACAATTCTGTCTTCAAGCAGTTTCAATAAAATCGCCCCACGTAAAAATATATCATTATTATACATTAACTTTACAAACATTTCAACTAAAACTCGAGAAAACTGTAAATCTGTCTGAATTTATCATTTTATGTTCACAAATCGCTTTCTTTTAGGTATAATTACTAATACAAAAGCAACGGGGGAAAAAAATGGTCACAGATCTGACTAAGGGAAATCCTGATAAAACACTTTGGAAATTTACATTACCAATGATAATCAGCGTTATGTTTCAGCAGCTTTACAGCACTGTTGACAGTATAGTGGCAGGTCAGTTTGCCGGCGTTAACGCACTTGCCGCTGTCGGCGCGTCATATCCCATCACAATGCTTTTTATCGCTGTCGCAAACGGTTCAAATATCGGATGCTCTGTTGTAATCTCGCAGTTGTTCGGCGGGAAACGCATTACGCATATGAAAACGGCTGTCAATACCTCTATTATCTCATCTCTTATTTTATCTCTTATACTGACTGCAGTCGGTCTTTCATCATCAAAAGTGCTTTTAAAGGCAATGGGAACACCGGATAATATAATGGCTGATTCGGTTACTTATCTTAATATTTACGCCGCCGGAATGGCGTTTCTGTTTATATACAATATAAGTACAGCTGTTTTTACGGCTCTCGGTGATTCAAAAACACCATTGTACTTTTTAATTTTTTCTTCTCTTACTAATATTGCGCTCGATTTAATATTTGCCGGTCCTATGAAAATGGGAGTTGCCGGAGTTGCTTGGGCAACGTTCATTGCGCAAGGAGTGTCCGGCATTTTAGCTTTTATTGCATTACTGAAAAAGATACGTAATATCGAAAGTGAAAAACCTAAATTTTTTTCGGGAAGAATGTTGCTGAGAATTACAAAGGTTGCCGTACCCAGCATATTGCAGCAAAGCTTCGTCTCGGTAGGCAATGTATTCATACAAGGCCTTATTAATAGTTTCGGTGCTGCCGTTGTTGCAGGTTTCGCTGCAGCAATGAAGCTGAATACATTTACAATAACAACACTTGTCACATTAAGCAACGGCATTTCAAGCTACACAGCGCAAAATATCGGAGCACATAACACCGAAAGAGTAAAGAAAGGGTTCGGATCGGGCCTGAAAATCGCATTATTGGTTGCTATTCCGTTTTTTATAGCATTTTTCATTTTTCCGAAATATATGATGATGATATTTGTCACACACAATAATACCGATGTTATAACAGCCGGCGTCCAATTTTTAAAAATCGTATCACCGTTCTATTTCTTAGCAACAGTTAAAATAATTGTTGACGGCATATTACGTGGATCCGGAGCTATGCTAAGCTTTATGGTTTCAACCTTCACCGACCTCATACTTCGCGTGATATTCGCATTTATTCTCACCCCGCATATCGGGCAACTCGGAATTTGGTGGTCGTGGCCGATAGGTTGGATAGTCGCAAGCTTAGCTTCTCTTGCGCTGTATCTCTCAGGCGTGTGGAAAAAAGCAAAGGTTTAATCAAATATTTATAAAAAAATGACCGCTCGGCAAATTAATCCGGGCGGTCATTTTAATTAACTGTTTATGATATTTTCATACTAAGTCTTAATTTATCGCTTATCATGGCAATAAACTCAGAGTTAGTGGGCTTTCCGCGAGAGTTTTGTATTGTATAGCCGAAGTAAGAACTAAGAACATCAACGTCGCCTCTATCCCATGCAACTTCTATTGCGTGGCGTATGGCACGTTCAACTCTTGAAGAAGTTGTTGAAAAAGTTTTAGCAACAGTTGGATACAAAACTTTTGTTACAGAGTTCATCATTTCGCTGTCGTTTATTGATAAAATAATTGCCTCTCGCAAATACTGATAACCTTTTATATGAGCCGGAACACCAATTTGATGCATAATATCGCTGACAACGACTTCCAAATCAGCAGAGCTGTCAGCAGGGTGAAGTTTCCCGAACTTCGAATTGTCTCTCCAGCCTGTCAACTGAGTTATTCTTTCAGCCATCATATTCATATCAAAAGGTTTCAAGAAATAATAATCTGCCCCGGCAGATAATAATTCCTGCTCAAATCTTTGATTGTCGACACTTGACATAACCATCATTAAAGGCTTCTTTTCGAGTTTCATCTTCGGCATTTCTTTCAGCACACCTAAAGCATCGATTGCTGTCATAAATGCGTCCATAACAACGACATCAGGCTTTTCGGTCTCGGTTTTATGTAATATTTCAGCACCGTTTTTCGGCACCATTTTCACATCGCAACCGTAAGAGCGCAGAACTCCCGCACAAGTCTGCCCGAAATCATTGCCCTCTGACACCATCATTACTTTTAAACCGCTTTTCATTTTGTATACCTCCAAATTTTTTATTTCTGACATATTTTACCATATTAGTTATATCTTGACAAGAGCTTTTTTATAAAAAGCAAATATTTTTTTCAAATTAATTCTATTATCGCCATAACAACAGAAAAAGTGCAATAAAGGTAGCTGTTATTTTTTACGCAATATCATACCGTTATTAAAGTACCGGAACGGCAAATACCGTTCCGGCACCTTTCACGATGCTTTTTCAAGCAGCCTCTCAGCATTTAAGGCTTCGGATACTTTTAGCATATTATCGGCAAAAACAGCATATCCGCGAATCGGATCATTAACAAACACATGCGTTACAGCACCGACAAGCATACCGTCTTGAATAATGGGACTGCCGCTCATACCTTGAATTATACCGCCTGTTTTTTCTATTAAAGAGCTGTCTGTAATTTCAATTATCATATTTTTAGATGAGCTGCTGTCGTTATTACAAATTCTCACGATTCTTACATCATAGTACTGCGGACCTTTTTCATCAACAGTGGATATTATTTTTGCCGAACCGGTTTTAACCTCTTGCTTTGTTGCAATGGGTACGGCCTCATTTGTTGAAACTATATTATTCAAAAACCCGTATACTCCGCAAGCTGTATTCAACGAAAGTGTTCCTATATTAGTATCCTGAAATACGCCGCAAAGCTCACCTGTTGAACCGCAAGAACCTTTATAGCAACCGGTTATCTTTGTTTTGACGGCATCGCCGTCGGCAAGCGGCATAACTATACCTGTATCAACATCACATACCGCATGTCCGAGTCCGCCGAACACTTTGCTGGCGGAGTCAACAAAAGTTATTGTGCCTACCCCCGCCATACTGTCCCTGACCCATATACCGGCTTTATAACAATTATCATTTTTTGACAGAGCAGGCGTCAATTTCAGATTCAGAACTTTTTTTCCGCGCTTTACCGACAACTTCAATTCATTACCGCCGTTTTCCTGTACCGCTTTTTCAATTTCCAATGTTGAGTTCACATTGTTTCCGTTTACAGTCAATATTATATCCCCGGCATTAAGGCCCGCTGTTTTAGAGGGATTTGAAATTCCTTCTTCAGTATAGACATCATCAGAACCGACAACCACAACGCCTTTTGTAAACATGCGTATGCCAAATACATCGCCTGAGGGAATTACATATTTTCTCTCAGAAACAATAACATCGGCGGATTTTACCGGAATAACCTTCAGAGCGGAAATATCCACAGTGTATTCACTAAGCAGAGTGCCCTTTGCCGCATTCTCGGAATTAACGGAAACCGAAACGTCACCGCTTGATATCCGGTATGAATATATCTCGTTAAATTTCAGCTTTTCGTCACTCACCAGGTGAATACTGTCCGGAATGCTTTTTATACCGTAAATTACAAATGCAAATATAACAGAGGCAGCTAACAATCCGAAAATGCTGAGAACTTTAAAAAATTTTTTCATTTTTCACCTCCGTATATACAGTGATCACTGCATTTATAATTTTTACTTTTTTACGGATTTTATGTTATGAAAAAATAAGGCTTTACGGTTAATTTACACGGAAATATTATTTCCGAATAAACCGTAAAGCCTGCATATAATATATTTAATTTTTTAATGAAAAAATAATCCTTGAAACCGTTTCTTCCGGAGATAAATCCGCTGTATCAACGGTAATATCGGCATACTTTTTATAAAGAGGAAGTCTCTCAAAAAAAATATCGTCTATTGTCTGATTTTTAGGCGCAGCAACGCCTCGCGTTTTGATATTTTTAAGCCTTGCCTTTACATTTTCAAGCGGAACATCTATAAAGACAATCACGGAATTACGCTTAAGCTTTTGCATAGCTTCATCGCGAAAAACAACGCTTCCGCCGGTCGCAACAACACAATTTTCACACTCAAGCGACAATATTGCGTCTCTTTCTTTATCAAGAAAGCATTGAAGCCCTTTTTCGTTTATAATGTCCTGCAAAAGTGCATTTTCACGTTGCTGTATTACAAGATCAGTATCTACAAAGCCAATACCAAGAGTCTTTGCAAGGATAACGCCGACTGTGCTTTTGCCCGAAGCCGGCATTCCGATTAAAACAATATTTTTCATCAAATAGATATCTCATGAGCCATCTTATAAAGGTCAAGATCAATCGACTTTTTCATATTGAGAGCTTCGAATATGTCAAAGTCAACAATTTCATCCTTTTGCATAGCTACCACACGATTACCTATCCCCTGCTTTAAAAGCTCAACCGCTTTATAACCCATTTGGCTTGCAACAACTCTGTCGCGAACTGTCGGCGAGCCGCCGCGCTGCACATGGCCTAAAACAGTTGCACGGGATTCTACGCCCATTTCCGCTTCGATTTTTTTCGCCATTTCTTCTACGCCGCCGACACCTTCGGCAACAATGATTATAAAGTGTCTTTTTCCTGTTTTTTGAGTTTTCTTCATTCTGTCGATAACGTCACGCTCAAAATCGAAATCAACTTCCGGAATAAGAATTGTTGTTGCACCGCAAGCTATACCGGCGTTGAGTGCTATATAGCCCGCACGTCTTCCCATAACTTCAACAACCGAGCAACGATCATGAGACTCTGTCGTGTCACGAAGTCTGTCAACCATTTCCATAGCCGTGTTCATTGCGGTATCATAACCTATTGTGTAATCACAGCAAGCAATATCATTGTCAATCGTTCCGGGAATACCCACACAAGGGATGCCTCTGAGCGAAAGGTCACGAGCGCCGCGGAAAGAACCGTCTCCGCCTATAACAACTACGCCCTCCATATTATGCTCTTTGCATATTTCAATTGCCTTTTTCATACCTTCTTCGGTCTTGAATTCTGGACTTCTTGCAGAATAAAGAATTGTACCGCCTCGGTTAATAATATTAGAAACACTGCGAAGATTCATTTCATACATATCACCATGCATAAGACCGTTCCAGCCTCTTCTGATTCCCATTACACGGAAGCCGTTTTCACAACCCGATCTTACAACGGCTCTGATTGCGGCATTCATGCCCGGAGCATCTCCGCCGCTTGTCAATACGCCAATCGTTTTCATTAAAAATCACCTCAAATAAATACATTCAAAATATAATGATACACAAATGAAAAATATTGTCAAGCAATTTTGACATTTTTCTTAGAGTTGTACAACAACATTTTTTTCACCGTTAATTCTTTTCAACTCTGAAATCATAGGGTCATTGGCAGTCGTCGAAAATTGCTGTCTCTCGTAGCTTTTAGCATCATCAAAATAGTAATATACGGGTAACATCCCCTCAAAAATAGTAATCAGATTTGTACTCTTTTTAACCTCCTCACAGTTCTTTGTGCAAAATCTCACAAAAAGGCCCTTTCTCACCGATTTTTTCGGCTTGTCGGAATTTTTGGAAGCTGTGTCGGCGGTAACAATACTGTTTTCATCCGGAGGTAAAGAAACGCTGTCCATAACTATTTTCGGTTCTTCGTCCTCTCTGAGAGACAATCTGCCGCACAGCAATACAACGCTTCCGACATTTAAAAGCTCTGAATACTTGAGCAAAAGTTTGGGAAACACTATTACTTCAATAGCTGCATGAACATCTTCAAAACCTAAAAAAGCCATGGTACTGTCTGATTTTGTAACTTTTTTCTTTATAGAAGTTATTATTCCGAGGACACGTACAGGGCTATTATCCGTATATTTTCCCGAAACATTTTCTTCCGTATTCACCATTTCAAGAACGCTGTCGGAATGAAGCTTTTTAGAAAGCGTCTCGTACTGAACCATAGGATGCCCCGTAAGATACAAACCGGTCATTTCCTTTTCCATCGATAAAAGTTCAAGTGCCGGAAATTCATCACAATGCTTACATTGCGGTTCATTGCCGCCAGAAGCCACTCCACTCAAATCAAACAAGCCGAGTTGTCCGTCAACATTATTTCTCTTGTCACGCTCGATATTCTCAACAATCAGAGGTAAATTTGTAAGCATTTCACGACGATTAAGTCCGAGTCCGTCAAGTGCTCCGCTTTTAATTAAGCCCTCAACAGCTCGTTTATTAAAATCCTTGCCATATGTTCTCTTACAAAAATCATAAAGTGATTTGTATTTTCCGTTAGAGCTTCTTTCTTTGACAATAGTATCAATAAAATTGTAGCCGAGATTTTTAATAGCAAGTAGCCCAAAACGAACGCTCTTGCCGTCAGAGGTAAATGCTCTGAAACTCTCGTTGACGCTCGGCGACAGAACGTTTATTTTCAGCCTTGCCAAATCGTCTATATAAAGTGCTATTTTTGTTGAATCATCAATAACACTCGTGAGAAGTGCGGCAGTGAATTGCGCCGGGAAATGGCATTTCAGATATGCCGTACGATATGCAATGACAGCATATGCGGCAGAATGAGACTTATTGAACGCATATGAAGCGAAAGATGACATATCGTCGAAAATGCTGTTGGCAACTTCGGCAGGTATTCCGCGCCTTACGCATCCGTCGCACGCATAAGTACCGTCGGAATTTTTCAATCCGTTTACAAAATACTCCCTCTCCTGCTCCATTACCTTGTGCTTTTTCTTTGACATAGCTCGTCTTACAACGTCTGCTCGTCCGAAAGAATATCCCGCAAGTTCCCGGAATATTTGCATAACCTGCTCTTGATATACCATACAGCCGTAAGTAACATCAAGAATATTTTTAAGTTGCGGCGTCTTATATCTGATGCTTTTCGGATTATGTCTGTTATTTATATACATATCAATCGAATCCATAGGGCCGGGTCTGTACAAAGAAATAACAGCAATTATATCCTCTATATTCTGCGGTTTCAGACGGGTTATAACATTTCTTATTCCCGCCGACTCACATTGAAATACACCATAAGTATACCCTGCCGACAGCATATCATATGTCGCCTTATCGTCAAGCGGAATTTTTTCGATATCAAAATCGGGAATATTGTTTTCTCTTACCGATTTTACGGTATCACTTATTACCGTAAGTGTTCTGAGACCGAGAAAGTCCATTTTAAGCAGTCCGAGTTCTTCAATGGTAGTCATGGTATACTGCGTAACCACGGACTCATCATTTCTTGCTAACGGAACATATCGATCAACAGGTTTATCGGTTATAACAACGCCCGCCGCATGGGTTGAGGTGTGCCTTGGCATACCCTCAACTGATTTTGCCGTATCGACAAGCTCCCTGATTTTGGCGTCCTTATCATAAAGCGCTTTAAGCTCCTGATTTTTCGTAAGAGCCTTTTCTATTGTCATGCCGAGCTCGCGCGGAATCATTTTGGAAACCGTATCAACTGTATTGTACGGTATCCCGAGTGCTCTGCCGACATCGCGAATAGACGCTCTTGCGGCCAAAGTACCGAAAGTCACTATTTGCGCAACGTGATCCGAGCCATATTTTCTTATAACGTAATCAATTACTTCTTCGCGGCGTTCATAACAAAAATCAACATCAATATCCGGCATACTTACACGCTCCGGATTTAAAAAACGCTCAAACAGCAGATTATATTTAATTGGGTCTATACCCGTAATTCCCATACAATAAGCGGCTATACTGCCGGCTCCTGATCCCCTGCCGGGACCTACGGGAATACCATGGCGTTTTGCATAGCTGATAAAATCGGCAACAATAAGGAAATAGTCAACATAGCCCATTTTATTGATAACCGAAAGTTCGTATTCGAGTCTGTCGATATATTTCTGCTCCGGAGCAATTCCGTAATTTCTGCGCAAGCCCTTATAGCACTCATTACGAAAATATTCAAAATGGTCCATATTATCGGGAACATCAAAATGCGGTAGTTTAGTTTTGTGAAACTCAAACTCAACGTTGCACATATCAGCTATAACAGAAGTATTATCAACCGCATCTGGATAATCTTCGAATAATTCACGCATTTCATCTTCGGATTTGAGATAAAAATCATCGGTTCCAAATTCCAAACCAGTATCTTCATCTATTGTATGGTTAGTTTGAATACAGATAAGAACTTTTTGTACTTTTGCGTTTTCTTTTTTTATATAATGGACATCGTTTGTAGCGACAAGCGGTATACCGGTTTCACGCGAAATTTTAACTATCTGAGGCAAAACCCTGAGTTGCTCGGCAATTCCGTGATTCTGTATTTCGAGATAATAATTGCCGCGACCAAAAGTCTTGTCATACCAAAGTGCAGCTTCCTTAGCTCCGTCATAATCGTCTTGCAACAGTTTTCTCGGAATTTCTCCCGCAAGACAGGCAGACAGAGCAATAAGCCCCTCGTGATATTTCTCGAGGAGCTGTTTATCAATACGCGGCTTTGTATAAAATCCTGTCACCCACGATTCAGACACAATTTTGATAAGATTTTCATATCCCGTATTATTTTTACAGAGCAAAACAAGATGAAAACGCTCGTTATCAATACCGTGAACTTTATCAAGGCGCGAACGTGGAGCAACATAAACTTCACAACCGATAATGGGCTTTATCCCATTCTCTTTAGCTGCTTTATAAAACTCAACGGCACCGAACATATTTCCGTGGTCTGTTATGGCTAAAGAATCCATGTTGAGCTCTTTTGCAGCATCAACAAGCTGTCCTATACGGCAGGTGCCGTCGAGCAGACTGTATTCTGTATGAAGATGCAAATGAGTAAAAGACATTTAAATTCCTTTCATTTTAAACATCATTACGTGTAATATCTTCGTATGTTTCACGTCTTATAATTATACGCGATTCTCCATCCTTTGCCATTATTACTATAGGACGCGGAATTCTGTTATAATTTGAAGCCATTGAGTAGTTGTAAGCACCTGTTGAAAGCACAGCTAAAAGGTCTCCTGCCTCAACTTTTTGTATTGGAGCATTTTCCTGTATAAGGTCACCGCTTTCGCAGCATTTACCGGCAACGGTTACTTTTTCAGTCTTAGGCTCGTTTGCTTTATTGGCGCACATTACATCATAATCCGATTGATAGAGAATATAGCGCGGATTGTCTGTCATTCCTCCGTCTACCGAAATATAGGTTCTGATATTCGGAATATGCTTAACGGCTCCGACTGTATAAACGGTAACGCCTTCTGCTCCGACCACAGAACGACCGGGCTCAATAAGTATAAACGGAAGCTTAACATTTTTCTTCTCTGCTTCATTCTTGACAACAACAGAAACTCTCTTCATATATTCCGAAAACGGCTTCGGGGTATCCGATTCAAGATACTTAATGCCGAATCCTCCGCCGAGGTTGAGTTCTCTGATTTCATATCCTACGGTTTCTTTGATTTCAGAAATAAAATCAATCATAACCTTTGCAGCAAGTTCAAACGGCGCAATATCAAATATCTGCGAACCGATATGGCAGTGAAGTCCGCAGAGGTCAATGCTGTCGGTTTCAACCGCAAGCTTAACTGCGGTCATAGCTTCGCCCGTCTCAAGAGCAAAGCCGAATTTAGAATCAATCTGACCGGTTCTTATAAAAGAATGTGTATGCGCATCTATACCGGGTTTGATTCTCAGCATTATCTTTGCAACCTTACCGATTTTCGAAGCCAACGTGCTCAGCCTTTTAAGCTCCTCCACATTATCGACAACTATTCTGCCGACATTATTGTCAAGAGCCATTGTAAGCTCATCATTAGTCTTATTGTTGCCGTGGAAACAAATACGTTCTGACGGGAAGCCGGCCTTAACGGCGGTAAAAATTTCTCCGCCCGAAACAACGTCTAATCCCATTTTTTCTTCTTTGCATATTCTGCACATTTCAAGGCAGGAAAAAGCCTTGCTCGCATAGCATACAAGCCCGTTACCGTCGTAGTTTTCTTCCATTGATTTTACAAATTCACGGCAGTTTTTTCTTATCATATTCTCATCATAGCACATATACGGTGTCCCGTATTTTTTTGCAAGAGATACGGTATCGCAACCGCCGACGGTCAAATGGCCGCTCTCATTAACTCCTAATCCGTCTGATACAAACATTTGGTTCTCTCCTTTTAAAGTGCATTATTTATATACTCGGTTATCTCTTCCCTGCCCAATCCGTTAGTTGCAGAAAAAGGAATAATAGTAACATTTTCAGAATCCGGTATTTCATCGTAAATTGCCGCTGATCTTTCGGCAAACTGCGTTTTGTTAAGTTTATCACTCTTAGTCATAACAATAACAAACGGATAACCGGTTGAGCGCAAAAAGTCAATCATCATAAGATCGTCTGCGCTCGGTTTGTGCCTCATATCGATAAGCTGAACGACAAGTCTTATGTTACGACCCGTCTTAAAATAGCCTTCAAGCATTTCAGCCCATCTTATTTTCTCGGATTTCGATACTTTTGCATATCCGTATCCAGGTAAATCCACAAATCTGGCATCGTCAACCTTGTAAAAGTTTATCGTAGCGGTTTTTCCCGGAACTGAGCTCACTCTTGCAAGTGCCTTTCTGTTAAAAAGGCGATTAAGCAAAGATGATTTTCCAACATTTGATCTACCCGCAAAGGCTATTTCCGGCAAATCGGAAGACGGCAGCTGCGACGATGTTCCAAATGCCGCTTCAAATTCAGCTTTATTCAAATTCATTTTTTACCTCTTAGTTCTGTTGGCATACAGAGGCCGTTTGGCTTCTGTCCTGTTTGAGCTTTATGCTCCTTTGTTTATTATCTTTGACGACTACATTTTTGGATAGCGCTAGAGACAATACCTCGTCGGCTTTTGACACCGATATGAAATCGACATTTTCTTTAACAGCATCATCGATTTCTTTCAAATCCGAAACATTTTCCTCCGGAATAAGAACGGTTTTAATTCCGTTTCTGTATGCTGCCATTGTTTTTTCTTTCAATCCGCCGATCGGCAATACATTACCGGTCAAAGTAACTTCACCCGTCATAGCAATATCGGCTCTTACCGGTATACCCGTGAGTGCGGAAACAACCGCAGTTGTTATTGCTATTCCGGCAGAAGGGCCGTCTTTAGGAACAGCTCCCTCGGGGAAATGAATATGAATGTCAGTGTTTTTATAAAAATCCATATCAAGAGGCAATGCTTCCGAAATACTCCGGATATAACTGTATGCCGTCCTTGCGGATTCTTTCATAACATCGCCCAAAGAACCGGTAAGCTCAAGCTTTCCCGTTCCCGGCATCTTAACTGCCTCAACCTTCAGCATTTCTCCGCCTACAGAAGTCCATGCAAGACCGTTTACAACACCGACTTCATCCTTATGACCCTGAGATTCCGGCTTATATTTTTTTGGACCGAGATAGGCCTCAAGGCCGGTCGGCTTCACAGAGATTTTTCCGGTATAGCCTTCGGTTATTTTAACAGCAGCTTTACGCATTACCTTTGCAAAAGTGCGTTCAAGCGTTCTGACTCCGGCTTCTCTTGTATAACCGTCTATTATACTGTGTATGGCATTATCGGTAAAGTGAAGCTGTGACGCTTTGATGCCGTTTTCCTTGAGTTGTTTCGGTATAAGATGTTTTTTGGCTATATTGAACTTTTCCTCGTGTGTGTAACTGAAAAGTTCGATAACTTCCATTCTATCCAATAAGGGAGCTGGTATTTCGTTCTTATCGTTAGCAGTTGTAACAAAAAGCACCTTGCTCAAATCAAACGGGATTTCAATATAGTGATCACGGAATGTATTGTTCTGCTCGGGATCAAGAGCTTCTAATAAAGCACTTGACGGATCACCTTTATAGTCGCTGGCGAGCTTATCAATTTCATCAAGTAAAATCAAAGGATTAGAGGTTTTAGTCCTGATAACAGCTTCAATTATACTGCCCGGCATTGCACCGATATAAGTCTTTCTGTGACCTCTTATCTCTGCCTCGTCGTGAACACCGCCGAGAGATATTCTCTCATACTTTCTGTTCAGCGCCTTGGCAAGAGACTTTGCAACAGAGGTTTTGCCAACACCGGGAGGGCCGACAAGACATATTATCTGCCCCTTAATATTTGGCGACAGTTTTCTCACAGCAATAAATTCAAGAATTCGCTCTTTAACGTCTTTAAGTCCGTAATGATCTCTGTCAAGTATTCTTCGAGCATTATCGATATTAAGATTTTCTTTTGAGTAAATATGCCACGGAAGCTCCAAAATCTTATCAAGATAATTTCTTGATACTGCACTTTCGGGGCTGCTCGGCTGCACATATTTAAGCCTGTCGCACTCATTTAGCAGCTTCTTTTCGCTGTCGGCATCAAGATGCAGCTTGAGTATTTTTTCGCGATAGCCGTCAGCCTCGGAAGCGGGATTGTCTCCTTCGCCGAGTTCGGCGTTAATAGCCTTTAACTGCTCATGAAGGTAATATTCCTTTTGATTTTCATCTATTTGGCTCTGTACTCGGTCATTTATATCCTCTTCAAGCTGAAGAAGCTTAACCTCTTTGCCGAGTATATCTACAAGTTTTTGTATTCTCTTAAGCGAATCAATTTCGGATAAAACCTCCTGCTTCTGCGGATAATCAAGAGGAATATTGCCGACAATATAATCGGCAAGCGCACCGGGCTCAGACAGCTTGGCAACACCCATATTTATATCATTTGGGAGTTTCTGAGCTATAATAGAATACTCGTTAAACAACCCTTTGGCATATCTGACAAGTGCTTCTGCTCTCAAATTGTACTTTTCCGAATAAGGAATACTGTCTATTCGTTTGACAACAGCCGTAAGATATGGATTCACATCCGAAAAAGCTAATAATTCTGCTCTGTACTTTCCTTCAACTATTACTCTTAAGCAATCGCTTGAGGGTATTCTTACAATTTGCTTTATTTCGCAAACAACACCTATATCGTACACCGCATCAATATTTTCGGCCTCATCCGACATATCCTTTTGTGTAGAAAGAAATATGTCCTGCTTTGTTATCATTGCTGTTTTGACGGCAGAAATACTTTTTTTCCTGCCAACATCAAAGTGCAATGTAATATTAGGGAAAACAACCAATCCTCTCAATGCAACCATAGGCATATTAAGAGCATTATTGTCAAAAAGGTCCATTTATGTAATCTCCTACTTAATTAATTAGAGTTTATTATACAATGAATAAGATTTATCTGCAATAAAAAAGTGTCAACAAATAAAGAATAAGCTAAAATTTTAGTAAGATTGTTAATTTTTGCAACAACTTTTATGTACAAAATGCAGAATATGCATTTTTCTTTGTTATTTTTTTGTCAATTCGTTGACTTTTATTAACACAGATTGATATAATGTAGCGGAAATAATTTTTGGAGGCAATATCAACATGTCCAGAGTTTACAATTTTTCAGCAGGTCCGTCTATGTTACCGGAAGAGGTCTTAAAAAAGGCTGCATCCGAAATGCTTGACTATGAGGGTTCGGGTCAATCGGTAATGGAGATGAGCCACAGATCCAAAGTTTATGACAATATCATAAAAACAGCTGAAAGGCTTCTCAGGGAGCTTATGAATATACCCGACAACTACAAAGTTCTGTTTTTGCAAGGCGGAGCTTCAACGCAATTTGCGGCAATACCGCTGAACTTTATGAACGGTTCAAACAAAGCCGATTATGTTATCACCGGTCAGTGGGCTAAAAAGGCATTTGCCGAGGCTCAAAAATACGGTGATGCAAAAGCCGTTGCTTCTTCTGCTGACAAAACGTTCTCATATATACCAAAGCTCGATAAATCGATGTTCAGAAGCGATGCGGATTATGTATATATTTGTATGAATAATACTATTTACGGAACCGTTTATCACGAAATTCCGGATACGGGTAACATTCCTCTCATCGCGGATATTTCATCTTGTTTCCTTTCGGAGCCTATAGATGTAACAAAATTCGCCATGCTTTACGGCGGAGCACAAAAAAATGTTGCCCCCGCAGGTCTTACGATTTGCATAATACGAGAAGATATGCTTGGCAATGCACGAGACATAACACCAACAATGCTCAACTATAAAATTCACGCAGACGCAAATTCGCTTTACAATACACCGCCCTGCTACACAATATATATATGTAAGCTTGTTCTTGAATGGATAGAAAAGCTCGGTGGTCTTGAAAAAATGAAAGAACGCAATGATAAAAAGGCAAAGCTTCTCTATGATTTCCTCGATAACAGTAAAATGTTCAGAGGTACGGTTGTTCCGGAGGATCGTTCTTTAATGAATGTACCTTTTGTTACCGACAGTGACGAACTCAACGCAAAATTTATTGAAGAAGCAACCAAAAACGGTCTTGTTAATCTTAAAGGACATCGAACAGTGGGCGGTATGAGAGCGTCAATTTATAATGCCATGCCTTACGATGGCGTAGAAAAGCTGGTTAATTTTATGTCCGATTTCGAAAAAGCTAATTCATAACTCAGGAGAAATTCACAATGAACAATATTTTAACACTAAATAAAATTTCAAAAAACGGACTTGACAGATTCGGTGAACGCTATGTATGCTCGAATGACGTCAAAGACCCGGATGCGATACTTGTCCGTTCGGCATCAATGCACGAATATGATTTTTCAGAAAATACTCTTGCAATAGCAAGAGCCGGAGCCGGAGTCAACAACATTCCCCTTGAAAAATGCAGCGAACAGGGAATAGTAGTTTTTAATACTCCCGGTGCTAACGCGAATGCTGTTAAAGAACTTGTTTTGTGTGCGCTGTTTTTATCATCAAGAAAAATCGTGCCCGCAATCGAATGGTCAAAAACGCTCAAGGGTGAGGGAGATGCAGTTTCCAAGCTTGTCGAAAAAGGAAAATCCGCTTTTTCAGGACCGGAAATCAAGGGTAAAAAGCTCGGCGTTATCGGTCTTGGCGCAATCGGGGTGCTTGTAGCAAACGCAGCTCATTCTCTCGGAATGGAAGTTTACGGTTACGATCCTTTTCTTTCTGTTGATGCGGCATGGAAGCTTTCCCGTGCCGTAAAGCACGCCGCTACCCTTGATGATATTTATGCAAATTGCGACTATATAACGCTTCATGTTCCGCTGACTGACGAAACTCGCGGCTTTATAAATGCCGAAACAATCGCCAAAATGAAGAACTCGGTACGCATACTTAATTTTGCCAGAGGAGAACTCGTCAATACCGGGGATATTATTAACGCTCTCGCTGACGGTAAAGTTGCCGCATACGCCACAGATTTTCTTAAAGATGAGTTAATTGACGCAACCGGTGTGATAACAATCCCGCATCTCGGAGCTTCTACACCGGAATCCGAAGACAATTGCGCCGTTATGGCCGTTGATGAATTAAAGGACTATATAGAAAACGGCAATATAACAAATTCCGTAAATATGCCCGCTGTATCTGTACCGAGAAGCGGCAAAACAAGAATTACCATCATTCATAAAAATGTCCCTAACGTTATCAGCCGCATTACAGCAATCGTCGCCGAAGAAAATATAAACATTGATAACATGGTGAATAAATCACGCGGAGAATATGCATATACCATGCTTGATACCGATACGGAGGTTTCAAACGATGCAATAACCGCAATTTCGTCTCAGGACTTCGCCATAAGAGTAAGAGTCATCAAATAAAAGCTACTTTAAATAAAAAAATACAAAAAAGAAACCGACTTCATTTTGAAGCCGGTTTCTTTTTTTATTTAACACTTATTAAGCTTTAACATTTTCTTGAGATTTATCTACTTTGACAATTTCGGAAAAAGTTCTTTTAATATCAATGCGGTCATAATACTGCTTAAATCTTACGCACAGCTTAAAGTTGCGATCGCAATTAGGACAATAAAAATCCGCTCTGAAAGATTGATTGACAAAACGCCAGTCCTTCTTTTTTTTAACCTTTCCGCCGCAAACATCACAAACGCAGTTAAACACCGAGCGGTCAACTATCGGATTATCTATATCACGTATAATGTGCGGTTTATATGCAAGCTTTTCATAAAACACGCGATTGCACGGGGTAATGAACCGCTTTAGTCTCTCCGAGTCGTTTACTCTTTTCAAACAAGCTGCAGTAAGCAAGCTGTCATCAAGTGCCCTGTGATGCGGAAATTCATCCGGATTAACTCCAAGCTCGAAAGCAGCGGCAGAAAGCCCGATTTGTTGCGAAGACGAAGCCGAGGTTATAAAAGACTGACAATATTTTTGTGCGTCACAATAGTTATTGACAAACGGAATACGATTTTTCTTTAAAAAGAACTCATAGTTTTTTATTAGAGTTCTGATGTCTCCGTCTCCCCAAGAAAAGAACACATTTTCATCGTCGCCGACCCAATTTCTGAACATTGAAAGGGCTTTAAAAAACGGAACTCCGTTAGATATATCCTCATTAGTAATATGCGTAAGCGCCTTTACCCTACCCTGTAGCTTCTTTCCGACCTGTGCTTTTACAATTACCGAAAACTCATCAATCACATTAAAATCTTTATCTACCTTACAGGCACCGAATTCTATAATTTCATTGATATACCCCTTTAGCTTTTTGCAATATGCATTATTCCATTCGAGGTCCATTATAATAAACTGCATAAATAGCTTTAATGCTCCTTAATCATCTTATAATTCCGAATAAAAAGTAACCGTATTGCCATCACAGTTTTTGAAATTTTCCGAATAATCATATCCAAATATTTTCATATCCGGAAAAATATCATGCAGCGGATAAAGAACAAACGCTCTTTCTTTTACTCCTGGATGCGGCAACATCAACTCCGGTGTATCCGCCGTCTCATTTTCATAAAACAGCAAATCAAGATCAATAACACGCGGCCCGTTTTTAATTGTGCGCACTCTTCCTATCCCCGCTTCAATTCCGAGGCAGACCCCAAGCAAAGCACGTGAAGACAGATTTGTTTCAACAGTCATAACACAATTTAAAAAATTATCCTGTTGGTCATATCCCCAAGGTTCTGTTTCGTAAACAAAAGAAACCTCCGTAACTTTTGTTTCGGGAACAAGCCCAAACGCTTTTTTTGCGTCTCTGATATTTTGAAGTCGGTCTCCTACATTTGTTCCGACACCGATTACTGCTTTCATACTGCCACTCCGTTTCTGTTGCGCTCAATTTCAACCGCAACATAATCAAAATCAGCCTTAATAGGCGCTTGAGGTTTCTTAACAGTTATTTTCAAAGCTTTAATTTCGGAAAACTCATTTAATACAGCGTCGGCAACTGTTTGTGCCGCCTTTTCGAGCAAATCAAATTTTCCGCTTAAAAAAGCTCTACGCGCCGTTTTTATTATTTTAGCATAGCTCACGGTATTCTCTACCATATCCGTTTGGCACGGAACATAAAGAGAAAGAAATGCGGTTATATCTAAAATAAAAAGCTGTCCGTCTTCCTTCTCTTCGGGATTTACACCGTGATATGCATAAAGCTTTAATCCGTTTACGATTATTTTATCCATTGCATCACCCTCTGAAAACGGCATCAGCCATATCCGCCGCAATTTTCGACTCCTTCACTTCATGCACACGTATCATATCCGTTCCGCCGAAAACAGCAGCTGTATCTGCGGCTATCGTTCCAAACAAACAGTTTTCCGCGTCGGAGTGTGATGCTGCTTTAATTACACGTTTATTTGAAAGAGCGGTAAGCAACATAACATCCTGCCTTTTCAACCGCTTTATATTTTTTATAAGGGTAAGATTATCCTCATAATCTTTACCGAATCCGATGCCCATATCAAGACATATCTGTTCTCTTTTTATGCCGAAGTTTTCACTCTTTTCCAACATATAGTCAAAAAAAGCATTGACATTTCCGACAACATTTTCTTCGTAATCGGTCATTCTGTCGGCATCACCGCCGCCTGTATGCATGACTATCCAACCGGCATTGTAATTTTTCACTAAGGAAGCAATATCCGGATTGAATCTTCCGCTTACGTCATTTACAACAGCCACTCCGTGCATTAAGCAGTATTCAGCTACCGCCGGATAAAAAGTGTCAACAGAAGTCGGTACCGAGAGCTTCGGAATTATCGCATCAATATACTCCTTAATAATTGAAAGTTCCTCTTTCTCCGAAAGCTCTTTGTGCCCCGGTCTTGTGGATTGCGCACCTATATCTATTATATCGGCTCCGTCGTTTTGCATTTGTAAAGCGTGGCTAAGTGCTGCACCGGGCGAATTCCATTTACCGCCGTCATAAAACGAATCCGGAGTTACATTTAAAATGCCCATTACATATGTACGTGTATTTAACTCAAAGCTGAAGTTTTTTCCTCGAAAAAAGAACACTTTATTTTGCTCCTCTCAAAAGCGACATTACTTCTGCGCGTGTTCTGGCATCTTTTCGCATTGAACCACGCAGTGCCGACGTAAAGGTAGTGGCTCCTG
>HF993136.1:90625-173089 GCA_000432435.1 Eubacterium sp. CAG:180
CCTGCCGCTCTCGCTCCGCGCATTGTCATACAAAGGTGCTCTGCCTCAACAACCACCGCAACGCCCTTCGGAGAAAGATTTTCCTCGAGGAAGTCGGCAATCTGCGAAGTAAGACGTTCTTGCAGCTGTGGCCTTTTAGCAAAATCCGAAACAATCCTTGCAAGCTTTGAAAGCCCTATCACCTTTCCGTCTGCCGGAATATATGCGATATGAGCTTTGCCGATAAAAGGAAGTAAGTGGTGCTCACACATGGAATACATGGGTATATCCCTAACTACAACCATTTCATCATTATCGCCCTCATCAAACACCTTTAGCAGCCTATGAGGATCGCTGTCAAGTCCTGCAAATATCTCTTCATACATATTAGCTACACGTTTAGGTGTTTCAACAAGGCCTTCCCTGTCGGGGTCCTCACCTATTGCTATCAGAATTTCTCTGACAGCTTTTTCGATTCTTGCTTTATCCATTTAATTAACCTCTATTCAAAAACAAACTGTACCGTATATATATCATCGTCTTCGGCATATGTAACAGAAGAGAACTTTTTACCGCATTGCTTATTGACATCATCTAAGACATCATAAATACCGCTTTTATCAGCTAAATCGGTAATAGCCTTATTGAATGCGTAAGCGTTAACGAAACACACTTCTACTTGGTTACAGCTGTTTCTCACATTTTTTACCGCAGTAGAAGTCATAGCTTTCTTTTCGTTTTTGGTAAAACTCTCGAACATCAAATTATTTACTTTAAAATAGTTTGCATCAGTTGAAACACAATTGTTATCACTCGGAGCAAGATTGAAATGATTTGCTTTAATCATATCATCGGATAAATTAAAATATGAATGACTTACTGCCGCACTATCGTTATCATAATCGTCCCAGGTTAAATCAAGATGATAGTTTTTACCGTCAATATTTACAATATTCCACATATGACTTTCGGTTTTGCCATCCGAATTAGTAGCATCACCGCAAATCAAATAATTGATTACAGACAGTTTATCAAGAAACAGCTTTGCAGCCCGCGCATAGCCTTCACACACAGCCTCGCCGTTTATAATCGCATCATAAGACGAACCCTTTAAGCTTTCACCCTCATTATATACATAAATGCACTTGTCGCAGATATAATCATGTGTAAGCAATTCTTTTTCATAATCACTGCTGTTCTCCGGAACAGTCTTTAAGAACTCCGAAACAGCTGTATTAAGTTCATTTGTTTTTTTGTCACATTCTTCCTTATTTGCCGAATATTCCGGCACATAAAAGAATTTATTTCCGTCGGCTTTAACAGAACTTGACATACCGAAACATAAAATTCCCGGATTATCATATGTAACCGCATAAAACACTTTGCCGAATTCATCCTCATCAATTTGAGGAATTTCAATTTTTTCCGGATGTTCGCTGATATTATTTACAATAAGAGTGTACGCTGTCTTACCGTCATCAGTAAGCTGATTATAGTAATATCTTGACGGGTCATTTTCGTATATTAACTCGACTGATGAAAAATCGGTCGGAAGGTTATAAATCGAAAATCCGCACGACGATAATAACAACGCCAAGCACAAGGGTAACAGTAACAAAAAGCTGATTCTACTTTTCATTTTTCTTTGTTACCTCCGGAAATTCATTTGCGGCAGAAGCAACATTTCCGCTCTTTTCCTGCACAAACAGCGTCAAAGCGGAGGAAACCTTCGAATAATCCACAACGGAAATATCAGTATCTGTATTATTCATTATAAAGTTAAATAAGGTATCCTGCGCGGTAACATTCTTTGCTGTCATTAAAGCATTCAGTAAGGAGACAGCTGCATCTCGCTTACCTGAATTATCGGCATATAAAAAGTACTTACAAAACAAGTCGGAAGTAAGATTTTGATTACCTGCATCAAGCAACAGAGAAAAATCCGCACCTTTATAATTAATGTCAGACGGGATTCGAACAGTAACATCACCTATTTTCGATACAACCTTTTTAAGCTGTGTCTGACTCATTTTAATATACTTAGTAAAGCTGAGCCCCGATATATCCGTAAGCGGCTTTTCAAGTGCGGCAGCACCGCCCTTTTGATAAATGGCTTTAAGACTGTCGGAACCCACTGAGGTTTCAGCCGGCAATTGCACCACGGAAATACACTTGATGTCCATATTACAGTCGAGAGCTGAAACGCTGATCAATTCCCCGGAATCATCGGTAAACACAAGTAAAATACCTACCCTACCCGATAAAGCATATGATGCGGTTGTCAAATCTGAAGTTGATTCGTCCGAGACGGTCGTACTTTGAACTAAATTGTTCAAATTAAAATCAACCGACTTCATAAATATAAATACCGAAATTGTTCCCAATATGATAACAAAAGAAGAAAAGGCGATGATAAAAGAACGCATTTTTTTCTGTTTGGCTTGTTTTTCACTCGAAAAATCCAAATTACGTATTTTTTTCTTAGGTTTCATCTTCTCACCGCCCTATAATAATTTATTATATTATAACACAAATACAGCAATAATTAAAGATGTTATGGAGGCAATTTAGTCTTTGCCGTAAAGAGTAAAGAAACTGCTAACACAAAAAAGGCCGGCTGCAAAAGCAACCGGTCATACATTCAACCAACATTTTTAGGTCCGGCAGAAGTTTTAGCTTTGAATTTTTCCTTAACAGATGTTTTAGCTGTTTCGGTGAGCGGCTTTTCACCGTTCAGTACGCACTCCTTTGTTATAACGACCTTTTTTACATCGCTGTCGGACGGAATATCATACATAATAGGTAATAGAGTTTTCTCAATTATCGAACGAAGGCCTCTTGCTCCGGTCTTTTTTTCAAGGGTTAAATCCGCAACCGCAGACAGCGCGTCATCGCAAAACTCCAACTCAACTCCATCCATTTTAAAGAGTTCCTTAAACTGTTTAAGAAGCGCGTTCTTAGGTTCGGTTAAAATTCTTATAAGTGCTTCTCTGTCAAGATTGTTGAGCGTTGTTATAACGGGAAGTCTGCCGACAAGCTCCGGTATAAGACCGAATTTTACCAAATCCTGAGGAATAACCTTCGAATATATCTTTTCAGTTTCCAAATTGGATTTATCCAAAACTTTACCGCCAAAGCCGAGAGTAGACTTGCCGGTACGGTTTTCGACGATTTTTTCTATTCCGTCAAAAGCGCCGCCGCAGATAAACAGGATGTTAGTTGTGTCTATTTGAATGAACTCCTGCTGAGGATGCTTTCTGCCGCCTTGAGGCGGAACATTGGAAACAGTTCCCTCAAGAATCTTCAGCAAGGCTTGTTGAACGCCCTCACCGCTGACATCACGTGTAATAGACGGATTTTCAGACTTTCTTGCAATTTTGTCGATTTCATCGACATATATAATGCCCTTTTCGGCTTTTTCAACATCGTAGTCGGCCGCCTGAATAAGACGCAGCAAAATATTTTCAACATCTTCGCCGACATAGCCCGCTTCGGTAAGAGTCGTGGCATCAGCAATTGCAAACGGAACATCCAGGATTTTAGCAAGTGTTTGGGCAAGCATTGTTTTGCCTACACCTGTGGGACCCAAAAGAATAACATTGCTCTTTTGTATGTCCACGTCACTTTTAGCACCATAATATATTCTTTTATAATGGTTATATACCGCAACGCTCAATGCAACTTTTGCGTCGTCCTGCCCTACAACGTATTCGTCGAGAAGTTTTTTTATGTCGTGAGGCTTCGGAAGCGGTTTATCGGTTTGCGCTCTGTTTTTTCTGACTTGTTTAAATCCGCCGCCGTCTTCAATTATCTCGAGACAAAGTTCAATACAGTTATCACAAATGCATACACCGCCGGGACCGGCAACAAGCTTACCGACTTCATCCTGCGTTTTACCGCAAAAAGAGCAACGCATGGTCTTACCTTTGCTGTCATTATCTCTTGACATCAAAAAATCCTCCGAAATTATCTTTTGTAAAGTATTTTATCAACAAGACCGTAATCAAGTGCTTCATCAGCAGACATAAAGTTATCGCGCTCTGTGTCTTTAGCAATTATATCTATGGGCTTACCTGTATTATCGGCAAGTATCTTATTAAGTCTTTCTCTTATCTTAAGAATCTGCTTTGCGGTAATTTCAATCTCGGTAGCCTGCCCTTGAGCTCCGCCTGAGGGCTGATGAATCATTATTTCACTGTTGGGCAATGCAAATCTCTTTCCCTTTGCACCGGAAGAAAGGAGAAATGCTCCCATGCTGGCAGCCATACCCATGCAGATTGTCGATACGTCACACTTAATATACTGCATAGTATCATATATGGCAAATCCGGCAGTAACAGAACCACCCGGGCTGTTAATGTAAAGACTGATATCCTTTTCGGGATCCTGCCCCTCAAGGTATAAAAGCTGTGCAACAACAAGACTTGCAGTAGCATCATTTACTTCATCGGATAAAACTATTATCCTGTCATTTAAAAGACGGGAAAAAATATCATACGAACGCTCTCCGCGAGATGACTGTTCAATTACATAGGGGACTAAAGCCATGGTTTTTCCTCCTAAAATCCTGCGGCGAAACGCAAAAGCGCCCGCCGCATAAAATAGCATTTAGATTATTGGAATAAAATTCGAATCTTATTCCGCTTTATCAGCTGACTTTTTATCATCAGCCTTTTCAGAAGTCTTTTTGGCTGCCGGTTTCTTTGCGGTTGTCTTTTTTGTTGCCGGCTTCTTTTCAGCTGTCTTCTTTGCAGCTTTTTCCTCTGTGACAACAGCGCTGTCAACAATTAAATCAATTGCTTTTCTGGAAGCGAGCTCCGGCTTAAGAGACTCAGCGGAAACAGCCTTTTTGATAGTGTCTATATCCATATTATATGCATCTGCATATTTCTTGTATTCCGCTTCGATATCCTCTTCGGTAACCTCTATTTTTTCTTTTTCAATTATTTTTTCAAGAGCCAAATTAAGTCTTACCTGTGTTTCTGCTCTCTCTTTGAAGCCTTCGCGGAAGCCCTTCATATCCATACCGGTATATTTGAGGTATGTTTCGAGCTTTAAGCCCTGTGACTGAAGACGATATGAATACTCATTAACGTCATCATCAATCGTTTTTTCAATCATTGCCTCGGGAATTTCAGCTTTTATACCCTTTGCAACTTCCTCAAGGAGTGTATTATGAAGCTCGTTTTCGGCATCATCATTTTTTCTCTTTTCAAGCTGTTTCTTAATATCCTTTTTAAGCTCATCAAGAGTATCGAATTCACTGACATCCTTAGCAAATTCATCATCAAGTGCCGGTACTTCCTTAACCTTTATACCATGAAGCTTAATTTTGAACACAGCATCCTTAGAAGCGAGATCAGCCTGATAATCCTCAGGGAATTTAACATTAACATCAAACTTGTCCCCGATTTTGTGGCCGATAATCTGATCTTCAAAGCCGGGAATAAACTGATTTGAGCCTATGGTAAGCTCATATTTTTCAGCCTTTCCGCCATCAAACGCCTTGCCGTCAACAAAGCCCTCAAAGTCGATAACAACTATATCGTTCTTTTTAACCGCTCTGTCATCAACATCCGAAACAGTTGAATTCTGCTCCTGCATCCTTGCAAGCTCAGCTTTAACTTCATCTGCCGTAACCTTGGTAGATTTCTTTGTAGCCTTAAGGCCCTTATACTCGCCGAGCTCAACCTCAGGCTTAACAGTTACTTTGAACTTCATGGTTACACCGTCATTGCCCATCTCGGGAATTTCAAGGTCATAAGGTGTATCAACCGGTTCAAGCTTCGCTTCCTCAATAGCGGAAGCTACCGCATCGGGATATATAGCCTCAAGAGCGTCCTCATAGAACACACCCTCGCCGTAATATTTTTCAATAAAAGCACGCGGAGCCTTTCCTTTTCTAAATCCCGGAATGGTAATGTTCTTTCTCTGCTTAAGATAAGCCTTTGTAACGGCATCCTTAAAAGTGTCGCCATCTACGCTTACTTCAAGCTCCCAAACATTGGTATCCACCTTGTTTGAAGATTTTAAACTCATACAAATTCCTCCTGAATATTTACAGTAACTATGGTATTATAACAGATAAGACCTTAAATTACCATACTTTTTTATTAATTTATTTTTTCTATCAGTTTAGGGCAGAATTTAAGATAATCTGCCGATAAAAGTTGAAAATGAATACCGTCTTTTTCACCGTTAAAAGAATTATGAACAGAGGCACTGTGAAGATGTGCATAATAACATCTCTTTATATTCTTTTCAACCAGCACATCATAAATCGTGTCGCAGATTTGCAAGTTGTTTATCGGCGGATAGTGTAAAAATACAACAGGCTCACCGCCCAATTTTTCTCCGCACTCTATTGAGCGGCGAAGTCTTTCGGCTTCACGTTTTACAACTTTTTTGTCGAGATCGCTCTCCGCGTCAAAAAACCAACCTCTCGTTCCGCAAATACTGATGTCACCGACCCTGTATGCATTGTTATGCAAAACAGACAGAGTTTCAAATTTGTTTTTGAAAAAAAACTCGTCCATTTTTTTCTTGGTGTTCCACCAATAATCGTGATTGCCCTTCATTATTATCTTTTTGCCGGGCAAAGAATTCAGCAGTTCAAAGTCCTTGTATGCTTCGGAAAGAGACATTCCCCAAGACACATCACCCATTATAACAACAGTATCACCCGGGTCAACTACCCTATTCCAATTTGAAACGAGTCTTTCAACATAGTTGTCCCATCCGCGAAAAATATTCATCGGCTTATCTGTGCCGAGCGACAAATGGGTATCGCCGATAGCAAATAATGACATACCAAAGCTCCGTTCAGACAACAAAAATCCGGAAATGAACAGATTAAATGTTGAGCATTTTGAATACTACATTTGCCATATCGTCTTTAGTCGTTACATCACCGAATCTTACTTTCTTATCTTTAAGCGTAGCAAGCTGCGGCGGTACGGGTTCGCCTGTAAGCGTGTGCAATTCATCAACCATTGAGAATTCGTCGGTAGATTGAATATCACTTGTAAGAGCTGACAAAACACTTGCGGAGAATTTATACGGATTTGCAGTAGAGGCTATTACTGTAGGCGTTTTATCGCCGCTTTCGCTGACATAATCCTCATAAACTTTGACAGCGACAGCCGTGTGCGTATCGCAAAGATAATGATATTTATCAAAGTTTTCCTTGATAGTCGCCTTTGTCAAGGTATCATCACAATAGCCGGCTCTGAATAATTCTTTGATTTTTTCAAAGAGCTGTTCCCCTACAGTATATTTACCGCTGTTTGCAAGCAATTTCATATATTCTCTTACTTCAGCATCATTTTCACCCGAAAGGTGGAACAAAAGCCTTTCAAGATTACTTGAAATAAGTATATCCATCGACGGAGATGCCGTGCAATAGAAATTACGATTTTTGTCGTATGTACCTGTTTTAAGGAAATCTGTCAGTACATTATTAGAGTTGGATGCACAAATAAGCTTACCTATCGGCACGCCCATTCTCTTGGCATAATAAGCGGCAAGGATGTTGCCGAAATTGCCGGTAGGAACTACAACATTCATTTCCTCACCGAGCTTTAGCGAACCGTTCTCGACCATATCACAATATGCCGATACATAATATACTATCTGAGGAACAAGCCTGCCCCAGTTAATTGAGTTAGCCGATGAAAACGCGAGATGGTTTTCTGCAAATTTCTTCTTAATTTCCGAATTTGTAAATATAGACTTAACTCCGCTTTGTGCATCATCGAAATTGCCTTTGATAGCACACACGCTTACATTATTACCCTCTTGTGTAGTCATCTGAAGCTTTTGCATAGGACTCACACCGTCAACAGGGTAAAAGACAAGTATTTGAGTATTATCCACATCTTTAAAGCCCTCAAGTGCTGCTTTTCCTGTGTCACCCGAGGTTGCGACAAGAATAACAATCTTAGTATCCTTGAGAGTCTTGGAAGCAGATACGGAAAGAAGATACGGTAAAAGTTGCAAAGCCATATCCTTAAAAGCGCATGTGGGACCGCGCCAAAGCTCAAGTATGCTTTCCTTATCAGATATCTTATAAAGCGGCGCAATTTTTTCGGAGCTGAAGCTCGACTTTTTATATGCACCCTCTACGCAATAATTGAGCTCATCCTCGGTAAAATCGGTAAGATAGAGCTTCAAAATCTCTTTTGCCCTGCCGGTATACGGAAGTGTACCTATTCTCTTTATATCATCAAGCGTAATATGCGGAATTTCCGTGGGAACAAAAAGTCCGCCCTCGGCCGAAATACCTTTTGTAATAGCCTCAGCCGAAGAAATCCTGATTGATTTGTCTCTCGTACTTGTGTAATACATAAATTTGCACTTCCTAACTGAAAAATCAGATGTATTTTAACATATAAATTACATATTTGCAACGATAAAAGCGTTTGCATTATCAAAGAAAATGCCGTTTATCAATTCATCGCTGTAATTTTCTCTCGCAAGCCCGTTAGCTATTTTGTACAGTTTATCTATCCCGCAAAGGTCATCGCTTACTGTGCATCCGTCAAAATCGCACCCAAGGCAAATAGTGTGTTCAGCTCCAAGCGAGCAAAAATGCTCTATCTGTCTGATAACCGAACAAAGGCCTGCTCCGTTTTCCACACCGAGAAATTTCTCATAAAGATTAAGTCCGATTATACCCTTTTGCTCTGTAATAATTCTAATCTGAGCGTCTGTAAGATTGCGTTTTTCGGCAAACGGATTATCAACAATATCACAATCCGAATGGGTTGCAATAAAAGGTTTTTCTGAATACTCCGCCACATCGTAGAAGCCGCGTTCACTTAAATGCGAAACGTCAACAATGATTCCTTTTTTCTGCAATTTCTTGACGCAGTTAACACCAAACGGCGAGAGTCCTTTTGCATTTTCGGTAAAGCAGCCGTCGCCGAGCTCGTTTTGACCGTTCCATGTAAGGGTAAGAATTCTAACGCCCTTTTCATACAATGCATCGATCACATCTATGTCGCCGCCGAGAACCGCACCGCCCTCAACAGACAAAAACGCAGCAATTTTATTTTCGCCAAAGGCATTGTCCATTTCACCGGAAGAACAGCAGAATGCCACAGTATTATAATTCTTTAAAAGCTGTTTTTCAAAGAAAGCGTAAACATTATTAAAATAGTCGTATGCCTCGTCGCCTCTTTTTTCATCCGGTATCCAAACGGCAAACACCTGACAATATTTATTGAATACTCTTTTTCCGCGCTCTAAATCTATATGAAGGTCATTTTTATAAAGCTCGGACTTTCTGTTATAACATTCACTTAAGGTGTCGCAATGGAAATCAATAAGATTCATTTTCCCTCTCCGTCAAAAGCATTTGTAATAAGGTTAATCTTTGCAACCTGATTTTTCTCAACGAACACCTCAGCGACATCAAATCTCGGTTGCAAATCAACATTGTGTGACGCAATATATAGCTTTGCCGCCGCTATTATCTTTTTCCTTTTAGAAAAAGTAACGGCGTCGGCAGGTGCGTACTTATAATTTTCAGATCTCGTCTTAACCTCAACAAAGCATATATATTTGTTTTGCTTTGCAATTATGTCAATTTCTCCAAGACGGCATCGGTAATTGGCGGTAATTATTTCATATCCGTTTTCACGCAGATATCTGCCGGCCGCAAGTTCACCGAGCTTTCCCGTAACAGCCTTATTCACCTTTTGTCCTCCAAATTTTTAAGGAAAGTCTTGCGGTGTACATCCGAAATGCCGTATTCTAAAAGCTTCTCATAATGGAGCTTGGTCCCGTAACCCTTGTGCTTTTTAAACTCGTATTGCGGATACTTTTTATCAAGTTCAAGCATATATCTGTCACGCGTTACCTTGGCAAGGACCGACGCTGCCGCTATTGACATCGACTTGCCGTCGCCTTTAATAACGGTAACTTCGTTAATGCCCGTATGCGGCTTTTGATTTCCGTCTATCAGCGCCAAATCAGGTTTCACGCCAAGTTTTTCCACGGCGCGTTTCATAGCAAGGAAAGTTGCGTTAAGTATATTCATTTCGTCAATTTCCTTTTCGCTTGCAAAAGCGATACCGTAAGACACAGCCGTTTCTTTAATAACGTCATAGAGTGCCTCGCGCTTTTTTTCGGTCAGCTTTTTCGAGTCGTCAAGCCCGGGTATCACGGCTCCCACAGGCAGTATAACCGCAGCAGCACATACAGGTCCCGCAAGCGGTCCGCGTCCTGCTTCGTCCACTCCGCAAATACAGTTAAATCCATCGGAAATGTATTCTTTTTCAATCTCAAAATTCACCATCAATAAATTCCGTCCAAAGTAATTTTTCCGAGCTTACCCCCACGGTACTCGTCGAGCAGCATTACGGAAGCTCTCTCGGTATCGACGACGCCGCCGCGCATAATCATACCGCGCTTTTTGCCTATAAGCTCAAGTATTTCATACGGTTCAAGCTCTTCAAAGTTTTCAATTTTATATCTTTCGGTGAGCCTTTCGGGATAAAAATCGCGCATAACGCGAAGAAAACGAACAGCAAGCGTTTCAATATCAACAACTTGATCTTTAACCGACCCGACAAAAGCTAATTTATCGCCGACTTCCGGATCTTCAAATTTAGGCCACAAAACGCCCGGAGTATCCAGAAGCTCAAGCCCTCCGCCTATTGCAAACCATTGGTTATGCCTTGTAACTCCCGCTTTATCCGCAACCTCGGCTCGTTTTTTGCCGGCCATTTTGTTTATAAATGACGATTTGCCTGTATTGGGAATACCGACTACCATAAGACGTATTTGTCTACCGGCCATGCCTTTATCAATATTACTCTGTATTTTATCTTTGAGGACTTCATTTACAAGCGGAACAAATCGATTTAAGCCCTTACCGGTTTTACAATCAAGTGCCAAAGCATATATACCGTTTTGCCGAAAATATTCAAGCCATTTTTTTGTAGCCGCATCATCTGCGATATCACACTTATTAAGTATTGCTATATGCGGCTTTTCTCCGATTATTTCAGCAATTTCCGGATTTTGGCTGCTTCGCGGAATGCGAGCATCAAGTATTTCAACGACTGCATCAACAAGCGGCAGGCTTTCCTTTATCTTTCGGCGCGTTTTCGCCATATGCCCGGGAAACCATTGTACATTTTGTTTTATAGTATCATTCATAACTAACACCATAGCTCGGCAAAAGCGTTTTATCCCCTACCCTGTAAAAAGCCTTGCCCATTATATATCTTTCATCAATAAGTCCGATTGATTTATAGCGACTGTCCGTAGAATGATTACGGTTATCACCCATTACAAAAACATATCCCTCAGGAACCGTCAGCGGAAAATTCATATTGCCCTGCGTTAAAGTTTGCTCTCTTATATACGGTTCATATAAAACTTTGCCGTCAACCGTAACAGTACCCGCAGTCGCGTCCACATCAACAGTTTGACCGCCAACCGCTATGATTCTTTTAATAAGCACCTCATTATATTGATTGGGCTGAGATATTATAACAACATCACCGTACTTCGGCTGATATCCGGCAGCAGTAATAAAGACTCTGTCTCCGTTGTGAAACGAATCCAACATCGACGGGCCGTTAACCGAAGATATTTTAAACAGAAAAGTAAATATAAACGTTACCGCGATAATTGCGCTTACAAGCACCGAAGCAAAATCATAAATACCGCTTGCTCTTTTTTTGTTATTTTCCATTGCTATCTATCTTCCAATCTCCCACAGGGATTAATCTAAACTCAGCAACACCGAGAATATACCTCGTGTCTATAAATCCTATCACGGATGATCGACTGTCAAGCGAGTGATTTCTGTTGTCACCCATCACAAAAACACAGTTTTGCGGAACAGTCAACGGAAAAGATGTATCAAATGATCTCTCGGTTTTTTCCGCTATGTACGGCTCATCCGAGACAACTCCGTTAACAGTAACCTTACCTGTACGAAAATCAATATCAACTGTATCACCGGCAACAGCTATCACACGTTTTATAATAGGCTCATTCAGCTTGTTTGGCTGCGTCACAACCACTATTTCCCCACGGTTTATTTTTGTATTAACAGCGCGCACCGCAAGCCAATCGCCGTTATGTAAGGTCGGTTCCATAGATTGCCCACTCACACCGACGAGTCTGAAAAGAAAAGCAAATATCACAAAAATAGCAAGCAGAGCATATATAACCGAATCGAACCAATCAAATACAGCCTTTATGTGCTTTGTGTGTGCCGCCGGAGCTCTGCAAAGCTCACGATAATCGACTTCGAACTGCTCTACTTTTCTCAAAAAACTCACCAACTTACATTTTAGCATTATCAAATATTTTACAACAAAAACGCTGAAAAAGCAAAGCATTTTAAAAAAAATAAAGGGCGGCAAAAAGCCACCCTCTTTTTCAATCAGCTTATATACGCTCTTTAACCTTAGCAGCCTTACCGACTCTGTCACGAAGATAATAAAGCTTGCTTCTGCGTACCTTACCGGTTCTGACAAGTTCTACCTTAGCAACGTTGGGAGAATTTACAGGGAATACTCTCTCAATACCAACACCGTAAGAAATACGACGAACGGTAAACGTCTCAGAAACACCGCTGCCCTTGCGAGCTATTATAGTACCTTCAAAAACCTGAATTCTTTCTCTTTCGCCCTCGCGAATCTTAACGTGTACCTTTACAACGTCGCCTACTTTGATATGAGGGCGTTCTTCCTTAATCATACCATCGGTAATAACTTTTAATGCGTCCATAATGTCCTCCTAATTTTTATCAGACGTTCGTGCACTAAATACAAATGCAGAGGACCGTCAGCTTTAATGTTGCCATTAACTGCCGTTAGTGTTTATAAAAACCCAACGCACAAAATGCTTATATATATTATCACATTGTTTTTCTAAAAGCAAGCATTTTTTAAATGATTATAAAATTTATTGTTTAAAAAATATTATTCAAAGCTTTTGAGATCTTCGGTCATCATTTTTTGCTTTAATATTTCGCAAAAATCGACATCATCTCCGAGCTTAAGCGCGTCAACAAAAAGATTTGGATTGATGTTATTTTTACTGCCTGCCGTAAGTACTACAGTAAGCACCGTCTTATCATTTAAAGAAATAACGCTGTAAGAATTGACGAACTCTTTCAGATTGATTGTTTTCAGCACTTTTCTCTTCCCTTGTTTTCCCATCTTTTCGGCAAGCAGTTCATCGCATAACAGTTTCTCTTCTATTTCATTTTTTATCTTTTCGTTTTTTCTTGTGTGGAACGTAATTTTATATTCGGCAAAAGCTATGTCGTTTGCTTTGTAAACCGGCACGGCAACATTAGTTATTCTGATACCGTCAGGCAAATTAACATTCAGTCTGTTTTTAACCTCCTCAAAGCCCATTTCCTCCGTTAGCCTGATATCCATGGATTCACACAAGCTTTCAACTCCGAGAGTCAACGGTAAAGCGAACGTAATAAAAAGGTGCGGATTAAAGCCCTCCGTATACCATGCGGGTATCGCCGCACGTTTTATGGCACGCGTCATACAACGCATAAGATCAAGATGCGATATGTATTTCGTCATACCTGTTTTTTCAAAAAAGACTCTAACATTTTGCATCGCATTTTCCTCCGTTAAGCTTTGCTGCACCGCAGGCGGCGCACTTTTGTCTGCAATTTGGAGTTGTAACGCTCATATGCGCTTTCTTATTTTCATCAATAAGAAATTCTTTTCTTATACCGTAATCAAGATGGTCCCATGGAAGGATCTCATCATACTCACGTTTACGATTAGCATAAAACGAAGGATTGACGCCGCACTCTTCGAACGCTTTCATCCATTTATCGAAATCGAAAAATTCATCCCAGCTGTCGAATTTACAACCTTTTTTCCATGCGGAATAAATAACGTCACAGATTTTTCGGTCACCGCGAGCCAAAACGCCCTCAAGAAAACTTGTGGGAGACTGATGCCATGACACCTGAATTTTTTTTGAATGTACGGAAGACAACAAATGCTTTTGTTTTTCGACGAGCATATCCATGGTATCTTGCGGTTCCCACTGAAAAGGAGTGTGCGGCTTCGGAACAAATGAGGCTACACTTATGCTGACGGTAACACCTTTGCCTTTAGGCTTATTTGGATTACTGTAATAAAGCTCAACCACCTTTTGAGCAAGCTCGGCTATTCCTGCGATATCGTCAAGAGTTTCCGTTGGCAAGCCCATCATAAAATACAGCTTTACGGCAGTCCATCCGCCTGCAAAAGCCTTTTCACAAGTGTTTATAACCTCTTTTTCCGTTACGTTTTTGTTAATGGCATCACGCAATCTTTGCGTACCGGCTTCCGGCGCAAACGTAAGACCGCTGCGACGGATTTTTTTAAGCTCGTCCATAAGTTCATCAGAAAAATTATCGACTCTGAGCGAAGGGAGCGAAACATTTATATTTTCTTTTAGCGCCCAAGAAAACATTTCCGGTATCAACTTGTCTATTCCCGTATAGTCGCTTGTACTGAGCGAACAAAGTGATATTTCATCATATCCGGTGGAGTCACAAAGTCTTTTGGCCTGACGGTTTGCGGTTTCGTAGTTTTTTTCACGAATCGGACGATAGATAAACCCTGCCTGACAAAATCTGCAGCCTCGAATACATCCGCGAAAAATCTCGCAAACAGCTCGGTCATGCACAACATCAATAAACGGCACAACAAACCTGTCAGGATAATAAACCTTGTCAAGATCACTGATAATACGTTTTTTTACTCGTTTCGGTGCAGTGGCTTTATTCTCAATATTTTTAACCGTACCATCGGCGTTATAACTTACATCATACAGTGACGGTACATATACGCCCTGTATTTTGGCCGCTTCACATAAAAATTCATATTTATCCGAGCCCATTTCCTTGTGTTTTTCCAAAAGGTCAATAAGCTCGTTTGTAACCTCTTCGCCCTCTCCGAGCATAAACAAATCAATAAAATCCGCTATAGGCTCCGGATTGCAGGCGCAGGGACCCCCGGCCACCACAAGCGGAGTGAGACTTTTTCTGTCCTTACTTTTAACCGAAATGCCGCCCAAATCCAACATATTAAGAATATTAGTATAACTCAACTCATACTGCAGCGTAAATCCTATCATATCAAATTCGGACAAGCTGTCGCCGCTTTCAAGAGCGAACAGAGGAACATTGTTTCTTCTCATCTCCTCTTCCATATCCACCCAAGGAGCAAAGACTCGCTCACACCATGCATCTTCGCGTTCATTAACAAGGCTGTAAAGTATTTTCATACCGAGATGTGACATACCTATTTCATAGTTGTCCGGAAAGCAAAAGGCATACCTGAATTTAATTTTACTTTTATCTTTTACAACGCTGTTTACTTCGCCGCCGATATATCGTGCCGGCTTTTGCACTTTTTGCAAAAGAAACTCTTGTTTTTTTGACAGCATACCATACCTCATAAAAATTAGTAGAGATATCATACAACAAATGCAGATTTTATGCAACCGCTAAGCTTATTTTAACCCTTTAAAAACAAGAAGAATCAAAAGATAAACAGACAACAATAACAACGAAAAATTATATCTGCTTTTTACAAGCGTCAAAAATCCCGCCACCGTAAGCGGAATTAAAACAACAAGCGACGTAACACATAATATTATTTCGGATTTTTCGACAGAAAATCTTTTCAAAAGCACACACTCGAGTATTCTGCCGCCATCAAGCCCCGACACAGGCAAAAGGTTAAACAAAGCAAGTGCAGCATTTATAGCAACAACCGAAAACAAAGCTTGATTATCTCTGTAATTAAGATAGAACAACAGTGCACATACACAAATCGCTATATTCACAAAAGGACCGCAAAAAGCGGTAATTATTTCGTTTTTATAATTTAGCTTAATATCGTTACGACGCAAAACGGTGAGACCGAAAAGGCCAAAACAGATTTTCTGCGGACGTTCTCCTAAAAGCAAAAGTGAAAAAACATGTCCGCCCTCGTGGAGAATTCCCGAGAGGACGGACAATTGCACCTGCGGTCCGACATCAAAACACAAAAGTGCTGCAACAGATGCCGCGAACAAAAAGCCGATTTTAATTTCGGTATCTTTAATAAAAAAAGACATCAGATATCAAGTATCCAAACAGGGTTGCACCACAACCCGTTTATTTTGAGTTCAAAATGGAGATGCGGTCCTGTAGCCTGCCCGGTCATGCCTGCAAGCGCAATGATGTCGCCTGCCGAAACGATGTCACCTTCCGAAACAAAAAGCTCTTTGCAGTGGCAATAAACAGTTTCGACATTATCTGAATGAGAAATAACAACATAGTTGCCGCGAAGCTTGGATTCCTGTGCTTTTATGACGGTTCCGCCGAAGGTCGCTCTTATAGGCGTACCCTCACGCACCGCCAAATCGAGTCCGGTGTGAAAGCCATATTCCTCCGTAACAGGATTTACACGATAGCCGAATTTTGATGTGATTTTTGCATTTTCTACCGGCATTACAGCTTTTTGAGACATGCTTACCGGCGCAAATGATGTTTTTTCTTTTGCGGTCAATATATCCTCTCCGCCGATTCCGGTAAGCTCGTTATCATCATACGAAGCAAGTGAGAAAGCTTCTTGGCTATACGATTCGGTTTCGTCATTTTTTTTGACTTTGTCGGTATCGTTTACAGGCTCAAAAACAAAATCGGCAGATTTTTTTATGCTTTTTACAACCTCCGCAAACGGAATATCGGTAGATGAAATATTATAATAGGACTCACGAAGAAATAAAAAGACAGACGATTGAGTTTTAAACATTATAAGCATAAAAATTCCTATTGCAATACAGAGTATAATTTGCACCTTCAAAACAGGCAACAAAAAGTCTGTTTTCACTTTGGGTTCCCCGGACTCGTGTCCTCTTCGGTATTCACAATAATCGTATTTTTTGCCGGAGGCGATACCGTTAGGCTCATGCTCGTAAGCGTTATACATTTAAATCACCCGATAATGTATATTAAAGCAAAAAAAGAAAAATGCCTTTTCATTTTGAAAAGACATTTAAAGTAAATTTCATTTATTAAAATTATATTCTTCTGTCAAACATCCGGCTATAACACCCGATTCAAAGGTGCGGTGATTTGCTATATAATCAATCGTCCCGAAAACAAGCATTAAAGACACCGCAAAAGCAAGTACTATCAAAAATATTGCTTTGAACTTGTTTTTTGGCCCCATAGGCTACTCCTCATATACAAAATATTAAGAAAATAATACCATTTCAAATAATCACAGTCAACACAAATCAGGCAAAAAAATAACACCCGGCTAAAGCGGATGCTATAAAAACGGTACTTTTTGCTTACGAATAAATTAAAGTCCTGTTTAAAATGGTGGACGTTAACGGACTCGAACCGCTGACCCTTCGCACGTCAAGCGAATGCTCTACCAACTGAGCTAAACGTCCATATCGGCGACGGGTGTTATTATACAATATGCATCAATAAAAATCAAGAGGTTTTTCTATATTTTAAAAAGTGTATCGGTTATAAGCAGCATTACGGTTCCAGGCAGTCCGCCGAGGCCGCACACACCGAGTGAAAAAGCATTAACACTTAAATGCACACCGAAAAATCCCCCGATAAAATTTGCAGCTATAAGCGAGGCTATACCCTGTAAAGCCGTCATGAAAAGCGATAATAAAAATTTCTTTGTGCGGAACATCGAAATAATTATGATAAAACCGAATATACCGAGAACAATATATATTGCAGTTGTCATTACATTCTCCCCTTCATACGCTATACTATGAGGACAACATATGCTTTTATGACAAAAGTGCCGTTTTTCCCAACCGGTGAAATACCGCTATATTTTAAGTAGGTGATTTTATGAGAGAAATAATAAACACATTCGAGCAATTTTGCAAAAAGCTTGACAAAAATATAATTGTTGAAGAAAGAATACTGAATGACGGTAAAAGGATTTTAAAATGTCGCGGTTGTACCGATTGTAAAAGCAACTGCAAGAGTATAGAGAGATTAAAATATTACAAATTTTCAAAAACTACGCAAAAATAGTCAAATGCGGTTGACCGAAGGAAAAAAAACGAGTATTATATTATGTAATTAAATATAATATTAGTTTTTTACATATAACGGTGATATAAAAATGAAAAAAATAGTGGATTTTGAAATCTGCGATATAGTTCCGTATTCAAACGGAATTATTTTTGCTAAAAAAGAAATGCTTGACGATAACAGATGCAAGGTTACGTTTTATGGTTATGATATAAAAAGAGCGAAGCCGATTCCGGTCACAAAAAGCGTTTATCAGCTTAATAAATTCGGCAATGCTTTTAAGGCAATTTGCGATAATATAGGTGATTATATCTCCTGCGACACGGCCGTAATGAGGAATAAGGATATTGCAGTTGTCTATCCGAGTGGCGAAACCGGAATTTTTGATAAGGACGGCAACAGTAAATGGAGCGGGGATTTATTTTATCATGACTCCCCTGTTCAAGGCGTCGCTGCCGACGGTCCTTTAATTTGGTGTACCGTACCGGAGCAAAATGCAATTATAAATTACTCTGTTACACACAAAAAATTCAGTTTACGTATCGGCGGAGATTCTTCAACGGCTTTTGATAATCCCTATTCGCTCAGTATATACGGTAACGAGTTGTTTATCTGCAATGCCGGCTCTTGCAAAATAAGAACTATCAACCTTAAAGATTTTTCGGTAAATGATTTTCGCCTTTTTGACGAACCGATTTATCGTTATCTCAGAGTTTGCGGCAGAGAAATAGCCGTGCTTGAATCCGGCGTTTACATATTGTAAATCTTAATAGTTAAAGCCTGTTCTTAAGAACAGGCTTTTTGTTATATTAAATCATTGTTCGTCCGACTTCTTGGCTCCGAGCTTGTTTTCTTCACCGCGAACCATTCGCTTGATATTCGTCCGATGCATAAAAATTATGAGCAAGGCTATAACGGCAGTTGCAACGGTCGGAACAACCGGAGAACATTCGGGATACCAAAAGTAATATACAAAGTAAGTCGCTATCGGTAATATTGCCGCCGAAATAATTGAACCGAGAGAAATCATTTTAGAGGCGGCAACAATAATAACAAACGGAATCATCACTATCGGAAATGTTTGCCATGCGAGAGCTGTTGTAACTCCGAGAGCAGTAGCGACACCCTTTCCTCCTCTAAATTTAAAGTAGATAGGAAACATATGACCGAGTATTGAAAAGACGGCAGCAATATATCCGCAGACCAGTGGGTCAGCATCTCCGCAAAGCAGTTTTTTTGCCAAAACAACAGCAACTATCCCTTTTCCGACATCACATATAAAAGTAGCTATTGCCGGGGCTTTTCCGAAGGTTCTGAGCATATTGGTCATACCCGCGCTTTTAGAGCCAAAATTGCGAATATCCTTATGATAAAACAGTTTTGATATAATTATACCGAAGCTCAGTGAGCCTATAAGATAGGCCGAAACGGCACATATAGCATAATTGATTATGGGCTGCATAAAAACCCTCCCGTTCAAATGATTATTTAAAGTCCTTTAATTATAATTACACACATCGGTTTTGTCAATCGCGCATAAAGACCAAAAGCAAAATAGGTTTGCATAAAGTTTCAAAAAACGACTTTTTCCTATTTACTTTTACACTTTGATATGGTATTATACCAAAAAGTAAAGCAGTCCTTTAATTCGGTACGAGATGCCGACAAGGTAACGCGAAGAAATATTTGTGTAGGTGTACCTTGTCGCATTGCGTCAAGGTATTTTTTGTTGCGCGGATGGTATTAAAGATGAGCTCAAAGATAATTATAGACACCCAAACTTTGACAAGAACATTAGCCCGCCTTGCTCATGAAATAATTGAACACAGTGAAGGCTATGAAGAGGTCTATCTTGTGGGAATTAAACGACGCGGCGTACCGCTTGCTAAAATGCTCAAAACTAATATTGAGAGTTTTTCAAATTTGAAAGTGCACCTCGGCGAGCTTGACATAACTTTATACAGAGATGATTTGTCAGAAAAATATTCCTCTCCACAGCTAAACGGTACTCAAATTGATTTTGATGTAACAAATAAAAATATCATTTTGGTGGACGATGTGCTTTTCACCGGTCGCACAGCAAGAGCCGCAATGGATGCAATAATCAAGCTCGGCAGACCCGCTAAAATTCAACTTGCAGTAATAATAGACCGAGGCCACAGAGAACTTCCGATATGTGCAAACTACGTCGGTAAAAACATACCTACATCAAGTGATGAGTTCGTAAGTGTTAAGGTAAATGAAATTGACGGAGCATTCAGAGCTGAGCTTTACAAAAACAGTTAATAAGGTCTCGTGATTTTATCCGAGCCTAAATATATTCAGGAGGCGTAGTAAATGAAACTTATTTACGACATCAAAGACAAACCCAAATTCGGGCAAGTAATCGTTTTTGCATTTCAACAGTTGCTTGCGATTCTTGCAGCTACAATTGCAGTACCGGCGATAATCGGTCACGATATGAGCCAATCGGCAGCACTTTTCGGTGCCGGCATAGGCACAATCGTATACCTTCTCTTCACAAAGTTCAGAAGCCCGGTTTTCCTTGGTTCTTCATTTGCATTCATAGGATCAATGCTCGCGGCGTTTGCAGGCAGCATCTCAATGCAGCTTGGATATTTAGGCCTTATATTAGGTGCATTCTTCGCAGGCCTTGTTTATGTTGTAATTGCCATTGCCGTAAAGATTTCCGGCGTAAAATGGATTAACAAGCTTATGCCGGCAGTTGTCATCGGTCCCACAGTTTCAATCATAGGTCTTTCGCTTGCCGGCAATGCTATTTCCGACCTTACACAGGGCAAGGTTATGGCAGACTCGGTAGAGCAGGTTGTTGAAAACGGTACTATTGTTGATAAGGTGACTCAAGTATCGACCGCAAGCCCGTATGTTGCACTCATTTGCGGACTTGTCACCCTTTTCACCGTTATTCTTTGCTCCGTATACGGCAAAAAAATGATGAAGCTTATCCCCTTCATCATAGGCATTCTCGCAGGCTATGTTGCCGCTGCCATATTTACCGCTATCGGCATAAAAACAAACAATACCGCTCTTCAAATAATTGATTTCAGTGTATTTTCAAATATGAAGCTCTTTGCTGTTCCGGCCTTCACATTTATTGAGGCTCTTAAAGGAACAAAAGAAATAACCGGACAGTATGTAGCCACCATCGCCGTAGCTTATGTTCCGGTTGCATTTGTTGTTTTTGCCGAGCATATCGCCGACCACAAAAACCTTTCATCCATTATTAACAAAGACCTTCTTGAGGAGCCCGGCCTTCACAGAACTCTTCTCGGTGACGGCGTAGGTTCAATGGTAGGTGCTGTTTTCGGCGGCTGCCCGAACACAACATATGGTGAATCGGTTGGCTGCGTCGCAATTACCGGCAACGCTTCTGTTGTTACAATTCTTGCTACTGCTATAATGGCAATTATCATTTCATTCTTCGGCCCGTTTGTTACATTTCTTGCCTCCATACCCAACTGTGTAATGGGCGGTGTTTGCATTACTCTTTACGGCTTCATTGCCGTAAGCGGTCTTAAGATGATACAGAAGGTAAACCTTGACGAAAACCGCAACCTTTTTGTTGTAGCGGTCATTCTCATAGCCGGCATAGGCGGACTCACAATAAACTTCGGCAGCGTAACGCTCACTTCCATCGCTTGTGCGCTTATCCTCGGTATAATTACCAACTCAATCCTTCCAAAGGATAAGGAAATATCCGCTGCGAAATAAGTTAATTTAAAACGCTCCTAAAAAGACGCTGTAAAAATACAGCGTCTTTTTATATATTATGGACTTTTTCAATCAGTAATGATAATATTAATTAACACTCAAAAAGGAGTTGATTATATGACAAATTATATTGACAACGGTATTATCAAAGTCGGCGTTAAAAGCTTCGGTGCCACCCTTACAAGTATCGTTTCGAAAAAAAGCGGATATGAGTTTTTATGGCAAGGCAATCCGACGGTGTGGAACGGTCAGTCCCCTATTCTGTTTCCAATAATCGGTAAGCTGTTAAATGATAAATGTATTATCAACGGGAAAACATACAGCATAATCCGTCACGGTCTTGCAAGGCACAGAGAGTTTGAACCGGTAGTATTGACAGAAAACGAGATTGTGTTCTTACAAAAGGAAAATGCGGATACGCTGAAATGCTATCCTTACAAATATGAGCTTTATATCACTTTTAAAATTATCGATAATAAACTGACTGTTACTCACAAGGTCATAAATACAAACGACGAAGAAATGTATTTTTCAATCGGAGCTCACCCTGCATTTAACTGCAATCTCGGTGACACATTAACTTTCGAGTATGATGAGACTCTTTATTCCGAGAGAATCGACCGCGATTCGGTAATTACGGGAGATAAGGATCTTATATTGCAAAATAGCAATAAAATAGAATTAACGGAGCATCTGTTTGATAAGGACGCACTGATTTTCTCAAATGTAAAATCCAATTACGTTATACTTAACGAAAAAAAGGCGGGCAAGCACATAAGGTTCACATTCGGCGATTCTCCGTTCCTTGCAATATGGGCAAAGCCGGCTGCACCCTTTGTCTGCATAGAACCGTGGTACGGTGTAAACGACTCTTATGAAAAAACTACGGATTTTTCAAAAAAACGAGGTATTCAAAAGCTGAGTTCGGATGAAAAATTTGAATTTTCGTGGAGTGCTGAGTTTAAAGAAGACTAAAAAACGAGGAACCGGTTTTTAATCGGTTCCTCTAACTTTATAAACTGTGTTTACTTTTCGTCTTACATATATATTGAATTTTACTTTGCCACTCATCCGATCACATTACAGTAACGCAAATTCGTTATTATTATGTACCGGTCAACCGAAGTAGAACATTCAATAATTTTGCCTATACGATATTTAAGTACTCACTTTATTAACTCTGTCTCTACGAGATCGGATGAGCGGCGAAACATGATGTCTGCGGCTCTATGCCCTCTGAACAGTACATCGGAAACGCCTCCTTTAAAATATTCAAGGGATTTATTTTGCTTTTCTTTTCTTTCCCTTGTCTGATTATATTATAACCCATATCTATATAATGTCAATAGTTTTTTTGTAATTTTTTTATATTTTTTATTAATTTTATCTCTTTATACTTAAACTTTCATACCGCATACAATATAATCTCGCAATAATAAAAAACATCAATTAGAGCGATACTGTGATGGCCTTGCTGTTGGGAGAAATATAAAAAATGATTCAACATTAAATCTATGTTTTTTGAAACAAAAAGCCTTTTCAGGTTGACGAAAGTATAGTTTCGCGGTAAAATATAAAGCAATCGGAGGTGAAATATATGGCTGATAACGAATTTACTGCCGATCTTGTAACAATTGAAGATGAAGACGGCGTTACGCATACTTTTGAAGAGCTTGACAGAATAGAAACCGATGACGGGAAATACCTTGCGCTGACACCTGTATATGACGACGCAGAAGAAATTCTTGACGGTGACGGTGAACTTATTATTGTCAAAGTAAATGATGAAAGCGATGACATTTATTTGGAGCCTATCGAAAATCAAAAAGAATACGACGAAATAGCCGAAATTTTTGAGGATAGACTTCAAGATCTTTATTTTATTAAAGATGATGACAAGAATAAAAGCTGATTAAAATCGTAAAATATAAATACCTGCCCGATGCGATAAATATACGGACAATATTGACCCAACACCTATATTTTAGGGGTTCGGATTCCGATGCTGTGGAGCAGACCTCCCGCCCATTCGGCGGATGTTGGGAGCACGAATGCTGACGATAGATCCCCACCTGCTTTTGAATGCAGGTTAATTATTGCCGTGTACGGTCGGGCGGGCCTATAAAAAACAGAAGGAGCTGTAAAAACAACTTTACAGCTCCTTTTAATATTGTTGTTATTTTACCGATATAACTCAGCTATACTGTTTACAATTTTATCCTCATCAGCCGTCGAGGTATTGATACACAAATCGTAATTCTCTTTTGCTCCCCACTTTTGTCCGCTGAGAAACGCATAGTATTCGGCGCGCTTTTTATCTATCTGAGCCATATGTCTTTGAAGCTCTCGATCGCTCATTTTTTTAGCATCGTCTCCTCTTTCGCGGCATCGTTTCATTTTGAACTCAAGTTCCGCATAAAGGAATATGCGAAACGGCTCTTCGTCTCGCAAAACATAGTCTGCACATCTTCCTACGATAACGCAGTCAGACTTTTCGGCAACTTCTTTTATTATAACGCTCTCTGTTTTAAGTACTTCAAGCTGCTGATCCATTACCGGATTCGGCGAAGCCCAAAAAGTATGCCCGGTTGTAATACTCATAAGCGGAAACGGACGTTTTTCCTCAACACTTTGTATGTATTCAGTTGCAAGATCAGTACGTTTGGCAATCTCAACAACGATTTCGTGGTCATAATAAGCAAACCTGAGTTTTTCAGCCAGCTTACGACCTATTTCACGCCCTCCGCTGCCGAATTCACGACCTACTGTTATGATTTTTCCCATATAAATTCTCCTCTCTCAAAACAGAGCCAATAGAGTTAACTTTAATAAATACTATATCACAAACAATAATAAAAAGTAAGTAAAAATCAAAAATATAGGATAAAAATCTTTATGTAAAAATTTGTAAAAAATACAATAAAAAAACGGCACTCTTTTTACAAAGAATGCCGTTTTTTTGGTGCCGGTGACCGGGGTCGAACCGGTACGGTATCGCTACCACTGGATTTTGAGTCCAGCACGTCTGCCAATTCCATCACACCGGCGAACTGACGGAGACTATTATAACCGAACCGGCAAAAAAAATCAATAGCAAACAACGCAAAATATAAGATATTATTACACAGCAAATTCACACGGCAAATTTTATGGTTTTGATGATAATCAATTTCCTTTTTCAAACACATTATATATATGCTGCAAAAGAGTGTTTTCGTCAGCTAAGGACAATTCCGAAGATTTATCAAACAATTGAAGCGTCAGGAAAATATGTTTATCACCTTCATCGGCGTAGATAACAATTGCCTTTTGACCGTTATAGTCCTTCGTATACATACTGTATTTCATATTTTCATAAGTTCCGTTTGTGTATATTCCGATATTTGTTGCGTTATCACCTTTGATATGCGAGTTGTCTATATCCTTAACTCTGAGGCTGTCTTGCATTTTTGCAACGCAATCAACTTCACCTGAAATAAACTTCGGTATACCGCTGTAATATATCAATTCGTAGTCTGAGCATAAATCTTGGTATCCGCTATCCGCCATGGACCAATCATATTTTCTAACCTCGGTATATCGCATACCGTAGACGGACCACGACTCACCGGAAAGGTTTTCTCCGATTTTTTCTATATAGTCGGTATTTTCACCCTCGAAACATTCAGACGGCTTTAATTCATGCATAATATCAGTGTATTCGGCGGCATTCATAACAACGCCTTCATATCTGAATGTACGAGGCACAAACACACCTAAAAAATATACAAATATCAACAAAACAGCAAACAAAACGATTTCGGTTGCATAGCGTTTTTTTGTGTGTTCTTTTTTATACGAAATTACCGCCAGCACAACAAATAAAGCAATAAAAACTATGATTGCCGGATATGTAAAGCAGAGTTTAAAAACCTGCATGTCAAATTCGCCGTACGTCATATCATTTAATGACAGCGGTCCGAAAAAAGCCAAGCAAAAAGCGATTAGCACCGCTATTGCCGCCTCAATTACAAGTGTTATTTTATATGTTTTGCTTTTCATCACTTATATACTCCCATCTGATATTTTTTGCCATAAGAGATATAAAAAACTTTGCCTATAAAAAGTAAGCCTATTAACCGCCGCCGTATAATTATTTCACAAAAGCTCCTCCTAAAAAAATAAAGCCGCACTTATAAGAAAAGCGAGCCCTGATAATTATCATATATTTTTAATTCCCCGCCCCTTGTTCAAATTATAATATATATATATATATATATTGTCAATATATTTTGTGAATTTTGTCCGAATTGTGATGTTTTGGTTATATTTTAAAACGTCTTGTACAGCAAAAACGAATTGTGCATTTTCTTATACCTACATAAAAACAGCCGTAAACAACTCAAGTTTACGGCTGAATTCGCAGCAATATTCTACTTACATTTTTCCGCTAACGCACAAAGCTTTTTAAGCCTATGGTTAACTCCGGATCGAGTCATTGGAACGCTCATACTGTCGCCTATCTGTTTCAGCGAAAAGTCGGGATTTTCTGTTCTCAACTCGGCAATTTCACGAAGCTCCGACGGCAAATCGTTTAGCATTCCGCACTTCTTCAGTCTGTTAATCGCATCTATCTGAACAAGCGCCGCATTTACGGTTCTGTCAAGATTTGCGCTTTCAAAATTAAGCCGACGATTAACATTATTTCGCATATCTTTATACATTTTTACGCCCATAAGCTCAAGAACGCAGTTTGAAGCGCCCATAACCGTCAGCATATCCTCGATTTCGCCGCTATCCTTAAAATACAAAACATAGGCGCCGTTCCGCGTAACCTCTTTTGCCGCCATATCGTTATCAGACAAAAACTTCTGAAGGTCTCGACTCAAATACATATGCGGAACAACAAATTCGAGATGATAATTCTTTTCAGGAGAATTGACCGTTCCGCACGCCAAAAAGACTCCGCGCAGAAAAGAACCTATACAGCAGTCTTCTGATATATTTGCCCAATTCAACCTACGTGTTCGCTCCTTGCCGTTATATCCGAAAGCGTTTAAAACAGCTAAGCGATCCTGTTTATTTCCGACGCTGACTTTAATTTTACCGGATGCCGACTCTGAAACATTACACGGATTTTCCGTAAAACGCTCAACAAGTTCTTTATATCTGAGCGCAACATTTTTATTTTCTGTGGATATATAAACCTCACCTGCCGAAAAACCCCTGCCGAAAAGCAGAAGCCCGTAACACTCAGCCAATATACAGCAAGGCTTTATTGCCTCAACATTTAATAATTCATCTTTAACCTTTGATGAAAAAGTCATAGCACTACCTTTTAATATCTCTGTGGAATACGCTTGAATTAGCTCCGTTTTCAAGAATATGTTTATTTATTGCTTCGGCAAATACAACAGACCTGTGTTTTCCCCCTGTACAACCGACCGCAATAGTTAACTGACTTTTCCCTTCCGTTCTGTAAAGAGGCAACAAAAAGTCAAGAAGATCAAACAGCTTTTTCTCGAGAGCCTTTGACTGGTCAAATTTCATAACAAAATCACGCACGGGAGTCTCAAGCCCGGTATGCTCTTTAAGTTCGGGAATATAAAACGGGTTGGGTAAGCACCTGACATCGAACACCAAATCAGCTTCCTTCGGTATGCCGTATTTAAAGCCGAATGATATGCTGTAAATTTTAAGAGAACTCGAAGCATTATCAAGAAAAAGCTTTGCAATACGCTCCTTAAACTGAGAGCTTGTAACATTCGACGTATCTACTATATAATCCGCTTGTAAACGTGCAGGCAACAGTATCTCACGTTCTTTTTGGATGGCTTCAAGTATTGAAGGTGTGTTAAATTCATCGGCAAGAGGATGCTTACGCCTTGTCTCTTGGTAACGGCGCATAATTACATCGTTGTCCGCATCTATAAACAGAATTTTGTAATTAATCTCATCTTCTTTTAACTCATCCAACACTCCGAAAATATCAGAGAACGAGTCGCCGAGTCTGATGTCGGCAACAATGGCTACCCTGTCACGTTTTTCGTTAGAATTAAAAATCAACTTGACAAAAGTAGGTATGAGCTTCGGAGGCATATTATCAACACAAAAAAAGCCTATATCCTCAAGAGCGTCAACTGCTCTTGACTTCCCTGCTCCTGAAAGTCCCGTAACAATAACAAGCTCTGTCTTTTCTGCAGATTTCTTACCCAATATATTTCACTTCCGTTTCGAGATGCACACCGGTTTCGGTAAACACCTTATTCTGTACATATTTTATCAAACTTAAAACATCATTAGTTGTTGCGCCGCCTTTATTTATTATGAAACCGGCATGCTTTTCGCTAACCTCGGCGCCGCCTATACTGTATCCTTTTAAACCGCACTGCTCTATAAGTCCACCGGCAAAATATCCCACGGGGCGCTTGAAAGTACTGCCTGCGCTCGGATATTCTAGCGGCTGTTTAGACTTCCTCTTATTGAGATTTAAATTCATTGCAGCCTTAATTTCATCATAATCGCCGTTTTTCAGTTTAAGTGTAAGCCCGGTTATAATAAGATTACTGTCGGTATACGCGCTGCAACGATAGCCGAGCTTTAAGCTCTCTTTTTCAAAGTGCCCTACCTCACCGTCAAAATTTATGTGCGACACAGAACACAGAACATCTTTCATTTCCCCACCGTAAGCTCCGGCATTCATATATGCGGCTCCGCCGGCTGTGCCGGGAATTCCATAGGCAAATTCAAGTCCCGAGAGATTGTTGGAAAGAGCAAAAGCACAAAGCTTTGACAAAGAAACACCGGCATCGGCATATATCACACCGTCACCGAGGTACTTGAGCTCAGATAAACCCTTTGCGAGCCTTAAAACAACTCCGCGCAAACCGCTGTCAGATACAAGTATATTACTGCCATTTCCTATAATATACGGCTTTATTTCGCTCTCACGGCAAGCAGATATAAGTGCCGAAAGAGCTTCTATGCTGTTAGGCATTATAACAAGCTCGGCAGGCCCACCGGTTTTAAACGACGTATAATCGCTCATAGGAGCATCTTCGCGAAATTCGCAGCCAAACTTATCTGCAACAGCTTTAATATTACTTAGCAAAATAATTTCCCCTCAAAATTATTCGTCAAGAAGTGCTGCTCCGATTATACCGGCATCATTTCCGAGCTTAGCAGAGCATATTCTTGTTTGAACAACGCTGTGCACACTGTAATGCTCTTGATTTACTATTTTACGTACAGGTTCAAGAAGTGACTCACCCTCATTACCGATACCGCCGCCCACACAGAGTATTTCCGGTTGGAAAAGGTTAATCATATTTGTAATACCCATCGCAAGATAATGTATGTATGTATCAACAACCTTTATACCTGCCGGATCATTTTTGCGCATAGCATTAAAGGCTGTTCTGCCGTCGACCTTATTTATATCTCCGTCAACAAGAGTCCACATAGCAGAATCGAGATTTTTGCCCATAGCTTCTTTCGTCTGGCGAATAAGTGCCGTTGCTGAGGAATATGCCTCCCAACAGCCTTTTCTGCCACAGGTGCATTGCTCTCCGTCAGCAAAAATAACCATATGGCCGGCCTCGCCTGCTGCATCATTACAGCCATTGAGCAGCTTGCCGTTTACAACAATTCCGCTGCCAACACCGGTACCGAGAGTAACTGCAACAAAATTCGCAACTCCCTCGCCGGCACCTGCTTTTGCTTCGCCGAGCGCCGCACAGTTAGCATCGTTTTCAAGATAAATCGGTTTGCTGAACTTAGATTGAAGAATATCTTTTGCCGGAACATTATCGAATCCTAAATTATTGGCATACTCAATAATTCCGTATTTTTTATTTACCGAGCCGGGAGTTCCTATGCCAATAGAAACCACCTCATCAAGCGAAATTTTTGCTTCTTCGAGAGCCATATTTATTGACAAAGCAACATCGTTGATTATCTCCCATGACGGACGCGGACAAGCAGTAGGCATCTTTCCTTTGCCCACTATGCGATAATACTCGTCAACAACTCCGGCTACAATGTTTGTTCCTCCGAGATCAACACCAATTCTATACATCATAATCCTCCGTTTTTATATTCTCTTTAATAATTTTGCCAAATCTCAAGCTCTTCGTCCTTTGACTCGCCCTCTTCCATGCCGAGTTGATGAAGGAGCTCGCGTGCGGCATTATATCCCATTTTTTTCTGCCTGTTATTCATGGCGGCAACTTCAATGATTATTGCAAGATTCCTGCCGGGTTTTACAGGCACAACAGTAACAGGCACCTTAATGTCCATAATTGAAATATAGTCATTATCAAGGCCCATCCTATCATAAACCTTAGCGGAATCCCAAGGCTCAAGTTGAACCACCATATTTATTTTTTCGGTAAGCTTTACGGCTCCCATACCGAAAATGCGGCGAGCATTAATAATTCCTACACCGCGAAGTTCGATGAAATGTCTGATATTGTCCGGTGCAGAACCGACAAGTGTTTTTGAAGAAACCTTACGAATTTCAACGGCATCATCCGCAATCAGACGGTGCCCCCTCTTGATAAGTTCAATCGCAGTCTCACTTTTACCTACGCCGCTGTCGCCGACAATCAGCACGCCCTCGCCGTACACTTCTACAAGCACTCCATGTCGTGTTATCCTTTCGGCAAGTTCTGTTCCCAAAAAAGAAATAAGCGCAGACATACAGCTCGATGTGGATTCACCGGTACGTAAGAGCGGCACTTTGTATTCTTCTACAAGTGAAGAAAGATGCGACGGGATCTCTAAATTCCGTGTAATTAAAATAAACGGCGGTTGAGTTTGGACAAGCCGTTTAAGGCTTTCATAACGCATTTCATCGCTTAGAGTTTTAAGAAATTCTATTTCCGAAAGCCCCAAGAACTGCACACGTTCCGGGTCAAAATAATCATCACGTCCGGCAAGAATAAGACCCGGCCTATTAACGTCCTGCGATGTAACGGATAGGTCGTGTGCGTCTTCCGGCAAATACAATGTTTCAAAGCCGAATTCTTTTATCAGTTTATCTAATGAAACGGAATACTTTGAAGCCAACCCATAGCCTCCCTTATTTAACTGTTATAATGTAATATTATAATCTATTATTACAGACTTTCCAATAGCTTTTTAGCATTTTTTTAATATTTTGAGCTAGTATTTTAAACGTTTCTAACCATTGAATAACCTTATGTTATTTGAAAATAATATTTCGGGGTGATAAAGTGAAGCTTATTGTAGTCTCCGAGGATTTTAGCAGCCGTTTAGCAGCTGAACTTTCTCAGCTGCTAAGCAAGCACGGAGGCGTATTACTGCTCGGAAATAATATAATAGAGGCAAGCTATATTGATACACCCGAATATGTAATTACAGACATCGGTGCAAAACTTGACGACAGTTTCAAAAATACAATTTCCGTGGAAATATCAAAAAACGGCGATATCATTAACGAAGCGTTAATATATAATGATTCTGCCGGGATAAAACAAAGGCTGAACATTGGGACAGATTTCAAAGACGATATAACACTGTCAAGCTTAAATGATGGAGAAATTTACTTCGGAATACAAACGATTATCAAGGATTTATCCGGGAAAAATATATATCCGTGTGAAATAAAATCCAAAACATCAGATATTACCGACATTCACACTCTTCTAACTGCAGCCGGAATTCTTCTGATTTCCGGAAAATATCATGAAAACAATGGGATTTTAAATATATAGAAGCAAAAAGGCTGTACCGCTTTTTCAACGGTACAGCCCTAAACTTAATATATCTCAATTATCGATTTCCGCAGTTGCTTTTGTTCTTCTTTTTTGCAGCTCATCGGCTATATCTTGTTTTTTCTTCCCGACTATATCATATTTAAAAATCGGGAATATAGAAATGAGAGCAAGAAAGCCGGGCACCACGGTATAAGCAAAAAACACAATGTCTTTTGTTTTCTCACTAAATCCGCTTGCAGTACCGGCAGCAATTTGAGCAACAGTATCCGAATAGCCCGATACCTGTATAAACACAAGGCCTAGAGCAGTTCCGAGTGCAAGGCAAACCTTTATGGTAAGGGTTAAAATAGAGTATGCTGCGCCCTCCATGCGTTTGCCGGTCTCAAACTCATAATAATCAACACAATCGGCTGTCATTATCATGGGCATAAGCGTAACAGCGGCAAACTGAAGGCCGATTAAAAACAGCGATGCATAGAATAATACAGTAAGCACTGTATTATCGGGATTTTTGAACCAGAAGTGCCCTACAACAAACGATAGTGCCGATGCAACAAAGCCATATACCGAGAGAAGGATATATACCTTTTTCTCACCCATCTTTTTGATAAGTAATGGACAAATCGCCATACTTATCATAGAGCCGACAGCAGTAACTATACCGAGTACCGCAACAAGATTTTGTGAACCGAGTATTGTATTAGCGGCCTGCACCTGTATACCCATTGACATCTGTCTGCCGAACCCGAGAAAGTATGATACAATAACAAGCATAAGAGGTTTGTTGTCTTTGAGAGCTTTAAACATATCCTTGGCAGTAGTTTTTTCACCGGATACATACGGAACGCGCTCTTTGTTTAAAAGCGGTATAAGTGCAAATAACGCACAGCCGAAAACAGCCGTAAGAATAGCCGTCCAAAGATATTCCGGAGCTATCATAGGCATATCGGTTTCGCCGGATTTAACAAATACTTTTGACCCTCCGGGAATTATGAGACAAGCTATCGGCACAATAACAACACAAGCCGAAAAACCTATCTGCTTAAATGTGTTTGATATCGATACTACATTTGTGCGCTCTGTAGGGTTAGGCGTTAAAACCGAAGCAATACCCTGAGACGGTACATCGCCGAGCGTCATAGCAAGACTCCATACAAGATATGTAACAAATATCCAAATGTACGTTGCCGTGCGATTCTCTTTAAACGGAACATTAATAAAAACAGCTGCCGTCATAACAAGAAGAGGGATAATTGACTTCAATATCATAGACTTAAACTTTCCGCGTTTACTTTTTGAACGATCTATCATACTACCTACAACCGGATCAAAAACCGCAGACAATATTTTGGCTACAAGAATAAGTATGCCGACAACCGCAATGTCAGCTCCTAAAATAGATGCATCAAATTCCGCTTGATATGAATTCAAAAGACCGACTATCGCCTGAAACCCGAAAAGGCCGAGCGAATATGCCGCAATTTCTTTAAAATTCATATGCTTCTCTGTTGTCGCTCCCAAAAAAATCATCCTCTCAATAAAAAATAATAAATAAATAATAATTGTTTTGCGTGCATTCGTCAATAAAAAGCACAGATTTTTTCGAGATTTTTATTCATTTTTATACTTCTTTTTTCAGTAAAGCAACAGCAAATTATTAATATGTTTATAAAACGCTAATTACCGAAGCGGTGGCTATAATCAAGCAGCATATTTTTCAACTCACTCGCAGCAACGCCGAGACTGACATTTTTATTTTCGGCAATACAAATCTGTCTTGACGAAATTTTCTCTTTTAAATTAAGTTTAAATATTTCGCCGCTTTCAAGATCGCTCTCTACAAGATTTTTCGGCAAAAAGCCTATACCGAGATTGTTTTTGACAAGAGGTAATATAAGATCGGCTGTCGCAACTTCAGTATCGGGAGCGTACTTCAGCCCGTTTTCGGCAAATATTTTGCTATAAAAATCATATGCCGAGCTACCTTTGCTAAGACTTATGAGAGGATGCTCTTTAAGCTCTCCAATGCCGATTATCTTTTCTTTCAAAAAAGCCATTTCTTTTCCGCAAACGGGTACATCGTTGAAATCTTTAATATTAACTATTTCAAACTCATCGTCATATTCAACCGGAGATGTTACGACCGCAAAATCAACAGAGCCGCTTTTAAGCGCGTTCATAGCCGCCGGCGTTGTGGAATTGTTTATCCTTATGCGAATATCCGGAAACTTCTTATGAAACGTATCAAGAACCGGAAGCAACACCTCGGACAGAGCAGTTTCGGTAGTGCCGATTGAAACAATGCCGCTTTTAAGTTCTTTTTGCATCAGGAGTTCTTTTTCTCCTGCTTCAATTTGTAAAATGGCAGGAACTATATGGGAATATAGGGTTTCACCCTCGGGTGTCAACTTAACTCCGCGACTTGTCCTACTGAATAGTACACATCCGAGTGTGTTTTCAAGATTTTTAACAGACCTTGATATATTGGGCTGATTATTATCAAGCTCAACCGCAGCTCTTGTGAAATTCTGATATTTCGCAACGTAATAAAAAATTTTGTAATATTCGTAATTTACCAACATTTAATTCCTCTCAATATAAAAATTACATATTAGCCATATCAACAATATATTTTAAATATAAATATGTATGTATTATAATAATAAAGATTGGGATTGTCAAACTTTGTTAGAGGACAGGTAAAATATGATTAAAACCAAAATGGCAAAAAGATTAAAATCTAATCAAATGTCAGACACCTTTACAAATGCAATTTTTCTGACTCTTTCCGGAGGATTTCAGGACGCTTATACATATCTTTGCCGCGGAAAGGTTTTTGCAAACGCTCAAACCGGAAATATCGTGCTTATGAGCACACATTTTTTTGAGGGAGAATTCGGGTTAATATTACATTATCTTATACCGGTAATTTCTTTTATATTCGGGATATGCGTTGCCGAAATACAGCATATTTTCTTTAAAAATTACAAAAAGATACATTGGCGTCAAATAGTTTTAGCATTTGAAATAGTTATACTTTTGGCCGTCGGTTTTATCCCGATTAACTTAAACATACTCGCTAATGCTCTTGTTTCTTTTGTGGCGGCAATGCAGGTTCAAACATTCCGCAAGTTGCGCGGGAACGCCTATGCAAGCACAATGTGCATCGGCAATATGAGAAGCGGCGCGGAAGCTTTGTGCGGCTATTTTAAAACACGTAAAAAAATACTGCTTATAAAGGCAATTGAATATTTCAGCATTATATTCATGTTTGCTGTAGGTGCCGGATTCGGTAGTCTTGCGGCAGACAGATGGGGCATACGCTCGATTTGGTTTTCATGTGCATTTTTGTTTATAAGCTTTATCATTATGTTTATCCGCCTTGAAATTGAAGAAGAAAAAGAAGAAGAACTTGAAAAGGCTGTTGAAAACGAATTCAAATAAAATTTAAGCAGGCAAAGCATTTAGGCCTTGCCTGCTTTTTTTACTGTTTCTTTGCAGCGTTTTTCATATGCAGTTCTTTCATACCCTCAACCTCGTCGCAAATTGATTTTAAATTGCATGTGTTGCAATCAAGAAGCACATTGTCAAGTATGTGATTCAGAGCATCGGTTGTTTGCCTTACTTTATCACAAATCATACCGAGTTCATTAAAACGGTCGAAATCGGTAATAAATATTATCTGCACACTCTTCACCATAGGGAATTTAAGATAAGCCTTAATAAGCGATGAGCCGTAGTCCGAGAATGTCACACCGTTTTTTACCGCTTTTTTGCTGACTCTTATCTGCTCCCGCATATTAAAAGCAGATGCTCTTGTCATAAATTCCTCAGGGCAAAAGCTATATTTAAGACGTTCGAGTTCTTTTATCTTATCAAAAGCCGATTGCTCTTCCCCAATATCTTTGATTTCAAGAAAAACTATTTTTCCGAAACAACAATCAGACCTTATTTCCGGAATATCTTTTCCGTAAAGATATGTGCAATTGTCAAACTTTATACTGTCGCTCACCGCAACCGTGCTTACACACGGCTTTTGACATCCGCCGAGTTCATACGCCGTTTCTTTCAATAAAAGTATTGAATTGTCTTTTTTTATTTTAAGCGTCGGTTCACTATAAGAAAACCTTTTGGCGTTTTCCGGCAAAAGGTTTTTTATTTGCCCGATAAGCTTGTCATAAAGTTTCATTAAAGTTTTTTGTCCTTTTCAAGCGAATCATAATGTTTGCCGAGCGCATCATATATCTTACGAACAAGTTTCATATCGAGATTGAAAAAATAGATGCAAAATGTGAGCACAAAAAGCGCTGCAAGAACGATTAAAATTATAATTAAAGCTTTCATTTATGCCATCCCCTTTTGCCTTGCATACTCGGCAGCACCAAGCGCGCCCATAAGCTGAGGGTCTATTGGAAGGTCAACAACCTTAATTTTCAGAACGTGCTCAATAGCACGCTTGAGACCTTCGTTTTTAGCACAACCGCCGGTAAGCGTTATACTGTCGGTAGCACCTGCTTTTTTTGCCATAACAAAACAACGTTTGGCAACTGCGAGCTGAATACCTGCCGCTATCTCATCCATGGGTTTGCCCTCGCCTACAAGAGAAATTACCTCCGACTCAGCAAATACAGTGCATTGTGCCGTTATAGGAATAGTATTTTTGGCTTGGAGAGACAATTTACAGAAATCCGGAAGTGACATTTCAAATGCGTTTGCCATCGCCTCAAAAAAGCGCCCTGTGCCTGCGGCACATTTATCATTCATTGCAAAATTCTTAACCGTACCGTCGGTGTCTATTGCAATGCCCTTTACATCCTGACCGCCGATATCTATAATCGCCTTTACACTCGGGTCTGTAACATGTACACCCATTGCGTGGCAACTGATTTCAGATATATTTTCGTCGGCAAACGGAACTTTATTTCTGCCGTAGCCGGTACCTATAAGATACGTAAGATCCTCTGGAGAAGACAGTTCCGGGACTTTCGATATAGCCTCACCGAGAGCAAGCTCGGCACTCTTCACCGGATTTATTTTACTTCTTACGGTAGCATCGGCAATAATTTTACCGTTTTCATCTAAAATTACACATTTTGCATACGTTGAACCAACGTCGCATCCGCCAAAATATTTCATAAACACTCTCCTATCTTTTTACCAAGCCATTGTATCGTCGAAATCAACCAGCGTCGGGTCAACGGGTTCTTCCTGAAGAACAGTTGTCATATATTTATTGATCTGCTCACGCATATCGCGACGCGAAACGGTTCTTGGATCCATAAGGTCCTGATCAACCCAAATGAAATTGATATTTCTTTCTCTTGCCTGGTCATCAAATATGCCGTTAAGACCATCCATTCCCTTGCATGAAATCTGATTATACATTATTACGGTATCGGCATTATATTCATCGCAAATGCGCCAAAGTTCATCAAGTACGTTTTGATAACCGCCCTTGGTATGCTTACGCATTGTGGTGCGCTGAAGAGTTTTTGCATATGTGGCAAGCGATCTTTCTTTATCCTCGGTATCGTACATTATATAAGATATCATCGTCTCCATATCCATAACAACATTTATGCCCCAGCAATTTTCGAGCCAATTTGCAAGACTCGTATAATAGTTTGCAGGACACGACCAAACTATAGCTCTGTGCCGCATTTCCTTGGAAACATGTTCTTTTCTCTCATAGCCTTTCATCATAAGCTTATTAACCTTTTTATCGGTTTTAATAAATATCTTATCGATTCCGCCGGAGAGATGGAAGTAAAAAAGTCTGTACAGCCAAAATGTGGCACCGGTCATCTGAGGATAATCGGTTTTGTTGACATCCCATTTTTGCAGCTCATATTCAAGCTGTTTGTTGTATATCTTCATAGCGGAAAAATATGCGTCCCAGTCAAACTTTTCGCCTGTCTGTTCCTCGATAAATCTGATGCAAGATTTAACCTCGTCAACGGCATATTTCTGTACTTCTTCTTCGGTGTATCTAAGCGGAACATTAACAACATGAGACGGAAGATTAAAACGCCTGTCGATATATGACGAGTTCATTGTTGAGCCGTCGCACGGCATATTGCATGATAAAAAGCATTTACCGAACATCGGGTAATCGTCGTTTATTGCCACGCCTGCCTCCGCGGAGGGAAGAGGACAAACATCGGCGGGAACGCCGTAACTCTCGGTTATATCAAGATACGGCGGCGTTATGTTTTGATCAACCATCGATGATAAAAAAATCGGTATAGTCTGTACGGGAACACCATATAAGTTCGGGAAACCCGCCATTATTTCAAAAGAGAAAAGTTCATCCATACAAACTGTTTTATCTGAAAATTTGTCATTCGGATGAAAATGCTTATCATGTTTAAAAAGCATATGTATCATATTACATGTATGCTTAATCATCGCGTTAAAATGAAGATGTGCTATACGAAGGTGTGTTCCGCGCGTACCCTCCGTATGACGGTCTATCCACGCAGGAGCCGCGAGATAACTTGCCATCCAGCGATAATTCCACAGACCCTTTATCGTCGACACGGGTGCTTTTAAAACCATAACTATCATATCTTTCCAAGTTATGAGCCAACGATAGTAATCATACATAGTGTCTTTAAGCCCACGCCACTCGCGGTGCTTTAAAAGTCCGGTCTTATCTTCATGCAACAGACCGAGATTTTTAGGCTGATTTGCCACGTTACTTCGCCTCCTTTGCTTTTTGAATATTCTTAATTTCAAGGCTTTCTACAAATGCCTGAACACGAGTTCGTAGCTGACCAGATGCACTTGCCGTATACTGTCTGTCAACCGAAACCGACGGAATTCCGAATTCATTTGTTATTATATGTGATGCAAGTGCCCTTTCGTATCCCCAGTATTCACAAAACTTTATCTGCTCATATATTACACCGTCTGCGTGATACGTGTTTACAAGGTCACGAACATAGGTTTTTCTGCCTTGCACCTTTTCCTTGCTCATATAACGTGGACATTGGCATGTTTCCATATAATGCAATACAATCTGAGATAAGACATCATCGGTATCGTTAAGTTTTATTTCTTCTCTGCCGGGAAGCGAACCGAAGCAAAAGCGATCGGCAACTACAAGAGCACCGGATTCTTCAATAAGCTTTGTGAAATCCGGATCGTCCATTTCAGAACCCACAACAACAACTTTAGCACGATAATTTTTCTTTTCGTCAGGAACCCTTGTTTTAAGCTCCTCTGCGGTTTCTCTGAGCTTGTCGATTATCAAATACTTGGGGCAACAATATGTAACAAGATTTATAACGTGAAATTCATATCCCGTTATTCGCGGATTTTCCTCTTTGCGATATTCACCTATTTCTGTTATGAGACGACAAACTTCGTTATGCTCTTCAACAGCTTTACGAAGCATATCATCGCTTGTATCAACACCGTAAACATCATGTAGCTTATCGAGCACCTTGACTCTCATCTGCTCTGTATAATGCCTGACTGTATGCGGCTCAATTTTAAAAGGAATATCGGCAATGGAAACGAAGAATTTATCGTTTTGTACAAGATTCAAAAGCATAAAATGCTCATATGTACGATTCATTTCCGAGCATGATTCCGAGCCTATAAGAGCGGAAAGAAAATTATAACCGCCTTCAATACCGCGCTCCAAAAGAGCCTTGGAATATCCGCACAGGTACGAACTGAGATAATAAGTTGCAATATCCATAGAACCTGTTCTCGGAGCTCTGAGTCTTACCGAAAAACAATTATCGACATTGAGCAGAACTTCCGGGATATGATAGCAGGTATACGCAATCGCTTTTTTGCCATCGCTTATTGCCCGCTGCACAAGTTCATTGTTTGCCTCCTGAAGCAGATTCTCAAAATAAATCAGATGTTTCAGATCTTTCATTACAGCACCCCTATTTTAGTTAAAGTCTCCCGTACTCCCTTTACCACCGGTGAAGATTCCGGCAAATTAAATACATTTTCGCCCTGTATATCAAACATAGCGAGATTTGTATCATTCGGAATATAACTGAGAACTTCAACACCGTCGATATTAATATAATCCTTTAAAGACTCGTCCGTCATACGATTAACTATTGCACCGATTTTATCATACATAACAAGATCATCGGCAACACCTTTTATTGTTTTTATTACTTGGCAGCCTTTTTTGCTGGGATCCGTTATTAAGATAAGATGCGTTACTCTCTCCATAACACGTCTGTTAATTTGCTCTATTCCCGCCTCACCGTCAATAACAACATAGTCAAATTCGTCGGAAAGTATGGAGATAACCTCTTTAAGATATGAGTTTATTTTACAATAGCACCCCGCGCTCTCGGGTCTTCCAACAGCAATAAACGAATATCCGTCTGTCTCGACAAGAGCATCGAAAATACGGTACTTGGCTTCGCCTAAAAGCTCAACGGCTCCTCTGGTATCGCCCTCGTCCACGGAAGCTATAATCTCTTTACGAATATCATCAATGGTCATTTTGACGTCTATTCCGAGAGCGGTCGAAAGACCTACTGCCGGATCGGCATCTATGGCAAGTATCTTTTTATCGGGATACTTTTCTGTAAGGCACCTGACGATAGTAGCCGATAATGAAGTTTTGCCTACACCGCCTTTGCCCGCAACTGCAATAATTGTTGATTTACTCATTTCACATCACCGAAAAATATTATACATCTTTGTTTTAAAGTGTGCAATAAAAATTGTTAACATTTTGACAACTTTTTCTTAAAAAGAGCGGTGTTGTTAAACACCGCTCTGAAATACGGAACTGAAATCATTCCGAAATCTCAACCGATTCCGAACTAAAGATATCAGACCAATGCGAATAGTATTCAAGCTGCTTTAAAAGCTTTCGCGCCTGAATATACGCATATGCTTTTTTATGGAAATGATCAAGCTCTTTTGACGCTTCTTTAAGTGCCGCTGATTTTGAACGTATTTCTTCTTTTGTAGACTCGCTCATTGCATTTGCGGCGTTGTATTTATCCATCGAGGGCTCTGATATTCCGTAAAGCTCTTCTACCGAATGAGACAAAAGCTCTTTTGCTTTTTCGGTTTTCTTTATCATTTTAGGGTCATTAAAACGATCTTTTTCGTTTATAACAATTTGAAGAGCTTTCATTTTATTTTTAAGCTTTCTCTTCTCCTTGCCCTTTACGATGTCTATTCTGTCACGACAAATCTCGAGTTCGTTTACTGCATCGGCATAAATATTTTTGGCTTCTTCAAGCTCACCCTCCGACAAGCATTCTGTCGCATAATCTTCAAGTGCCGCCCTAATTTTAAGAACGGAAATATGTGCCTCGTGTTCCTCTTCTGTCAGAGTGTACATTGTAATAAACGGAATTAGTGAAATTATATATCCCACCGCCGCAAGAGCAATCATACCTTTTGAAAGCGGCTCTCTGAAAGACACATTGTAAAGGTCATCGTAATTATTTACAAGGCCGTAATGATTTTGCATTATTATCGTCTGTATAAGATAAGTTACACCCATAGAAACAAATGTTCCGATTATACCTACAAATTGACTCATAAGCCCTTCAAGGCGCTCCCCCGTCTTGTATTGCTGATAATCAAGCACATCGGCATTCATAGCACCATCGGTTATAAGCGTAAATGTCGAGAAAAACCCCCTAAGCCATATAAAAACAAACAGCACCCATATTTGCTCTATAAAAACATACATACCGGCAAAGCAGAAAACAGAACAAACAACATACATAATGAACAAATTGCGTTTACCGATTTTTCTTATCAAAAAAGGAGACAAAAGCATAGCCGGTGTTGCAGCTGCTCCGATAATTGTTGTAAGAGTGCCGTTTAAAACGCCCTGTTGTTCCGTTGTAAGACCTAAAGTATCTTTAATACCGTAATAAAAATACCATGTTGTAACATTGCCGACGCCAGCCTGTAAAAGAATAAACCATGAAGTTATTGAGCGCGCCCACTGGTACTTATTCTGGATACCTGCTCCGATTCCTTGGAAAAACGGTACTTTAGGGGAATAATCCTTGGATACAATTATACGTTCTTTAGTTCCGGCATAACTGAAAATTCCCAAAAGAGCACCACCTATGCCAAAAACAGGCATAATTACGCGATAGGCATTTATATGCTCGAGTCCGCCGGCAAATCCGGCAACTATCGGTACAACAAAGCCCATTACCGAAGGTGCCAAAGAGTATATAAATGTCGATATTGTTATAACATCCGCACGCTCCGTCGAATTCGGGCTCATAACCTGCACAAGAGTTGTATACGCTTGGTCGTAAAACGGATAACAAAGCTGGAGCATCATATAGGTAATAAACAGCGACCATAGTTTTCCGTCATAACTCATACTTTCAAACGGTAAAAAAGCAAACACCGTGGTTACAACTGCCGACGGTATACCGGCATAGATAAGATACGGTCTGAATTTACCGTTTTTACTACGCGTATTATCAATTATCATACCGCGAAGCGGACCTAAAAACATACCAATTACCGTTGCAATCAGATTGAGCTTTACAAGATCTCCGTTTTTAAGTCCTAACGCAGCTCCGGCAAGAAGGCTTGTCGCCGAAAGTCCGATATACGAGACCGTGTACAATACAAATTTGACTCCGATACCGCCTATCGAATAAGACAATATCTCCTTATACGGTATATACCGGCCCTCAGGCGGATTTTTCCAATGCTCTTTTACCGATTTTAAAACATTACCGACTTTATTCTTTGACTTCTCCATAAAAAGCTCCCTAACACTCTTCTTGTTTTTGGCATAATGCACAAAATACCATTACAGTTTAAATGAAATATATTAAATTGTCAATAGAGATATCCGCCGCAGAGTTGCATTTAGACTTACAGGTAAAAAATCATAAAATAAAAGCGCATAAAAGCATTTACAATATACAGAGGGATAAAGTATAATACCAATGATGTTTCAAAGAGAGGGATTTGGAAAAATGAAAAAGACACTAAACGGGAAATGGCAATTCAGAAAAGTCGGTGATAAGCTATACAAGGAAGCCACCGTACCCGGCTGCAACTATCTTGACCTGATGGCAAACGGAGATATTCCGGACCCATTTATCGGCCTTAATGAAAAGGATGTATACTGGGTCGGCGAAACAAATTGGGAATACAAAAAGACTTTTGAAATAACCGAAGAAGAATTAAACTGTGATGATATACTTCTGACCTGTGAAATGCTTGATACAATATGTGATGTTTTTGTAAATAATATGCTTGCTTTTTCCGCTAGGAATTGTTTTAAAGCTTACAGCGTATCAATAAAAGAACGTCTTGATAAGGGTGAAAACGAAATAAGAATATTGTTTCGTTCCCCGGTAAATTATGTTAAAGAAAAATACAAGTCCTGTCCTACTCCCGTAAATTCAAACGGTCAGAACGGTATTGTTCATATACGTAAACCGCAATGCCATTTCGGTTGGGACTGGGGTCCCGTATTGCCGTGCAGCGGTATAACAAAGGAAATAAGTCTTGAGTTTGTGAACGGTGCAAAAATTGAATATCTTTTTGCGTCACAAGCGCTCAATGCCGACGGTACTGCCGTTATCTCCGTAAGAGCCGATATAAAGGCATATAAAGATTACGAATGTTCGTTAAAGGTTGTATTGCCGGACGGCAGCACACTTGAAAAAAGCGGCACAGAAGCTGACTTTACAATAACCGATCCCGAGCTTTGGTGGACATACGAATTATCCGGCAAAGCCGAGCAGCCGTTGTACGAAATAAGTGCAGCAGTAGTATCCGGCGGCAAAGAAGTCGATTTCACTTCTAAAAAAATAGGAATCAGAAAAATTGAATTAAACAGAGAAAAAGATGAATACGGAAGAAATTTCCAATTCAGATTAAACGGTGTCCCTCTTTTCATCAAGGGCACAAATTACATACCGCCCGACAGCTTCATTACACGGTTTACTTCCGACAAGCTCGAATATTTAATTGACACAGCCCTGTTTTCAAATATAAATATGATACGCATTTGGGGCGGCGGATACTACGAAAGCGACGAATTTTATAATCTCTGTGACAAAAAAGGAATACTTGTTTGGCAAGATTTTCAATTCGCCTGTCAAGCCTATCCGTTCTTTGATAATGACTTTCTTGACAATGTAAAAGAAGAGGTTAAATACAATGTAAAACGCCTCTGTCATCATCCCTCTCTCGCTGTATGGAACGGCAACAATGAAATTGAAGATATGCATATGGCTTGGGTACATATGCAAAAGTATGTCAAATGGACCGAGAAATTCTTCTATCATATACTTGAACCCGAAATAAGAAAATATGACAAAAACACTCCATACACACCCGGTTCGCCTGTAGGTGAATCTCATAACGTCGGAGTAGAAAGCGACAATGTAGGCGACACCCATCTGTGGGGCGTATGGCACGGTTTGAAGCCGATGAATTATTACCGCAAACGTATGACACGTTTTTGCAGCGAATTCGGCTTTGAAAGCCTGCCTGATATGAAGGCTATCGAAAAGTTTGCAAAGCCTTCCGACTACTCCCTTTCGAGCGATGTGTTTAAGTCTCACCAAAAATGTGCCAACGGCAATGACAAAATGATATATTATATAGCATCTAGGTTTAATTTACCAAAGGAGTTCAAGGATTATGTCTATTTGTCACAGGTAACGCAAAACGAATGTATCGCAGATGCCACCGAACATTGGCGCAGAAACAAGGGCAGATGCAACGGTTCAATGTATTGGCAGTTTAATGACTGCTGGGGTGTATGCTCTTGGTCAAGTCTTGATTACTATGGCAATTACAAAGCCTTACAATACGGTGCAAAGCACTTTAACGCGCCGCTCAGCATATCGATTGAGAATACAAGCGACTATATACGTGTTTTTGTGCTGAATGATTTAAACGAAAGCAAAACAGTTGATGCGGAATATGAAATATTTGATTTTGAAAACGGAACTCTTGAAACAAACAAAAAAACATTAACCGTCGGTGCCGTAAAAAATTCAGTTGTTTTTGATTTAAATGTTCCGTTCATTTGCTCGGAATACGATAAAAAAAGAACAGGCATTGCAGTAAGACTTTATGAGAACAGTGCCCTTATTCAGCAAAAAGCTGTTCTTTTCTGCCGCGAAAACGAGCTTCACTTGCCAAAAGCCAAGCTTAAAACCGCTTTTGAGGAAACGGCAGACGGATTGAATGTTACTGTGTCATCCGACAAATATGCTCGCCTAGTCAAAGTTGAAAGCAGCAAAAGCACTTTGCCGTTCAGCGATAACTTTTTTGATCTGCTTCCGGGTCAGAAAAAAACTGTAACGATTAAAAAAGACACGTCTATTTCAACTACCGAGCTCAGAAACAGTATTACGACATACTCCCTCTCGGACATACCGTTCAGTAATAATAAGCTTGATACAAAGTTTAAACAGCTCAAGGTCTTTTTATCACCGACAAATATATCAAACGCTATATACCACGGCAGACTTACAAAGGATGCCGAAATTACCGAATAAGCTAAAAAAAGAGTCTCAACGGTTGCTATAAGCAATCATTGAGACTCTTTTTATTCAAGAACAATTTTAAAGCATAACGGCAAGGTCGTTTGCGGAATTTCCATAAGTTTAAGTTCCATATATTTTTCGGTTCGGCTGATTATTATCGGTGAGTGATTACCGAGGAGCTTTACCGAATATACAATTGCGTCCTGCGCTATCTTTTTAAAGTTCTTAATTCTTATTACACCGTCATGTGTCGGTTTCATTTGGAAAACGTAAACCGCTCCGTCCTTATATGTAAAACGAAAATCATTTTCGGTATACTTTTTTGTCTTATTATCCTTAAAGGACCCGTCCTTTGTATTGACTTTTCCTTCGCCGAAGGTTTTCCACGGAACCGTATCGTATATCCCCTCACCGTTAGTCTTCAGCCAATCGCCGATTTCATTCAAAACCGCAGTTTCTTCATCTGTAATCGTGCCGTCGGGTTTCGGGCCGACATTTAAAAGCATAACGCCGTTTTTACTTACAATATCGATTAAATCGCATATAACATGGTATGCCGACTTAAACTTGTTATTTTCGGTATATCCCCATGAATTTTTTGCTATTGAAGTGCAGGTCTGCCACGGTACGGGCGAAATATCTGTCAAAGCTCCCCGTTCAACGTCAAACGTAGCACTTCCCGGAGCAAAAGCCTGAAGCTTATAATTTATCGTAACTTCAGTTCCCCATTCTGCGGCACGGTTATAATAATATGCCGCAAATTTCTTTAAATACGGTTTAAACGCCCTGTTATGTATCCACCAATCGAAGTAAACAACTTTCGGCTTGTATTTATCTATCAGCTCACATATGCGGACAAGCCAATCTTTTAAGAAATCCTCCGTCGGAGGTACAGAACGGCAGTTTGATGCCGTTACACCCATTTTATCGGATGACAGCTCCCTACAATAATAAGCAGGTCCGTAAAAGTCGGCATATCTTTCATTGCACACATCGCTGTCAAATGTTCTGCCCATATTCATAAAGAAATAATGTTCGGCACGATGGTTTGACGCACAAAAGGCAAGTCCGACATTTTCCACAGCCGTTTTCAGTTCTCCGAGAACATCTCGTTCCGGTCCCATATTTACACTGTTCCAACGGTTAAACTCGGTATTATACATGGCAAAGCCATCGTGATGTTCAGCAACCGGCATTACGTATTTTGCGCCGCTGTTTTTAAAAAGCTCCGCCCACTTTTCGGGATTGAAGTTTTCGGCTTTGAACATCGGTATAAAGTCCTTATATCCAAAGTCCTTTTGATTACCGTACTTTTCACGGTGGTGCCGATATGCCGGCTTTGATTTATCATACATCTCACGCGAATACCACTCATTGCCGAATGCAGGTACGCTGTAAATTCCCCAGTGAATAAAGATTCCAAATTTAGCATTCTTATACCATTCCGGTGTTTTATGTTTACATAAAGATTGCCAACTGTCGGTATAAGGTCCCGATTCGATAACGTAATCAATTTGTTTTAAATAATCCTTTTCTGTCATAATTTTTCACCCCCAAAAAATCTCATTGCTCAATATAATACTTTTATGTGAGAGAATCACTATCCTGCGGAAGTGTTTTTTTCGACGAAGAAACGATGTTATTTTTTTGCTCGGGACTTATATTTTCCGCCTGTTCCAAAAGATCGAGGCGGCGATTTATCTTCTTTTGGTTTTCAAGAACAAGATCCATCTTTCTGTGCAAATCATCGATTATAAGTTCACTTTTTAAATTGACTTTAAAATCATTTTCCGCACGCTCTCTGTCCTTGGACTCCTGCCTGTTTTGGCTCATCATAATAAGCGGAGCCTGTACTGCCGCAATACAAGAAAGCACTAAATTCAAAAGGATAAACGGATATGCGTCAAAAGCCTTATCTTTAAGTACTATATTCAGAACCATCCAAATAACCATTATAGCTATAAAGCTGAATATAAACGCCCAACTTCCGGCAAAACGCGCAACAGCATCCGCCGCACGCTGACCGAAAGATAGTTTGTCGGTTTTATCCGAATCCTTAGAAAGCTCGGTGTTGATAAGCTGATGTATCAGTTCCTCATCCGTAAATTCCTTATCCGTAACGTCAAGCAATTCCTTTACTATTCTGCGACGCTCTTTTTTGTTGCTCATAATTTTTAACCCCTTTCACGTTTTCATATATTAATTATACTAAACACCTGTTACGATGCAAGAATTTCTCAACAATCAAAAACCAAACAAGCTTTTTTGGGAAATACAACAATATATTCCAAAAAGCTAATTACTTTCGCGCAACAATAATTATTATTTTATCACATCTTACTTTCAGATTCTACAAAAACAAAAGCTAATAAAACTAAAAAAGGATTTAGCTTATGCTAAATCCTTTTATGGTCGGAGTGACAAGACTTGAACTTGCGGCCCCTAGACCCCCAGTCTAGTGCGCTACCAACTGCGCCACACCCCGATAAATCGTATGCTTTTTTACTGCCCGAATATATTAACATAATACGGGGGATTTTGCAAGCCCTAAATTATATTTTTTATTTTAAATCCGATTACCTTTTTTTCTTCCGCATAATTAAAATTATAACTGCGGCAATAATAACAAGAGCCAATGAAACTATCAGCGATATGATAAGCGCTTTACGGCTTTTGGAAGAATGTTTTACCGGAGTACCGGCAGAAGTTTCGTCCGGCAATACATTGTTAATGTCTTCGGCAATCGACTCAGGTGAAAAATATGAATCATTACTTGAAAAATCGGTACTTTCCCTAACAGAATCTGTATTCTTACCGTCCGCAACAACAGATGTGTCAACACTGTTTTTATCAGACAAAGCATTAAACGAAATAGCAGGAGAAACCGACTTTTCGTTGGCTATGAGGGACGAATTTACATCATACAGTCTATACTCGGATACCGAAAAATCCGACAATGTAACTTTGTCACCGCTCGACGAAAACTTTATTGTTGCCAAATTTTCCCCATTACTTAAAGCGTTGGCCGAGGCAAAAACGAAACGAACAGTATTGCCTTTATTTTGATAGTCCGGATTTATAAGCATCATACACCTTTCGGAGTCCGTCGAATAATCAACAAGTTTAAGCTTGTCGCTGTTATATACTAAATTCATACTGCCGCCGCATACCTCGTTACCGTTATCGATAAATCCAAGATAAACCGTATATTCGTTACTTACGGTTTCAACTATATTTACGGATGCGGTATTATCCACCGCAAAGGCACAAAAAGAAAATGTACAAAGCATAATTGCAACAAGCAAAACAGAAACAGTCTTTTTCATTATATCACCACATTTATAATAGCATAAATTTTTCAAAAAAATACAAAAAGAAGAAGTCTGCCCGAATTAACGAACAGACTCAGCGAAACATATATATTTAATTTATGTTAAAATTATGCCTGCTCTTCTTTCATCTTTGCAAAGCACTCGCTACAATAAACAGGACGATCATCTTTGGGCTGGAAAGGAACCTTTGCCTCGCCGCCACAGCGTGCACAAGTTGCTGTGTACATCTGTCTATCGCCTTTAGCAGCGTTCTTTCTTGCATCGCGGCAAGCCTTGCATCTCTGGGGCTCGTTTACAAAGCCTTTTTCAGCATAGAACTCCTGCTCACCTGCTGTAAAAACGAACTCTTTACCGCATTCCTTACAAATAAGGGTTTTGTCTTCGTACATTTTGCTACCTCGCTTGAAAAAAATTATTTTTACCCTAAGCGGAATTGCACCGCCGCAAAAATGCTCTCCTAATGAGAAAAGGGCTTTTGATGAAGTATTAATTACCGCCTTAGTTATACTTCTTCAGCTTTCGCCTAACCCTTTGAAGCGCATTGTCAACGGATTTGGATGAAGAACCGAGTTTTTGGGCTATTTCGCCGTAGCTTAACCCGCTAAGGAATAATTTTAAAATGCTGCGTTCTCTTTCGGAAAGCTGTGTTTCGATAAAGCCAAAAAGCCTGTCACATTCCTCTTTAACAACAAGACCGTCATCATAAGAAAGCTCCGGCACAGATAAAAGCTCTGTTTCCAAAGGAACCAAAAGGTCACGACGCACACTCTTGCCGCCTGACGCTTTTTTTACAGCCGAAATGATTCTGTTACGTATGCAAACCGAGGCATAAGTTCTGAATGACGCGCCACAATCAGTTTTATAGGAACGCGCGGCAGACAAGAGCCCTATCATACCCTCCTGAAAAAGATCGTCGGAATCGACGCCGACAGCTCCGGAAAACTTAGAAGCCTCACGACGCACATCGGGAATCATTTTTGATACAAGCAGAGATAAAGCTTCATTATCGCCTGAAGATGCCAGCTTGACCAACCTCAGAAGATCATCATTATCAGTCAAAACAGGCACACCCCTTGGCTAATCATTGCTAATAAAACTGCAAGCTTAATTATTATAGCATATTTTAAGCATTTGTCAACCACACTTTTTGTGTACATTACACAACGCGAGCAATAATGACAAATTTTACATATAAAATAACACGCCGCGACAAATGCGACGTGTTATTTCAATTATTTAAAGTAAAAAACATTAAGCAAAACCGTAAGTGTTGTTGCCACCATAAGCACAGCCAATACTATGGCTATAACACGAACGGCCCATTTCTTTTGCATCATTTTCAGAATCTTCCTTTAATTCTTAATACCGAGTATTTTTTCCATATCGTCGCTTATCTTATCGGTAACAGTCTTAGCCTCATCGCGCGTGTTGCCTACTGCCGTAATATAAATCTTTATCTTCGGTTCTGTTCCCGACGGGCGAACTATTACGCTGTTGCCGCCCTCAAGGGTGTATGCAAGCACATTTGATTTCGGCAGAGTAATCTTAGCCTTCTCGCCTGTCTTAAGATTTGTCTCGATGCTTGCCTCATAATCCGAAGATGTTACGACATCCATACCCGCAATATTTTTAAGGCCGTCAGCGCGAAGTGAATCCATCATTTCAGCCATCTTTTTCATTCCCGCGGCACCTTCAAAGCCGAAATTGAGAAGAGTATTAAGATAAAGGCCGTACTTCTTGTATATGCTCTGCATAAAGTCATAAAGACTCATACCTTTAAGCTTATAGTATGACGCCATTTCGCATACAAGCATTGAAGCGACGACGGCATCCTTATCTCTTGCATGTGAGCCGCGGAGATAGCCGTAGGATTCTTCCATACCGACTACAAAACGGTCAGCCTCATTTTTACTTTCAAGCTTTGTAACAAGCTCTCCTATATATTTAAATCCGGTAAGCAAGTTTGCCGTAGTTGCGCCGTGGGCAGCAGCAATGGCCGAGATAAGCGGTGAAGTAACTATTGTTTTAACAACAACAGGAGCTTTCGGAAGTTTATTTTGCTCAGTAAGAGTTTCAAGCAAATATTCTGTAAACATTGCTCCCACTTCGTTACCGGTCATAAGCTTATATTCGCCGTCGTCAAGCACAGCAATGCCGAGTCTGTCGCAATCGGGATCGGTTGCAACAAGAAGGTCTGCCTTTTTTGTTTTTGAAAGGTTTATTGCGCACTCAAAGGCCTGTTTGATTTCGGGATTGGGATACGGGCAGGTCGGGAAGTTTCCGTCGGGCAATTCCTGTTCAGGAACAACGGTTACATCCTCAACACCTATCATTTTAAGGATTTTGCGGACAGGCTTGTTTCCGGTGCCGTTAAGCGGAGTATAAATTACCGAGAGTCCCGCTTTTTCACATATGCCGGGATTGACTCTTGCTTTCAGCACTTCGGTAAAGAACGACTCATAAACCTCATCGCTGATATATTCAATTTTTCCGCTCTTGACGCATTCTTCGAAGTCGGCGGTTTTAACGCCCGAGAACATATCAACACGGCTTATAAACTCATAGGTTTTGGCGGCGGCTGCATCGGTCATCTGATAGCCGTTTGGGTCGTAGCACTTATAGCCGTTGTACTTTGAGGGATTATGACTTGCGGTTATGATTATGCCCGAGCTGCAATGAAGCTTGCGAACCGCATATGACAGCATCGGAGTCGGTACAAGTTCACGATAGATATATACCTTAATACCGTTAGCGGCAAGCACCGAAGCCGCGGAACGTGCAAATACATCCGATTTTATACGCGAATCATAGGCAATGGCAACGCTCGGCTCTTTAAACTCGCTGTTAAGATAATCCGAGAGGCCCTGTGTTGCCTGATTAACGGTATAAACATTCATTCTGTTTGTACCGGCTCCTATAACTCCGCGCAGACCTGCCGTACCGAATTCAAGATTTTTATAAAATCTGTCGAGAATCTCATCCTGATTTCCCTCAACTGATTTAAGCTCCGGAATAAGGTCTTTATCATTCACGGCTTTTTCGCACCATAATTTATAAAGAGAGTTAATATCGTTCATAATAATACCTCCTTAGAATTCATCACTTATATTATAATATCTTTTTTTATCAAAGTAAATAACAACATTTGTGAAAACTCACGTTATATGTTACAATTAATACCGAACTTTTGCAGAAATAAAAAGAGTGGTTATAATGCTTGATAAAATGCTGAAATCTCCTTCTGTATGGGAAAAATTAAAAGGTGCCGACCTTCCGATAGTTTGCTACGGAACCGGAAACGGCGCCGATAAAATATTTGACGAATTTGAAAGACTGGGTATAAAAATATCTGCCGTTATGGCAAGTGACGGATTTGTCAGGGACAGAAGCTTCCGTGGATTTAAAGTTAAAAGTCTCTCTGACTGCGAAAATGAATTCAGCGATTTTTACTGTGTAATATGCTTCGGTTCTCAGCTTAAATCGGTCATCGATAACATTAAAAGCGTTGCAGCAAAGCACAAAACTTTTGTACCGAGCGTGTCGGTTTACGGAAACGGCATAGCAAACAGAGAATTTTTTGAACGCAACAAAAGCCGCATCTGTAACATTTATTCGCTGCTTGCAGACGAAAAATCCAAAGATGTGTTTTTTAAGTTTGTCAATTTTGAATACAGCGGAGGCTTAGACATACTTCTATCCTGCGAGAGCGATAAAGAAGAAGTGTTTAGCGATATATTAAGGCTCGGCAAAAATGAAGATTACCTTGATCTCGGTGCTTATAACGGCGACACAATAAAGGAATTTTTGTATTTCTCCGGCAACGAATACGGCAGTATAACAGCTGTCGAACCTGCTCCGCGAAATTTTAAAAAGCTTATGGAATACACAAAAAGTATGAGCAATATAACTCTTGTGAACAAGGGCATTTGGAGCGGAGAATTGACTATGGGTTTTGCGAGAAAAGGCGGCAGAAATTCATATCTTTTAAATGCCGCACAAGCAAAGACAGATACTGTTTCGGTGGATGAAATTTCAAAGAGTGAAAGCATTTCATATATAAAAGCGGATATCGAAGGAGCGGAAAGCGAAATGCTTGACGGAGCCGAAATTACGCTAAAAAGATTGAAGCCCAAACTCAACATTGCGGCATACCACAGAATCGAAGATATATTTATTTTGCCCGAAAAAATACTCGAGGTAAATCCCGAATATAAAATATACTTCAGACATCATCCGTACATTCCCGGATGGGATACAAATTTCTATTGTGTTTAAACAATTTAATTTTGTTCTTTTGCCAAAAGCAGCCTGTATATCATATGACATACGGGCTGCTTTTGATTTTATTTTTGATTTTTCGTTTTTCTCAAGTAATCTTCAAGAATTATAACTGCAGAAACAGCGTCAACAACCGCCTTACGCTTTTTACCACGGGTGTTTGTGGCGTTCAGCGCATTATGCGCCGAAACGGTAGTCAATCTCTCGTCTTCAAAATCTATCGGAAGATTAATCCTTTCTGAAATAAGCTCTGCCAGTTGCCGACAAGCCTCGGCACGAAAGCCCTCTGAACCGTCCATATTTTTCGGAAGCCCCAATACTATTTTTTCAGCCTTCTTTTCTGTGGCTATTTCAGTTATCTCATCTGCCAACGCGCCGCTGTCGCGCTCGACAATAACCTTAACAGGTGACGCCAACATACCGAATTTATCGCAAACGGCAATTCCGGTTCTGACATCGCCGTAATCAACCGAAAGTATTACCATGGTTCAACCTTTCCGACTATCTCGGACACACTCTTATACCCGTTTTGGTCGAGATAATTGTTTATACCGTCTATAATTTTAAGCGGTGCGAATGCGTCTGTAAAGCTTGCGGTACCGACCTGAACCGCACTTGCTCCGGCTAAAAGCATCTGTACAGCGTCCTCCCACTTTGTTATACCTCCGAGACCGACAACGGGAATTTTAACCTTGGATGCGGTTTGCCAAACCATACGAAGTGCCACGGGAAAAACCGCCGCACCTGACATACCGCCCGTATTATTGCGAAGAAGCGGTCTTTTTGTGTTTATATCAATAATCATTCCGGTAAGCGTATTTATAAGAGAAACGGCATCTGCACCGGCACTCTCTGCGGCAAGAGCCATTTCAGTTATGTCGGTTACGTTAGGCGTAAGTTTTACCATAAGCGGCTTTTCGGTTACTTTTTTGACAGCCGACGTTATCTTTTCGACGCTCGCGGCGTTTGTTCCGAAAGAAGCTCCGCCCTCTTTAACATTAGGACACGAAATATTAAGCTCAATCATATCCACACTCGTACCGTTAAGCCTTGATACGGTTTCAACGTAATCTTCTTCTGCGCTTCCTGCAATGTTAGCGATTATAACGGTACCTGACTTTTCCAAAAAAGGCAAGTCATCTTTTATAAACGCGTCGACGCCCGGATTTTGAAGTCCGACGCAGTTGAGTATACCTGACGGCGTTTCACAAACTCGCGGGACAGGATTTCCCGGGCGTTCTTTCAACGTAGTCCCCTTGCAAGATATACCTCCGAGACGCGAAATATCATAAAGACGGGCATATTCCTGCCCAAATCCGAAAGTTCCGCTCGCTGTAATTACGGGGTTTTTAAAATGAACTCCGGCTATATTAACACCTAAATCAGCCATCAGAATACGACCTCCTCGGAATCAAAAACAGGTCCGTTTTTGCAAACGTGTTTCATATGCTCGCCGTCTTTATCGCGAGTCTTTTGTGCACAGCAAAGGCAAGCACCTATTCCGCACGCCATACGCTGCTCCAGCGAAACGTAGCACTTAATGTTTTTTTCCTTACAGAGCGCGGCAACGCTTTTTAACATTGGTGTTGGTCCGCAGGCATAAACTACGGCATTTTCGCCGTTTTGAACCATATTTTTAAGCACATCGGTAACAAAGCCTTTTGCGCCGAGGGTACCGTCGTTTGTTGTAATTTCCACCCGCTTAGCGACAGACTTAAACTTATCTGTAAGTATTGCATTTTCTTGGCTTCTGAAGCCGAGAATCACCTCTGCATCGCTGCCGTATTCTTTTGCAGCACCGAGCATAGGTGGGCAGCCTATACCTCCTCCGATAAAAATTCCGCGTTTTGTTTTATCGGGGAAAAATCCGTTGCCGAGAGGTCCTAAAATATCAAGCTCGTCCCCTGCTTTTCTCTCCGACATCCATTTTGTTCCGTCTCCGCGGACTTCAAATACGATTGTTATTGTACCGTTTTGCTTGTCAATTTCAGAAATTGAAATCGGGCGGCGCAGAGTCTTTTCTCCGCATAAGACATTTACAAATCTTCCGCACCAGCTTTCTTCGGCAAGCTCCGGGCAGGAAATAACAAAGCTGAAAGTTGTATTATTCAGTTTTTCGGTCGACAGGATTTTATACGATTTTTGAAACATAAATCATTCACCTATAATTATAGCTTGCAAACCTTTATTTCTTCAAGAATATTGTTATTTTCGAGGCACTTTGCAAATGCAAAGGCAGTATCAACCGACGGAAGCACCGGAATACGGCGCAGAAGAGCGGTACGACGTATGCGAATGTCGTCCTCATTCACCTTAGGCCCCTGCTCCGCAGTTGAAACAACATATGATAATTTATTATTCTTAATAAGCGACATTGTATTCGGCTCGCCCTCATGTATTTTACGCACGGAATTTGCCGCAACATGGTTCGAATTTAAAAGCTTAGCAGTATTTGAAGTAGCATAAATTTTAAAGCCCTGCTTTAAAAATTCACCGGCAAGCATAACGCTGTCCCTCTTATCGGTATCGGCAACGGAAACAAGCACTCCGCCTGTGCGCTTTATACGCATTCCCGAAGCTATCAAGCCCTTCAAAAGAGCTTCGTCAAATGTATCTGCTATGCCCATGACTTCACCCGTTGACTTTTCGGTATCGCCTATCTGAACATCGGTACCCTGAAGTTTTTCAAAGCTGAATACCGGTACTCTGACAAAATACCTTGTAGGCTCCGGTAAAATACCGCATCCCATACCGATATCACCGAGCGTCTCGCCGAGCATAAGCCGCGTAGCCATGGCAACTATCGGCAACCCCGATGCCTTAGTCATAAACGGCACGTTTCGCGTTGCCACGACGCTTGCCGACGAAACATAAACTTCGTTATCATATATAACAAACTGGATATTTATAAGCCCTTTAATTTTAAGTTCTTTGCAAAGCTTTTCGGTATATTCGTATATCTTTTCTTTATCCGATGAGGTAAGCGTTATCGACGGAAAAACCGTAGTAGTGTCGCCGGGATTTACACAGGCCTTTTCAATATGCTCGCAAATTCCCGGAACCAGTATATCGCTGCCATCGGACAGGACATCCACCTCGGCACCCTTACCAATCATAACGTGTCGGTTATTTGTGTGACGTATACCGAGATCATCAAGGATATCAAATAACTCAATTTTGTTTTTTAGTCTGCGGTGAGCCTCGTCATCCGAACCGAAAACCTTAACGCCTAATGAACGAAGCATTTCGGCTTTTCTGACGGCGTTACCACCGCCGAACGGCAAAACAGCTCCGTACGGTTTTTCGGTGAGCACAACATTTCTGACATCTTCGTCTGTAATGGGGTCAAGATAAAGTGTATCGGCAACTCCGGGATCTGTGGAAACAGCCGCAGGATTATTATTAAGCAAAATAGTGGAGTAACCGAAGTCCTTAAGTGTATTTATACAGTTTACCACCGCATAATCGCGGTCTGTTCCAAGACCTATGGATGTAGGGCCGGAACCCACTACGAGGATTTTCTTTTTCGATGTCGGGTGCGCTTTTCCGAACATTGCGGCTTCGTTATCCTCGTCAAACGAAGAATAGAAATAGGGCTTTTTAACGTCAAATTCGGCTGCGCAAGTGTCTACGGTGTTATATCCTGCAGCTATGGGTGCCGAAATCTCCTCACCGGTTATTTTTTCAATTGTACTGTCGAGAAAACCGAGAGTTTTTGCACGGAAATACAAATCACCCGAAAAGCCGTTACCGAGAGATGTTTCCGTATCGGCTATATTCTTGAGCTTAGTTAGATAATAATTATCTATTCTTGTAAGAGACTGTATTTCAGCAAGGTCAAATCCGCGTCTTATAGCTTCGTAAACAGCAAAAATTCGCTCATCATCGGAGCCTAACAGCAGCTCCTTTATCTCATTGTCGGTTTTTTGCTTCATTTTGGGCATTGATACGGATTCGGTACGCGGATTCATCGAGCGTATCGCTTTCATAAGAGCCAACTCAAACGAAGTGCCGATTGCGAGTGCCTCACCCGTAGCCTGCATAGTTCCGCCGAGCTTTCTGGTGGCGGCATCGAAGTTTTCAAAAGACCATCTCGGAACCTTTACGGCACAATAATCAATGGCAGGTTCATTTGCCGCTGTGGTAACGCCTGTTATATCGTTTTTGATTTCGTAAAGCTTATATCCGAGAGCAATTTTGGCAGAGACCTGCGCTATGGGATAACCCGTAGCCTTTGAAACAAGAGCGGTAGTACGGTTAAGCTGTGGTTCAACTGCCAAAACCATATACTCACTGCCATCCGAATTTATTGCAAAACGGACATTGCAGCTTCCTTCAATATTTAAATAATCGGCTATTTTTCTTGCGGCTCTGCGAAGCCTTACGGTTTCGCTGTCTGTAAGAGTCTGCGCAGGAATAACAACAATACTGTCGCCGGAATGAATGCCGACGCTGTCAATATTTTCGGTACTGCTTACGCTTATGCAGTTGCCGAAAGAATCGCGCATTGCGACAAATTCCACTTCTTTATAATCATCGACGCATTTTCTTACGTATACCTCGTTTACGAGAGATCGCTCGGCACAACTGCCGAAGCCTGACAAAATATCATTTGCATTTTCGCAACGTATCGGCTCCGAAAAATCAGGCGTGAATGCCGGACTTATAAGTACGGGAAAACCGATTTCACCGGCGAATGTCACACATTCCGCGTCTGTCGGCAACACCTTTGCGGATACATACGGTTCGCCCACATTTTCAAGAGTATCTCGAAGAGCCTGCTCGTTTCTTATTGCCTTTATGGTTTCCGGCTTAATTCCGAGAAGCTTGGTACCGTGCTCATCAAGATAACCGTTTTGTAAAAGCTCAAGGCAAATTTCGAGCCCCGCTTCTCCTCCCGTGGTGCCGATAATGGCATCGGGAATTTCTTTTTCAATTATTTTCTTTACTGTTTCGCCGTTTAATGGCTCAATATAAACTGTATCCGCAACATTTTTATCTGTCATTATTGTATCCGGATTTGAGTTTACCGAAACTACTGAAATGCCCTCTTCCTTCAACGCTCTGCAAACAGATGCAGCCGAATAATCATATTCAGAGGAAGAGCCTATAACCACAGGGCCGGCTCCGAGAACAAGTATTTTTGAATATTTATTTTCTGTCATAACTCATTCCCCCATCATATCAACAAAGCGGTCAAATATCCAGGATGTACTGCTGTCGCGGTCGCTGTCCGGTGTAAACTGAACCCCGAAACCGTTGAAATCTTTGTACTCAAGTCCCTCACATGAGCCGTCGTTGACATTTATCATTGTAATATCGGCTTTATCGGCACTGATGCTCGAAACTTCAACCGAATAGCCATGATTCTGCTCTGTAACCATAAGCTTTCCGGTAGATTTTATAACTACAGGCTGATTTGAGCCGCGATGCCCCTGCGGCATTTTTTCAATTTTAAAGTCTTCCGAAAGAGCCAGCATCTGATGGCCGAGACCTATTCCGAACATCGGAACACCGAGTTTTTTAAACTCCTTGATATTTTCTATAAGCTTTGGGTTATCGTCAGGATCGGCAGGACCGTCGGAAAGGAAAATGCCGTCCGGTGAAATGTTTTTTAACTGCTCAGCCGTAAAGTCAGCCGGGACGACAGTCAAACTACAGCCTCGTGACAAAAAGCCGTCAAGAGTTCTGCGCGGCGAACCGTAATCAATCACCGCAACATTGCATTTCGGATTTTCCGCCGTGAATTTCTGCGGCTCTTTTACGGTAACAGCCTCAACCGCCCCGGAAATTGTATAATTCTTGATATTTTTAATAAGCACGTCAAAATCATTGAGATTATCGGTTATAGCGCCCTTCATATAGCCTTTGTCGCGGACGGCGCGCGTAAGACGGCGTGTATCAATACCGCTGATTCCTACTATACCGCACTCTTTTAAATAGCTGTCAAGCGTTTCTTCGCCGAGATCGCCGGTGTCGCACCATTCACGCACAACATAGCCGCTTGCCATTATTTTTGAACCGTTGTCTCTTTTTTCTACGCCTCTGTTGCCTACAAGAGGATAGGTTTGCGCCACTATCTGACCGTAATATGTCGGGTCTGAAAGCAGTTCTCCGTAAGAAGCCGTACACGTATTGAAAACAACTTCTCCTAAAGCTGTTCCCTCTTTACCCATAGAAATTCCGTTAAATACGGTTCCGTCAGCCAAAACAAGGTAAGCCTTTTTATTTTTCATATAAATCACCCTTTATAAAACGGAATTGATTTCGTCCCTCATTCTGATAGCTTCTTTACGTGCGGCAACGGCATAATCTTTTTCATCGAAACCGCCTTTTTTGTATGCGCACATTATACCTCTTGAGGAATTTATTACGGCTCCGCGTCCGTTCTCATCAAACGCACCTGCAATATCTTTGGCGGCTCCGCCCTGTGCACCGTAACCCGGTACAAGGAAAAATGTGTGCGGTAATTCTTTGCGAAGACTTGAAAGCTGTTTCGGATAAGTTGCTCCGACAACCGCACCGACACACGAGTATCCGTAATCCGTTATAGAATCCTTGCCCCAGTTCTCGCACATTTCACCCATAGTTTCGTAGACGGTTTTGCCGCCGAGCAATCTGTCCTGAAGTTCACCGGAGGATGGATTAGAAGTTTTCACAAGCACAAAAATGCCTTTGTCCTCTTCCTTGCAAATATTCAAAAGAGGATTTATACCGTCGCTTCCGAGATAACCGTTAACCGTGAGGGCATCGGCGGAAAAGCTTTCAAAGGTTTTACCGAAAACCTCTGTTTTACCGATATGTGCGGCGGCATACGCCTCCATGGTAGTGCCGATATCATTTCTTTTACCATCGGTTATTACAAACAGGCCTTTTTCTTTTGCGTAAGCTATTGTGTCATAAAGTGCTTTTACTCCTTGCCACCCGTACATTTCATAATAGGCGCATTGCGGCTTTACGGCCGCCACAACATCGCAAAGAGAATCTATAAGCCCTTTGTTAAATGTCAAAAGCGCATCTGCCGCAGCCTCAAGCGTATCTCCGTATTTCTCACGCGAGTCTTTTTTTATAAACTCGGGAACGTAGTCAAGCTTCGGGTCAAGCCCTGCCACAGTAGGATTTTTCTTTTCGTCAATTGCACGGATAAGTCTGTCAAAAGCCATTTGTCAATCTCCTAAATCATTATATACTATTCTGCCGCTGAGAACGGTCATTTTTACCTTGCCTTGAAGTTCACGGTTTTTAAAGATGCAGTTTTTGGATTTACCGTGAAGCTTATTTATGTCTACTGTAAATTTTTCACTTTCATCTATCAAAATAATGTCCGCAGCACTCCCCTTTTTTAACGTGCCTATCGGTCTGTTTAAAATCTCGGCCGGTTTACACGCCATTTTATCAATAAGCTCATAAAGACTGATAAGTCCCGACGCAACAAGCGCGGTATATGAAGCGGAAAAAGATGTCTCCATACCTATAACACCGTTGGGAGCTTTGTAAAAATCTGCCTTTTCTTCCGGTGAATGAGGTGCGTGGTCGGTTGCAATTACATCTATTACGCCGTCAATAAGCGAGTAGAGAACGGAAAACTGGTCCACGGCACTGCGAAGCGGCGGATTCATTCGATAATCCGCATCCTTTAACAAAAGCTTTTCATCGTTAAATATAAAATAATGCGGACAAGTTTCAGCAGTTACATTAAATCCGTTTCTCTTTGCGGAGGCTATAAGAAGTGCTGAATTGCCCGTACTGACGTGACAAATATGCAACCGTGCATTTTTGGGGGCTGACATTAAAAGGGCTGTCTCGCGCGCAGTTCCCACGTCTTCTGCCGAAACCGGTATCTGAGGCATATTAAGGTCTTTTGCAACATCGCATTCATTCACAATGCCGTCGCGTGAAATTGTTTTTTCTTCGCAATGGGCAAAAACAGGCATATCGAGTCTTGCTGCTTCTTTGAGTGCTTCACGCATAAGCTCTGCGGTTTTAACCGGAACGCCGTCATCCGAAAAAGCACAGCAACCGGCTTCTTTTAAAGCCTGCATATCGGTGAGCTTTTCACCGTTTTCGCCGACGGAAACGGCACCTATCGGAAGAACGTGAGCATCGGCATTAGCCGCTTTTTCAAGTATATATTTTACCGTTTCTGCGTTATCGCATACCGGTTTTGTATTAGGCATGGCGCAAACCGTTGTCACGCCGCCAGCCGCCGCCGCACGGCATCCGGAAATTATATCCTCTTTATATTCAAGACCCGGGTCACGCAAATGCACATGTAAATCAATAAGCCCCGGCGCCAAAACAAGCCCCGAAGCATCAATGATATTATCGGCAGAGCAGCTTAAAACCTTGCCAAAATCGGCAATCTTACCGTCGACGACAAGAACGTCGCCGACAGTATCAATCTTTTGTGAAGGGTCTATAACGTGTGCATTTTTAAACAGCAAATTGCCCATAAAAACTCCTTTGATTATTGAGCTTTGGTAGCCTCTGCGGCTTTTGTGGCCTCGGGAGCTTTTGTCGTCTCAGCAGCCGCCTTTGTTGTTTCTGCCGGCTTAGTGCTACCGTCGGTTGTCTTTTTGGTCTCTCCCTCGATCTTGCCATCCTTACTTCCGCCGCCGGAGCAAGATGTACAATAGCCCGGCATATTGCTCTTTGAGAACCAACCGGTTGCGCGACTCGAACATCCGCTGCCCGCAAGCAAGCCAGTCTTTGTACAATATTCTTTTTGCTCAACAATAGATGAGAATTTTGTAAAATCTTTAGAAGCGAGTCCTTTATTAACTCTGTTCATAACCTCATCAAATATTTTACCCGCCGGATTGCCCGAAACATAATTCGAAAGCTGCTTAGGAGTATCGCAGCCATACCAAACTGCAGCTACATAATACGGGGAACCTCCGCAGAACCAACGATCCTTATCCTCGGTTGTGGTACCGGTTTTCGCAAACAGTTTCATATTGTTAAGGCCGTAATTGCGCGCGGTAGCTTCACCTGCCGTATCGGTAACAACGGTTTGCAGAAGCTCATTCATAATATCCGCAGTATCCTGAGACATAATCTGATCGCCATCGGTCTCGTCATGTTGAAGGTATACCATAGTACCGCTTGAATTTGTAACCTTATAGTAACAGTATGGGTCGTAATATTTACCGCCGTTTCCGAAGGTGGCATATGCGGCTGCCATCTGAAGAGTTGATACTCCCTTACTTGTACCGCCTACGGCAAGCGACGAGGCGTTCTTATCAACATCATAGAGATGATCGAGTCTGAATTTGCCGTTGGCATACTTAAAGCTCAATTCATAACCCATCTTTTTAAGGAGCTGCGCCGGTACGGTATTGTAAGACTTACAAATAGCTTTTTGTACGTTTACATACGAATCGGGAGAACCGGGGTCATTACCGTAGTTGACGGGACCCACTCCGCCGTCGCTGTAATAGTGAGGAATACCATAGTTCTTAACTCTTGTGCTCCAATAAGCATATTTTTCCTCTATTGCCGGTGTGTAAACAGAGAGGGGCTTTATTGATGAACCGGGCTGCCTATACGAATTTGCCGCACGGTTAAGTCCGCGGTTTTCGGTCTTTTCTCCAGCTCCGCCTATCATACCGAGCACTCTACCGCTGTAATCCATAATTGTCATAGCCGACTGAGCATCGGGAACATTTTTATTATAGGACGGGAATGATATTCTGTTTACATATACGTTTTCGAGAATATTCTGAACATTCATATCCACAGCGGAGTAGATGCGAAGTCCGCCCGAATAAATGAGCGTAGACGCCTGCGGCTTTGTATAGCCGTATTTATCCATAAGGTCGGCAATAACTTTTTGAATAACGTAATCGACATAGTAGCTCTGAATGGTGGTAGTGGTCTGCTGCTGAGCGCTTGTAAGGTTTTCGCTCGGCACATAGCCCTCACTGTTCGTGAACACCATTGTGTAATTTATTGCTTCATTATACTGGTCTTCTGTTATTTTGCCCTGCTTAAGCATATTGTCAAGACAGACCTTTTGACGTTTTTTGTTTTCATCTGGGTGAATAAGCGGATCATATTTTGACGGAGATTGAGTTATTGCCGCCAAAGACGCACACTCCGCAAGATTAAGGTCCTGCACATTTTTTCCGAAATACTTTTCGGAGGCGGTCTGTACGCCATAACAGCCGTGGCTCATATAGACCGTATTCATATACGCCTCAAGTATTGTCTGCTTAGAGGCATTTTTCTCAAGGTTCAGCGCAGACAGTATTTCATAAAATTTACGATTTACGGTTTTGCCGTTTTCTCCCGTAAGATTTTTAATAAGCTGTTGAGTAAGGGTCGAACCGCCCTGCTTGAAGTGGTATCTAACCGCCGACGATAATGTTCTGAACCAGTCGACACCGCCGTGATCGTAAAAACGCTTATCCTCAAGTGCAATATACGCATTCGCAAGATTTTGCGGTATAACGCTTTCATCCGGATTTTCGCTGTATGTTACCCAAACTCGGTTTTGTTCACCGTGAAGGCGCGAAAGCTCCGTGACTTCATTGTTGGTGTCATACGCATATATAATTGTGGTTTGATCTTGATTTTCTTTATATTCCTCAAGATTTATCTTACTGTCGCCGTTTACGTAAGACACCATAAACACAAGAAGATATAAGCATACAAAAACCGCGGTAAGCAAAAAGGTAAAAAGAACCGACAACAAAACCGTTGCGCCCTTACTGCGTTTTTTTCTGTTTTTAGGTACTCTCTTTGTGACTGCGCGTCGCTTTTGAGTCATATTTTAAAGTCCTCCGTTTAAAAGATCGGATACGATATAACTATACTGATTTATTGTAACACAAACCGTTGATTATTTCATCATAATTTTGAAAAAATATTATATTTTTCCTATTCTTGTCAAAAATAATATACGGAAGTGAATAAAATGAAAAAAGCCTTACTTAAATGTATCGCCGCATCGGTGGCTGCTCTGACTTTATTAGGTGCCGTAACAGTGATAATTTTAAAATCTCCTAAAAAGAAAAGCAGCTTTACGGAAAGTGAAGAAACTACCGTTGCAGCACTTTACACCATAACCGACTATAACGGTAAAATAGCTTTATTTAAACGCGGATACTCTATGCCGGTGGAAATCTTTGACGTAAATACAAATTCCCTGCCGCAAAGCGACAGGGAGCTTATAATTGTAGGTGTTACGGCTTATTCCGATGAAGAAGCACAAAAGCTTGTAGAGGATTACACAAGCTGAATTTCAATTTTTACACGTTTTTTATCAGAGGGTAATTTTATTTCAAATGTTCCTTTGTCCCGCTCGTTAAAAACGGCTTTTTCTCCGTCAACTGTTACCACATAATTATTTTTGTCATTCATAACAACAAGCATTATGCTGTCTTTACCGTTATAATGCGAAACGTCTGCGGAAAAATGAGTGAAATCGTTTTCGAAGCTGTAATTTTCACAAAAGCTGTCAAAGCCGAGATTAAACGTGCCCGCCTTAAAGTATGCAGAAGCCCAAATGTTCACGGGAGCGGAAAGGCCTCCGAAATTATGGAACCATCCTCCTCTGCCCGTAGTTATCGAAAGCATTTCAAAAGTATAGTACGAATACTCCACCTCACGCTTCCACGAATCGAGCGCGACCTTGGCTATTTTATATGCAAAATCAGCCTCACCTATATCTAACATGGTTTTCCAAACAAACCATTGATGCGAAAACCATACGTTGCCGTTCCAATAGCCGTTAGTGGCATAATAGCCGGCCTTCATATTAACGGCACTTATACCAACCTTGCTCATCATCTCATCTTCGCTTTCCAAATGAGACAGAATTCTGCCAGTCTGCTCGTCCGTAGTTATTCCGGCTATAAGAGGATATATACCGTCCATGGTCTTATTCATATTTTCGCCCGACTCGGAGCGCAGTTGTTCTTTTGCTTCGCCGTTTTCATCGTGAATTACATATGAGTAATACCCCGCCTCATCATCCCACGCGTATTTCTGAAGCCCATTTGATATTCTCTTTATATCTTCCGAATAGGCTTTTACATCTTCGGATTTACCGAGATGTTCAGCTATCACAGAGAGAAGCTTTGCCGTCCTTATAACCTGAGAAGAAGAAATACACGGTGCGGTTTTAAGCTGCAAATTATTTTTGTACATCAGAACTTGAGGCGGAAGATCGTCCATACCGGAACAATTGTAAAAATACTCAAATGTAGTTGTTAGACCGCTCTTAAATTTAGCGGTGGTTGAACCGTTTATTTTTCCCGCAAGGAAATCATAAAACATCTTTGCTCGGTCGTAATAATCATACAGCTCGGATTTATCAGATGTTTTTTGGAGCATTTCATAATATTGATAAAGATGGACGGGCACAGGAGAACCATGCAGCAAAAACGCATAGTCCTTATTATCCTTATCACTCAAATACAAATCAAGGATATAATCCGCTATTTTCGGTGAAAATTCAAGCATATCAAGCCCTATAAAGCCCGAATCCCATGTGTAAAAGGAATCCCACCTCTTGCCGGGAGTGTGATGTATAACATATTCTCCGTGATGATAAAGCGGATACACGGTGTTTTGGAACATTGCAGCTCGCAAAAGGCGGTTTGAAAACTCATATTTTTTTCCGCTGTCATTATAGCTTAGCTTTTCAACCGAACCTGACGCCGATAAATAGATCTTTTCATAATCTTCCGGCGTTTCATATTCTGCACCGCCATACGAAATTACCGCATATTCGGTATGACTTTTCCCCGGCTCTATGTACAAGGTGTGGACAAGAGTATTCTGATAGTATCCCTCGTCGCTGTGTTTCCAACTGAATTCTCCGGAAAAAGTTTCCATCATATTGTCAAAGCTTTTATCCGGTTGAGATATACGGGGAGTCGGTACATCCTCAAGGCAGCCGGAGGGTATGCTGCGAAGTCTTGTTTCATCATTAAATGTTCTTAAAACAAAGGGCTTTTCAACGCCCTCGTATTTTATCTCAACGGTTTTACCGTTTATTTCGTCGTGAACCTTAACATCCGGGATAAAATTATTCTTTTTTGCTTCAACTAATATTTTATTGGTTTCGTCTTTTTCGCATATTGCAAAGAAATCAAATTCTATGCCGCCTTCGCCCTCGGAAACGAGAACGAGAGTATAATCCCCTTTATCCACATTACCTATCGGTATCGTGATTTCACCCATATCCTGTGCAGGCGGAAACACAACGTTGTCACCGTTCACGGTAAAAGCCGAAGGCTTATTATCAACGGTACGGTATCTGACATATAAAGCAGCATCTGAAAAGTTTAAATCATTTTTTATTTTATATACGATTTTGTCGCCTTTTTCTTCTCCGAGACGCGGATATTTCGGCAATATATATCGGTTGTCGTCACGGTCTCCGAGCCCTCTGTGCGAAGTAAAGCGATCGTCAAAGAACTCGCCTTTATGCATGGCGTCCATAGTTTCATTATCCCACGGACGGCTTGTTTTATATGTAAACTCGCTGTAATCAAGCGCGTCAAACATAAGCGATTTATTTGGAAGAGAAACTCTGTATGATGTTAAAAACGGAAATTGCAGCGAAGAGAAATAATTGACAAGGCAATTTTGCATAAGCTCTGAATTATTGAAAATCTCTGTCCTGACAAGCACACTCTCATCGCTGAGTTTGGTAAAAGAAACGTCGGAATAAATAACATCCTTCCACTCCAGGTCCTGTCTGTAAGAATAAAAAGAATAATCACTTTTTACATCCCAAGGATGCACACCCACCGGTATAGTCACATTCGGAGCCTTGGCATCGGTATTTGAAACTGCGGGAAGCGAAATGAAATCAAACCTGACGCCTTTTTCCGTTTCGTGCTCTGTGACTCTTGACACACCGCTGTACTTTTTTGAATAAGGCCCCCATTTAGGCATTACTTCTGACATTTTACTCATAATTCTTACATAGCCTTTCCATTTACAGAATAAAAACCAATCGCTGCAAACATTACAGTTCCGTAGAAAACACGCTGATATTGTATCAGAAAAAAAGCTCTAATTCAAGAAAAAAAGAAGTCGCAAAACACAGTTTCTGCGGCTTCCTTTTGTTTAATTAAATAAAAGCTTATTTATTTTTCTGTCTTTCTTCAATGTCGGATATCATTTGCACGCGACGTGCGTGTCTTCCGCCCTCATAAACACCGGAGAGCCAAGTGTCAACAATCATAAGTGCAAGGTCAAGGCCGACAACTCTTGCACCGAAAGCCAAAATATTGGTATCGTTATGCTGCCTTGAAAGAAGTGCCGAATACGGCTCACTGCAAACTACCGCTCTGATACCGTTAACCTTATTTGCCGCAAGAGAAATACCAACACCTGTACCGCATATAAGTATACCCTTGTCAAATTCCTTTGATGCTACCGCGTTTGCCACAGCCTCACCGTAAATCGGGTAATCGGTACGCTCGGTGCTGTTCGTTCCGAAATCCTTTACCTCTATACCCTTTTCTTTCAGGTGAGCAATAACCTTGCCTTTAAGTTCGTATCCTACATGGTCGCTACCTATTGCTATTTTCATATTAAAACCTCTTTCAATATTCCGTTATACAGCTCGACAGCACCGAAAAATCGGTGCTGTCTGAGCTTGTGAGTTAGGGAGTTCGTTTATCTAATAAACGGATGGAAAACACCTTTTTAGCTATCCTTTGTAACTATATAAGAATCAACCGGGATAGTTTCGGGAGTAGCATTAACATCAATTGCTTTGCCTGCTTTTACTGTCTCAACCATCGTTTTAAGTGAAACAGCACCGATTCCCGCTGAGTCCTGAGCAACTGTTGCTGAAAGCTCGCCTGCTTTTACGCTGTCTATGGCTTCGGCTGCACCGTCTGTACCTACTACCATTATCTTACCGAGCTTGTTAGCGTTTTTAACTGCCTGTAAAGCACCGAGAGCCATGGTATCGTTGCAGCAATATATAGCCTTAAGATTCGGATATTTCTGAATCATTGAAGCGGCAGTATCAAGAGCCTTCTGTCTGTCCCAGTCAGCCGGCTGAGAAGCAACAAGCTTGAATGCGCTATTTGCGGTAAATGCAGTTGTTGCACCGTTCTTTCTGTACTCACCGGATGCGTTGCCTGCCTTACCTTCGATTATTGCAACCTCGCCGCCGTCCTTTAACTGTTCCATTATATAGTTTGCGCCTTTTTCACCGACTTTTTCGTTATCGGTTGTAGCAAAAGCTATAACACTTCCGCCGGCATTCTTAAGGGTATCCATATCAATCTTTTCATCAATATTCATTACATAAATACCCTTTTTGTTTGCCTCAACTATACCGTTAATAAGGTTAGTCGGGGAAATCGGTGCAACACCTATGGCCTTGTAGCCCTTGGATATGCAGTTTTCAAGAATTTTAAGCTGACCCTCGGTATCATCCTCGGATTGCGCGGCGAAAACATCAACGGTTACGCCGAGTTCTTTAGCTTCCTTCTCTATTCCGGCTTTCATATTTGCCCAGAAATCGTTAGAAAGCGGTTTAAGAATAATTGCGTATTCTGCGGTTCCGGAAGAAGAGCCCGAACCGTCGGTCGTTTTCTTGTCGTCGGTCTTACTTCCGCAGCCTGCGAAAACAATGCCGATAACTACCGTCAATGCCATAACGATACTTAAAATTTTCCTTTTCATAATAAATTCCTCTCTCTTTTTACTTATTTTTTCAGCAGTCGAAACTACTGTTTAAGCTGATGCCATGCAAAGTCTCCACTCCCGTAAACTCCGCTCTGTTGTGTATGCTCCGAAAAAAGGATTCTGAGATTTTTTTCGGGGTAAGGCTTTCGTGTATGAAAGTGTACCGAATCTATCAAAATGTCCTTCGGAAAATTCTTCATATATACCACTCCGCCGGCGATTATAATATAATCGGGATCAAGTATGTTGACTTCGGTAGCTATAGGAATGGCAAGATCTTTAACATACTTGATTATTCTCGGATCGTCGCCGTGTTCGCAAAAAACATTTTTTATATCGGTTTCGGGAAAAAGCTCCGCGGTAATCTTTTCAAGATACTTGCCTGAGCAAATTACTTCGCTGCACCCGACATTTCCGCACGTACACTTTTCCTCAATATTCGGAAACGGTATGTGCCCGAGCTCTCCTGCCGCTCCGTTGCGTCCGCAGTAGAAGCTGCCGTTTAAATAAATGGCATTCCCAAAGCCGGTTCCGATATAAAAACCGAGAACAGTAGAATCTTTCGGAAGACCCAATGTAACAATATCATTTTGAAGAAGAAAATTTACATCGCGGTCAACATATACGGGTATGCCAAGCTTTTTGCTGAGCGTATCTCCGAACGGTATATTATCAAATCCCTTAAGATTAGGAGTGGATATAACAGTCTTTTTATCCTTGCTGACCATGGACGGCAATCCAATTGCTACCGCTTTTATCGAATCTGACGCGTTATATCTTTTCATATAATCCGAAATGTTAAGATACAGGGTCTCGATTACATCGCCTTTATCAAAAATTCTGCTTGAATTTTTTTCGAAGTTGATAATTTCACCGTCACGGCCGACCATTCCGATGCGAAAGTTTGTACCGCCGATATCTATACCGATTGTAAAATCCAATGGTCGGTCACCTCCTTTAAAAATTGCTTTTAATACTATGCTCCTGTTGCTGTACGAAATTCTTCTCTCATTATGTCCCAAGCCTTTTTAAGGTCTTTGTCCTTTGAGAAAAGTCCGGACGAGCCTACAATAAAGACCTCAGCTCCGGCTTCGTAAAGCTCCTTAAACGTCCTCTGATTGCAGGAACCGTCAATCTCGATTAAAAACTTATAACCGTATTTTTCTTTAAGCTCCTTAGCTTCTCTGATTTTGCCGAGCATTTCTTTTATAAAAGGCTGTCCGGCAAATCCGGGATCCACCGTCATAATGGTAAGCTTATCTATGCGATCAATATATTCTCTGATATAAGAAAGCGGAGTTGCAGGATTCAAAACCACACCTTTTTTGCATCCTAATGCTTCGATTTTATTCATAATACGGAAAGCATCGGTGTTTATAGTTTCAGCGTGCGGACAAATATAACCTGCTCCGTTTTCAGCTAGAACTTCAATATAATCATCGGGATCGGTGACCATAAGATGGCAGTCAATAGGCTTTTTGGCGATTGTTGAAAACGCCTTTACAAAGTCCGGAGACAAAGTGATGTTTTTCACAAAATGTCCGTCCATTATATCGACATGATAGAGGTCACATCGCTCATTTAATATTTCCGTCTGATTTTTAATATCAAGAAGATCCATACACATGAGCGACGGGTTAAACATAGGTTCCATAAAAATACCTCCTTTAAGCTACACGGTTATTTTTTGTTAGCTACGAATCGGTCAAGAGCAACGGAGCCGATGATAAGAGCGCCCATTACAACCTGCTGAAGCGTACTCGAAAGTGAAAGTATATTCATACCGAAGTTGATAACGCCGATGATAAGACCGCCCATTACAACTCCGAAGATCTTACCCTTGCCTCCGAAGAAGCTTGTTCCGCCGATAATCGAAGCGGCTATTGCATAGGTCTCAAAGCCTGTTGCCGCTGCCGGCTCTGCCGAGCCTACACGACCGAGAAGAACCACACCGGCTATACCGGCGCAAATACCGGAAATAATGAAAACTATAAGGGTATGAAGATTTACGTTTATACCCGAATACCAAGCGGATTCTTTGTTTCCGCCGAGCGCATAGATATTACGACCAAGCTTCGTTTTTTTAGTGAGAAACGCAAGGATCAAAGCTACAATAACCGCTATTATCGCAACAAGAGGAATACCTATAACAGATTTTGAAATAACTCTTGTAAAACTTGCCGGGAAGCCGTAAACCGCGCTTGAATTTGAGATTATAAGTGTAACGCCGCGATAAATTGCCTGTGTGCCAAGCGTAATGATGAACGGATGAAGTCCTGTAACATTTACAAGGAGCCCGTTAAGGAAACCGAGGAATGCACCGAGCAAAATTCCGAGAAGAACAGCAACTATCGGGTTTACCCCTGCCACCATTAACTTTGCCATACACATTCCGGTAAGGGCTACCACAGATCCTACCGAAAGATCGATGCCGGCAATAAGAATTGCAAAGAACTCACCCATTGCAATAAGTATATTTACCGAGCTCTGTGCCAAAATCTGAGGTGCCGTAGAGCTTGAGAAAAAGTATGTTGGTTTCAGTATGGCCAAGATGGCAAGAAGGATTATAAGAATACCAAACGTACCGTACCTCTGCCAGATCGTGTTAAAGGTTAATTTTTCTTTTTTTAATGTTTTAGACTGTGACATTTTAATTAGTCCTTTCTTTAAGGTCGGCAGTTGAAGCCATAATTATTTTTTCTTCTGTTGCGTCTTTATGTGGGAAGGTTTGTACGATCTTACCCTCACGGAAAACCGCTATGGTATCACACACCGCCAAAAGTTCCGGAAGCTCTGATGATACAACAAGTACGCCCTTACCCTCATCGGCGAGCTTACGCATCAAAGTGTAAATCTCGCTTTTAGAACCAATGTCGATTCCCTTTGTAGGTTCATCAAAAATAATTATTTGAGAATCTGCGGCAAGCCATTTTCCGAGTATGACTTTTTGCTGGTTGCCGCCGGAAAGCTCTGTTATATTTTGATCAACTGAAGCGCATTTTATATTCAGGTTTTTCTTTTGCTCCTCTGCGCATTCCTTTTCAAATTTATTGTTTGTAAGACCTATGGTGCCTTTTCCCTTTGAAGTCTTGATAAACGGAAGAATCGAAATATTCTGCTTAATATCAAAGTTATAAAAGAAGCCTGTCTCACGACGATTTTCGGTTACCATTGCAAGACCGTTCTTTATGGCGCTGTAAGGACTATTGATTTTAACCTGTTTGCCGTGAATGAATATATCTCCTGCCGAGCGAGGCTCAGACCCGAATATTGCATTCATCATTTCACTTCTGCCGGAACCGACAAGTCCCGAGAATCCGAGGATTTCACCCTTATGAAGTTTAAACGAGACATTCTTAACCTTTTGATCCTTACGAGACAAATTACGAACCTCAAAAATGACTTCTGTATTCTCGTAGGTATCGGGAGCATCCTCATGCTGATAAGTATTCTGAATTTTTCTTCCTACCATCATGGTAACGAGATCGTCTGCCGTAACACCTTTTACGTCTCTCGTGCCGACGTAAGCTCCGTCTTTCAGCACCGACACCCTATCGCCTATTTCAATAATTTCACCGAGCTTGTGAGAAATAAAGACTATTCCCTTGCCCTCTTCCTTAAGCTGACGAACTATCTTAAACAGATGATTTACTTCCTCACTTGTCAAAGACGCAGTAGGCTCATCCATTATGATTACTTTACTGTCGGCGGCAAGTGCCTTGGCTATTTCAACCTGCTGTTTTTCGGAAATACTTATATCCTCAACAAGAGTTTTGGGGTCTCGTTTTAATCCTACCTTCGAGAGCAGCTCTTTTGCACGCTCATTCATATACTTATAATCTACGACCTTAACAGGGCCGTATTTTTTCATCGGCAACTTACCGACAAAAAGGTTTTCCTGAATGGAAAGTTCATTTATGACGCTCAGTTCTTGGTAAATTACGCTGATGCCGTTTTCGGCGGAATCCTTGGGAGTTAGCCTTTTATAGCTTTTTCCTCCGACAATTATTTCTCCCTCAGTGGGCTGATAAACGCCGCTGAGAATTTTCATAAGTGTCGACTTTCCGGCGCCGTTTTCACCGAGCAACACATGTACTTCGCCGGGCTGTATGTCAAATGTTATATCTTTAAGTGCCGTTACGCCCGGAAACTTTTTAACGACGCCCTTCATCTCAACTAATGCGCTCATTTTTTCCTCCTTGAAGTCTATTATTTCCACATATTAGTTGTGTCCGTATGTGAATAGTATATACATTTTATTGGGTAAAGGTTTACTCAATTTCCCAAAATATGCGGGAAATAATATTTCCCGTTTGCATATGTTAGCTGATTTTTTATGCGGTTGTTCTTTTAACAAGCTTTACGGGAATAACATAAATATCATTTTTGTTTTTTATCTCATTATTCTCGATTAGATTTAAAAGAGTTTCAACTGATTTTTTACCGAACATATCGGTATCCTGCTGTATTGTGGTTATCGGCGGATCGCATATCTCTGACAGAGTAATGTCATCAAATCCGACGATCTTGCATTTTTCAGGCACAGATATTCCGGAATCCTTAAGCGCCTGCAAAGCACCGATTGCCATCATATCGTTATTACAAAAAATTCCGTCAAACTTTTTGCCGTCGGCTATGACTTTTTTTATCGCGTCATAAGATGAAGCGTAACTGACATCCGTTTTTATAACATTTCCCTCGTTAAGCGGCAAAGAATACTTTTTGTGAGCGTCAACATAACCTTTATATCTGTTTCGCGTGGTAGAATAATAGTTTTTGTCGCTCAGCATCAATATATCCTTACAGCCATCCTTTATAAGAGCCTCCGTAGCTAAAAATCCGCCCATCTCATTATCAGAAATTATAAGGGTACCCGCATGCTCAGGACGACGGTCTATGTGAACTACCGGTATTTTGTAATCTTTATATATCTGCTTAACATCGCTCTTTGTACTGATATAGATTATACCGTCAACGTCTTTGGCGGCAAGCGAAGAAATATGCTTGTCCTCTGTGCTGCTGTCCTCGTTAGAGTCGCACACAAAAACGGTATAGCCTTTTTGCAACAGAGACGTCTCGATGGAACGGATAATCTTAGCAAAGAATTCGTTTGTTATGTCAGGAACAATAACACCGATGCTCTGCGTTTTATTGGTTCTTAGCCCTTTGGCATTAAGATTCACCTTGTAGCCGTACTTATTAACAATATTCATAACTTTTCTTTCGGTCTCTGAGGAAAATCTGCCGTTATGATTTAAAACGCGCGAAACGGTGGCGATGGACACACCAGACATTTCGGCAATCTCAACCATTGAAATTTTCCCTTTCAATTCAAATACCTCCGAAAAATTATGCAATCGTTTGCTAAGTTTGTAACAAATAACGGGTAATCGTTTACCCTACGCCCATAGTTTACTTCCGGTTACAGCAAAAGTCAACTCTTTTTTTGCAGAAAAAATATCTTTGTCAGAAGTGCTTAATTCTTCATATTGCACATTGGTTAAAAAGTAAACTTCAAATTGCAAACGTCAAATTTGCGGCTCTCCGTTTGTGCATTTTCACACAAAAAAACGCGTTGCTCTAAAATAAGCAACGCGTTTTTAAAAGCAATTATTTACTTGTTTTTACCAAACACCTTTTGGAACCAATTTTGTTTACTGCTTTCTGCCTGAGTATTAACCTCCGCAGCCTTTTCAATACTCGGTGTTTTCATAACGAACATTACGCTTGACTCTATACCGTCGGCAACCGAAGAGTAAATCTTATATTCTTTACCGTATTCAATCATTTTGGTGGCTTTCTGTAAAAGCTCATCGGAATTATCGGTAAGCACACCGTATTTTTCAAGCTTTGATGCAAAATCAGCCGCGCTGACGGAATTCATCAGATTTGTTATCTTTGTCATATTGTCTTCATTTAACAGAGTGCTGAGACTGTTAAGAAGCTCCTGATTGCTATCAAGTTCGCTCTGGATATCCGAAATCTTACTCATGGTATCAGGCAAATTATCTATTGCGGCCTGTACCTCCGGATCCTGCATATCGTTTGATAGACTCTGAAGAAGCGGAAGTGCGTCTTTAAACTCACCTGAAGCCGACGGAAGAAGGCTTAAGAACTGCTGTACATTGGGATCAGAAAGCAGTTTTATCATCTTCTGGAGGTCGGAATTACTTGATGAATCGAGAAGAGTTTTAAGCGTTTCTATATTTTGCGGAGTAAGGTTCTTGGAAAGAACATCAATAAGAGGCTTATTACTCTCATAAAGCGATGTTGCATCATTTATCATCTGTGCAAGCTCGCCGAGCTTGTCGGGATTTGACATAAGAGTCGATAAGACGTTATTGGGATCTATTGACTTAATCGAGGATTCAATTTCCTTGAGCTGATTAAGGCTTGATTTTAAATCATCAACGCTTGAAGGAACAGCCATATTATTACTTACTGCCGAAAGAGGAAGGACCGCAAAATACATATTTGTAAGTTCAAAATCCGTTACATCGGCGGTAATTGTAAAGTTATCGTTAAAGGTGATATCGGCAGCGTCCTTGAGAGTTTTGGAATCTAAGCCAAGCGTCTCGTTAATTCCGGGGAAGCCGGCCACCACAGCTACTTCCTTTGAACCATCTCCCTGAGAAATGCCGTTTTCCACTTTTACGTTTTGAAAGTTGGTTTCGGGAAGAATCATGCCGCCGACGGCAAGCACGGGATTGCAAACCTTAACATCCTTACCGTTGATTTTTTCGGTTTTAAAGATGTTGTTTGTCATCTGTATTTCTATCTTTACCTTACCGCTCTTGCCGGCAAGATCGGAGGCGGCTATTTCTTCATCATTAAGATAGTATTTAATTGAGATGCTTACAGGAAGCGTCTTATTACTTGTGCCGCGATAATAAAGGTCGGTAGTCGGCATATTCCAGAACAAGCCGCCGTCCTTAAAATAGGGTTCGGTATCACTCTTAACATTTGTTATATTTTCAAGGTCCGTAACATCTCTGAGGTAAACCTCGGGGGTGTCGGTGTGAATCCAATCGGTAACGGATATGTTTTGAACCGCACCGGAGTTATCAAGTGTAGCGTAAACCGTTTCGGTTTTTTTATAATTATTGATTCTGTTTGTGTAAATTGTTTCCTCAGCCTTTTTATCAACCTCGGCTACCGTGTCGTCGTCCTTTTTGGACGAGCAACCGGTAAAGGTGACACAAAGCATTGAGAAAACAAGCAAAACACAGATTATGCTTTTGATTTTATTTGTGTTTTTCATTTTGCTGCCTCCGATTTCTTAGCCTTGACGGCTTTTATTTTTGCCTTTGATTTCTTAAATTTTTCTTTCGGCATTGTCCGCCAATTAAACGAAGTTTTGTTTATGAGTTTTTCACAGATATAAAGTATTGGCGGCAAAGTACAGATTATTATAAACGCACTTATGATTGCACCGCGTGCAAGCATACCGCAAATGCTCTTGACTATCTCTATATCGCAAATCAGATAAACACCGAAGGTCGCAACAAAGAATACCATTGCGCTTTGGAAAATCGAACGGTCGGATTCGTTGGCAGCCTTTCTGATGGCTTCATCCTTAGACAGACCCTTTCTCAGTTCTTCACGGAACCTCGAGGTTATGAGTATAGCATAGTCAACCGTTGCGCCGAGCTGTACGCAACCGATTATTGTAGGCGCGATAAACGGTATCGTCTCGCCGAATATAAACGAAAAACTCTCGTTTATAAATATTGCTATCTCTATCGACGCAACAAGTATTACAGGTATTGATATTGACTTGAAGATAATCGCTATAAGTATAAATATTGCCGCGACGGAAATTATATTGGTTATTATAAAGTCTCGGTTCGTTACATCAACAAGATCCTTAGTCATAGCACCCTCGCCTGTCAGATAACCGTTCGGGTCATACTTCAATACAATACTCTTCAGCGTATCTATCTGTGCATTTTCTTCATCGGTTGCCGTAGCGTAGCTTGTATTTACCATCATAAGCTGATAACCGTCTTTAATGCAGATATTACGAATATCATCGGGAATCATATCGGCGGGTATTGCAGAACCTAAAAACTCGTTCATTGCAACTACGTTTGTTATACCGTCAACATCTTCAATTTCCTGCTCCATAGCTTCAAGCTTCTGGCTCGGTATATCATCGCTTACTATAATGAAATGTGTAGTTGCCATATTGAATTTATCTTTCATTTCGTGAAGTGAAACGATAGACGCGAGGTCGGAGGGAAGAGCCTTATCCATATTGTAGTATACATTAACGCTCTTCGAAGCTCCGTATGCGGGAATTATAAGAAGAAGGAAGATTATTGCAATTACACGGCGATGCTTAAGGGTGAATTCATTAAGCTTGCCGAAATGAGGAACCAAGCTCTTATGCCTTGTCTTTTCGATTTTATCGTCAAGCAAAAGTATAAGTGCCGGAAGGAATGTAACAACCGTGATAACACCGAGCAATACGCCCTTTGCCATTACAAGACCTATGTCAAGACCGAGCTTGAAGCTCATAAAACAAAGTGCGAGGAAGCCGAATACCGTAGTCAATGAGCTGCCTGCCAGCGATACAAACGTACTGCTTATTGCCGAAGCCATTGCCATGGTTCTGTCGTCATTATACTTGCATTCCTCTTCGTAACGGTCCATAAGGAATACCGAGTAGTCCATGGTAACGCCGAGCTGCAGTATAGCCGCTATACACTGTGTAATATATGATATTTGCCCGAAGAAAATGTTTGTACCCATATTATATACAACCGCGGTACACAGTGCCATAAGAAGCACAAACGGCAAGACATACGATTTCAGGGTAAACATCAAAACGATAAGAGCAAGCACTATTGCAATAACTACATACAGCGGAGCCTGCGCGTCGGCAAGTGCCTTAGTATCATACATTATTGTGGAAACACCGCTCATAAACATATTTTTGTTCATACATTTACGTATGGACTTTATAGCATCCATTGTTGACTCGGAAGCGCCGCCCTGCGTAAATTGAACCATCATAAGTGTGGCATTACCGTCTTTACTGTAAAAGACGTTCTTTAAGTCATCGGGAAGCATATCCTCGGGAATCGATATATCAGCGATATCATCGACCCACATAACATTGCTTACTCCGTCGATTTCGGAAATTTCTTCCTTCAGCTTGACAGCGGTTTTTTGATCCTCGTTTTCAATAACAACAATGGCACTTGCAGCGTTATTGAATGTTTTATCAAGGATATGCTCGCCCTGTACCGAATTAAGGTCTTCCGGCAGATAAGACAAAATATCATAGTTTACGAATGTGTTAAGATAACATATTATCGACGGTATCAATAATATAAGGCAAACTATAAGGACTGTTTTGGGGTGTTTTGCAATTCCCCTTGCCATTTTGTCTATCATCGTATCTCCCCTTTGCTATAATAATTTACTAAGCTAACATTTTTTTGACGGCCAGATGAATTTCCGGTCGTATTTCTTCTATGGTGAACGGAGATCTCGAAAGAATGGCATTCGAAGCAGTTGTAAATATCATTGTAGAAACGAGTAACAACAGCTTCTTGGCATTCTCGGGAGGATTTCCGAGTTTAACTATTATATCTGTAAGATAATCAAAATCGAGTTTGATGTTATCGTCGCCGTTATCGATTATCAGCGAATACAATATTGAGCTTTTTTCGCTTATCACGGAAAGCATTTCTTTATTTTCGATCATATAATCTATAATTGCGTCAACAAAAAATGTGAGCTGATCGATAGCCTCCATTTTGTTATCGGTGTTTATATTTTTCATCTGCGCTATAACAGACTTTATAATCGCTGCGCTCTTATAAAGAATTATCTGATCCATAAGGTCGTATTTATCATGAAAATAGAGATAAAACGTACCCTTTGCCACGCCTGCACATTTGACAACTTCATCTATCGGTGTGGTGTTTATACCGTTTTTTGCAAATAGGTTATATGCGGCATCTAAAATTTTATTACGTTTTTTAAGCTTGTTTTCTTCCACACTCGGCATTTTACACTATCTCTTTCGGTTGAATTTCTGAGGCTTAACAGAATTTTATCATCCACCGCAAATTAAAGTTCTGCGCTCTTTAAAATGACCGTTAGTCACTTTTTACATTTCTAAACGCTACTCCAAAAATGACCAACAGTCAATAATTTGTTTTAATTGTTAACAAACTGTTCACAAACGTTGAATTTGTGTACATAAACGCTAATTATTAAATTTATTGTTTATGCATTTTGCCAAACAGCTTGATTTGTAATAATTTACAACATAAAAAAACAGAGCACGGAAAAACCGTACTCTGTTCGATGCAAAATGCAGATTATTCGCCCTTCATATCAAGGAGCTTAACCTTGCCCTCATAGGATTCCTGAGAAACCTTGATAGAATCGGTTATAGCAGCCTCAATGTCGTCATCCTCAACGCCGAGGTCACGGGTGTACTTATCCGTTATGAAGAGATCATAGTCCATAATGTAGGGAAGCTGAAGCGGATCCATACCGGAATCAATGCCTCTCTTCTTATAATCTTTAACAATACCGTACATACCGAGCTTCATCATAAACGGAGGTATGCCGACAATCTTTCTGTTATGCATTCCGCGAGCCTCATATACAATACCGAGGAATTTATCCCACTTCATATTGTACATGCTGATCGGAATAGCCTCAAAGCCTTTGGCACCCTCTTTAGTTGCGGCACCGGCAATAGCCTGACCAACCTGACGGCAAGTAAGCATTGCTGTGCCACCCTTCGGATAAAGGGTGAAAGGAAGCTTGTCCATACCGGAAATCTGCTCAATAAGAACAGTCCAAACAGGTCTTCTGCCCGGCTGAGTACCGAATATGTAAGGAAGCTCAAGAACTGCTACGCTGAAGTTGTCATCGCAAGCCTTTTTACAAACATCTTCCTGAATAAGACGAGATTTGAAGTAGGGGTTTCTCTCTTCAAGATTCATATCAGGCTTGATTTTAGAAAGATATGAGAAGTAAGAACCAAGAACAACAGCTCTCTTAACGCCTGCTTTTTTGCAGAGCGGGAAGATTCTCTCAAGCGGAGCAATGTTGTATTTGTAGTAATAATCCATTACGGGCGCCGGGAATTCTTTTCTCTCGTCAACGCCTGCTGCGAAGATAAAGCAATCACAGCCTTCGAGCATCTGCTCAATTTCCTCATCCGTCTTCTTGTTGATATCGCCGAAAACGAGTTCCATTTCCTTCGGAATGGGAGCTCCCTCCGGAAGAGGCGGAAGAGCAACGCTCTTTACCTGGTGACCTCTCTTAATGAGAGTCGTGGCAGCTTCACAGCCGAGAAGGCCTGTACCGCCGATCATAAAGATTTTCATAGCAATTCTCCTGTCTAACTATATATTTTTGCTAAATTAAAAACTAAATCAGTCCTTGAATACGGGGTCAAAGAGCGGAAGCTTTGAAATCTTCATAACGCTGCTGAAAATATGGCCGCCGAGTACCGGCATAAGTCTGCCGAAATAATTCATAAATGCAGCGTCAAAGCCATGAACGCCGAGCGGACGTCTTGTTCTGATGTCATGCATTATCATCTTTACCATTCTGTCGCAGGAGGTGCTGACAGCATTGAGCATCTTCTGACCCTTTGCGTCGGAAGCATCCTGACTTCTGAATATATCTGTCTTTGTAAAGCCGGGGCAAACAATGCCGACATAGCATTTACCGCGAAGCTCTTCTCTGAGTGATTCTGAAAGAGACTTAAGAGCAGCCTTACTTGCGGAATATACCGAAGTACCTGCAAGAGACATAAGAGAAGCCGAGCTATCGATGTTGATGATTCCGGGAGTCTTTGACTTGAGAATCATCGGAAGAAGCGTATGTATCGAATAAACCGCCGAATAGAAATTGATATTCATAGCCTTTTCAATATCAGCCATTGAATAATGTTCAAATCTGTCGAACTTCGGCAAAATTCCCGCATTATTGACAAGTATGTCGGGATGAATGTCATTATCCTCAAGGTACTTTGCAAAATCTATCCAATTTTGCTCAACCGATACGTCGAAAAGCTTATAGCTGAATTTTTCGGCATTGGGACCGAGCTCCTCAACTACCTTTTTCATTTTTTCTTCACTGCGAGCGATACCGATAACGGTGCAACCATGATCAACGATAAGGGATTCGGCAATTCCCTTGCCCATACCGCCTGACGCGCCGGTTACGATAACGGTCGTATTATTCATCCAATTTTGATCCATAACTCTCTCCTTTGGAATATTGAATTTTTATTCACTCGTATTATTGTAACTCAAAGGTAAATATATTTCAATAGTTAGTTGTCTCAAAATTAACAAAAATATGCACAAATTTTAAAGTGTCGACGTATTTTTGTTAAACTCAGTCCAAATCTACATCCTTTTTATTATCGGAAAGTCCGTGATTATATATTTTTCGATTGTCAAGTGCCCAAAGCCGGCCGGAGAAATCATCCTCTTTAAGCGGTGTAATTGCCTCATGTATCTGATATACTCTCGCATCCATAAGGTCAAGCTCAGAGAGAAGCTCTGCCTCAAGAAAGAGAGGTCTTACCGCTGCCCCGAATTCCGGCTCGCCGTGATGAGACAAAATCATATGCTCAAGCAGCATTTCACGTTTTTTATCAGTTCCGAGCTTGTCGGCTGCCTCTCGTACCATCATAGCACCCATAACAAGGTGTCCTATAAGATTGCCCTCTACGGAATATCCGTTCGCAAGTCCTGTTTCCCCCACGTTAAACTCAAGGGTCTTGGCTATATCGTGGAGAATGGCACCCGACAACAAAAGATCTTTATCCACAAACGGATAAACCTCGCATACGCCCTCGCAAAGCTTCACAATAGACAGAGTATGCATTAAAAGTCCACCGCGTATGGCATGGTGTAACTTATATGCCGCCGGCCATTTCAAAAGCTTTTCTTTGTTTTCTGTAAAGATTGTACCGACAAGCTTTTTCAAATCCTCATCTGAAAAAGCGTTTATTGTCTCCGTGATCTTATTATACATATATTCGCCGGTGTACCCCGCGTGCCTGACATAATCGGTAATATCCACATTATCCTCGGGTGTTACTTTACGCATTTTTTCAACGCGAAGCTGATCGGCACCGTTATACTGTGATATTGTACCGCGAACCTTGACAAACATATCGGTTTCAAATTTTCCGTGTGTATTTTCATTGTAGTCCCAAAGCTTTGCGGAAATTTCGCCGTCGTTGTCGGAAAGAATCATATCAAGATATGCTCCGCCTCGTGAGCTTGTCTTTTTTTCACATTTTGTCAGTATTCCGAACCCGTCAACAAGGCCGTTATTGTTAAGCTTAGTAAAATTCATTTGTTTTCTCCGTTCTTCTCTTCCGTCTTTGCTTCGATAACATAATCGTCCTTTGTATCTTTAACAAACTTATTAAAGCTGTATGTGCCCCACATATCCATAACACCGTTGAAAACAAAGCAGATACCGATAAAGCGGAACGCAAACATAGCAGTTTCAAAAGGTCTTATCGCCATAATGAGTCCGAGCACAATCGCTACAACGGCGAAAAGCAGCGACAGCCACCACATCGGAAAATGATTGCGAGCAAGCATTACGGCACGTTGGATATTGATAAGTCCGTCAATTATGGCGACTATACCGAAAATGAACGGAATTACAGAGTAAACAACGTCTTGCTTAAACATAAGGAAAATGCCTATTGCGGCAATTATAATTCCGCTGACAAGAGTTATAGAAAACAGCGACGAAACAGAACGGCATGAAAAGAATTTAATTACGAGATAAATACCCGCAAGAACAAAAAGGCCGCCGAAAAGATAACATGCCACTTTAGCTATCTGCTCGGGAAAAATCATAAGAAGCATTCCCGTGACAAGATAAATTGCCGCCGAAGCAAAAAAGCTTGCCTTAAGGTTTTTAAAGAATTTTTCAAGTTGGGTCATATAAGCATCTCCTTTTAATATTTTAATGCCTTAGCATATTCGCGCGGAGTCACACCATACTCTCGTTTAAAGCAATATATGAAATAACTCTCGGAGCAAAATGACAAATAACAGCTTATCTCGCTGTAATCATATTTGCCATTGAGCAATGATTTTGAAAGCTCCAATTTTTGTCTCAAAATAAAACGGCTGATATTCTGACCCGTCGTTTTTTTAAACAACGCGGAAAGATAATCCGGTGACAAAGAG
>HF993136.1:173131-218969 GCA_000432435.1 Eubacterium sp. CAG:180
CTTTGAAAGCCCGCCGAGCGTAAGCTTTTTTTCAAGATTTTCCTTGATATAGCTTATACACTTTCTCACAGGCGGCGGATAATCCTTGCCTATTGATGAATAGCGTACAAGATTTGTAAGCTCTATTGCCTTTTCCTGCAAAAACGGCGGTATACTCTCTGACGAAGTCATGGAATCGACGCGGCGTATCATTTTGTCACTCATCTCATATGCCTCGGATTCACAGAGCCCTCCTTCAATGGCATACCGTATAGCGAGGGTTATACAGCTTACCGCCCAATACTGCATTTGGCGCAAGTTGTTTTCGGAAAGCTTGCCTATTACGAGCCCATTGCTAAAAAATTCGTCCATGGTATAGCTGAGACGCTCTGTGTCTCCCTGTTCGATACAGGTATAGAACAGTTTTTCCGCCTCATATGCAGTATGAGCTTTGCTTTCAAGTTCATTGTATATAGGATTTGCGTTTTTTTCAGGCAAAATCTCAATTTTTTCAAGACGAAATTTTTTCATATTGCTCCCCTTCCGTGATAAATAATTGTAACACTAAGACCTGCAATTTTCAACGGCATCTTTATATAAAAATAAGAATTTTATAAAGCAGGAAAAAACGAAAGCGTGTCCAAAAGGACACGCTTTCATTTTTTATAAAATCAGTTTTCTTTACCGGTTTCATCGGACGAATTTTTCTTTTCATCCGAATCAACTTCCTTTTCCGCCTCTGAGGCTACATCCTTCGTAAGATATTTCTTTTCGTCGTTGAAATTATCTTCAAGGTCCTTTACCGCCTCGTCCGCATTTTTATCATCAACGGCTGACGGCTTGTCTTTTTCGACAGTCTCGGTTTTATTTTCAGCTTTTTCACTCTTTGGCTCATAAGGGGGAAGAGTTCCGCCCTCCATAAGAATTTTAAACTGCTCGGCGTCTATCTTCTCTCTCTCGACAAGAGCCTTTGCAACGGCGTGAAGCTTATCAATGTGCTCATTTAAGATTGACTCTGTACGGTCATAAGCCTTGAGAATTATCTTCTCAACTTCCTCGTCTATCTCGCAGGCAACCGCCTCGGAATAATTGCGCATATGATTGTAATCTTTTCCGAGGAAAACCTCATCGTTTCCTGTACCGAAGGTTATCGGTCCGAGTTTTTCGCTCATACCGTACTTTGTTATCATCTTACGAGCCGTATCGGAGGCTCTTTCGATGTCGTTGGACGCACCTGTTGAAATATCGTTGAAAATTATCTTTTCGGCAACACGTCCGCCGAGGAGCCCGACTATATCGTCAAGCATACGGGACTTCATAAGATGCATCTCGTCTTTTTCAGGCTGATACATGGTAAAGCCGCCTGCCATACCGCGCGGAACAATCGAAATATGCGTTACAGGATCCTTATGCTCAAGATAATACGAGGTAACGGCATGACCTGCCTCGTGATATGCGGTAATTTTCTTATCGCGCTCTGTCATACGGTGCGACTTCTTTTCTGTTCCGACAAGGACTTTCATTGCAGCCTCTTCAATGTCGGGCATTGTAATAGCTTTCTTTTTGCGCCTTGCCGCCAAAAGAGCGGCCTCATTAAGCAAATTTTCAAGATCGGCACCCGTAAAACCGACAGTCTGCGATGCTATTGACCTCAAATCAACATCGGGTCCTAAGGGCTTACGCTTCGCGTGAACCTTCAAAATAGCCTCTCTGCCGTCAATATCCGGATACGAAACAGTTACCTGACGGTCAAAACGACCTGGTCTTAACAGCGCAGGGTCAAGTATATCGGGACGGTTTGTTGCCGCTATAACTATTACTCCCTGATTTTCTCCGAAGCCGTCCATTTCAACAAGCAGCTGGTTAAGGGTTTGCTCACGTTCATCGTGACCGCCGCCCATACCGGCACCTCTGTGACGTCCTACGGCATCAATTTCATCTATAAATATTATAGATGGAGAGTTCTTTTTAGCCTGATCAAAGAGGTCACGGACTCTTGACGCACCTACGCCGACATACATTTCAACGAAGTCCGAACCCGATATTGAGAAAAACGGAACACCCGCTTCACCGGCGACCGCTTTTGCAAGAAGAGTTTTACCTGTGCCGGGAGGTCCTACAAGGAGCACACCCTTCGGTATTCTTGCGCCGAGCGCGTTAAATGCCGACGGATTTTTAAGAAATTCAACTATCTCTTCGAGTTCCTCTTTTTCTTCATCGGCTCCTGCTACATCATCAAAGGTTTTTTTCTGTTTGCCGTCATTGGCATCTTTAACCCTTGCTTTTCCGAAAGAGAGTGTACGGTTATTCTCGTTTTGGAATGACTGATTCATTTTGCGGAACATCAGCAGCATAATGACGGTCAACACTATCATTATGACAACCGTAGGCAACAGGCTTACAAGCCACGAGCCCGAATTACCCGATTTGTAATCCATTTTAATCTGATTATCGGGATTTTGCTTATTATATTCAACAACGCTGTCGTGAATATCGTCAACAAACATCGAAACATTCGGCACGGTATATTTATAAGTAGTGTCGTCGTCCCCGAATAACTTGTACTCCAAGCTTCCACTTGCAAGATTCAAGGTGTACTCTGACACCTCGTTATCTTCAAACAAATCAACTATTTCGTAATATTGTTTTTTATCTCTCTGCGTATCGCCCATTGTTGCGTAAATCGAAATACACAAAACAAATATAAGCGGAATTACGATATACGGAGCTATTGCTTTCCAGTCAATTTTTTTCAATTCACTAATCACTCCTCAGAGTTGTAATTTTGCACTATCGGTTGTTACTTTTCGTAAACCTTAGGCTTTAATATGCCTACATACGGAAGATTTCTGTACTTTTCGTCATAGTCAAGGCCGTAGCCTACAACAAAAGCATCCGGTATCACAGCGCCGCTGTAATCAGCCTTGAGGTCTACAAGACGTCGCTCCGGTTTATCAAGCAAGGTACAAATCTTAAAGCTTGCCGGATTGCGGCGAAGAAGAATATCTTTAAGGTAACTCAACGTTTTGCCGCTGTCGAGAATATCCTCAACTATAAGCAAATCTGCGCCCTCAACAACATTTGTGTCGAGGTCCTTGATTATTTTAACTACGCCGCTTGTTGAAGTACCCGAGCCATAGCTCGATACCGACATAAAGTCTATACAGCACGGAATATCTATGGCGCGCATAAGGTCGCCCATAAATACCACCGAGCCCTTCAACACGCTGACCAAGAGTAATTTTCTGCCGCTGTCGCGGTAGTCGTCGCTTATCTGCTTACCGAGCGACGTAACTATTTCCTTTAATTTCTCTTCGGACAAGAGAACACTCTCAATGTCATTCTTATAGTCTACCTTCATTAATTCTCCCCCGTTAAACCTGTTATAATTATAAATCTTCTTGTACATTTATCGACGCGAAATTCAGATGATGTACCGAAGCCCTCAACCCAAACGGTTTTTTCTCCGCTGCTGACAACCGGTATACAAACTCTCTTCGGCTGCGGAATTTTCGCTTCGTTAAACAGCTTTTTAAGCGTCTTTGTATTCTTTCTGCGCGCAGAAGAGAATTTATCCCCTTCTTTTCTGCTCCGCACCGAAAGAACATTGCCTATTTTATCACAATCCACGGCATTATCCAATAGTACTTTGTTAAGATTTTGTAAATCTTTTTGAGTGAAAATCTGAATTTTAAGCTTACCGTACGGATATTCCACGATGCCGTCTTTTACATTGAACGTTACGGAAAATGGTAAATACTCCTCTGTTTTTTCGGAAAGGACGAGTGAACCGTCCTTGTGAGCGAGTATTATTTTACCCGGCAAGGTTATGCTTTTAGCCGTACCCACCGTATTTTCGGCATCATATATGTGGACTGCGGAAATATCCTTTTTAATATTATCGCTTAAAAACTTCATTAAGATCCTGCGGCGCAATGCCTTGGGATAACCCGAAAGCTTCTCTTCGTCCAAGCCGAGCGAAGTTTTACATTCGGAGTATTTAAGCTCTGTGATTTCTTCTATCAGTTTTTCGTCATCCGTCGCATTTTCAGTAAGTCGGGAAAATGCCGAAAGAACGGACGGATTCATTTTTTGCAGAGTCGGAAAAACTACGTTTCTGATAACATTTCTCTTATATTCGTTTTGAAGATTTGTGCTGTCGGTAACAAAATCAAGAGAATTTTCTTTACAGTACAATTCAATATCGTCGCGCGAAGTCATAATGAGCGGTCTTATTATATTGCCGCGTATCGGCGGTATACCGCAAAGTCCCTTGCAGCCCGTGCCGCGTACAATGTTCAAAAGTACGGTTTCGGCACTGTCATTAAGATTGTGTGCCGTTGCGATTTTTGCGTTTTCGCCTGCCGTGTTTTTAAAGCACTCATACCTTTTTCGCCTGCCGCACTCCTCTTCGCTCTCGCCCGTCTTTTTACACTCAAGCGGTATGTCAAAGCGGAACACGGTCAATTTTATTCCAAGGCTTTTGCAAAAATCGGAACAAAATTTTTCATCTCGCAAAGCCTCTTCGCCGCGTATACCGTGGTTTACGTGAACAGCTTCGACTTCAAGCGAAAGCGAATCCCTGAGTGAAACAAGAGCATGTGTAAGACACACCGAATCCGCTCCGCCGGAAAGCCCCACAACGATTTTATCGCCGTAAGACAGCATATCATATTTTTTTGTTGCCGATAATACGTCACGGTTCATTTCTGTTGTACTCCGCGGTCGTAAACAAGGTATACTGACCGTTCCAGTTAAGGTCTACGTCGGTAGTGCCGCCGTGACGGTTTTTGGCTATTATGACCTGCGCCTTATTCTCGTCTGCAACAACGCTTTCGCCCTTGTCCTCATCAAAATACGATTCACGGTACAAGAGTAAAATTATATCGGCGTCCTGCTCTATTGAACCCGATTCACGAAGCTCCGACATAGTGGGCTTGTGATCCTTGCCCTTACCCGACGCCGACTGACGGTTAAGCTGTGAGCAGGTAACCACCGGTATTTTAAGGTCTTTTGCCATAAGCTTTAAGCTTCTTGTGATTTCAGCTACCTCCTGCGCACGGTTATCGGTACGCTTCGTTCCGGTCATAAGCTGAAGGTAGTCAATAACTACAAGGTCAACATCTTTAAGGCGGCGCACTCTTGCTTTCATTTCGGGAACGGTTATATTTGACGTATCGTCAAAATATAGCTCCGCCTTTGAAAGCGCGTCGGAACACGTGGCAATTCTGACCCACTCTTCGGGAGAAATGTCGCCCGTTCTCATTTTTGAGCTTTCAATTCTCGCTTCGGTGGCAAGAATACGCTGAGCTAGCTGCTCTTTTGACATCTCAAGTGAAAAGAAAAGAACTTTTTTACGCGAAGTAACCGCGGCATTGCGTGCAATATTCAGCGCGAAGCTTGTTTTACCCATCGCAGGACGAGCTCCGATAAGAATAAGGTCGGACTTGTTAAGTCCGGTCATATATTTATCAAGCACGGAAAATCCCGTAGGAATACCCTTTCGGTCCTTGCCCTCGGGAGTTGAAAGCAATGTCACGTTGGGGATAACGTCATTTATCACTATATCGCCGAGCTTAGTCGGTCCGTCGGTTGTTTTGCCCTGACGAATGTTATATATGCGCTGCTCCGCCGAATCGAGTATAGTTTCGGCATTTTCCGATTGTTCCGAACACTGGTGAAGTACATCGTGCGAAACATTCATAAGCTCACGAAGAGTGAACTTTTCCTTAACGATTTTGGCATAATTCATAACGTTTGCCGTTGACGGTACTGCCTGAGCAAGCTGTGCCAGGTAATTTTTGCCGTCGGCATCGTTATAAACTTCGTTCTTTTTGAGCTCCTCAAGAACTATCAACGGGTCTATCTTTGAACCGAGAGCGTCAAGCGTTACAATAACCGAATAGATATCGCGGTGCTGCGGAATATAAAAATGCTCAGCCTTTAGTACCGTCATTACATCCGAAAGACATTGCGGGTCTATAAGCACGGAGCCCAAAACAGCCTGTTCCGATTCAAGCGAATACGGCTCTGTTAAATTGTCAAAAGTCAGGTTGTCCATTTATTTCACATCCGGTTATGTTTTATTCTCCGACTTCAACGTAAAGCTTTGCGGTAATTCCGTTGTAAAGCTTCACCTCTGCCGTATATGTGCCGAAATTTTTGATGTCGTCCATAGACATCTTGCGCTTGTCAACGGTAACGCCGAGCTGTTTGCCGACTGCATCTGCAGCTTCTTTAACCGTGACCGAGCCAAAAAGCTTGCCGTTTTCACCGGCCTTAGCCTTAAGTTTTACAGTCTTGCCATCGAGCTTTGCCTTTGCTTTATTTGCATTATCTATTTCGACCTCTATCTTATGCTGCTTGGAGGATTCGCTGTTGCGAAACTCCGTGAGAGTCTGAGCATTTGCCTCAACTGCAAGTCCCTTAGGAAAAAGAAAGTTACGGGCATAACCATCGGACGCCTTGACTTTTTCGCCGGCTTTGCCGAGTCCCTTTACATCTTTTTTAAGAATGACCTCCATATTTATCAATCCTTTCTTTTATACGGCACCCGTTTTTCGGAACCGAAATCATAAATTACTGTAATAATTATCAATGGCGGTTTTAAGCATATCTTTAATTTGACTCTCGGTAATATCCTTGAGTTGAACCGCCGCCATGGTCTGATGTCCTCCGCCACCGAGCGCCTCCATTATAAGCTGGACGTTTACCTTGCCCATGGAACGCGCCGATATATTTATGATATCATCAGTCTTAAATATAACAAATGACGCATCGACACCGCTTACAGAAAGAAGCTCATCCGCAGCTTGTGCGCAAACCACACGTATATCGTCAGATTCAATATCGGTAACCGAAATCGCACAAGCACGATACATTTCTGCATTCATAACAACCATACCGCGAAGCTTTCTTGACTCCATGGAATTTGCAAAAAATGATTTTACCGTTACGGTGTCCGCTCCACGGGAGCGAAGATATGCTGCCGCCTCGAAAGTACGTACTCCGGCTCTTAAAACAAATTCCTTTGTATCAAGCATAATACCCGACATTAAGGCCGTAGCGCAAACTGAGTCTGCAACAGGATGCTTGCTAATATACTGCAAAAGCTCCGTCACCATTTCACACGTTGAAGAAGCATGCGGCTCGTGATAAAAAATAACAGCATTATTTATGTAATCGACTGTTTTCCTGTGGTGATCTATAACTATTACATTTTGAGCTTTTTCATATACATTTTTCGAGTCAACGAAATCCGCCTTGTGAGTGTCGACTACAATAAGTAAAGTCTTTTTGACCGTGAGACGCTCACCCGTTAAAGGAGAAACGAAGCAATCATCGTCACTTTTTCCTATATAGTCAATAAGAGGTTGGGCAAGCGTTGTTTTTCTGTTTACCACTATTTTTGCGTCTTTACCGAGCGCCAAAGCTGCCTTGTACATACCGTATGCGGCACCGACGCTGTCAAGATCGGAGAATTTGTGACCCATTATAACTACATTAGACGCATTTCTTATAAGCTCCGACATAGCGGAAGCCACGACTCTTGTGCGAACCTTTGTGCGCTTTTCAACGCCCTTTGAAACGCCTCCGAAGAACGTGTACTTATCGTTATCCTTTACCGCTACCTGATCGCCGCCGCGACCGAGAGCCATATCGAGAGCCTGACGTGCGGCACCTTCGGCGTCGCTTAAATTATCTCCCCTGCCGACGCCCGCGGAAAGCGTTATTCCGACAGTAGCACCGTTATAAGTATAGCTTCTGACGTTTTCAAGCACATTGAATTTTTTTGAAATCATCTTTTCAAGCTCGGATTCGGGTACTATTGCTATAAATCGCCCTGTTCCGAGTTTGCGGAAAACGCCGCTGAATTCAGAAAACCAGTTTTCGGTAAGTCTTTCAACAGCACTTGTTATTTCGGCATATTCACTCTCTTTATACACTCTGTAAAACTCGTCTATGCTGTCAACCGCAACAAGAGCTACGGCCGGCTTTGACATACGATATTCTCTGACTATACTCTTAAGGTCGGTATCATCTACAAAATAAAAAACCGTACAGGACTCTCCGGAAGAGTCAAGCGTTTCACTTATAACGGTGTAATCTCGACCGTCATAAGTCGCTGAAAATGTTTTTTTTGCGGCAAGCTCCGACAAAGCCTTACCGCCTATAAAAACGGATATATTATCTTCTCTCGGCTGACGGTTTCTTATAACGGCAGCTTTAAAAAGGTCGTTAAACCAAAGAATTTTCCCGTTTGTCTTGCATATTACGGCAGGAAGTGGAAAATATTTTAACATATCCTTATCCGACAGCGACGCATTGAGTGAAATCACCGCATTTTTTATTATACGAAATTCGTTGTGCATTTTAAGGATTGCGGAAACCGCAAGCACAACGGAAAGAGCCGCCTCGCCTATGGCGAGAGGCAAAAGCACTCCTTTTGCCGCCGTCACAGCTGAAGCCGTAAACAGCGCAATAACCGCAAAAAATGTAATCGGATAGGTTTTTACAAGATGACTTATTTTGAATTTCATTTTTACTCCCTTTGGCACTGCGGCGTAAAATCAAAGCTTTAACTATTAAATCCAGACGAACCGCGGCACTCTGTAAAAAGCAAATAAAAAACAGTTATATTTCCATTATAACGGGAAGTATCATGGGACTGCGCTTGGTCTCGTGGTACATAAGGTGAGAGACTTCGTCGCGAAGGCGATTTTTAACGGTAGTCCAATCGTGAACTCTCTCAAACATACAATCGGCTATAACGCTGTCGCAAAGCCGTCTCGCCTTATCAATAAGCTGCTCTGACTCGCGTACATAAACAAAGCCGCGAGAAATAACTTCTGGTCCCGAAAGAACGTCTCCCGTTTCTTTATCTATTGTGGCGACAATAATTATAAGACCGTCCTCGGCGAGTCGCTTTCTGTCTCGCAGCACAACCGAGCCTACATCTCCGACGCCTGAGCCGTCAACAAAGACCATACCCGCCGGTACATCGCCTGAAATTCTTATTTTATCCTCCGTCAACTCAACCTCCTTACCGTTGTCGGCAATAAGGATGTTCTGAGGAGGTATTCCGACACTTTTCGCGAGTCCGGAATTTTTACGCAGATGCTTTTGCTCGCCGTGCACGGGGATAAAATACTTGGGTTTCGTAATGCTCATCATTATTTTGAGTTCTTCCTGGCAGGCGTGACCCGAAACGTGAACATCATACATTTTTTCGTACACTACCTCTGCGCCCTGCTTTAAGAGCTCATCAACTACCTTGCCGACCATTTTTTCATTACCGGGAATAGGTGTTGCAGAGATTATTACATAATCATTGGGGCAGATAGCAACACGTCTGTGCTCGGAAAACGCCATTCTGTAAAGTGCTGACATCGGCTCGCCCTGGCTGCCCGTGGTTATAATAACAAGCTTATCCGCAGGATAGCGGTTAATACTGTCGATTCCTATAAGTATGCCATCGGGAATACGGATGTAACCCATCTCGGCTGCTATCGAAACAACGTTTTCAAGGCTTCTGCCGGAGAGAGCGACCTTTCTTCCGAGACTTTCGGCAACATCGATTATCTGTTGCACACGGTGAATGTTCGACGCAAAGGTTGCTACGATAAGACGCCTGCCGTTAGCTTTTCTGAACTGCGTTTCAAACGTCTCGCCGACCTTCCTCTCGCTCTCGGTAAAGCCGGGCTTTGCCGCGTTTGTGGAATCGGAAAGAAGTGCGAGCACGCCTTCCGTTCCGAGCTGAGATAAACGAGCTATATCAATAACTCCGCCGTCTATAGGAGTTGTATCAATTTTGAAATCGCCCGTCTGTATAACGGTTCCGGCGGGTGATTTTATAGCAAGGGCTACGGCATCGGGAATCGAGTGGTTTACGTGTATCAGCTCAACGTCGAAGCAGCCAAGCTTTATATGATCGCCCGGATTTGCAACATTAAGGCTGCACTGCTTTAAAATACCGTGCTCTTTAAGCTTGCCCTCGATAAGGCCTATTGTAAGGCGCGTTCCGTACACGGGAATGTTAACCTGCTTTAAAAGATACGCAAGCCCGCCTATATGGTCCTCGTGACCGTGGGTTATGACTATACCGCGTATTTTGCTTGCATTCTCGGTTACATAGGTAAAGTCCGGTATTACAAGGTCTACACCGAGCATTTCCGTATCCGGAAATTCAAGTCCGCAGTCAACAAGCATCATATCGTTGCCGCACTCATAGAGCGTCATATTCTTGCCGACTTCATTGAGTCCGCCGAGAAACGCAATTTTAAGCGGCACATTATTCTTTTTGCCGCGGCGCTTACTCTGACCCTTTGAGTTGCCGGCTGCTTTGGTTGTCTTGCGTTCGTTTTTCACAGGCCTTGAAGCACCGTTTTTCTGAACGGATTTTTGCTGTGTTTTTGAATTTTGGTTTTTTGTTTTTTGCGGATTTTGTTTTTTCTGCCCGGCGGAATTTTTCTTGCCGGAAGTTGGTTTTTTTGCTGTTTTGCGGTTCTCAAGACTGTTTTTTTCGGTAGAGAGAGCGTTTTGTTTCGAGTTTTTGGGTACAGTTACCTTTCCGCGGCTGACCTGCTTTTTAGGCTGATCCGACTGCGGAATAAGTCTCTCTGTTTTTTTCTTTAACATTAAATATCTCCTTAATAAAAAATGAATATATGTATCCTGCTTTTCAAAACGTACAAAAAGCAGGTAAAATCCTAATCAAGATACGGCACCACTCCACCGCATAATCATGGATTATAATATAATACTATTTTTTGCCTCGGATGTCAATTGAGAACAGAGCCTAAATCTCTCAGTTCATTTTCAATATCATCACACAGCTCACACGACACCTCATAGTTCAGTGCCTCTGTGACTATCTCGATTGTTTTTCCGTTTTCAGACGGCTTCAGCATCACTCTGCCGCCGCTGCGATACATTACCGCCCCGTTATGAGACGGATAAACGGTGTCATTTGGGAAAGCTCTGCAAATATCCTCGGGAACGGATGAAAAGCTGACGGTTTTGTGTTTTACAAAGAATTCAGGTATCTGTGAAAGCAGTTTTGGGAAAGAATATCCGGTCTCGCGCATTATACCGAGTATTTTTACCGCCATAAACAGCCCGTCACGCAAAAAAATCTGTTTTGATGACAGATATTTGAGTTCATCGCGAACAGGCGTCTTCGCCTGCACGGGGTACCGCAAAACACGCTTTTCATATCCGTCTGCCATATCATTTATAGCTGCCGGAGCATCATACGGCACGGCAACATCATGTCCGCACTGAAACTCATACAGACAGCACAACGAAAGCAGTTTATCCATATTGATCCACCCGCATTCACGGCAAAATGCAGAAACCTCCGTGCCGCCTCTTGTTATCTTAAACGTGATGTCATCGCCTTTACCGCAGCAGAGTGATAAAAGACAATCCTCCATAAGTAAAAGTATGTCCTTATTATCGCTCATTACATTGGCCGAAACACCCGAAAGCATATCTCCCGATTGTCTCAAAAGTTCTCGGCGATACATACTGCTCATGCTTGACATATCGGAGACGGCTCGCATATTCTGTGCCGAGCAGCGGCGAAATTCGCCGTTTTCCGCACGGTGCTCAAGTTCCTGCTCAAAATCAGGCGATAACGGCAATCCGCCATTTCCGTAAAACGCCGAATGAATACCGTTCTTTTCCGAATAAATGTAAATTCCGCAGCCGAGAGAACAAAAAGAAGAGAAAAAAGCGACTTCTGACAAAAAGCATCTGCCGAAATCAAACACGTGCGAGCCCGAGGATATAAGTCCCGCCGTAACGGCCTTTACCGCCGCTGCGGAAGAAACGCTGTCATCGTACCCTATTCCTGTTCGCGTACCGAATTCACAGCTGCCCAAGGCTCTGCCGACTTTGCAAAACAGGCCTATATCAAAATCGCCGAAAAGCGAATCGGTACCGCGGCTGCCTAAAGCGGTAATATTTTCGGCGTAATAATAAGCCTGCGGCTGACTTTCGGGCGCGGAAACACCGCCGTGCGGTTTCGGTGTGACTTTTACATTTTCGCCCACCGCCATATTTCTGCCGACAATCGCTTTCTCACACAGCACGCTGCCTAAAGACATTTTACTGTTTTCCTCCGCAACCGAATTTACACCCATAACGGCTCCCGATATATCGGCTCCGCGTAAGGCTGCGGATTTATTGAGCATAATACTGCCGCGAACAAATGCTTTTTCGCCTATAAAACAGCCGTCGCCCACTACGGTATACGGTCCTAAATCCGCTCCGTCCGAAATTTCGGTATTTTCACCTATAAACACAGGCGGCGTAATATTGTATTTGCCGCAAGGCAGTTCGCTGTTTGAATATATGCCGTCGCATATTTCCGACAGAGGAAATACTGTTTTTCCGTCAAGCATATCGCGAGTACATTTTAAATATGATAATACCGTATTTATACCGCGCCTGTAACCGGCGCACCGAAATGCAAAAAGACTTTTGTTTTGTGAGAGCAATTCAGGCAGTATCTCATTTGAAAAAGCCGTGATTGTGCGGTCGCGAAGCATTTTTAATATTTTGCCGGAAATTATATAAATGCCCGTGTCCGCCTTATCCGTAAGAAAGCCGCACCTGCCGACGCTCCCCGAAAAGCCCGTAATTCTGCCGGACGGTGACGTGAAAACAAGCTTCTCTCCGGTAACTCCGTCACAATGCGTGATTATTACGGTTACATCCGCCCCCATACTTCGGTGATATTTTTCGGCTTCGCTCAAATCAAAATCAAAAAGCACGTTGTCGGTTATCAGTAAAACGTTGTCATCCTCTTTTTCATCAGAACAGAAAAGTGAGTTTAAAGCGTCGTTTATACTTTTTCCGATAACCGGCTTAACCTTTGCTCCGCAAGTCGGATTATTTTTTAAATACTCGCTTATTTTTTCCGATTGTGCATCAAGCAAAAGTACAATTTCGTTCATTCCGTAAAAAGAAAGCATATCGGTCATATAGCCGAGCAGCGGTTTACCGAGTAAAGGCAAAAGAATTTTAGGCATACCGAAAAAATCATCATTAAAAAATCCGTTTCTGACTTCAGATGCTATTACCGCTTTCACAAAACCACCGTAACCTTTCATACGTATTCCGCACTTCGGGGAAAAAGAGGGATATATGCATAAAAGTATTATTGCCCCGTCGCTATAAAATAATCTGTTGTTTTAATGCGAATTTAATGTTAAAATATCCGTGTGATTTTATAGCAAATCGGATGTGAACACATGAAAAAAGAGCTTGACAAAATTGAAATGTACACCGACGGTGCGTGCTCCGGAAATCCCGGTCCCGGAGGGTGGGGTACAATTTTGCGTTTCGGTTCGGCTGAAAAAGAGCTGTCGGGCGGAGAACGCAGCACCACAAACAACAGAATGGAGCTGACCGCGGTAATAGAGGGCTTTAAGGCACTTAAAAGGCCGTGCGACGTAACTCTTTATACGGATTCAAAATATGTTGCGGACGCCATAACAAAAGGCTGGGCAGAGGGCTGGAAAAGGAAGGGCTGGAAAAAGAGCGACGGCAAGCCGGCGTTGAATTCCGATTTATGGGATGAGCTGTTGACGCTCATATCAAAGCACAGTCTTAATATTGTTTGGCTCAAGGGGCATGCGGGTCATCCGGAAAATGAGCGATGCGACAGTATGGCAGTAAGGGAAAGTCATAAATTCATTAAATAGACTAAAATAAGCAAAACAGGACGCTTTCTTCGGAGAGCGTCCTGTTCTTTTACGTCAAAAAAGCTCCCGTAAAGGGAGCTTTGCGAATACCGCATCAACTTATTCTTTTTCGGAAATCATTTTTAATTCATCGGCTGTTATTTCGCGGCACTCGCCGTCTCTCAGCCTTTCATCGAGGAAGAGTCGTCCCATTTTTATACGGCGAAGATTTGTAACCTCGTTTCCGACGGCGCAAAACATACGCTTTATCTGATGATATTTACCCTCGCAAATAGTAATTTCGCACTCTTTATCGGAGAGTATTTTTATTTTTGACGGCAAAAAAGCCGTCCCGTCACGAAGAGTAATTCCGTTTTCGAGCAACGAAACGGCCTCTTCTTCGATATTGTCACGAAGAGACACAATGTACGTTTTATCAATGTGGTTTTTCGGTGAGAGAATACGGTGTGCGAACTCGCCGTCATCGGTTATCAGCACAAAGCCCGTAGTATCTTTATCGAGTCTGCCGGCGGGGAACAGCCCACGGCGCATAAGCTTTTCGGGGACAAGGTCACAAACTGTTCTTTCGCCCTTTCCGTCGCTTGCCGAAACAACGCCTTTCGGCTTATTGAGCATTATGTATATATGTTTTTTTATTGTGAAAATTTCACCGCATACTTTAATCTCGTCCGCATCGGCATCAGCCTTTTCGGAGCCGCTTTTGACAGTCCTGCCGTTAAGCGTAACATTGCCGTGAGAAATCAGACCTGCCACGTCTTTTCTGCTGAGTTTACCGCTGCCTGCTATAAGCTTATCTATCCGCTCTTTTTTCATCCGTTTCTCCTTATTTATTCGCCGGTGTTATCAGGCTTTGCAAAGCCGTGCATAAAGCCGTTAAGCTCTGTGGAGCACACATCTCCGCCTATCACCTTGCCGTCATACACCAAGATATTTGCGTGGATAAAGCCGGTATTTTCGTAGCCCGTATAATTTGTAATCTCATATGTCCAACGCTTTACCCGTTTCGACGCATACAAGGATAAATCAAAGCCTTGTTCCTTTTGAAGCTCATTGTATTTTTCGTATACATCATCAAATTCCGCGGGAATAATCACTTCGCAAACCTCAACCGGATCTTCTTTTACGCTCCAGCCGAACTGCGAAAGATACGCGATTCTGTCCTCGGAGGAAGCTGCTCTGATATTCAGCGCCGCCGTTTTCCCCGCCTCTGCCGTATGATGAGAAACAATAATCAGCGCGACTGCAAGCAATGCCACAAAAAACACAAGCAGAGCCATTTTTACCTGCCTTTTCTTTACGGAGTATACGAACATATAAATTCACCTCGAAGCAAATATATGCAACGAGGCGAAATAAAATACTATATAAGGCAGCAAAAATTACTTGCTCTCTTCGGGAGCCTTTTTGTGCTGAGCGGCAGCCTTGAGAGACTGACGCACGCGTCTTATTTCATTTACGGAGTTGGTAAGACCCTCGTCTGCCATAGATACAACCCTCTCAACGTATTCGCCTGCGCTTTTACGCATATCGTTTGACCACTTTTGAGCCTGCTCTGTAAGCTCCGCTGCAGTCCCTCTCGCCTGCTCGACGATACCGTTTGCCTTTTTACGTGCTTCCGCCATAATATTTTCAGCCTCGGCCTCGGCGCCCTTCGTTATCTCGTGCTCGGAAATAAGCTCATCGGCCTTTTTCTTTGCCGCGGTAATAATCCCCTCGGCGGTGCTTTGCGCCGCAGTAAGTATTTCCTTTCTCTCGGAGGCTATTTTTCTCGCCTGCATAAGCTCATCGGGCATATTAAGCCTCATATCCTCGATAGTGGTTCTGAGCCTTTCGACGTCAACTATCTGATTTGAAGTAAAGGGAACGGATTTTCCCTCATCAATAATCTGCTCAAGCTCCTCTATTAAGCTTTCAATAGTCATTTGTTTTACACCTCTTATTTGCTGTCTCTCAGTTTATTTTTTTATTCTTTTGATGATGTCCTCACGTATTTCAGCAGGAACGAATGTGCTAATGTCACCGCCGAGCTCACAAACCTGCTTTACCACGCTGGAGCTTAAGTACATATTCTCGGCTCGCGTTGTAATAAATACCGTTTCAAGCTCGTTATTGAGTTTTTTATTTGTGAGCGCCTGTTGAAATTCGTACTCAAAATCCGAAACCGCTCGAAGGCCCTTTACTATGGCAACCGCCTCTTTGCGGCGCGCATAATCGGCAAGCAAACCGTCGTATCGGTCCACATCGACGTTTGGCATATCTGCGGTACAGCGCTTCAAAAGCTCAACTCTCTCCTCCGACGTGAAGGCATAATTATTTTTTTTATGATAATTTGTCATTACGACAACGATGACCTTATCAAACATTTTCGCACTTCTGCGGATAATGTCAAGGTGCCCCATTGTAACAGGGTCAAAACTGCCGGGACATATAACCGTTTTCAAGAAAACCCCTCCGAATTACTTTTTATAGGTAGTGAGTTTAGTCTTGGAATATTTATATTCCTTAATTTTTTTAATATCACCGACTTCTTCCGGCAAGTCCTCGCGGTAATCGGTTTCACACATTACAATGCCGCCGTCTTTTAAAACACCGTCGACAAGAGACAGAGCTGTTTCTGCCATTTGCCTGCTATACGGCGGATCAATGAGAATTATATCAAACTTTTCTGCGGTGCTGCGAAGGAAACTAAAGCTGTCGGAATTTATAACCGTTGCTTTATCCGATAAACCGCAGGTTTTAAGGTTTTGCTTAACAACGGAAAAAGCCTCTGCGCTTTTATCAACAAACACAGCCTTTTCGGCACCGCGTGAAAGAGCCTCAATTCCGAGCTGACCCGACCCCGCAAAAAGGTCAAGCACAGATTTCCCCGGAATATCAAACTGTATTATACTGAACATAGCCTCTTTTACCCTGTCGGTAGTGGGACGCACCACTTCTTCGCCCTCAAGAGTCACAAGCTTACGTCCTCTGGCTATACCGGTAATAACTCTCATAAGATCTCTCCATAAAATGCTTCTAATATTATTTCATTATTTTATCACAATTGTCAACAGTTTTCACTATTTTTTTAAATTTAAGAGTATATTCTTTAATTCTTCGGCATTTTTCGCGGTTTTTTCCGCTCCGGCTTTTTTGAGAACGTCTATATCGCGATAGCCCCAAAGCACGGCAATAACACTCAGCCCCGAATTTTTTGCCGTTTCGACATCAACCTCGCTGTCGCCTACATATACGGTCTCGCTCTTTTCGGCACCCATCTTATCCATAGCGAACAAAACATTGTCGGGATAGGGCTTGTTTCTGCGCTCTTTTACGCTTCCGACAACGGTTTTAACGTAATCGCCGAACATTTCGCCGCAAAGCTCCTGTGCGGCAAAATCAGCCTTATTTGTAACTATGGCAAGCTTAAAGCCGTTTTCATAAAGGGTCTTTAGCATATCCGTAATTCCGGGATACGGTTTTGTTTTATTTGCCATATTTTTTTTGTAATTGCGGCAAAATATATCAAAACACTTATCTATTTCTGCCTTATCGGTGCCTGTGGGAACGGCTCTCTCGATAAGCTTATATATACCGTTTCCGACAAACCTGCGCACCTCGTCGCGCGTCCTTTCCGGGTAGCCCGCGGTTCTGAGCGTGTAATTAGTGCTGTCTGCAAGGTCGTCGAGAGAGTTAAGAAGAGTTCCGTCGAGATCGAATATAACCGAGTTAATCATTTTAAACAATCCTTTGTTCTGTAATAATCATATATATTTTGTGCAACGGCAGAGGTTATCCCCGGAGCCTTTGAAAGCTCATCGACCTCAGCGTTTTTAATTGCAGTCATGGTTTTAAAATATTTTAAAAGCGCGGATGCTCTTTTTTCTCCGACGCCCTCTATCTCGGTAAGAGATAGCGAAAGCCCGCGTTTTGCATGCTTTTGGTGATGATATGCCACAGAAAATCTATGCACCTCATTCTGTATTTCGGAAACGAGCGTAAACACCTGTCGTTTTGAATTTATGGCTATTTCACCGCCGTCACCCGAAATGGCACGCGTACGATGTCGATTATCCTTTACCATACCGAAAAGCGGAATTTTAAGTCCGAATTCACGAAGCACGGGTTCTACGGCATGGACCTGCCCAACGCCGCCGTCAAGCAGTATAAGGTCCGGCAATTTACCGAAGCCCTCGGTTGAATCCTTGCTTTTTTCGTATTCGGAAAAGCGTCTTGTAAGAACCTCATTCATAGCGCGGTAATCGTCGTTACCGTCAAAGCTCTTTATGGAAAAACGTTTATACGCCTTACGATAAGGCTTACCGCCCTTAAAAACTATCATACCCGCAACAGAATCCTGCCCTGCGGTATGCGATATATCGTAGGACTCAATGTACTCCGGCGTCTTTTTTAGGCCGAGTAAATCCTTAAGTTCGTCGAGAACGGCTATCTCTCTTCCGGTTCTGCCCTTTTTAATCGCCAGCTTTTCCTCGGCGTTTTTACGGCACATATTAACTATTTCGAGCTGTTCGCCCCTTGCCGGAACAAAGACCGTAACTTTTTTGCCCTTTTTCTCGGAAAGCCATTGCTCCAAAAGCTCTCTGTCGGCAACCTCGCCGTCTACAGTAACGCGCTTCGGAATATTGTCTCGCATAGAATAATAGGACGTGATGAAATCGGAGCGCATACTCTCTTTATCACCGGGGTCATCGAAGAAGAAATGCTCGCTGTCAAAAAGTCTGCCGTTTGAAAACCTTAAAACAGCAAGGCACACACTGCCGTCAATATCAGCGGTTGCAAACACATCCTGCTCTTCGACGGATTTATAAACAACCTTTTGCTTTTCTTTAATTCGCTCTATGGAGTTAATGCGGTCGCGCAGCTTTGCAGCCTGTTCAAAATCAAGCTCCTCTGCCGCCTTTTCCATTTTGACACGCAAATCGGCGATTATATCGCGGCTGTCACCCTTCAAAAACGCAATCGCGCCGTCCACCGCCTCGTCATAATCGGATTTTTTTATTTTACCCGTACAAAGTCCGCAGCACTGCGAAATATAATAATTAAGGCATGGTCTGCTCTTGCCGAAATCGCGCGGAAAGACCTTGTTGCACTGCGGTAATTTGAATATTTTATTGGCCGCGTCCACACTTTGCCTTACCGAATACGAACTAAGATACGGACCTATATACTCCGAACCGTCATCTTTTTTATTGAACACGGCGGAAATCTTGCGATATTCACCTTCGGATATGCGAATGTAGCTGTAACCCTTATCGTCTTTTAAAAGAATATTGTATTTCGGCGAATGCTGTTTTATCAGACTGCACTCAAGAACGAGAGCTTCGAATTCGCTTCCCGTTACTATATAATCAAAGCGGTCGACATTTTCCACCATTTTACGTACTTTTATCGGATGGCGATTTTGCGAGCCGAAATACTGGCTGACGCGGTTTTTAAGTGCTTTTGCTTTACCTATATATATTATTTCCCCATCGGCATTTTTCATAATATAAACGCCCGGCAAAAGAGGCAGGCTCATCGCCTTTTTTCTGAGTATTTTCATTTTCGGATTCAAAGCACTCACCGCCCTTCGTTAAAAAATAAGGCACACCGAAGAAAATACGGTGTGCCGTTTTAACTGAATATTTAAATTACTCGGCAAAGCCTGATTCAACAAGCTTAACAAGCTCCTCAACGGCCTGTTCTTCATCGGGGCCGCCGGCAATGATCCTGATCTTTGTGCCACCCATTATGCCGAGTGAAAGAACGCCGAGAAGGCTCTTTGCGTTAACTCTTCTCTCTTCCTTTTCAACCCAGATAGAAGATTTAAACTCATTGGCTTTCTGAATGAAGAAGGTTGCAGGACGAGCATGAAGTCCTACCTGATTTTGAACAAGAACATCTTTAACGTACATAGTTATTCTCCCCAAATATTGATATATAATAATGTTTTTTCTTCGTACCGTTAACATATTATACCACAAAACTTGTCCTCGTCAACGGCTTTGACACGATATATGGGGGATTTTGCAATAATTCGGCTGTACCTCCAAAGACAAATCAAAACAATTTTAAATGTTTGTGCAAAATAACAACCGCAAGCTTTAGTTCATATTGAATATACACAAAAAAATCGGGCACACATCAATTATTGACTTTTTGATGCACCGGATATGTTTTTTCGCTTAAAACGCCGAAGCTGTAACCCATACTTTTATAATATGCGATTATCTCGGGAAGTGCCTCCACAGTTGTGTTTTTCACCGCAGAATCGTGCATAAGCACAACTATTGTGTTGGATTTCGGTACTTTTTTACAATTCTCTATTATAGTGTTTTTAGGCTGTTCCCTTGATTCGGCATCACCTGAAGAAACGTTCCAATCAAAATAGCAGTATCCTTTTTCTTGCACCTCTTTTGTCAGCGTCGTCATAATCCCCGGCGAATACTTGCGGCTTATGGTATTGCTGCTGCCTCCGGGAAAACGAAATATGTTTGTACGGACTCCCGTTTCATTGTATACGAGATCGGATATTTTCTGCAAATCGTCAAAAAATGCCTGCTCCGAAGCATACACCTGCGGATAATCGTGAGAATATGAATGAAGCGCGATTTGGTTTCCCGATTCAGTTATGTTTTTCATATACCCGTTATACTTACCGCCGTTTTTCACAAAAAAAGTCGCCTTAACTCCGTTCTCATTCAGGATATCGATTATCCTCGGAGTGTTAGGCGACGGGCCGTCATCAAAGGTCAGGTAAACAACTTTTCCGGCATTGGCTTCGGCGAGTGCCCTGCTCTCTTGTTCCCTTTTAAGCGACACCTGCTCATTAAGCTTTGATATTTCGCCGTTCAGGCTGCCCTTTTCATCTGCAAATAACGATTCCCGTTCACTCAGCGATTGCTCCACAGCCGCCTTTTGTGCCGCAACCGTTTTTAGATTTTGCTTGGTTTTATTATATTTGACTCCGAACACCGCAAGCAGTATTGAGATTAAAATAATCAACAAGGACAGAACAAATATCATTTTTTTTAACAAATTATTCTGTTTTACAACAATGCTTAACCTTTGCTTTTCCACCGCAATTACATCCTTTGATTTAATTTACAACTCCATTATATAACACTGTTCGACAAAATCAAGTAACAAATAATTACAAGAAAATTAATAATTTATTAAACGCAAAAATGCCGTGTGAAAGAGTGCTTCACACGGCATAATATCAACAAAAGCTCTTATAAATGCATTTTATTTATTCAGCCGCAAGCGGAACCTTTCTCTGAGCATCAACATTAACAAGGCCCTTAGTGGTAAGCTTTAAATGCGGTATTACCGGCAAGCTCAAAAACGACATAATCATAAACGGCTCAAAGCCCTTCGGCACACCGAGAGAATACACGCTTTCACGCACCTTTTCGTTTTCTTCCGCCGCTCTTTCCGCTGTTTCGCACGACATAAGTCCGCCTATCGGCAGAGGCATTTCGGCCACGACTTTTCCGTTTTTAACCGAAACTATACCGCCGCCGAGCTCACGTATACGGTTTGCGGCAAACGCCATATCATCGGTATTTGTGCCTATCACAATAAGATTGTGCGAATCATGCGCCACGGAAGATGCTATGGCACCCTCCTTAAGTCCGATACCCTTTATAAAAGCATTTCCTATATGACCCGTGTTGTGATGTCTTTCAATAACGGCTATTTTCAATATATCATGCTCGATATCTATGCCGTTATTGCAGTCGAAATCAATATCCGATACCAAATCATCGGTCAAAAGCTGCCCTTCCACAAGGGAAATAACATGGCATTTTCTTTTACCATTATAATCGACGGCAAAATCAGACGAAGACAGCATGGGCAAATTAAACGAGCTACGCACTTTTCTTTCGAGAGAATCATTTATTTTCGGCATATCAAAACAAAGCGTTTTGCCGTCCGAAACAACCTTTTCTCCGTTTTTGTATACATCGCGCACGATTACCTTATCAAGGTCATCAAGGACAAGCAAATCCGCTTTGTAACCGGGTGCTACTGCGCCTGTATTTTTAAGTCCGAAGCACTCCGCAGCATGGAGGGTCGCCATTCTTATACCCGTGACGGCGCTTTTGCCCATTTGCACGGCAGAGCGGATTATACTGTCTATATGGCCGTTTGAGATAAGGTCAGCCGGGTGTTTATCATCGGTCACCAAAAGGCATCTCTGCTCCCACGGGTCGTCAAACAACGAAATCAGCCCCGAAAGATTTCTCGCCGCAGTGCCCTGCCTTATCATTATTCTCTGCCCCTTGCGTATGCGCTCCTTGGCTTCATCGGCCGAAGAGCATTCATGGTCATCTCCTATTCCAGCGGAAATGTATTTATCAAGCGGCTTGCCCGACAAAAGCGGAGCATGACCGTTTACAACAAGTCCGCGAGACAATGCGGATTTGATTTTTTTCTCAAGCTCGCCGTCCCCGGCAACCACGCCGACATAATTCATAACCTCGCCGAGCCCGAGAACACGACTTTCCGAATAGAATTCCTCTATATCATCCGCCGAGAGAACCGCGCCCGATTCGTCAAAGCTTGTTGCCGGAACACATGACGGTATTACAAAATACACGGTAAGCGGAAGGCCCTCACTTGATTCAATCATATAACGAAGGCCGTCTTTACCGCTGACATTGGCAATTTCATGCGGATCGGCTATTACCGCGGTCGTACCGTGAGAAACCGCCGTTTTGGCAAATTCCGGGCAAGTGAGCATTGTGCTTTCGATATGTATATGCCCGTCTATAAAGCCCGGGCAAATATATTTTCCGGCAGCGTCGATTACTTCATCTGCTTCATCGTCACCGTAGTCGTCCACGCCCAAAATAATTCCGTTTTCAAAAAGAACGTTCGTCTTTATGAGCTCACCCGTAAAGACATTGACTACCGTTCCGTTTTTTAATAATCTTTTCATAGCGCGCTCCTTAACAAGTCAAAGTATATTCTGTAAATGATTGTATCACAAAAACAATTTCATAGCTACAAAAAATTGCGGATAAATAAAAAAAGGTAAGCATCTTACGATACTTACCTTTTTTTGGTCGGAGTGACGGGACTTGAACCCATGGCCTCTTGGTCCCGAACCAAGCGCGATACCAAACTTCGCCACACCCCGAAGTGCTTTAGTATTATATTATATCGGAGCGATAAAATCAAGTGGTATTTTGATTTTTTATTAAATGTTTTCAATTTTTAGGCAAATCGGAGGAAAAACGAGTTTTAAGGATGATTCCGAGATATACTAAAGCAAGCCTAAATTTTGTAGGCAGGGCTCAAATCGCAATCAAATTACACAAGCCCGTAAGGCTTTAAGTTCGCCTCACACGGGAATAGAAAGTTTAAAACTATATTATATCCGTCTATTCCTCACTCAGCCCACCGGTGGTTTCATCATTTTCGCTGTTTGTGGTGGGCTCCGCCAAAAATCCCAGTTTGTTTTTCAAATTCTCGAGCGCATCAAAAAGCTTTGCTTTTACTTCCGGCTGATTAACAAAATCGATGTCCGATTGCGCGGTATTATAAAGTGTTTGTGTTCTGAACAGCTGATATTTCTTTATGTTGTTCTCCGCATTCAGAGCGTTTTGAATATCCGTGTCGGAATCAAAGAACGCCACGCTGCCGCCCCTGTCGCTCATATCGTCATTATTGCCGTAATCAAACAAAGCTATGTTTATGTCGGTGTCATTCGGAATTCCGTTTACCCTACCCTTGGGTGTATACTGCCATACCTTATAGTCATATTTAAAATCCGTGGTTTCACTCGTATAATGCGCAACCCAAATTTCATAATTTGAAAGGCGCGAAAAATTCAGCTCATCGGTATAAAACGTTTTGCTCGCATAAATTCCCGGTTTGTATCCTGCATTTTTTACGGCCTCGCAAAATGCAACGGCAATGTTGGTTCGCTGACTTGCCGTGAGGCGGTCTGCTCTGCCCGAATGCTCACTGTTTGAAAACTCCGTATCAAAATATATGGGTAACGTTATATTATATTTTCTCGAATAGTTTACAGCCACGCTCGCTTCCTCAACGGCCTCGTAAACCGTAACCGCCTGACTGTAAAAATACACGCCTACCTGTATGCCGTTATTTAAAGCGCCCTCAACATTTTCGTTAAAGCGTGAATCAAGCTTGAGTGTTCCCTTGTCGCCGTATCCGCGAAATCCGACACGTATTATAGCAAAATCAACGCCTGCAGCTCGCACCGCCGCCCAATCTATCTTACCATTATGATGAGACACATCAATACCTACCATAGAGGAAAGAGCACCGTTATCGTTGAAATAATACTGCACATCGCTTATGGCTTTATGCCCTCTTATCGGGTTGTGTGACGAATCAAAATTAAAAAGTGTACCGTCTATATCGATAAGTCCCGACATAAAATCACGGTTCACGTATTTTAAAGACAGCAGAGAGGACGTGTACATACTGTCTGATGAAAGCGGAACGCCCGTTAATCTGCCGTTCAGGCGCGGAGATTTTGCCGGCGCAAGGCGCGACGAATTGGTACCGTAATCACGGTTGATTTCAGCGTCCTCATCTTTTTTGCTGTCGCCGGTGGCAACCTGCACGTTTTTCATTTTTTCGTCAATTTCAAATAAAATTGCCGAGGTGGTTTCTTCCTCTGACGAAACAGACTCATCCTCGCCGAAAACTTCTAACTCCGCATCGGTAACAGCGGCCTCGGTCTGAGTCTCGCCGATTACTGCAGCACGCTTCTTTTTATTGCCGCGGACAATTAACACCGACGTCAATACTATTGCCGCCGCTAAAACAAAAACAGCCGCAATCAGCATTATTTTTTGCGAAGGCTTTAAAGCTTTAAGTTTTTGCAAAGACTTTAAAGCTTTAAGTCTTTTCTTTTCCTTTTTCGGGTCGCTGTTTTCAGTTGTATTCTGTGTTTTTTCAGATGTGTTTTCCAATTATGTATCCCCTTAAAGCCATTATCAACGTTTGAATAATTAAAGAGCAAACTTCTTTATTGCTGCCGCTACGCCATTATCATCGTTGGAAAGAGTAACAAAGTCGGCTGCGTTTTTCGCAGGCTCCTGAGCATTCTCCATAGCTACACCGATACCGGCTTCGCTTATCATTGTAATATCGTTGTATCCGTCTCCGCATGCCATAACCTGCTCGCGCCTTATACCGAGACTGTCGGCAAGCCACATAAGCGCAGTACCTTTATCTACCATAAGAGGCGTTATCTCAAGGAAAAACGGTTCGGAGCGAAATACCGAAACTCCGCTAAGCTCGTTTTTAAACAGCTTTTCCGTCTCGGTTATATAATCGGGCTCACCCGTTATAAGATATTTAGGCACTGGATAAGTAACCTCTTTCCGCAGACTTTGAACTCTTTGCAGTCCCAAGTTATTTAGATTTACCTCAAGATAAAAATATTTGTCGTCGGCATTGTCGGTAACTGCTGTATCGCCCTTGTATGTGGTTATCGGGACATTATACTTTTCGGCGACATCGATAATACGGGCACTCTGCTCCGCCGAGAGATTTTTTTCGTACAAAAGCTCTCCAGTACGCGCGTCAAAAATGCGCGATCCGTTATATGTTATAATGTAACCGCCGCCGACGTTAAGCCCCAGCTCCTCGGCATAACGCGTAACGCCGCTTATCGGTCTGCCCGAGGCTATTGTGACTATTCCTCCGTTTTTCATAAATCTCCGTATAGCCGTCTTATTGCCTGCCGGTATATTTTTTTCGGTGGTAACAAGAGTTCCGTCTATATCAAGAGCAAGTAGTTTTATATGCATATATTTCACCTTGAAAGAAAGAATATCGGTATTGCATAACCGCGATACCGATTATAATTATATCAATGGGCAAGCAAAACATCAATTTGTAGAAATGCAAAGAATTCGGTTAAAAAAACGAGAATTTTATATATTATGCGTCATACGGCTTTTCTGCCTTATTTCGTTTTTTCGTCAATACATTCGATTATCCTGTCGAGCTTATAATGCATATTTTTAAGCAGAATCTCACATTTTAAATTTATTTTATAATCATTTTCGCTGCGCCGACGATCTTTTTCGTCCTGTCGCTTTTGACTCATCATAATAAGAGGTGCCTGTATTGCCGAAACGCACGACAAGACAAGGTTCAACAGAATAAACGGGTACGGATCGAACGACTTTGCCGCCAAAACCGTATTTACTGTTATCCAAACGAGCAAAAGCAGAGTGAAGCCTATAACGAACGTCCAGCTTCCGGCAAGAGAGGAGAGCCTGTCGGAGGCCCTTTGCCCAAAGCTTTCTTTGCACTCGTTGTTTTCTGAAACCGTTTTATTCAAAAGCAGATGCACTTTTTCTTCATCGTCGAGATCCTCGTTTATATCGTTTAGGATATACTTTATAATCTCATAATCGCTCATTTAAACATCACCGCCGCACATAAAATATTAAGGCTTCGCAAACAACGAAGCCTTAATATTTTCGGTATAATTTGTTTTTATATACACATGAGAAAAACGCAAAAACCGATTACTTTATGCGCTCAACCTTTAACATATTCGTTGTGCCGGAAATCCCGAGCGGAATTCCCGCGGTTATTACAACGATATCGCCTTTTGAAATGAGACCGTGCTTACGTGCAACCTCAACAGCGTGAGAGAAAAGTGCATCAGAGTTGTTCTTTTCTTCGCACATAAGCGGTATCATACCCCAAGACATATTCATCTGACGGCAAACGGTTTCATCGGTCGTGCAGCTGATTATCATGGAGGACGGGCGATGCTTTGAAATCATACGGGCAGTCGAACCGCTCTTCGTTACCGTAATAATCGCCTTTGCGCCGAGGTCGTGAGCGGTTGTAACGGTGGCGTGTGAAATAGCGTTTGTTATGCTGTTATCGTACTCAGACGAATCATTTTTAAATTTAGTGAGATAGTCTATATCTGCCTCGGTGGTCTCGGCTATAAGTGCCATTGTTTCAACAGCCTCGACAGGGTGCTTACCGGCAGCAGTTTCACCGGAAAGCATAATTGCCGAAGTGCCGTCATAAATTGCATTTGCAACGTCGGTAATCTCTGCTCTTGTGGGACGGGCATTCGTTATCATCGACTCAAGCATCTGAGTTGCGGTTATAACCTGCTTACCTGCCGTATATGCCTTTTTGATGAGCTTTTTCTGTATTGACGGAATAAGCTCAAACGGTATTTCGACGCCCATATCGCCACGCGCTATCATAATACCGTCCGCAGCGGCAATAATTTCATCAATATTGTTGACGCCGCTCATATTCTCTATTTTTGCAATTATTTTTACCTTGTGAAATCCCACGGAATTTGTAAAATTACGAAGATAATCAACATCCGCGGCCGAGCGAATAAATGAAGCCGCTATGAAATCGAATCCGAGCTTTGCCCCGAACGCCAAATCGGACATATCGTGCTCGGAAAGATAAGGCATTGATAAATTTGTATCCGGAACATTTACGCCCTTTTGGTCTGAAATAACGCCGCCGTCAACAACCTTACAATAAATATCGGGGCCTTCGACCTTTTCGACCCTGAGAGATACAAGACCGTCGTTTATTCTGATAATCGTGCCCATTCTGACATCCTGCGGCAGTTCCTTAAAGGAAACGCTCGCCTGCTTTTCGTCGCACTCTATATCTCGCGAGGTGAGAATATAATCATCGCCATCTTTCAGCGTTACGGCTTTGTGGTCTTTAAAATAGCCTATACGTATCTCCGGACCCTTAGTGTCAAGCATTGTAGCTATGGGGAGATCAAGTTTGTCTCTAAGAGCCACCAGCTCATCAAACCTTTTTTTATGCATTTCATGAGTGCCGTGAGAAAAGTTGAATCTCGCAACATTCATTCCGGCTTTTATCATCTTTTCAAGGACTCCGTCCTCATCGGTAGCCGGACCGACGGTGCATATTATTTTTGTTTTTCTCATTTAAAAGCACCTCCAAAAAATATATATAAATATGTTTTTCAAATCTTCCTCAGATACATTGTATAATTAGTTTTGTCAAATGTCAATCATATCAGGCATATTTTTTAGGTTTGTACGTTAATATATTTTTATGCTACGAAAGAACATTATTTTGTATTATTTTAATTTACAATACCTTGTTCGACAAATGCCGAAAGAAAAATAAAAAAGACAGCTTGAAAAACAAATCAAGCCGTCTTTAACTTAAATTACGCATTGAATTTAAAACAGAATATTCCCTAAATTCAAAATCCGTCAACCTTCGTAATCGTCCTCATTTTCCCAGTTATGGAAAACATTTTGAACATCGTCGTTATCATCAAACATTTCGAGCATTTTGCCCATATTGTTTATATCCTCTTCACTTTCGAGCTTTGTATAGGTAGATGGAATATAATCGACCTCGGCTGTCAGGTATTTATAACCCTTGGCCTCAAGATCGTCGCGTACTGCACCCATATCGTTAGGCTCTGTGCGAACTTCGAAAACATCGCCGTCTGTGAGAAAATCGGTGGCACCCGCTTCGAGAGCGTCTTCCATAAGTTTTTCCTCGTCAACATCCTCTTTGTCGATAATAATTACGCCCTCACGGGTAAACATAAACGAAACACAGCCCGAGGTTCCCATATTGCCGCCGAACTTATCAAAATAATGACGCATATCGCCTGCGGTTCTGTTGCGGTTATCTGTAAGAGTCTCGACTATTACGGCAACACCCGACGGACCGTAGCCCTCATAGATTATGCTTTCGTAATTATCGGTATTGCCGTCTCCGGCAGCCTTTTTAATGATTCTTTCGATATTATCGTTCGGAACATTGCAAGCCTTCGCCTTAGCTATGCAATCCTTAAGCTTTGAATTACCGGCAGGGTCGGGTCCGCCCTCTCTGACGGCAACAGCTATTTCACGGCCGATTTTAGTAAATACCTTTGCACGGGCATTATCGGTCTTTTCCTTTTTACGTTTGATAGTACTCCATTTTGAGTGCCCTGACATATTTTTCACCCTCTGTCAAAATTTACGGAAAATATTTTAACATACAATCGCTTTATTATCAAGATTTTTTTGTTTAACGAAACGCAATACGGTTTTAAGCCGCCGATTTTATGAGAATCACACCGAAACGAGTAAAAATACGAAAAATCAATTCACATATAATAAGCTCGTCTTTAAAAGAGTTTTATATAGAATCAAACAACGCATTTGAAATATCCGTTTATTAAGTTACAAAAAATAACATTTTTAGCATTTATTTTATTTAATATAAAAACGCTCAATGTAAAAAATAGTAATGCAAACGCAAATTGTAATGAAAAGGAGTGTTTTCAAATGTCAAGTTCCAAGAACGTTGTTCCGGAAGCTAAGGAAGCTCTTAACAGATTCAAAATGGAAGCTGCTAATGAGGTTGGTGTAAATCTCAAGCAGGGTTATAACGGCGACCTTACTTCTAAGCAGGCCGGCTCTATCGGCGGACAGATGGTCAAGAAGATGATCAAGGCTTATGAAGACGGCATGAAATAAGAAGTATAAAATCCCTGATTCTTCAATAAATTTCGGACAAAATGAAGGTCTGCCGGTTAAACCGACAGACCTTCTTCTGTGTTTGTTATTAATTATTTCAGCGGACGGATACGGCTTTATATCCGATATCATAAAACATTATTATACACTAATTGGATTTAACAGGGCAAAAGAATCCATTCCGTCAAGATAAGCTAATATCGCGTCATTTGACAGTACCACCGAGTTATCCTCGTTATGGTTGCCGGCTACAATAATCACATACAGATAACCGTCTCCCTCGTTTTCCATAATTCCTGTAAGGTTTGTGTACTGTTGGAAGTTCTTAAAGGTAATAGCGGTATAGTATTCCTCCGAGCCGTCGTTACTTCTTATTTTTACTGTAACAGCCACACCGTTGTATACATCATCCGGCATTCCCTCGGCTTCTACCAATGTAACTGTGTTGCCCTCCTTAGCCTCATAATATTTTATGAGGGCAAGAGCCTGTGCGGCGTCGGCAACATAGCCATCATAATCTATGGCGGCACCGTTTCTGAAGGTGTATGTTTTGCCCGTACAATACATCGCCTTGCCTTTATAGTTCCAATCAAGAACGCCGTTTCTTACATAATAAAGGGTAGTGCCGTATCTTAAAACACCAGAGAAATTCCAGTCAAGAACCCCGTTTACCACACCGTAATATGTTCCGTAGTAATTTGTAAGGCTACAATAGTCCCAATTGAGGAAGCCCTCCTCGACGTAATACCATGTGCCATAATAATTTACAAGTCCTGTATAGTAAGTGTCGATCTGACCGTTTGTAAGATAGCACCATTCATTGCCGTAGTAATTATAAAGACCGTTTTTATTCCAGTTAAGAACACCGTCCTCAACATAATACCAAGTATCGAAATACTGAGTAAGTCCGGTATAGTTCCAATTGAGCTCGCCGTTTTCAACATAGTACCAAGTATCGTAATACTTAGTAAGTCCGGTATAATCCCAATTAAGGACGCCGTCCTCAACATAATACCAAGTGCCGTAATATTTTGTAAGACCGGTGTAATCATTCGAATAAACACCATTTTCTACATAATGCCAAACATCATTAACACAAACAAGGCTTGAATAATCCCATTCAAGTATACTTTTTATGACATAATATGTTGTGCCGTAATACTCGGTAGGGCCTGTATAGTTCCAATTAAGAACGCCGTTTTCAACATAATACCAAGTGTCATAATACTTAACAAGGCCTGTGTAGTAGGCATTATGCTCACCGTTTTCCATATAGAGCCAAGTACCGTCAGCCGTTCGTTTAAGTGAATCGGTAGTAGACGCAAAAGCGGCGACCGACATTACAGACAGCGATAGAATAACAGCCAATGCAACCGCAATCAACTTTTTGAATTTTTTCATAAATTTAATATCCTCCCTGATTTTTACGGCATAAAGCCCTGCCGTTTATTCGAATTATACAACAATCAGTATATAATTGCAATAGTTTTTATGCAAAAGTGTTGTATTGACACATTTCTCTAAAAAACACAAAACCGTTCAAATGAATGAACGGTTTTGCAATATTTTGTATGCAGCAGTCTTTAAGCAAGCGAGAAACAATCAAATACAATGCGTATTACGCAAGAATTCCGTTTCTGACATAGTAACGCGTGCCGTAATAATAGGTGTATCCCGTATAATTCCAGTCAAGCACGCCCTTTTTGACGTAATACCAAGTGCCGTAATATTTTGTAAGACCGGTGTAATCCCAATTAAGTACACTGCCCTCGCAATAATACCAGGTGCCGTAATAGTTTGTGAGCCCCGTATAGTTCCAATTAAGAACACTGTTTTCGACGTAATACCATGTACCGTAGTACTTTGTAAGACCCGTATAATTCCATTTAAGCTCACTGTTTTCGACATAATACCAAGTACCATAATACTTAGTAAGACCTGAGTAATCCCAGTTCAGCACACCGTTTTCGACATAATAATAAGTGCCGTAATAATTTACAAGCCCGCTGTATGAAGTATCATTTTTACCGCTAACCATATAGTAATATTTATCTCCTATATATTTCAGCGATATTGTGTTCGCGGGAGCCGCCTTAACGTCAAAGTCACATTTTGCGGTTTTATCGGAGCCGAGAAGCTTTGGAGTTTCGTCTCCGCTGTAAATATCAAATGCGATTACCGATATACTGCCTTCTTTATAGTTGCCGTCAAAATAAAAAGTATAACTTCCGTACAGCTGCTCCGTCGAAGAGGATTTCGGCGCGGCTGCCGAGCATCTTAAAGAATCCTGTGAAAAATTATAATTTGTTATTGCCGTACCGCCGTTTTCGTACGAAGTAACCGACGTCTGCTCGCCGTTTTTATCCGCATCCGGCTTTGCGAGCCTCAAATATGAGGAATCGTATTTAAGTGTATAGCTACCGCCCGCGGCCCCTGCCGGAGCATATATTTTTACCTCTACCCTGTTATAGCCCATAATCTGAGCGTCAACTCTGAAGGATGCGCTTTCGGAAGAAGTGTCAACGGCAAACGACGTCGCAAGTACAGCGAACACGCATACAAGTATTGCGAGAGCCATAACAGCCGAAATTATTTTAGTTCGTCTTTTCATATTAACCTCCGTTAAGCCGCGAAACAGACATTTACTTATATCGGAATTATACAACATTCGAAATGCATAGTCAACACTCATGCATTATCGGTTGACACCCGAAAAACAAAAAAATATACCTAATTCCGAAAAACGAATTTCGAAACACGGTATATTTTTTAAGTTAAAGTGTAAGCTGCTCGCCGACATCATCAGCCGACAAAGTCGCACCGGCGGCAGGCAAGGTTCTCGTCCTGTATCTCGCAGGCTTTACAAACTCACCGTCGGTATACTCTTTTACGGAAGACACCCTATGCCCTTTTTTAAGAGTCATAACCGATACGCCCATAGAATCCTTGGTCGTTTTGACGGCTATTGCACCGGTATTGAGAAGAAGAATTCTGCCGGAGGTGGACTTCATAACATACTCCTTATCCTCAGTCACACAGAACATATTGACTACCGGGAATTTCTCACAATACGCCTTAATCAGCTTCTTGCGGTTCGTTTTAGTCTCATAGGCGGAGAGGTCTATTTTGGCAAGCTTGCCGTTTTCAAAGAAGAACAGCATAAAGCCCTTATAGTCTGTTGTAACCGCCATATACACGGCATTTTCATCGGGCTCCATCTCAAGCTTTGAAGCCACATAATCGCCGAGAACACTCGCCTTGCTGTCGTCAAAGTCAGCAGCTTTGGCTTTATAAACACGGTACTTATCGGTAAAGAACAAAAGCTCTGTATTGTTTGCAGCCTCAACGGTCTCGATTATTTCATCGTTTTCCTTTAGCTTTTGCTCACCGCTCATACGCAGTGACTGCGGAGTTATCTTTTTGAAATAGCCCTCCTTGGTAAAGAATAGCGTGACGGGATAATTCGGTATCTCCTCATCGGGCTCCGATTCATCATCTATATCACTCGTGTAGATTATTTCCGAACGACGCGGCTTATCGTAATTTTTAACGACATCCGAAAGCTCGTTTACGATAATTTTTTTAACTCTTGAGCGACTTGCGAGAATATCCTCCATATCCTCGATTTCGGCTCTCAGCTTTTCTATATCTTCCGTTTTCTTTAAAATATACTCACGGTTTAAGTGGCGCAATTTGATTTCAGCCACATAATCCGCCTGTATCTTATCTATTCCGAAGCCTATCATCAAGTTCGGAACAACCTCGGACTCCTCGTCCGTTGAGCGTATTACTTTTATTGCCTTATCAATATCGAGAAGAATTTTTTGAAGTCCCTCTAAAAGATGCAGCCTGTCTTTTGCTTTGGAAAGGTCAAAAAAGACGCGGCGATTTACACATTCGGTACGGAAAGCTATCCATTCCAAAAGCAGCTCGCGCACCCCGAGGACTCTCGGCGTTCCTGCTATAAGGACATTAAAGTTACAGCCGAATGAATCTTCAAGCGGAGTCATTTTATAGAGCTTTTTCATAAGCTTGTCTGCATCTGTGCCGCGCTTTAAGTCGATTGTTATTTTAAGACCCTTTTTATCGGTCTCGTCGCGGATATCGGAAATTTCCTTAGCCTTGCCGCCCTTTGCGAGTTCGACTATCTTATCGATTATCGCCTCCGTAGTGGTGGTCGCCGGAATTTCGTATATATCAATACAGTTATTCTTTTTATCATAGCTGTACTTTGCGCGAATTTTGAAGCTTCCGCGACCCGTGCGGAATATCTCGTTCATCTTATCTTCATCGTAGAGTATCTGACCGCCGCCTATAAAATCGGGAGCCTTTAGCGTTTCGGTTATATCGGCGTCGGGGTCCTTTATAAGCGCCACGGTAGTATCGCAGATTTCTTTCAAGTTGAACGAACAAATATTTGAAGCCATACCGACGGCTATACCCATATTGGCATTTACAAGCACCGACGGAAATGTAACGGGCAAAAGCGTGGGCTCGGTCATGGTATTGTCGTAGTTCGGTACAAAATCGACCGTGTCCTTATCTATATCGCGGAAAAGCTCGGCTGAAATCGGGGCTAATTTTGCCTCGGTATAACGCGAAGCCGCATACTGCATATTTTTTGAATACGATTTACCGAAGTTACCCTTTGACTCAACATAAGGGTGAAGGAGCGACTCATTGCCGCGAGCCAAACGAATCATCGTCTCGTAAATTGCCGCGTCGCCGTGGGGGTTCAGCTGCATGGTTCGGCCGACTATATTGGCGGATTTTATAGTGCCTCCCTGAAGCAGCCCCATTTTATACATAGTATAAAGCAGCTTCCTGTGTGACGGTTTAAAACCGTCTATTTCGGGAATGGCACGCGACATAATAACACTCATGGCATACGGCATATAGTTAACTTCAAGCGTATCGGTTATATGCTGCTCTACCACCTCGCCTGCACCGAGAATATGAGCGTTTATGTTAAGTTCCTCCGAATTTCGGTCTGTTTCGTTTTTCTTGGTTCTTTTAGCCATTTTCCGACTCTCCTGATTTGCCGTGATAACGTTAAGAAAGGTCAGTCATATCAATGTACTGAGCACCGTTTTCGGCAATATAATCTTTTCTGCCCTGTAAATTGTCGCCGAGTAAAAGGTCAAATTTATCGGCGACAGCCTCGGGTGAATAATCCGGCTCGACCTTTATAAGACGACGGGTTTTGGGATTCATTGTGGTAAGCCACATCATCTCGGGTTCGTTTTCACCGAGACCCTTTGAACGCTGTATGGTATATTTTCTGTCTCCGATTTCAAGAAGGGCATCCTGCTTTTCCTTTTCGGTGTAGCAAAACCAGGTCTCGTCCTTGCAAGTTATTTCGTAAAGCGGAGATTCGGCTATAAACACCTTACCCTCTTTTATAAGCGTGGGCATAAGACGATAAATCATCGTTAATATCAGCGTCCGTATCTGATAACCGTCAACGTCGGCATCGGTACAAATTATGACCTTGCTCCAACGCAGATTATCCATATTGAAAAGCGACAGATTTTTATTTGCCTTGGAGCTTACCTCAACGCCGCAGCCGAGCACTTTGATAAGGTCTGTTATAATGTCGTTTTTAAATATTTTGGGGTATTCGGCCTTAAGACAGTTGAGTATCTTCCCTCGTACCGGCATAACTGCCTGAAAGGCACTGTCTCTCGCCTGCTTACAGGCACCGAGAGCCGAGTCGCCCTCCACTATGAATATTTCACGCTCCGAAACGTCCTTTGAGCGGCAGTCAACGAATTTTTCGATTCTGTCAGTCATACTGTTGCCGCTTTGAAGCGTCTTTTTAATGTTGAGCCTTGTGGATTCGGCCTTGACGCGCGAACGCATATTTATGAGCACCTGCTCGGCAATTTTTTCGGCGTCTATTCTGTTTTCTATAAAATACACTTCAAGCTGATGGCGGAGAAAATCCGTCATAGCCTCCTGAATGAATTTATTGGTTATAGCTTTTTTGGTCTGATTTTCGTATGACGTCTGAGTTGAAAAGGATGACGAAACAAGCACAAGACAATCCTCCACATCCTGGAAATTTATCTTGCTGTCGCTCTTTAAATACTTGCTGTTTGCTTTTAAATAGCTGTCAATCTGCGAAACGAACGCACTTTTTACAGCTTTTTCGGGAGCGCCGCCGTGTTCAAGAAAACTGGAATTATGGTAATACTCCTTAAGCTGTTTTTTATTGGAAAAACACAGCGCAACATTGAGCTTAACCTTGTATTCGGGCAAATCGGCTCTGTCTCTGCCCTTTCTCTCACCCTGCCAAAACTGCACGGAAGAAAACGCATCGTCGCCGACAAATTCCTTTATATAATCGACTATACCGTTTTCGTAGCAGTATTCGTATTTATCAAAGCTCTTTTCGCCGATTTGATTGCGAAGAACGAATTTTATTCCCGCATTTACAACCGACTGCCTTAATATAGTCTCCTGATAGTATTCAAGAGGAATATCAATATCGGTGAACACCTTGATATCCGGTTTCCAGCGTATTCTTGTACCGGTATCTTTTTTATTGTACGGTTCCTTTTGAAGCTCGCTGACGGGCTCGCCCGCCTTAAAATGTATCTCATAGCGAAATCCGTTTTTGTGCACCTCGGCATCCATATACTCCGAAGCATACTGTGTGGCACAAAGTCCGAGTCCGTTAAGTCCGAGTGAATACTCGTATGTTCCGCCGTTGTTTGTATTATATTTACTGCCGGCATACATCTCACAGAAGAGCAGCTCCCAGTTCCAACGCTTTTCCTTTTCGTTGTAGTCCATAGGCATACCTCTGCCGTGATCGACAACCTCAACGGAGCCGTCGAGAAAACGGGTCACGGTTATCTCTTTACCGTAGCCCTCTCTTGCCTCGTCTATGGAATTTGAAAGTATCTCAAATACAGCGTGCTCACAGCCCTCAATACCATCCGAGCCGAAAATAACGGCAGGGCGAAGCCTAACTCTGTCAGCACCCTTTAGCTGCGAAATACTTTCTTCATTGTATACCGCTTTTTTTGCCATTTAAATAAACCACCTTTTAAATTCCGAGCGGCGGAAAAAATGCACGCAGGAAAATCCTGCCGAAAAATACCGCCATATATTTTACACTATATATAGCGGTCAAGTCAAGTTATTTGCCTTTTTAAACGGATATTTAGGGCTCATACGCCCAAAGCAGACAGCTCAAGTCAGCTTTTATCGTCATCGGTATGCTTTTTAACCTTATGTTTATTTCCGTTTTCATCAACGATATACGTATTTTCAAGATTTGCGACAAGATTTCTTTTAAAAGAGTCGATATACTCGCGGCGCAAAATTGCCTGCTCCTCCTTTTCTTCGGGAGTAAGCCCATCCCCTTTTTGCTTTTTGGCAAGGAAGTTTATACGCTCAATTTTACTTTGCTCCATAATCATCACCACGTAAAGGTTATTTTTTATTATTTTATAATATTTTTTAAATAAAGTAAAGGAGCGGCTCAACACTTGAAAATATTAAGTGAATATCATATAATTTCATTATGATGAAGGAAGGATTACGATATGTTTAAATATGTTCTGATAGACATTGACAATACGCTTTTGGATTTCAACAAATGTGCCGAAAAAGCTATGACAAACGCTTGCAAAGCTTGCGGAGTAGGTTTCAAAAAAGAAATGCCGTCGGTTTTTCATAAAATCAACGACTCTCTCTGGCAAAGACTCGAAACGGGAGAAATCACAAGGGATCAAATACACGAAAAACGGTGGAATATGGTTTTTTCGGTTATGGGTATCACTTTTGACGGACGTGAATTTGAAAAAGAATTCGTAAAAGGGATATATGACAGCCACGAGCCTGTAAACGGAGCTGTGGATACGGTTAAATATCTGTCAAAAAAATACATACTCTGTGCCGCAAGCAACGGTCCCTTTGAGCAGCAAAAGCACCGACTGACACTTGCCGGAATGATAGACTGCTTCTCTCACCTTTTTGTTTCGGAGAGAATAGGCATACAAAAGCCCCAACGGGAATTTTTTGAGCGGTGCCTCAATGAGCTGCACGAAACCGACAAATCAAAATTTATACTTATAGGCGATTCGCTTACTGCCGATATATCCGGAGGGAAGAGCTTCGGAATCACCACCTGTTGGTATGACCACAACGGCACGGGATATGATAATGTGGGCGCGGATATAAGAATTGACAGTCTCTCAGAAATCAAAAGCATACTTTGAGGAATTATTATGATAAAGCTCCCCGAACAAGTGAACAAGGCAATATGCCTGCTGAAAAACAGCGGTTTTGAAGCCTATGCCGTCGGCGGCGCGGTTCGTGATTGTCTGCTAGGCAAAGTCCCGTTTGACTGGGACATCACAACAAGCGCACGCCCCGAAGAAACCGAAAAGGTGTTTTGCGGCGAACGGATAATAGAGACAGGTATAAAGCACGGGACGGTAACTGTTATAATTGACGGTATGCCGCTCGAAATAACCACTTATCGCATAGACGGCGACTATACAGACCACCGTCATCCGCAAACGGTATCATTTTCGGATAACCTCAGAGACGATCTCTCAAGGCGTGATTTCACAATAAACACACTTTGCTGTAATTGCGACGACAAAATAATTGATGCTTTCGGCGGCAAAGACGATTTGAAGAACAAAATAATACGGTGCGTCGGCGACCCGGACACACGTTTTTCGGAGGACGCGCTCAGAATAATGCGTGCCGTCCGTTTTTCGGCGGAGCTCGGATTCAAAATAGAAAAAAACACATCGGACAGCATACTGAAAAACAGGCAGCTGTTGTCGGATGTGTCAAAAGAAAGATTACAGGTTGAATTCACAAAGCTTATCACGGGAAAATACGCAACCGACGTTATACGGAAATATCACGCGGTTATAGAGGTATTTATCCCGGAGCTTGCCCCACTTGCAGAATGCGAGCAGCACACAAAATATCACAAATACGATGTGTTCGAGCATACGCTTCACGCCGTAGACGCAATAGATTTTAATGACAGAATTTTGCGTCTTACAATGTTTTTCCATGATTTCGGAAAGCCCGACGCCAAAACCACTGACGAAAACGGCACTTCGCACTTCAAAGGTCATGCCGTGATAAGTGAAAAAAAGACGCGAGACATTCTTAAAAGGCTGAAATTTGACAATAATACAATAAACGAGGTATCAAAGCTCGTTTTGATACACGATATGAAATCCCCACGCGACAAAATTCAGGCAAAAAAAATGATGTGCAGTCTCGGAGACGAAACATACCTTAACCTTATAAAAATCAAACGCGCCGATAACATGGCAAAGGCCGATCCGCACGCAATAGACGAAAAGCTTAAAAATATGCGTTCGTTCTATGAGGAGATAAAGATAAACAACGAGTGTTATAATTTAAAATCTCTCGCAGTAAACGGCGATGATATTAAGGCCTTCGGCATAGCCGAGGGAAAAGAGATTAAAAGCTCGCTTGATTTTTTACTTAACGGCGTTATAGAGGGTAAGTGCCAAAACAGAAAAGACGTATTGTTGGAATATCTGAAAGAAAATACAAAATAATTAAAAGCACCGCGATTTTGGTAAAAAGAATCAGCGATGCTTTTTTATTATGCCATAAGACCGCATGACCTGCGAAGCAGTAAAACCGCGTCGCTCTCATCTACGGCTCCGTCTCGGTTTAAATCGGCCTCTTTGAGTTTTATCGGAGACAAGCCTGTTAAGCCCACCGAATATTTAAGCATTATAACAGCGTCCGCACTGTTCGTTTTACCGTCTGAATTCACATCGCCGAAATTCACTCGCGCAACGTAATAATAATCCGTTTTGCCTTTGCGTATGCGAATACCTGCACCGTCCTCGACAACGGCGAAATCAGGCAAAATATTGCCGTTTTCATCAAACACGGTCAATTCATCCGCAGCATCGATAACTCCTTTGAATACCAATATCTCCTTTAGCGTTTGTACCGTAACACCGACTGCCGTATTTACAACACCGGTTTCTTTCTCCTCGGACACACAATCGAAAGACACCGTTGCATTTCTTATGCCGATTGCCGCTTCGGATGAAAACGCGGAGCTTCCGTATATTGCATAAAGTGAGGTACATCCGTCTAATGCCGTAGCCGACATCTTCAGAGCTTCGCTGAAAACGGTAACGGTTTTTAAAGACGTACAGCGCGAAAAAGCTTCGTCTGAAACAAGCTCAGTATTTGGGGGCAAAGTAACTTTTTCCAAAGAAGTATTTACCGAAAAGGCAAAAGCCCCTATCTCTTTAAGAGACGGTGAAAAGCTTATCTCCGAAAGTGCGGCACAATTATAGAACGCTCGATCCCCTATTGTTTTTACGCCGCGAAGCTCAGCTTTTAAAAGAGACGAACAATTTTCAAACGTGCTTGTATGAAGTTCCGTAACGCTCTCGGGCAACATAACTTTTTGTAACGCAGAGCAACCGAAAAAGGCTTTCTCACCGATAAATGCCACTCCGTCGGGAATTACGGCGAAAGAAAGCGACGAACACCCTTTAAAGGCTCCCTTGCCTATATATGTAACTCCTTTTTTAAGCTCTGCTTTTTTTAAGGAATAACAGCCCGAAAAGGCATTGTCGCCTATCTCGTTTAAATTCGCGCCGAAGCTGACATATGACAGAGCCGTGCAGTCGGAAAAAGCGTTTTTGCCGACTGCGGTGACGGAATCGGGTAAGCCGATAAATTCCACGGTTCCGTTTGACGAAAATGCGTAATCGTCAATCGCCGCCACCGTTTTGCCCTTAATTTTTTCTGGTACCAAAATCGTATCGCTCACTCCGCGGTAGCCGCTTACGCAAACCTTTCCGTTCTTAATATAATACACAAAGTCGCTGTCACCCGAGGCAAAAGCATCGAGAGGCAGCGACAATATAACGCAAATAACCGCAAATGCAACTATTGACTTTATTTTATTACAAACAGCTGTCATTTCATTTCTCCGCCCCTTTTATGAGCTTGATTGTATCACCTTTTTCGGCTTTTTTCGGAATTTGTGCTGATTTATCACATAACCTCATTTCCGCCGCTTTATATTCTTTTTACAAAACATCGCATTCAAGGTAACAAACGGCGTCACAAAACAATATGCGGCTAAATGCCGACAAAAACAACACACCGGATATTGGTTGTGTGCTGCTTTTTGTTCTGATTTATATTTAAAACAACACTTTTTACTGCTTATTAAATATCAACGGTCAGGCTATTCAGGACTATAACTCATTGACATTTATTTATGCCGATGATATACTTCTAATGTTCGCTCAGGGAGCGATTGTTCAGTAAAGACGTAAGCCGAACAGGGTGCAGACTGAGAAAGCTGTATCTTGTTTGGCTTTTTAAATATAACATTGCTTTTGTGCTACAATTCTAAGAAAACGGATGCATAAATTAAAAGGATAACGCAAGTGATTTTCAGGAGAATATTAAAATGACAAAGGACGAATATTTAATAACCGATCCGCCGCTCAAGGCTTTGACTGTTTTTGCGATGCCTATGATTTTAGGCAGCTTCTTTCAACAAGTATACAATATGGCTGATTCAATTATCGTCGGTCAATTTGTCGGCTCCTCTGCCCTTGCGGCCGTCGGAGCTTGTGCCGCACTTACAAATGTTTTTATTTGTATCGCACTCGGTGCAGGCGTGGGCGCAGGTGTGCTTGTAAGCCGTTATTTCGGTGCTCAAAATTACGGCAAGATGAAAACAATCGTATCAACCTCGTTAATCAGCTTTTTGCTTTTAAGCATATTTCTCGGTATCTTTGGATTTTTCGGTTCTAATTGGATGATGAGCATACTGCAAACGCCTGCGGATATAATGGAGGATGCGGTACTGTACTTGCGCATCTATTTTGCGGGCTTTCCGTTTTTATTTATGTACAACATTCTTTCAACCATGTTTACTTCAATCGGTGAATCGAAAATTCCGTTATGGCTTTTAATATTTTCATCTGTATTGAATATCATCATGGACCTTTGGATGGTGGGCGGTCTTAAACTCGGAGTATTCGGTGCGGCTCTTGCCACTCTTATTGCACAGGGCATTTCTGCCGTACTTTCCCTTTTGATTTTTCTTTATCGAATGCGAAAATACGCAAGTCCGTTTCATCGATTTGACAAAAGCGGACTGCGTTTAATGCTTAAAATCGCCGTTCCGTCTATTCTTCAACAATCCACGGTATCAATCGGTATGATGATTGTGCAGGCGGTTGTAAATCCGTTTGGCACGCAAGCACTCGCAGGCTACGCGGCAACGATGAGAATAGAGAATGTTTTTTCACTGATATTTGTATCAATCGGGAATGCCGTGTCACCATTTGTTTCGCAAAATCTCGGTGCCGGAAAAATTGACCGTATTAAAAAAGGCTACCGCGCCGCTTTGCTGTTAGATGTATGCTTTGCCGTACTTGCATTTGTAATTATTGAAACGATGCACACTCAAATATCTTCACTTTTCTTAGGAAAAGACGGAACGGAATTAGCGTATCAAGTTTCCGGTGATTATATGAAATGGATTGGATACTTTTTCATATTTATGGGTATCAAAATGGCAACAGACGGTGTTCTTCGCGGACTTGGAAATATGCGCCCGTTTTTGACTGCAAATATGGTCAACCTTGCGATTCGGTTATCCGTAGCATTGATTTTTGCACCGCATTTCGGCATTGCATTTGTATGGCTTGCAGTTCCGGCAGGTTGGCTAGCCAACTTTGTAATTTCCTATGCGGCACTGAGAAAATCTTGGCCGAAAAATGCTTTGGAGCAGGAAATCCACCATATCTAAAGAAACAGTCACCGCAACGGTGACTGTTTCTTTTTGACGAAAAAGCAGAAAAAGCGAACGGGAAATTGTTGTAGGCAAGCTGAAAACCGCTTCAAGCAAGCGTATTGTACCCTTAAGCGAAACTGCAATACAAGCGATTATCGAATTACGCAACGAGCGATATTTCGGTGAGGACGCACCGTTGATACCCGATGCAGACGGAAACTTTACAAGACCGTTGAATTTAAGAAAACAGTTTTATTCCATACTCGATGCGGCAGGAATTGAGAAAAAAGGCTTACACAGTTTGCGCCACACCTTCGCAACAAAGCTTGTAACAGGAGTGCGAGCAGATGACGGAACGGTAAAAGCATTAACACCGAGGCAGGTGGCAGACTTACTCGGACACACAACTTCAGAAATAACCGAAATGTATTATGTCAAGCGAAACACGGATATGCTGATGGGCGTTACAAACGGATTTGAATTGTGATATAAGACGGATAATCGTTATTTGAGCAGATGAAAAAACAGCGTGAGAATTCCTCACGCTGTAAGTAATTAAATATTCAATAAAATGTTATATGGTCAGATTTTCCAAATCAAATGGTGATTGATCAATAAATATTATAAGCTATCAGATAACACCTTGATTTTTTCATCACGGCTAAGAGTCTTATAACCGCCATCCATTGTTAGTGTTAAATCGGCAATGTTTTCTATATCATCTTTGGTAACTCCCAAATCGGATATATTAGTAATAACACCGATTTCGTTCATCCAATTTTCCATTGCAAGTAATCCTTCTTTTGCAATTTGCTCATCTGTTTTGCCTTGAGGGGAAACGTTCCAAACATTGATTGCAAAACGCTTAAATTTATCAAGTCCGTAAGGCATAATATATCTGTAATAAGCGAGAGAAACAGCAGAAAGCGTCATACCGTGGGTTGCATTTGTATAACCTCCGACTGCCTGACCGAGCATATGAACCTCCCAATCGGTTGTTTTGCCTTTGGCAATAAGGGTGTTAAGCGCCCAAGTAGCAGTCCACATAATATTGCTTCTTGCTTCGTAATCATTAGGATTTTTTATCGCAACAAGGCTTGAGTGAATAACACTTTTCATAAGTGCTTCGCTGATATAATCGCTTGTATTATCATCAGTTCCTGAAAAATATTGTTCGCAAATATGATTGAAAATATCATAAATTCCCGACACCATTTGGTATTTCGGCAATGTCATTGTAAAGCGAGGATTAAGGATTGTAAATCTCGGCATAATCTTTTCATCTGCAAAAACATGACCGATTTTTTCTTTAGTATTCTGATTTGTAATTACAGAACCTGCGTTCATTTCCGAGCCTGTTCCAACCATAGTCAAAACACATCCAATCGGTATTATTTCACAATCTGGTTCTTCAAAACGGACAAAATATTTTTCCCAAGGATCTTCATTACAATTAACAGAAACAGAAAGCGCCTTTGAAAAATCGCAAACAGAACCACCGCCAACTGCGAGAATAAAATCCGCATTATGATTTCTTGCTATTTCTATACCTTCATAAAGTTTTTCAACAGTCGGATTTGGCATCACGCCCTCAATTTCTGTGATGTTTTTATTACTTCCTTTTAGGATTTTGATTATATCGTCATAAATACCATTCTTTTTTATAGAACCTGTACCATATACAAGTACAACATTATCACCGTATTTTTTCAATTCATCACTTAAATTGGATAATGAATTTTCTCCAAAATAAAGTTTTGTCGGATTACAATAACTAAAATTTCCTAACATAATTTTGCTCCATTCTTTAATAATGTAGAAATTTCATTACACATTTTTACCCATTTGATATGCAAGTTTCATTGCAGGGTGATTTTTAATTTCACCTTTTTCATACACACCGCCGGCAACAACAGTTCCTTTTTCAACTGCACCTTCGACACAATCGGCATAACCTCTGAAACAAGCTAATGTTGTGTCTGCTGACGATTTTTCATTGTCTGCCATAGTAGTAATATAATAAAATTCCTTGTTTTTAACCTCTAACCAACGAGCAACAGTACGGTCGATAACTGCTTTTAGCTGAGCATCTATTGAATAAAAGTAAACCGGACTCGCCAACACAAGAACATCAGCATAAATCATTTTTTGTAAAATCTCAGCCATATCGTCCTTAAATACACACGCACCGCTATTTTTACTGCAATGGTAACAAGCAATACAAGGGTGTATATTCTTTTCGGACACATGAATTTTTTCAACATTATGACCGGCTTCTGTTGCACCTTTGGCAAATTCATCACACAAAATGTCAGAGTTACCATTCTTTCGAGGACTGCCTGACAGAATTAAAACTTTTTTACTCATAATTAAGTTCTCCCTTTAAGAATTTATTGCGTTAAAATATTCCTCATCTGACACAGCTTCCAGCCATTCATTTGATGTATTTTCTCCCGGAACTTCAATAGCTAAATGAGAAAAACAACTATCAGCCGAAGCTCCGTGCCAATGCTTGACATTCGCAGGAATATTCACAACATCGCCGGGTAGCATTTCTATAGCTTTCTTGCCCCATTCCTGATAATATCCTCGTCCGGAAACACAAATCAAAATTTGTCCGCCACCATTTTCAGAATGATGAATATGCCAATTGTTTCTGCATTTTGGCTCAAAGGTTACATTGAAAATTCCGACCTGTTGCGTGGAAATAGGTGCAAGGTAGCTTTTGCCTATAAAATACTGTGCAAAGTTGTCGTTCGGCTCACCAATCGGAAATATCATTGATGAAATATGTTTTTCAATCGTATTATCTTCAGTTTCCTCGTTCTTATCATTCCACACTTCTTTTGCCATACGAAATGCAGCCCAAGCTTTTGGCCATCCTGCATAAAAAGCATTATGCGTTAAAATCTCCGTGATTTCTTCTTTTGTGATTCCGTTTTTCTTAGCACTTTCCAAATGGTAACGAAAAGCGGAATCGATTAAACCTTGCGACATTAAAGAAGTAACTGTAACAAGTGAACGGTCTCTGAGCGATAACTTGTCTTCTCTGTTCCAAACCTCACCAAATAATACATCATCATTTAATTCGGCAAATTTCGGAGCAAATTCTCCTAATTCTTTTCTACCGGCTGTTTGCTTTACTGCCATATATTTCAACCTCCTAAAAATTAAAATTCGCTATTGAATATTTTTTTAATCTCTGTTATATTGATAATAGCACCTAAACCTAACTTTAAGTCAAGAGTTTTTTATTTTTTGGGAGGGAAAAATATGTATACAATCGGTCAAGTATCTGAAATGTTTGATTTACCGGTATCAACTTTGCGTTACTATGATAAAGAAGGGCTGTTTCCTGAATTAAATCGCACATCGGGAATTAGACAATTTAGCGAAAATGAAATTGAGGCATTGCGTGTAATTGAATGCTTGAAAAAAACAGGTTTACAAATAAAAGACATTAAGCAATTTATGTCTTGGTGTTTGGAAGGAAGTTCAACATATACCAAAAGGAAAGAGTTGTTTGAAAGCCAAAAAAAGCAAGTAGAAGCTGAGATTACCAAGTTGAATAAAACGCTTGATATGTTAAATTTCAAATGTTGGTATTACAGTGAGGCTATCAAAGACGGAAGCGAAGATAGGATAAAAAGTATGATTCCTGATGAATTACCAAACAGCGTTAAATCTGCATATATGAATTCACACAAAGAATGAAAAATTAGATAAAAAAGAAAAAATAATCACTAACGAATTTGACTTGTGATTGATGCTTTTTTGATGATGTACCAAACGGATTGCGTGGATTGTGTGGCACATAGTGAACAAAAAACGGTGTGAAAATGAAAAGACGGCGT